>SUXW01000003.1 GCA_015060765.1 Bacteroides sp.
CCTTGCCTGCCTTTACAGCTTCCATCATACCGCCTTCTTCTTCTACTTGGAGGAAGAGGTTCCAAGCTTGTTGAGCGATAGATACGGTCAAGTTTTCGATGAAGTAAGAACCGGCAGCCGGGTCAACCACCTTGTCGAAGTGACATTCTTCCTTCAACAACAACTGTTGGTTGCGGGCGATACGTTCAGAGAAGTCGTCCGGAGTCTGATAAGCCTTGTCGAACGGAGAAACGGTGATAGAGTTCACACCGGCAAGGGCAGCACTCATCGCTTCTGTCTGCGTACGGAGCATATTCACGTGAGCATCGAACAAAGTCAAGTTGAAAGTAGATGTTTCGGCGTGAGCCAACATCTTGCAAGAGCAGTCGCAAGCCGGATTGTATTCCTTCACGATGTTTGCCCACAACATACGGGCAGCACGGAACTTGGCGATTTCCAAGAAATAGTTCGAGCTGATACCGAAGTTGAACTTGATCTTCTTGGCAGCATCGTCAGCCGATACGCCAGCTTCAATCAAGGCATTCAGGTATTCGTTACCCCAAGCGAGGGCATAACCCAATTCCTGAGCGATGTAAGAACCGGCATTGTTCAGTTCGAGAGCGTTGACGGTGATGCAACGATATTTCGGGAGGGCAGCCATAATCTCTACCAAAGCCTTGGCGGTAGCGATGTAGTTGCTCACGTCCTTACCCTTGGCGAGCATCTTGCCCATCGGGTCGTAGTTGATAGAACCCTTCAAAGCAGCCAAGTCGTAACCCTTCTTGGTGAAGTATTCCACGAGCAGGTTAGCCAATGTAACGGTAGCACCCTGACAAGTAGAGAAGTTCAATTCCACACATTCGGCACAAATGCCTTCGAGCAATGTTTCGATATATTCCGGACAAAGGTCCTTCTTGTTGATGTTGAAACCGAGCGAATCCACACCCTTGTTCAACAAATCGAGTGCCTTGGCATTGGCTTCCTTGGCACATTCCACCTTGATGTCCTGACGAACATACCAAGTGTTGTCGTCTTTCTTGGTACCTCTCACGTAAGGGAATTGTCCCGGAAGTCCTTCGGTTGTCTTCAAGCCTTCCAAGTCTTCCTGACGGTAGAAAGGTTTCACTTTAAATCCTTCATTGGTCTTCCAAACCAATTTCTTTTCAAAGTCAGCGCCTTTGAGGTCGGCTGTAATCTTTTCCATCCACGCTTCGGTCGAAACGCCAGGAAAATCTGAAAAGAGTTTTTCTTTACTATCTGCCATAGTTTTAGATATTAATTAGATATTGTTTAACTTTTCAAAGTATCTGGCAAATATAATGAATCCTTTTTAATAGAATGTCTTTTCTCGGTCTTATTTTGCTTCGCAAATTATTTTTATGAGCAATTTGTTGTGCAGGCTGAAGGGAAATGACTAATTTTGCATCGTTTTTAGGTAAAAGGTTAAATATTTAGGTTTTCATTAAGTTATGGATTGGTTACAAAGTCTGTTTACAGACGTAAATTCCATTGCGCACATTGTATTGTTATACTCCTTTGTCATAGCGATTGGTGTGCTGTTAGGTAAGATTAAATTCTTTGGCGTTTCATTGGGAGTGACGTTTGTTCTGTTTGCCGGTATTGTCTGCGGGCATTTCGGATTTACCGGGAATACACAAATTCTTAATTTTATTCAAGATTTCGGCTTGATTCTTTTTGTCTTCTGCATTGGTTTGCAGGTGGGACCTTCTTTCTTTACTTCGTTCAAGCAAGGGGGTGTTACCATGAATTTAGTTGCTGTGGGTATTGTTATGCTGAATATTGCAGTGGCCCTTGGCTTGTATTATGGAATGAGTGGACGCATAGAGTTGCCCATGATGGTAGGTATCCTTTGTGGGGCGGTTACAAATACACCGGGATTGGGGGCTGCCAATGAAGCTTTAAATCAATTGGGATATGATGGTCCGCAAATCGCTATGGGATATGCATGTGCTTATCCACTCGGTGTGTTGGGTATCATTGGTTCCATTATATTGGTGCGCTTGTTGTGTCGCATCAATTTAAAACAAGAAGAAGAGGATATTGCCCGTCAGGAAGCGGCCAATCCGCATCTTACTCCTAAAATGATGCATTTGGAAGTGCGTAATGAAGCATTGAACGGAAAGACTTTGTTTCAGGTAAAGAGCTTCCTTGGACGTGATTTTGTCATTTCCCGCATTCTGCAAGATGGACATGTAAGTATTCCTACTCGTGATACCGTTTTCCATGTAGGCGACCAAATGTTTGTGGTTTGTGCAGAAGAGGATGCAGAGGCTATTATTGCTTTTATTGGGCCAATCATTAAAGTGGATTGGGAAAAACAGGATGTGCCGATGGTGTCACGTCGTATTCTGGTGACTAAAGATAGTGTGAATGGCAAACAACTTGGCCAACTACATTTCAGTAGTATTTATGGAGTGAATGTTACTCGTGTAAACCGTTCGGGTATGGATATTTTTGCATCGCGCGATTTGACTCTTCAAGTAGGTGACCGTGTGATGGTGGTAGGTCCACAAGATGCAGTGGAGCGTGTAGCCAATGTATTGGGTAATTCGTTGAAACGCCTCGATCATCCTAATATCGTAACGATTTTTGTGGGTATCTTCCTCGGTATATTGTTTGGTAGTTTGCCTATTGCTTTCCCGGGTATCCCCACTCCTGTGAAGTTGGGCTTGGCAGGTGGCCCATTGATCGTTGCTATTTTGATGGGACGTTTTGGCTATAAACTGAAGCTGGTGACTTATACCACCATGAGTGCCAATTTAATGCTTCGTGAAATAGGTATCGCTCTCTTCTTGGCCAGTGTAGGTATTAAAGCTGGTGCCAATTTTGTGCAGACGGTAGTGGAAGGCGATGGCTTGCTTTATGTGGGTTGTGGATTCCTCATAACCATCATTCCTTTGATAATTATGGGAGTATTTGCCCGTAGATATTATAAGATGAATTACTTCAAACTGATGGGGTTGATGGCAGGTGCTACGACTGATCCGCCTGCTTTGGCCTATGCTAATCAGACCGCTAATAACAATGCACCGGCGGTTGGATATTCTACCGTTTATCCGGTAACTATGTTCCTCCGTATTCTGACGGCTCAGTTGCTGATATTGATATTGGCTTCTTGATAATATTATTGTATTATTCTGTGCATTGCCCAGGATGATGGTTTCTGATATAAAATAGAATAAAATGATTTCAGTAGATGGATTGACTGTCGAATTTGGCGGTACCACCTTGTTCAGTGATATATCCTTTCAGATTAACGAAAAGGATCGCATCGCCTTGATGGGAAAGAACGGTGCAGGTAAATCAACCTTGTTGAAGATATTGGCTGGAGTGCGCCAACCTACCCGTGGCAAGGTGACTGCTCCTAAGGATTGTGTCGTGGCTTATTTGCCCCAGCACCTGATGACCGAAGATGGCCGTACGGTGTTCGAGGAAGCTTCACAAGCTTTTGCTCATTTGCATCGGATAGAAGCGGAAATCGAAGCAATCAACAAGGAATTGGCCGAGCGGACCGATTATGAAAGCGATGAGTACATGGCGCTGATAGAAAAGGTGGCTACCATGAGCGAGAAGTTTTATGCCATCGACCTTACTCACTTTGAGGAGGACGTAGAAAAGGCACTGCTTGGTCTTGGTTTCTTGCGTGAAGATTTCAGTAAGCCCACCAGTGAATTCAGTGGTGGTTGGCGCATGCGTATTGAACTTGCCAAATTGCTGCTTCAGAATCCAGATGTCTTGTTGCTCGACGAACCGACCAATCACCTCGATATTGAATCCATTCAATGGTTGGAAGACTTCCTTATCAATAGCGCCAAGGCAGTAATTGTCATCAGCCACGACCGTAAGTTTGTGGACAGTATCACTACCCGCACCATTGAAGTGACGATGGGTCGCATATACGATTATAAGGTGAACTACTCGCAATATCTTGTACTACGCAAGGAGCGCCGCGAGCAGCAGATGAAGCAATACGAAGAACAACAGAAAATGATTCAGGAAACCAAGGACTTCATCGAACGCTTTAAGGGTACCTATAGCAAGACACTGCAGGTGCAAAGCCGTGTGAAAATGCTCGAAAAATTGCAAATCATCGAAGTAGACGAAGAAGATACTTCGGCGCTTCGATTGAAGTTCCCACCTTCCCCCCGAAGCGGTAACTATCCCGTTATTATGGATGGAGTGGGAAAGACTTATGGCAATCATGTAGTCTTTAAGAATGCATCGCTTACTATTGAACGGGGTGACAAAGTTGCTTTTGTGGGAAAGAACGGTGAAGGTAAGTCTACGTTGGTGAAATGTATCATGAATGAAATAGCACACGAGGGTACACTCACTTTGGGACACAATGTACAGATTGGTTATTTTGCCCAAAATCAAGCATCGTTATTGGACGAAAACCTTACCGTTTTTCAAACCATCGATGATGTGGCCAAGGGGGATATTCGCAACAAAATACGTGATTTGCTGGGCGCGTTTATGTTCGGTAGCCCCGAAGCATCCATGAAGAAGGTAAAGGTGTTGAGTGGGGGTGAACGTACTCGTTTGGCTATGATTAAATTACTCCTTGAACCGGTTAATCTCTTGATACTTGACGAACCTACCAACCACCTCGACATGAAGACCAAGGATATTCTGAAACAAGCGTTGGTGGATTTCGACGGTACCTTAATAGTGGTGAGCCACGACCGAGATTTCCTTGATGGTCTGGTTACTAAAGTCTATGAATTCGGTAATAAGAAAGTAAAGGAACATCTTTGTGGCATTTACGAGTTCCTTGAAACCAAAAAAATGGAAAGTTTGCAGGAATTGGAACGTAAGAACTGATTTTTATACTAAATACCATGATGATGAAGACACAATCAACAATTAGTCTGTTGCGAATGGTTTTCGTAACACTGTTCAGCTTTGTTCTTTTACAAAGTTGGTCGCAAAATCCCTATTTGCCTATGTGGGAATACATTCCCGATGGTGAACCTTATGTGTTCGATGACCCCGATTGTCCCGGCAAGAAACGCGTGTACATCTATGGTTCGCATGATTCCATGATAACCGGATATTGCGGCCGTGAGTTGGTTACATGGTCGGCATCGGTTGATAGTCTCGACCGTTGGCGTTACGATGGTATTATTCTTGAAGTGAAGAAGAATTCCAATGGTGAGTACCTGCATCAAGAAAAATGGAGTGATGTATTCTATGCTCCCGATGTGGCCGAAAAGGTGGAAGCTGATGGAAGCAAGACTTATTATCTCTATCCCAACAACCAGTGCGGGGGACGTAATGGAATGGTAGCCAAAAGCAAGCGCCCTGACGGTCCTTTTGAAGTCATTAACTGGAATCCTGAAAACCCCAACGAAACCATTGGTGATTTACGTTTCGATCCTGCTGTGTTTATCGATGACGATGGACGTGTATATGGCTATTGGGGATTCGAGGAGGCTTGTGCGGCCGAGCTTGATCCTACCACAATGGCTACAGTGAAGCCTGGTACTCAAGTGTTGAGGCATTATATTAACCAGCATAAGGACCCCGGTATCTTCCGTTTTTTCGAAGCCTCATCCATGCGCAAGATCAAGGATAAATATGTACTGATATACAGTCGTTATACGGGTAATGGTGAATTTGGTCTGCCTACTTCCAACTACACTTTGGCTTATGCTTACTCTAATTCTCCATTGGGCCCATTTGTATATGGAGGTACTATTATCGATGGCCGTGGTCGGGATGTAGACAATTTTTCCCGTCCCATTGCTACGGCTACCATTAATGGAAACACTCATGGTAGCATTTGTGAAATCAATGGTCAGTGGTGGGTATTCTATCATCGTCAGACAGGACTTGACGAATTCTCTCGTCAGGCCATGGTAGCTCCCATCGACGTGCAAGTAACGGAAGGCCCTCATGGCAAGGTGTACATTTCCGAAGGCGAATATACATCCGAAGGTTTCGCTACTCAAGGACTGAATCCTTTTAAACGTCATTCGGCAGGTATCGCTTGTTATTATACTGGACCCAAACCAGCTATTCATAATTGGCCCAACAAGACCTTCTTCGGTTCTTATGTAAAACCTTTACGATTGGAGGGAGTACCGCAAGGTGATCCATACGATTTGAGCGTGAATCACAATCCTGTTATCAATAATACCGATGGCTCAATCGTAGGTTATAAATACTTTAATTTCGACTGTACTTATGGGGTTCCTCATTTGCAACTGAAAATGAATGTGCTTCCGTTGGGTGTTGATGCTATTATCGAAGTATATGTAGATAGTCCGTATCCTAGCCGTGGAGGCAAACAGGTGGGTGAATTCAAATTGTCTTCATCTCAAGCGAAGAAGAAAACCGAACTGAAAGCCGATGTATCCACCCTTTCACAGTTTCAGGGCAAGCATGCTTTGTTCTTTGTTGTGAAGTCGGTCAAGAAAGGAAAATCGGTGTGTGAGTTACACGATTTTGTATTTACGGTTAAATAACGTTGAAAACAAAAAAAGTGGGTGTGCACCCACTTTTTGTTTTATCTACCCTTGTACATCCTGTCGTAGTAGTGCTGGTAGTCTCCGCTAGTCACTTCTTCCACCCATGCTTGATTTTCCAGATACCACTGAATGGTCTTTACGATACCTACTTCGAATTTTGTTTCAGGGTACCATCCCAATTCGTTAGTAATCTTTGTAGGGTCGATGGCATAGCGTTGGTCATGTCCCAGACGGTCCTTTACGAAGGTGATGAGCGATTCGTTCATCCAATCGATGCTGATTTCATCCTTTTCATTCAATTCCTTCTTTTTTAGAATCTGACGATATTCAGGATGTTCGGTCATCATCTGATGGATGGTGGCGATAGTAAGCTTCACGATTTCGATGTTCTGCTTTTCGTTATGTCCACCCACGTTGTACACTTCGCCTTCGCGTCCTTCACGTACTACTAAGTCGATAGCTTTGCAATGGTCTTCTACATACAACCAATCGCGGACATTCTTTCCGTCGCCATATACGGGCAGTTTCTTGCCTTCCAGAATATTTTTGATGATTAGTGGAATCAATTTTTCGGGGAAGTGGTAAGGTCCGTAGTTGTTTGAGCAACGGGTAATGGTAACCGGCATTTTGTAGGTGTCATGGTAAGCCATTACAATCATATCGGCACTGGTTTTCGATGCACTGTATGGACTATGTGGGCAGAGTGGAGTAGTTTCAGTAAAGAAACCATCGGCTCCCAAACTACCATATACTTCGTCGGTTGATACCTGATGATAGCGCACTCCTTTGCGCCAAGTGGGATATCCGTTTTCGTCTTTACCGGTTACCCATGCACGTCGTGCGGCATCCAGTAGGTTCTGTGTACCCAATATGTTAGTTTGGAGGAACAGTTGAGGGTTTTCGATGCTTCGATCCACATGACTTTCGGCGGCAAAGTTCACTACATAGTCGAATTTGTATTCAGCAAAGAGTCGGTCGGCTAGGGCCTGATCGCAGATGTCACCTTTTACAAAAAAACAACGCTCATTGTCTATGTCATTAACAATGGTTCCTAAATTACCTGCATAGGTTAATGCATCCAATATCACGACTTTGATATCATCATGCTTGGCCAAAATGTACTTGATGTAGTTGGCGCCGATGAATCCGGCAGCTCCTGTTACAAGATAAGTCTTCATTAATTGTTCGTTTACATATTAGTCATTGCAAAGGTACGGAAAGTTTTTTGAATTAGCGCAATTATTCAGCCAATTCTATCACTTCCAGATCCTTGAACTCTCTGCTGTCTATGGTAAAGCGTACCAAGGTGCGTGTCTTATGCCATCCGTGTTTTCCTGCAGCTCCCGGATTGATATGAAGTAAATTCAGTGTTTTGTCAAACTGAACCTTCAGAATATGCGAATGTCCACTGATGAAAAGCTGTGGCGGGCGAACGAACAGTTTGGCTCGGATGGAAGGATCATAATTCCCCGGATAACCTCCAATGTGTTTGATGAGAACATCGGCACCATCTACGGTAAAACGGTCTATTTCAGGATAGATGTGTCGGATTTCACTCCCGTCTATATTGCCGTATACAGCATGTGTTGGACGGAAGTTTTTCAACTTTTGGATTACTTCCAATGAGCCGATATCGCCAGCGTGCCATATTTCATCACACATCTCAAAATGTTTCAGATATCGGTCGTCCCAATATCCGTGTGTATCCGATAAAAGTCCAATTCTCGTCATAATTCTTTGTTTATTCGCACAAAGATAATTATATTTGGCGAAACGTTATTTGATTATGGAAGGCAAATATCAATATTTCAAGCGCGATGTCAGTTGGTTGTCGTTCAATCACAGGGTGTTATTGGAAGCCGATGATGATTCGATTCCTTTATATGAACGTATCAACTTTATATCCATCTATTCATCTAATTTGGAGGAATTTTACAAGATACGTATTGCAGAGCATAAGGCGGTGGCAAATGGTGGGTATAGTGAAGATATGACTCAGGATGAGGCTCGCGAATTGATACGGCAAATAGCCGATGAGGTGAATTCTCAACTCGAAGACCGTATTCGTATCTACGAACGAAAGATTATACCGGCGTTGAAAGAAAATCATATTGTGTTTTACCAAAGTCCCGAGGAAGTGGAACCGTTTCATCGTGATTTTATGGCTAATTTCTTTCAAGAGGAAATATTCCCTTACTTGTTGCCAGTACCGGTATGTAAAGAGCGTATCCGAACGTTTATTCGCGATAATCGTTTGTATCTCTCTACACGGGTTGTTCGTAAGGATACAGGCGAAAGAGAGTACTTTATTATGAAACTACCATATAGTAAAGTACCCCGTTTTATTGAACTTCCCAAGGTGGAAGACAACTATTATCTGATGTTCATGGAAGACATTATCAAGGCGAATATCGGACAGATGTTTCCTGGTTATGAAGTGGAGAGCAGCTATTGTTGTAAGATTTCTCGCGATGCCGATATTTTTGTAGATGATGCTCCTACCACCGAGAAAATTGTGGAGCAACTGAAAAAGAAGGTAAAGAAACGCAAGATAGGAGCGGTGTGTCGTTTTGTATACGACCGGCATATGCCACAAGATTATTTGGAATATTTGGCGGATGCATTTGATATAGATCGGGAGGAATTAGTACCGGGTGACAAACATTTGAACTTGGAGGATTTGGCTCATTTGCCTAATCCTAACAAGAATTTGTTACCGGTAATGAAACCTCAACCCATGCAGCTGAATTGTTTGGACAAGAAACTATCTGTGTTCCGTTATGTAAGCAAACGCGATTTGTTGTTGCATTATCCTTACCATTCGTTCGATCATTTCATTCATTTTTTGTATGAAGCTGTACATGATCCTTCGGTCAAAGAAATAATGATTACTCAATATCGCGTAGCTCCTCACTCCGAAGTGATCAATACGTTGATTGCTGCTGCGCAAAACGGTAAGCGAGTGACTGTATTTGTAGAACTGAAGGCGCGTTTTGATGAAGAAAATAATTTGGCTACTGCCGAATTGATGCAGAAAGCCGGTATACATATTATATATAGCATCCCCGGATTGAAGGTGCATGCCAAGGTGGCTCTTGTTCTACGTTACCACAAAGACGGACGACCCAAGAAAAGTTTTGCCTACATCAGTACGGGTAATTTCAACGAAAAAACAGCCACGGTTTATGCTGATTCGGCTTTGATTACTTCCAATCAGGAGATGGTGGACGATCTTCACAACTTGTTCCGCTTGTTAAGCAAAGAAATAACCGAACCTCGTTTCAAGCACTTGCTGGTACCTCGTTTCAATTTGTTCCCCGAATTGAAACGACGACTCGGTTTTGAGATGAACATGGCGCAGGCTGGAAAGAAAGCGCACGTTATCCTCAAGATGAATGCCCTGCAGGATCCTGCTATGATAGACGAATTGTATCGTGCTAGCGAAGTCGGTGTGCAAATAGATCTCATAGTACGAGGTATTTGTTGCCTTATTCCCAACCAACCATATAGTCGCAATATTCGTATTACCCGTATCGTAGACGGTTTCTTGGAACATGCCCGAGTATGGTATTTTTATAACGGAGGAAACCCGCTGGTGTATATGGGTTCGCCCGACTGGATGCGTCGTAATCTGTATCGCCGTATCGAGGCCGTGACACCTGTTCTTGACCCTAAATTGAAGCAGGAAATGATAGATATGCTTCATATCCAATTGGCTGACAATCAAAAAGCCGGTTGGGTGGACGAACATCTACGTAATGTAATGAAGCATGACGAGTTGGCTCCGCCTGTTCGCTCGCAATATGCTTTCTATGAATATCTGAAAGAAAAGAATGGATGATTTCTAACGAGGAAATCCCAATGTAAAGCCCCCCGAAGGCCTATCTTGGGGGGCGGCAAACTTTCGGTACTATGGTTGTCTATATTAACTGGTGGTGAAATATTCCTCCTACACTCCCAATTTCTTCTTTACGAAATCTTTAATAAAAGCCACGGTACCGTCTATGCCCAATACAGACGAGTCGATGCACAAGTGATAGGTGGAGGCTGCACCCCATGTGTTGTAGCTGTAATAGTTGTAATAGGCGGATCGTTTCTTATCGGCCTTAACTATCAGTTCTTCAGCTTGCTCGGAAGTGATACCTTCTTTTTGCATGATGCGCTCGATACGGGCTTCCTTCGAAGCCGATATGAAGATGTTGACTTGACGTGGGTGGTTGCGCAGAATGTAGTCGGCACAACGTCCTACGAATAAACATGAGCCATTTTCGGCAAGTCCACGAATCACGTCGCTTTGAATCTTGAACAAAGCATCATTGTTCAGACATGAGCCGTAGGGGATGGCTCCGTCGCCTACAAAGGGTACGCGATTGCCGAACAATGCTCCGATGAAGGTTTTTTGCGTACGCTCGTCGGCCTTTTCGAAAAAATCTTTGCACAGTCCGCTTTCTTCTGAAGCTAAGCGTATCAGTTCCTTGTCGTAGAAAGCGATGTTCAGTTCACGGGCGAGTTTCTCGCCTATTTCCTTACCTCCGCTACCTAATTGGCGGCCTAAGTTAATGACGTAGTGGTTGTTCATGATATTATACATTTGTTTTAAATGATTTCATTTGTTTGTATAGCAGTATGGCAGCTACAAGACTTGCCAAACAGTCGCTGATGGGCATGCTCCACCAAATGCCGTTGGCTCCCATGAAGAGGGGCAATATGATGAGCATGGGCAACAGAAATAGCAATTGACGGGTGAGCGACAGGAAAATGGCTTTGCTTGCCAGTCCGATGCTTTGAAAGAAATTTGATGTCACCATTTGGAAGCCTACGATGGGGAAGAATATCACTACAATGTGGAAGCCTGTGGCAGCTCGGTTGATAAGCCCTTCATCAGTGGTGAAAAGTGAGACGGCTAGTTCGGGCATTAGTTCACCCACCAGAAAAGTAAGAGTGGTTACAGCTGTTGCTCCCCAAATGGAGAGCTTTAACACCTTGGTTACGCGCTGGAATTGCTGTGCGCCGTAGTTGTATCCTGCAATAGGCTGCATACCTTGGGTAATACCCATTACAATCATCACGCAAATGAATACCAGTCGGTTCACGATGCCGTAAGCTCCGATGGCCAAGTCGCCGTCGTATTCCTTCAGTCCCTTGTTGATGAATATTACAATGAAACACGAAGCTACGTTCATACAGAAAGGCGACAAACCGATAGCAATGATGTTCTTTACAATTTTGCTTTGCAAACGGTATATCCCCTTGTGCAGATGGAGTAATTCATTTTTGTTGGCTAATAGCTTGAATTGCCACACCAATGAAATGACTTGTGCGATGATAGTAGCGATAGCGGCTCCACGAATGCCCCAATCGAATCCATAGATGAAAAGGGGATCGAGTACGGTATTGATGATAACTGTGTTGATGGTGGCATACATGGCCTTTTGCGGATGCCCTGAAGCACGTAGCACGGCATTCAATCCCAAATACATGTGGGTGAAAATATTACCTGCAAGGATAATTTGCATGTAGTCGCGTGCATAGCCTATGGTATCTTCGCTCGCTCCGAAAAAGTATAGGATAGGGTCAAGGAACAATAAGGTGAGAATAGAGAATGCCACTCCGATAATCACGTTAAGCGTCACCACATTGCCCAATACTGTTTGGGCGGTGGTATAGTCCTTTTGTCCTAGTTTTACGGAAATGAGGGTGGAGGCTCCTACGCCTACCATAGCGCCAAAAGCGGCGCCAAGGTTCATGAACGGAAATGTGATGGCCAGTCCAGAAATGGCTAATGGTCCTACGCCTTGTCCAATAAAGATGCTGTCTACCATGTTATAAAGGGAAGAGGCTGTCATGGCGATGATGGCTGGTATGGCGTATTGCATCAGCAGTTTGCCAATGGGGTGTGTCCCGAGTTCGGTTGCATTTCCTTTTTTCGTCATATCTGTTTTTATCTGATTTCTTATGCAAAGGTACGGAAAGTTTACGTATCTTTGTGCTAAATGTTTTAAGAAATGAATAATGAAAAAAGTCTTTTTATACCTCATGCTTGTTTTAATGGAATTTCCCTTGCAAGCGCAGAAAACTTATAAGTATCGTGTAATCCTAACTGATAAGGTAGGTACTGAATACTTCCTCGATCGTCCGCAGGATTTTCTCTCCCGGCGGGCTTTGGAACGTCGCCAACGACAACAACTGCCGGTAGATTCTACCGATCTTCCCGTAAGTCATAGTTACATGGAAGCATTGAAGGAGGCAGGAATGAATATTGTCGTTACCAGTAAGTGGAACAATACTGCAGTGGTGGAGGTGACTGATACTTTGTTAATGAATCGGGTAGAGGATATGCCTTTTGTCTTGGGAGTGAAAAAAGTATGGACGCAACCCGATAGTATTCCACCTCGAAACGCTGATCGTAAGAAGGAAGTGACCAATCAAGTGGAAAAAAAGATGGAATATTACGGAAAGGGGTATCAGCAGATAAATATTCACGGAGGAGATAGTCTGCACCATGCCGGATTTGATGGTAAAGGGATGCACGTAGCGGTTATTGATGCCGGTTTCTATAATGTTGATTATATTAAGTTTTTCAAAAAAATGGATTTGCTCGGAACGCGTGATTTTGTGAATCCTTTGTCCGACATCTATGCTGAGAACAACCATGGCATGATGGTGCTTTCGTGTATGGCTGCCTACATGCCGAACGTTTTTGTGGGTACGGCTCCCAAAGCATCATACTGGCTTCTCCGCAGTGAAGACAATGATAGCGAACAACCGGTGGAGGAAGACTATTGGGCGGCTGCTGTGGAGTTTGCCGATAGTGTGGGAGTGGATGTTATCAATACGTCTTTGGGATATTATTCGTTCGATGATGCAGTGTCTAATTATCGTTATCGTGACCTTGACGGACATCGCTCGCTGATGTCGCATACCGCCTCATTGATAGCTGAAAAGGGAATGGTGTTGGTATGCAGTGCCGGTAATTCGGGTAGGGGGACTTGGAAGAAAATTACTCCTCCAGCTGATGCTGAGCATGTGGTAACTGTGGGAGCACTAACACGTGAATTAGTTAATACGGAATTTTCATCGGTGGGCAATACAGCCGATGGACGTATCAAACCTGATGTTATGGCAATCGGCTATCGATCGACGGTGTCTGGTAATGATGGAACGATATCTCGTGCCAATGGTACCTCGTTTGCTTCGCCTACTCTATGCGGTGTGGTGGCCTGTTTTTGGCAGGCTTGTCCGTGGCTTACTGCCAAAGAAGTAGTACAAGCGGTACAGGAAGCTGGTGACCGGGCTGAATATCCTGACAATGTTTACGGTTATGGTATTCCGAATTTATGGAAAGCATATTTGAAGTATAAGAAGTAAATTTATCTCATCTCTTTCATCGCATAGCGGTAAACGGTTTGAAAACAATGCAGGAAAAACAGGTAATCTCGTTATACGAGTTGAACAGTCTGGTAAAGCAGGCCCTTCGCTATCATCTGCCCGATACATATTGGGTACAGGCTGAATTGAGTGATGTACGCAGCAACTACTCCGGTCATTGCTACTTGGAATTTGTACAGAAAGATGTTTCGGGCAATAATCTTATCGCTAAGGCAAGAGGAACTATATGGAGTAATATATATAAATTGCTGAAGCCTTATTTCGAACAGGAGACGGGGCGGGCATTCACTTCTGGTATCAAAGTGCTGGTCAAAGTGTCGGTCGAATTTCATGAACTTTACGGCTATTCACTAACGGTACTGGATATCGACCCTTCTTATACAGTGGGCGATATGATACGCAAGCGTCGCGAAATCCTCCGTCGGTTAGAGGAAGAAGGTATACTCGATATGAACAAGGAATTGATGCTGTCAATGAATCCTCAGCGTGTAGCTGTTATTTCGTCGGCTACGGCGGCAGGTTACGGTGATTTTTGCAATCAATTACAAAATAATCCGTATGGATTGGTGTTTTATCCGAAACTTTTTCCAGCTATTATGCAGGGTGATCGAGTGGAAGAGACTATAATAATGGCTCTCAATAATATTTATGAAGAAATTGACTTTTGGGATGTAGTGGTCATTATTCGTGGTGGTGGGGCTACATCCGATCTTACAGGCTTCGATTCTTACGAATTGGCGGCCAATTGTGCTCAATTCCCGCTTCCCGTCATTACGGGCATTGGTCATGAACGTGATGATACAGTGATAGACAGTGTAGCGCATACTCGGGTGAAGACTCCTACCGCTGCTGCTGAATACCTCATTGCCCATTTGTATGATATTGCGTTAAAGCTTGAAGACTATGCTGCCCGTATGGTGGACAAAGTGGAATTACGGATGCATCGGGAGAAAGAACGTATCAGTCGGTTGTCAGAACGAATTCCGATGGGGACAAAGACGTGTTTACAAGCAGGATATTATCGGGTAGATAGGATTCACCAACGCTTGGGAATGGCTGTGCAGAACAAGTTGATGAAAGAAAATCATCGGTTAGAGTTGTTGCAGCAACATGTAAAAGCAGCTTCGCCCGAACATTTGCTGAAGAGAGGATACAGTATTACTTTGTTGAATGGTAAGTCTGTGTCGGATATCAGCCAATTGAAACAAGGGGATATCGTGACGACTTGCTATGCACGAGGTGAAACTAAAAGTGTAATAATAGAAATCAAGAAATAGCTATGGCAACAAAGAAGAAGACTTATGAAGAGGCGATGCGTCGTTTGGAGGAAATTGTTAAGAAAGTGGAGACTGACGGACTGGATATTGATAGTCTAGGAGAACATTTGAAGGAAGCGAAAGAACTTATCAAATTCTGTCGCGACAAACTCTATAAAGCCGATGCGGAAATTAAAAAGATGCTGGAAGAAACGGAATAATTCGTTTTTTAATTGGAGATTGTTCTTAAAAGGTGTACTTTTGCTGAAAATTAGCAATTAGAAGTTTAAAATATATAACATCATGAAGGAAATTGATTGGTCAAGTCTGTCATTCGGATACATGAAGACAGACTATAATGTACGTTGTTGGTATCGCGACGGAGCATGGGGAGAAATTGAAGTAAGTTCGGAAGAAACATTGAACATTCACATGGCGGCTACTTGCTTGCATTATGGTCAGGAAGCGTTCGAGGGTTTGAAGGCTTATCGTTGTCCGGATGGTAAGGTGCGTGTGTTCCGCATGGATGAAAACGCAGCTCGCTTGCAAAGTACTTGCCGTGGTATTATGATGCCTGAACTTCCAACTGAATTGTTTGAAGCGATGGTGGCCAAAGTTGTGAAGTTGAATGAAGCTTACATCCCTCCTTATGAAAGCGGCGCAAGTCTCTATATTCGTCCATTGCTTATCGGTACTGGCGCTCAGGTAGGTGTAAAGCCTGCCAACGAATACTTATTCCTGATATTTGTGACTCCTGTAGGTCCGTATTTCAAAGGAGGCTTCTCCGCTAATCCTTATGTCATTACTCGTAAGTATGACCGTGCAGCTCCATTAGGTACAGGTACGTATAAGGTAGGTGGTAATTATGCTGCCAGCCTTTGCGCTAGTAAAGAAGCTCACGATGCTGGCTATTCTGCAGAATTTTATCTTGATGCCAAAGAAAAGAAGTATATCGATGAATGTGGTGCAGCCAATTTTTTTGGTATCAAAAATAATACTTATATCACTCCGAAGTCGACTTCCATTCTTCCGTCTATAACCAATAAGAGTCTGATGCAATTGGCCGAAGATTTGGGTTTGAAAGTAGAACGTCGTGACATTCCAGAAGAAGAATTGGAAACGTTTGAAGAAGCTGGTGCATGCGGTACAGCTGCCGTTATCTCTCCTATTCAGCGTATTGACGATCCTGAAAAAGGTAAAAGCTATGTGTTCAGTCAGGATGGTAAGCCGGGCCCTATCAGTACTATGCTTTACAATAAATTGCGCGGTGTGCAATATGGTATTGAACCTGATGTACACGGCTGGACAAAGGTAGTAATTGAATAATTATGGGAAAAGGGAAATTAGCGAAGTTTGCCGATATGGCGGAGTATCCGCACGTGTTTGAGTATCCTTATTCGGTGGTAGATAATGTGCCCTTCGCAATGAAGGGAAATTGGAACCGTGATTTTTTTCAGAACAATAACCCTATTGTTCTTGAATTAGGATGTGGACGTGGTGAATACACCGTAGGATTGGGACGTATGTATCCTGACAAGAACTTCATTGGCGTGGATATAAAAGGAGCTCGTATGTGGACGGGAGCTACCGATGCACTCCATGAAGGGATGAAGAATGTAGCTTTTCTTCGTACTAATATCGAAATCATTGACCGTTTCTTTGCGGAAGGAGAAGTAAGTGAAATATGGTTGACTTTCTCTGATCCACAAATGAAGAAGGCTACAAAGCGACTTACTTCGACTTATTTCATGAATCGTTATCGTAAATTTTTGACTCCCGATGGATTAATCCACTTAAAGACGGATAGTAATTTTATGTTTACTTATACCAAATATATGGTAGAGGAAAACAAATTCCCCGTCGAATTCTGTACCGATGATCTCTATCATTCAGGATTGGTGGATGATATCCTTGCTATTCGTACATATTATGAACAACAATGGCTTGACCGTGGTTTGAACATCAAGTATATGAAATTTCGCTTGCCACAAGAAGGGGAGCTTCATGAACCGGATGTGGAAATAGAACTTGATGAATATCGTAGCTATAACCGCAGTAAGCGTAGTGGATTGAAAACAAGTAAATAAAAACTATGACTCTTTATCCCAAATTAATATTAGACGCATTGGCGACTGTGCGTTATCCTGGTACCGGGAAGAATCTCGTTGAGGCTGATATGGTAGCCGATAACATTCGTATTGACGGAATGAATGTCAGTTTTTCATTAATATTTGAGAAACCGACCGATCCTTTCATGAAATCCATGGTAAAGGCAGCGGAAACCGCTATTCATACCTATGTCTCTCCCGAAGTGCAGATTGCTATTGCAACAGAAAGTCGTCAAGCTGCTCGTCCGGAACCGGGTAAAATGTTACCGTTGGTAAAGAATGTAATTGCTGTATCGTCAGGTAAAGGTGGGGTCGGTAAATCAACTGTATCAGCCAATTTGGCAGTAGCGTTGGCAAAACTTGGTTATAAGGTAGGATTGCTTGATGCTGATATTTTTGGGCCTTCTATGCCAAAGATGTTCCAAGTAGAAGATGCTCGTCCGTATGCCGAAAGTATAGATGGTCGTGATTTGATCATGCCAATTGAAAAATACGGTATCAAGATGCTTTCTATCGGTTTCTTTGTAGATCCCGATCAGCCTACCTTATGGCGTGGTGGTATGGCTAGCAATGCTTTGAAACAACTTATAGGCGACGCTAATTGGGGCGATTTGGATTATTTTATTCTTGATACACCTCCAGGGACCAGTGATATTCATTTGACTTTGGTTCAGACGTTGGCTATTACAGGGGCTGTGATTGTTAGTACTCCCCAGCAAGTTGCTTTGGCCGATGCTCGTAAGGGTATTAATATGTATACTAACGATAAGGTGGACGTACCCATTCTTGGCTTGGTTGAGAATATGGCATGGTTTACGCCTGCTGAATTACCTGAAAATAAATACTATATTTTTGGTAAGGAAGGAGCTAAAAATTTGGCAGAGGAGATGAATGTGCCATTATTAGGCCAAATTCCTATTGTTCAGAGTATTTGTGAGAATGGTGATAAGGGAACACCGGTAGCTTTGAATGAAGATTCCATTACAGGTCGTGCGTTTCTTGCTTTGGCCGAAAATGTAGTGAAACAGACCGAATTGCGTAATGCAGGACATGCACCGACGCGCATTGTAGAATTAAAGAAATAAAAAAGACAGGAGCTATGCTCCTGTCTTTTTTATTTCTATCTATGTCAGTTCATTTGTTGCATATCACATAGTTTCTTGTAATATCCGTCAAGTGCTAACAATTCATCGTGCTTACCCCGTTCTACAATGCGCCCTTCGTGGAGTACGCATATCTCATCGGCATGGCGAATAGTCGACAAACGGTGCGCAATAGCAATGGTGGTACGGTTTTTCATTAGTTTTTCAAGTGCATCTTGTACCATACGTTCACTTTCGGTATCGAGAGCCGAGGTCGCTTCGTCCAAAATTAAAATCGGAGGATTCTTTAAAATGGCACGTGCGATACTGATGCGTTGACGTTGTCCGCCTGAAAGTTTTCCTCCACGGTCGCCTATCATCGTGTCATAACCGTTTTCGCTGGCCATAATGAAATCATGTGCATTGGCTATTTTAGCGGCTTCTATCACCTGTTCTAATGTAGCATTTTCAACTCCAAAGGAAATGTTGTTGAAGAAGGTATCGTTAAAAAGGATAGCTTCTTGGTTAACATTGCCCATCATACTACGCAAGTCAAATAAAGTTGTATTTTTTACATTCACTCCATCTATCAGTACTTCGCCTTCTTGCACATCGTGATAACGCGGTATTAAATCTACCATGGTCGATTTACCCGATCCCGACTGTCCTACCAAAGCAATGGTTTTTCCTTTTTCAATAGTAAGATTGATATTCTTCAGTACCCATTGGGCATCGTATTTGAAGGATACATCTTTGAATTCAATTTTTTCCTTTAACGGTTCTATGTGTATAGGATTTGCTATTTCAGGCATTTTATTTTCTGCCAATAGAATCTTGTCGATACGTTCCATGCTGGCTAGCCCCTTGGGAATGTTGTAACTGGCTTTGGAAAACTCTTTCAACGGGTTAATAAGACTGTATAGAATGGTCAGATAATAAATAAACGAAGGCGCGGTAATAGTACTGTCGTTGTTTAAAATGAGTGTGCCACCAAACCATAATACAATGACAATCAATACGGTTCCCAGAAATTCGCTCATGGGGTGTGCCATTTGTTGGCGGATGTTTACTTTACTGATTGTATCCCGATATAAGTTGTTCGATTGGAGGAAACGTGTGTTCATCTTGTTCTCAGCGTTGAAAGCCTTGATGATGCGTAGTCCTCCTAAAGTCTCTTCCACTTGTGACATCAAGTCGCTCCATTGGTTTTGTGCTACCAACGATTTGCGCTTCAGCTTTTTCCCAACTTTTCCCATTAACCAACCCATGAATGGTAGGACGGTGATAGTGAACAGGGTAAGTTGCCAACTAATTGCTATCAAGGTTCCAAAATAGCAGATGATGAGAATGGGATTTTTGAATAACATGTCTAACGATGACATGATGCTGGTTTCAATCTCGTTTACATCACCGCTCATTCTTGCTATAATATCCCCTTTACGTTCTTCCGAGAAGAATCCTAAAGGAAGAGCTAATATCTTTTTATATAACTTGACACGGATGTCGCGTACTACTCCAGTACGGATGGGGATAATCATGGCAGATGACAAGAAATAGCTTCCTGTTTTTAAAAAGGTCATAAATGCTAAAAACATGCCCAGTAGTAGTAATGTGGTACTGGCTCCATAGCTTTCAATCAAACTGTTTATGTAGTAGTAGAAATTATTGATGACAAGGTCGTCTAAAGGTACGTTTGCATTCCACGGAATGAAGTGGTATGTGCTTTCATTCATCTTGAATAAGATTTGCAAGATGGGCACAATCAGTGCAAAAGAAAAAATATTCAGTATGGCTGAAAGTATATTGAATACTACATGTAAAATAAGGTACCTCTTGTATGGAGGGATAAATCTGCGAAGTATCAGAATGAATTCTTTCATGTATAGCTTATTAGTTATGTGGCAAAGATAAGAAAAAGCTTTGATATAGTTAAATAGTATTGCTATATTTGTTTTAAGTAGTTGAATTATAATACGTTGTATCATTTGTTGTAATATAAACGAAAACAAATGTTACATAATATTTAAATATGTAATAACATCGAAACATCGTGTTATTTGATTTTGATGTTGTTTGGATGAAGATAAATACTTTTGTTGCGGAAATATAATATTTTTAAACTAAAAACGAGAAACCATGAAAAACAATCTATTTTCCAACATTCTTCTGACTTTCACTTCGACTGTCATGCTCAGTGGATGCGGATTGTTGCAAAAAGACCAAACCACACCGGAGATAGGCAAGTCGGTTGCCTTATTCGATAATTTTGTCTACCAAGGGCAAGATAAGTTCTATGAAGAAAATCCGTTGCAAAGTGAAGACTGCTTTTATACGACGATTCTTCCAGGCTGGTATTCTGATCCCAGTATTTGTGCTAATGAAAGCGGTGACTATTTCTTGGTAACTTCTACTTTTACATATTTCCCGGGTGTTCCCATTTTTCATAGCCGTGATTTGGTGAATTGGAAGCAAGTCGGACATGTGTTGAGTCGTCCTTCCCAATTGGTGAATATGGAGAAACAACATGTAAGCGGAGGTATTTTTGCTCCTGCTATAAGCTATAATCCTCACAATAAAACTTACTATATGGTGACAACCAATGTGGGTGCCGGTAACTTTTACGTGAAGACTCAAGATCCTTTCGGAGAATGGAGTGACCCCATTATGTTGCCAGAAGTGGGAGGCATAGATCCGAGTATATTCTTCGATGAAGATGGAAAGGCTTATATTGTTAATAATGATGATGCTCCGGATTTCAAACCGGAATATGATGGACATCGCACCATTCGTGTTCAGGAATTCGATTGGAAAAACGATAAGACAATTGGCCCACGAAAAATCCTTGTCAATAAAGGAGTGCATCCGGAAGATAAACCGATATGGATTGAAGGTCCGCATATGTATAAAATCAATGGGAAATATTTTTTGATGGATGCAGAAGGTGGTACAAGTGTAAATCATTCGGAGGTGATTTTCCGTAGTGATTCTCCATGGGGGCCTTTTAAGGCATGGAAGAATAATCCGATTTTAACCCAACGTCATTTGGACCCTAATCGTGCGAATCCTGTGACTTGTGCAGGACATGCCGATTTGATACAGACAACAGAAGGTGATTGGTGGAGTGTTTTCTTGGCCTGTCGTCCTATCAATAATCGTTTTGAAAATTTAGGAAGAGAAACATTCCTGATGCCTGTTAGATGGAGCGATGATGGTTTCCCGTATATGACTCAAGGTGACCAGATTATTCCGATGATCAATAAAAGAGAAGGAGTCAAACGGTCAGATAATGTAACCTTTGGTAATTTTGGTGTTACAGAAGAATTTGAAGATTCTATATTAGGAATGCAATGGATGACACTTCGTGGCCCGGCTACAGATTTGTATTCGTTGACTGAAACTCCCGGTTATCTTACTTTGAAATGTGCGCCCAAGAGTACAAAAGAATTTTGTGTGCCCGCTTTTGTGAGCCGTCGTATGCAGCATCATGAATTTGTAGCTGCTACTCGCATGTATTTTAATCCGGAATGTGCCGATGAAAAGGCGGGCATTCTTTTATTTAAAGATGAGACTCATCAATATTTTATGACGGTCAGTGGTTCTGATGAACGTAAGATTTCATTGATTCAAATAGGACGTGAAGATGATAAAGTTCTTGCCATGAATGAATTGCCGGAAGATGCGGTTAAGTTTGATTTGAAAGTCATTTCTAAAGGATTGACTTATGACTTCCTTTACTCATTGGATGGTGGCAAAAAGTGGAATACGCTTTGCCAAAATGTAGATGCTAGCTATTTGTCAACTACATTGGCCGGTGGATTTACAGGTAGTACCATTGCTTTATATGCAACGAATAAATAATAATAACCCTATATGTCTAACCTAAAAACAAATGTTAAGTATGAGTAAAAGTTAAAATGAAAAACACTGGTTGGGGCAACGATAGTTGCTGCCGTACCAAAAACAAATGAAGTGAATTATAAATTCTTAAACTAATCGTAATGAAAATAACAAAACAAATTCGGAAGATTCCTTCGCTGATTCTCCTTATGCTATTCTGTTGCTTTACAGCAATGGCACAGCAGTCTACAGTGAAAGGGATTGTTGTCGACAGCAACGGTGAACCCGTTATTGGGGCCTCGGTAGTTTTAAAAGGTAATAATTCAATAGGTACAATCACAGATATAGATGGTAATTTCTCGCTGAGTGTACCCAATAATGCTGTCTTGGTAGTGTCTTTTGTCGGTATGCAGACAAAAGAAGTAAATGCATCAAAAAATTTGATGAAAATTGAATTGGCCGACGATTCTCAACAACTGGAAGAAGTGGTTGTTGTAGGTTATGGTCAACAAAAGAAAGCTTCGGTTGTGGGTGCTATCACCCAAACAACAGGTAAGGTACTTGAACGTGCTGCTGGTATCTCTGATATCGGTACTGCCCTTACAGGTAATCTCCCTGGTGTGGTAACAACCGCTTCTTCAGGTATGCCTGGTGAAGAAGAACCTGAAATCGTTATTCGTGGTGCCTCTTCATGGAACAACTCAGCTCCTCTCGTACTTGTCGACGGTATTGAACGTCCGATGAGTTCTGTCGAAATGCAATCAGTAGCAACCATTTCTGTATTGAAAGATGCTTCTGCAACAGCAGTTTATGGGGTAAAGGGTGCTAATGGTGTTATCTTGATTACCACCAAACGTGGTCAGGAAGGTAAGGCTCATATCAGCGTTTCTGCAAATGCAGTTATGAAGATTCCTTCTAAGTTGCCGGATAAATTGGATTCATACGATGGTATGATTGCTCGTAATACAGCCGTAGAACATGAATTGAACCTCAACCCGGACAACTTCTCAAGATATATGAAGCCGATGAGTTTCATTGAAAACTATCGTAATCAAACCACAGTAGAACAAAGAGAACGTTATCCGAACGTAGATTGGCAAGACGCCTTGTTCAAAGACTATACCATGTCTTATAATGCAAATGTCAATGTAGCCGGTGGTACCCGATTCGTGAAGTATTATGCTGCAGTCGACTTCGTTAGCGAAGGTGACCTTTATCGTCAGTTCCCCAGTGGACGTAATTACGACACTGGTTACGACTAT
Organism: Bacteroides sp.; assembly: GCA_015060765.1. GTDB lineage: Bacteria > Bacteroidota > Bacteroidia > Bacteroidales > Bacteroidaceae > Phocaeicola. The sequence continues at coordinate 23,408 of SUXW01000003.1, forward strand.
AAGCGTTTCAATATCCGTTCAAATTTGGACTTCAATATCACTAAAACTACAGTGTTTAAAGTGAATATTGCAGGTTCTAATGGTGTTCGTAAGTCTCCTTGGAGTAACAGTGTGAACAATGACTGGCAGATTTCACAACAGTGGGCTGGTATTTATAACATCGGTCCGGATGTGTTCTTGCCACTTTATTCAGATGGATCTTGGGGATATTTGCCTCACGGTACCAATGTGTCGAATGCTGCACAGAGTATTGCTGCCGGTGGTCAACAGACTGTAACAACCACTCGTTTGACAACCGACTTTGTACTCGAACAAAAACTTGATTTCATAACCAAGGGTCTTAGTGCTCGTGCAATGATTTCTTGGGACAACACCTTTGTAGAAGGTAGCCGTGGTGTAAACGACCTCTATACTCCTATTCAGTTGAAATGGATTGATCCGGAAACTGGTGTTGTTAGCTATAAGAACTCTTACGAAGCATACGACCATTATGACTATGCTGTAGGTAACAAATGGACCACTTCAGGTGGTAGTGTACAAGATTGGTCAACCCAACGTAACTTGAACTATCAGGCACAGCTCAATTGGGCTCGTCAGTTCGGTAAGCATAATGTTACTGCCATGGGCCTTTTCGGACGTCAAGAATCGGCTTGGGGTTCTATGATTCCTACTTATCGTGAAGACTGGGTATTCCGTGCAACCTACGATTGGAATTCTCGTTATTTCGCAGAATACAACGGCGCTTATAACGGTTCCGAAAAGTTCTCTGAAGACAATCGCTTTGCATTCTTCAATTCTGGTGCTATTGGCTGGATGATTTCAGAAGAACCTTTCATGAAGACTTTGCGTGAAAAGCACATCATCGATATGTTGAAGATTCGTGCTTCTTATGGTGAAATCGGTGATGACAATGTAGGTGAACGTTTCCTTTATCAGACTCAATGGGCCATGGGTGGTGGTGCTAACGGTGCTTCTTATCTGGATGTTAATCAAGGCAAGTCTCCTTATACTTGGTACCGCGAAGCGGTAGTAGGTAATCCGGATATCCACTGGGAAACAGTGAAGAAAACCAATATCGGTATCGACTATAGTTTGTTCGATGGTCTGTTGGCCGGTAACATTGAAATCTTCCGCGACAAGCGTACAGACATTCTGGTGAATGGTAACGAACGTGCCGTTCCTGGTTATTATGGTGCTAAGCCTGCATGGGTAAACAAGGGTGAAGTAGAAACCAACGGTTATGAAGTGGAAGTTCGCTTTAACAAGACACTCAACAACAACTTGCGTCTTTGGGCTAACTTGAATATGACTCATGCAGAAAATGAAATTATTGTAAAAGACGATGCTCCTTTGAAACCGGCTTACCAACGTGCTGCTGGTTATGCTATCGGCCAGACTCATGCTCATCTTGACAAGGGTATGATGCAGACATACGATGACCTTTATGGTTCACCCAAGCATAACTCCAATGATAACCAGAAATTGCCGGGCGACTATTACATTGTCGACTTCAATGGAGATGGTGTAATTAATGATGACGACTCTGCACCTATTGGCTATACAGGTACTCCTCAAAATACTTACAATGCTACTTTGGGCTTTGAATATAAAGGATTTTCGGTATTTGCACAATTCTATGGTGTAACCAATGTTACTCGTGACGTTACGATGATTTCTCTGTCGGACGTTAATCAGACCAACGTTTACGACCAAGGTACTTGGTGGAGTCTCGATCACCTCGGTGCCGATGTGGTAACACCACGTTTCTCAAGTACACCTTCTTATTATCATGGTACACAGTATCTTTGCGACGGTTCTTATGTCCGTTTGAAGAATATTGAAATTGCGTATACATGGACCGATGGCTGGATTAAGAAATTAGGTTTGAACGACCTTAAATTCTATGTCAGCGGTAATAACCTTTGGCTCTGGACCCGCATGCCGGACGACCGTGAGTCGAACTTCTCAAGTTATGGTGGTGCAACTGGTGCATATCCTACTATGAAACGTATTAACTTTGGTGTCAAGTTTAATCTTTAATACATGAAATTTGATATGAAAAGCTTTTTAAATAAATATATATACATAGGTATAGCGGCTTTCGCCCTATCGTTTAGCTTCTCTTCTTGCACCGACTATCTTGACAAGGAACCTGATTCAGATGTAGATACTGAAGCAGCTTTCAAGAACTTCAACAACTTTCAAGGATTTGTTGAATTGGTCTATAACTGTATTCCTAACAAGGAATCCAATTATTGGTGCTGTACATTCAATTGGGGAGAAGACGAAATTATGAATGCCGGTTTGGGTGACTCTCACTTGACTCACCAGATGGATATCGGTAACTATCGCCATTGGTATAGCGATGCCCAATCTTATTTGCATTCAGGTCAGTTGGATCCTACATCTTCTGATAAGTTCAGTCACTCATTGGAACATGCCTGGTTCTGTATCCGTCATTGCAACATTGGTCTTCAAAATCTTGATAAGTTCCAGGGATCCAATGCGGAACGGGAAGCTATCGAAGGTCAGCTTCTTTTCTTCCGTGCATGGTGGCACAATGAATTGATGAATTTCTTTGGTGGTCTGCCTTATATCGACAAGGCATTCGAACCCAGTGACGAGTTGTTGCTTCCACGCCTTTCTTTCAAGGAATGTGCTGAAAAGTGTGCAGAAGACTATCGTCGTGCAGCCGATTTGTTGCCCGAAAATTGGGACGCTCACCCAGCTGGTCTTCGTACCAAAGGTAAAAATGACCTCCGTATAACAAAGGCTTGTGCGCTTGGTTATTTGGGTAAGGTACTTCTTTATGCGGCTTCTCCATTCAATGTACATGGTGCTTCAACCGGTGCTCAGAATTTTACACTGACTTATCAGTATGATACAGAAATGGCTAAACGTGCAGCCGATGCATTGGGTGAAGCCCTTGCTTTGGTAGAAGGTGGTTCTACTCCTTACGCACTTGCTGAATATAAGTATACTGATATCTACAATCACACTCCTGATAAGAGTACTACTACAAACTTCTCTGATATCTTCTATACTACTGGTAAGAACTGGCAGATGCCGGGTTCAGTAGAAGCTATCATGCGTGGCCCTATGCCTGACATTAATGGTTCTAACTGGAACTTTGCCAAGTTGTGGGGACCTAAGGTGAACGGTTTGGTAGAACACGATGCGGTTATCCACATGCCAACTGCCAACTATGTGAACTACGCATACGGTATGGCTAACGGTCTTCCTTTGGATGATCCCGATTCTGGCTTTGATCCTACTCATCCATTTAAAGATCGTGACCCTCGTTTCTATCACGATATTATGTTCGATGGTTTCAAGTTCATCAACAATGACCCGGATGCAGCCAATAAAATGTATCAATATCTTCCTTTGCAAACTCCGAACGGAACCGATCCGGAAGCAGAAAAGATGAGAGATGCAAGTAGTGGTTCTCGTACCGGTTATTTCTGCCAGAAATTGGTTCCTCACCAATGTAATAAGTTCGATGGTATGTATAACTGGGGTGGTGCTCTTCAGACCTATTTGCCTTACATGCGTTTGGCCGACATTTATTTGATGTATGCCGAAGCAGGTGCGGCCGTTCAAGGTGCCAACTACAAGAGCGGTAAGTATGGTAAGACTGCATTAGAAGCTGTTAACATCCTTCGTGACCGTGTAGGTGCAGCTCATGTGGCAGATAAGTATACTGCTGACCAGAAGAAATTTATGGATGAAGTTCGTCGTGAACGTGCTTGTGAATTGGCTTTCGAAGGATTCCGTTGGAACGACCTTCAGCGTTGGTTGCTCCTTACTGAGTATCCTTACAACATCAAGACTTCACAAGAATTCCGTCGTGTAGGCGATTTCGATTATGCCAAGAACGACCCACGTGATGCAGAAGTGACAGGTTGGAAAGAAGAAATCATTGTTGAACGCGTATTTAGCGCACAACATTATCTCTTCCCATTCCATAATGATGACGTTTATCTCTATGCCGAATTCGGACAAAATCCGGGTTGGTAATGAATGCGGAATTTTCTAATAAAAACAAAGAATATTAAGTAATATGAACAAGATATCAAAAAAACTTCTCGCGTTTCTCGCTATCTGTGCAGCTACCACTCCGATGCTGGCTCAGGAAGTTGCCGAGGATAGCACTCTTGTCAATGTGGCTTTCCGCAAGGTAGCAAAAGAAGACATTATGGGTGGTGTCTCTTCAGTCAACATAGCCGAGTTGATGGAGAAGAATTACAATACGTATAGCCTTGACAATATGCAGGGTTATGTATCAGGTTTCAATGGAGCAGGAATGTGGGGACACACAGGACAGCTCGTACTTATTGACGGTGTACCTCGTGAGGCAAACAATGTGAAGCCGGACGAAATTGAAAGCATTACTTTCTTGAAAGGTGCCCAAGCTGTTGTGCTTTATGGTAGCAAAGCAGCCAACGGTGCTATCCTTATTACTACCAAACGTGGTAAGGTTACAGAAGGTCTTTCTGTAAATGTTCGTGCCAATACCGGTTGGGCAGTAGCCAAGGCTTATCCCGAATATTTGGGTGCCGCTGAATATATGGGGCTTTATAATGAGGCTCGTAGAAATGATGGTATTGCAGATCTTTATACTCCTGAAACTATTGCTAAATTTGCTTCAGGTGCTAATCCTTATCGTTATCCGGATGTAGAATTCTATTCGGATGAATTCATCAAGAAGACTTACAATCGTACGGATGTAACCGCTGAGATTGAAGGTGGTAACGAACGTGCCAAGTTCTATGCCAATGTAAGTTATTATCGTCAAGGTGATTTCTTCAAGTTTGGTGAAGCGGAAAATAACTACATCGACCGTTTCAATGTTCGTGGTAACGTGGATATCAAGCTGAACAACTTTATCAAAGCTTATGTCAATGCCAATGCCACTTACTACAACTCGAAATCGGCTAATGGCGGTTCTTATTGGGAAGCTGCAGCCACTTTCCGTCCGAATCGTGTGGCTCCGCTCATTCCGTTGTCATACATCGATCCGAATGCGGCTCAACCCAATGCTTTGATTGGTACTACCACAAACTTCATTAATGGTTGTTTCCTTGGTGGTGCTCAGACTGACCTTTCCAATATTTTTGCAGATTATTATTTTGCTGGTGAAAATACTTGGACAAGTCGTCAGTTCCAATTTGATGCAGGTGTAGATGTAGACCTTAGCTCTGTAACGAAAGGTCTTAGCTTCCATACCATGGTAGGGGTTGACTATCGTACCGCTTATACTACAGCGTTTAATAATTCCTATGCTACCTTTACTCCGACATGGAGCGAATACAACGGTCAGGATGTGATTATTGGTTTGAATAATTACGAAACTGTTGACAAGCATTCGGGTGTTCAGAACATTTCAGGTTCTACCGACAATCAGACCATTGCATTCAATGCTCACTTTGACTATGTACGTACCTTCGATGATGTTCACAACGTAAATGCTATGTTGGTGGCTAACGGTTATCAACAATCGGAATCGGCTGTATATCATAAGGTGTCTAATGCTAACCTTGGTCTTCAGTTGGGTTATAACTACAATCGCAAGTATTATGCCGAATTGGCTTTAGCTGCACCTTGGTCGGCTAAACTTCCTGAAGGTAATCGTGCAGGTTTCTCTCCATCCGTAACCTTGGGCTGGAATTTGGCTCGCGAAAACTTTATGGAAGATAGTCCATTCAATGACCTTGTGCTTAGTGCAAGCTATAGTGATATTGTAACCGACTTGGGTATCGATGAATACTACATGTATTTGGGTGCTTATCAAAGTGGTGGCTGGTGGGACTGGAACGGTCTTTCCGGACATGCCGGTGTACAGTCCAAGCGTGGCGCTAACGATGAATTGAGTTATATCCATCGCAAGGAATTGTCTGTAAACCTTCGTGGTTCGTTGCTTGATCGTGCATTGACTTTCGATGCATCGTTCTTCACTAACAAGACTACCGGTCAGATTATTGAAGCGTCTAATCAAATGCCAAGCTACTTTATGGTTTACTATCCGGAATCTTCTTTCCGTCCATACATCAACTTCAATGATGACCAGCGTACCGGTTTCGATATCGCTGTGAACTACAAGAAGCAATGGGGCGATTTTGGTTTCCAAGTAGGAGCTAATTATACTTATTATACTACCAAAGCAACCAAGCGTGACGATACCAACTATGCTGATGCTTATCAGTATCGTGAAGGTAAACCGCTCGACGCTGTTTGGGGTTATGAATGTTTAGGTTTCTTTAAGGATAATGCAGACATCCAAGCTTCTGCCGATCAATCATGGTTTGGTCAGACTATTGCTCCCGGTGATTTGAAATACAAGGATCAGAATGGTGACAATGTAATTGACAACAAAGACCAGATTGAACTCGCTAAAGGTGGCTGGTATGGTGCACCTTCTACTTTAGGCGTTAATTTGACTTTGAAGTACAAGAACTTTACCCTCTTCATGCTTGGTGTTGGTGGATTTGGTGGTCATGGCATGCGTGACAATAGTTACTGGTGGGTGAAAGGTGAAGACAAGTATTCTGCAGCCGTTCGCGACCGCTGGACTCCTGAAACAGCTGCTACTGCAACTTATCCACGTCTGACTACCGGTAATGGTAGTAATAACTATCAGACATCTGATTTCTGGCTCTATTCTACCTCTCGTTTCGACTTAGCTAAGGTACAGTTGACATACGACTTCCCGAAGAACTTGTTCAGAAATAGTTTTGTGAAGGGTGCTTCGGTATATGTAAGTGGCAATAGCCTTCTTACCATTGCGAAAGAACGCGAAATTCTCGAAATGAGTATTGGTTCAGCTCCTCAAACCCGTTTCTACAACCTCGGTGTGAAGGTGGCATTCTAAGTAGTAAGAGAAGATAATTAATAATAGAAAGTAATTATGAAACTGAAAAATATAATTCTTTTTAGTGCAGCAACGTTGGCCCTCGTATCTTGCGAAGACCTTTTCGAACCGGCTATTGAGAACAACCAGGATATCACATCCATGTATAAGGATGCCGATTTTGCCCGTGGTGTGCTCGATAATGCTTACCTTGTGCTGCCATATAGTGATAGCCCTAACAGCGATTTGGCTACAGATGACGCTGTTTCAAATGATGCTACTAACAGCTATAAAAGAATGGCTACCGGTGCATGGGCTTCCAATAATAATCCGGTAAATACATGGGAAGGTTCTTTCCACGCTATTCAGTATTGTAACCTGATGATTGACAATGCAGAAAAAGTGGTATGGTCGTATACCGAAGAAAGTGTCAACCAAATGTTCATCGATAACTATTTGGGTAATGCATACGCTCTTCGTGGTCTTCATCATTTTTATGCTTTGCGTGCACATGCAGGTATGGCTGAACAAGGTGGTGAGCTCTTAGGTATTCCTATGCACTTGGCCTATGTAGATGCTAATGCAGATTTTAATGAAGCTCGTTTGACCTTCAAGGAATGTTACGACTTGATTATGGCCGATTGGGACAAGGCACTTGAATATCTTCCCAGTCAATACAAATCAATCAGTGACAAGTCTCAACTCCCTGCCAAGTATAGCCAGTTAGGTGCCGACATTACTGGTTACAACAAGGCATTTGGTGATCATCATCGTGGTAAAATTGATGGTAGAATCATTTCTGCTTTCAAGGCTCAGTTGGCTATTCTTGCCGCTTCTCCTGCTTATAGCAAGGCCGGAGCTTGTACATATCAGGACGCTGCTAAATTGGCTGCAGCCTGTCTTGCTAACTATGGCGGTTTGGCCAACATGCAGCAAGATGGTTGGAAGATTTTTGATAATGCTACCTTCCTCAATAACTTTGGTGCTGCCGATGAAGCACCTGCTGAAATGATTTGGCGTGCTAATATTAACAAGACTCAAAGTTTTGAAGTGAATAACTATCCTCCTTCTATCTTTGGTAGTGGTCGTGTGAATCCTACTCAAAACTTGGTGGATGCATTCCCCATGTTGAACGGTCTCCCTATTACAGCAGCTGGTTCTGGATATGATGCACAGAATCCATATGAAAATCGTGACCCACGTCTGAAGATGTATGTGTTGGTGAATGGTGCTACCATTGGTCATAATAATGCTGTTATCAATACAGCACAAGATTCTCCAACGCTCGATGGTATCAACAAGGAAAATGGTAAGTCTACCATTACTGGTTACTACCTCAGAAAATTGTTGCGTTCTGACGTGAATTGTAACGACGGTAATTCAACATTCAACCACTTGCAGATTCGTATCCGTGCTACTGAAATCTTCTTGGATTATGCCGAAGCAGCCAATGAAGCCGAAGGTCCTAAAGCCAAGGTAGGTGGTGCTTCTTACTCGGCTTATGATGTTATCAAGGCTTTGCGTGAACGTGTAGGTATTTGTTCGAATGGTGCTCCCGACCCTTATTTGGATGAGTGTGCACAAAATAAGGACAAAATGCGCGAACTGATCCGCAATGAACGTCGTTTGGAACTCTGTTTCGAAAATCACCGTTTCTGGGATTTGCGTCGTTGGATGGCTCCTCTGAACGAAACAGCTAAGGGTATGAACATTACAACTGCTGCCGACGGAACCCTGAATTATAAGGTTGTTGATGTAGAAAAGCGTGATTATAAGGATTACATGTATTATGGACCTATTCCTTACTCTGAAATTATGAAGTGGAGCAATCTCCAACAGAACTATGGATGGTAAGTATAAATAAAATCTTATATTGTAATTATGAAAAAGAAAAATTTGTTTAACTATATGTTTGCCGCAGCCTTGGCAATCGGTTTCACTGCTTGCGAGAACGATGACATAGAATTTCCGGACTACGATAAGCAAACGGTCTATTTCCCATACCAGTATCCTGTTCGTACGCTTGTAATGGGCGATGACGAATACGATACTACGCTCGACAAGCAGCACAAGTGCCAAATCAAGGCTACTTTCGGTGGCTCTTATAATGGCTCTAACGGTAGTGTGCAGATAGCTGTTGACAATAGCCTTGTCAATAACTTGACCTTTGCCGATGGTACTCCTGTCAAGGCTATGCCGGAAAGTTATTATTCACTTTCTACTACTGATTTGAAGTTCAATGGTACATACAATGGTACGACTGAAGTGCAACTGAACGATGCATTCTTTAATGATGCAGAAGCTGTTAAGGGTGTATATGTTATTCCTGTTGTGATGAAGAGTCAGAAGGGATTCTCGGGTATACTTGAAGGTACTCCTAATGAAGGTGTGGAAAATCCGTCTCGTTTGGACGAATCTGCATGGAAAGTAAAGCCCATGGACTATGTACTTTATTGTGTGAAATACCTCAATAAGTATTCTGGTTATTGGTTGGCAGCCGGTACAGACAAGATTACCGATGAAACCGGTACCAAGACTCAAGAACGTAAGGCTGCTACTGTAGAAACTCGTAATGTGATTCAAATTACTACCAAGTCTTTGACAGAGTCCATTCTTACAGTAAGCTACGCGTTCGCTTCCAAAACGATGACAGCCGATTTGTTGTTGACATTTGATGGCTCCAACAATTGTACTGTATCTTCTTTGACACCAGGTGTTACAGCTACCGGTTCTGGTAAATGGGAAGACGATGGTGCCAAGAAAGCATGGAACCAAAAGGATCGTGATATGATTGACTTGTCATATAAGGTGGACTTTGGTGGTGGTAATGTTGCAGAAACCACTGATAATCTTATCTGGCAACGTTCTGGTGTGAAGCTTGAGGAGTTTGCTCCTATTTATAACAAGTAAATTAGAATAAACAATGAAAAAGCAACTAATATTCACAGCACTTGGAGCCATTTTCTTGGCTTCCTGTGCTGATACTTGGGACCGCGAATACAGCGGTGTCAATCCACAGAAGGAGGGGTATGAGTATTTGGCAGAATATCTTCCCCTGAAGGAATATGTTGACCGTTCAAAATATCCCAATTTCAAGTTGGGTATTGCAACATCGGCTTCCGAATATACTCAACAACAGCTTGTTTATGCTCTCATTAATTCAAATGCCGATGAAACAGTTGCAGGTAATGCCATGAAGATGGCTTCTTGTGTGGACGATAAAGGTAACATGTCATTCGATAATGCCGTTGCATTTGTCAATGCAGCTACGGATGCAGGTTTGAATATGTATGGTCATACATTGGCTTGGCATGCACAACAACCGGTGAAGTATTTGAACTCGTTGATGGCTGATAGAGAGATTGAAATAGATCCAGATGCTACACAAACTGTTGTAGATGCAGAGTTTGATTACTCTACCTTCTCTTCTTATAACTATTGGGGACAAGGCCCTGCCGGTAGTGAAAGAACGATTAAGGATGGTTGTTTCGTTTCTTATAATCCATCGGTTATACCTAATTTTTGGGAATTCCAATATCACGTAGCTGATGGTATCAATTGGGTAGCTGGAGTAACATATAAGGTTACAATGATGATTCGTGCTTCCGAAAATTGCTCATTTACAGTTGCAGCAGGTACTTGGGGCGGACAAGCCGGTGGTACAATTGATGTTACTACAGAATGGCAGGAAGTTTCTGTACCTCGTGCTCCTGGTGTAGATGGAGGTGGATTTGTTATGTTCCAGTCCGGTAACTTTGCCGGTACTATTGAGATGAAGTGGCTCAAGGTTACACATGAAGAAGCTATGGCAATCTCTTGGTGGACTCCTATCATTTCTAATGGTGATGCTGAAGGTGATGATGCTACCAACTTCGTTTCAACGCATGTAGGTGGTACCAATGGCGCTTGCGACATTGTAGACGGTGCTGGTGTAGGAGGTACTCGTGCATTTGTTGTTACATCTGCGGGTGGTGGCGCTCAAACATGGGATACTCAGTTCTTCCTTTATGCTAATCGGACTTTGGCGGATGGTGATAAGGTTAAGATGTCATTCGATTATCGTGCTGATGTCGCAAATAATTCTGAATCACAAGCTCATGCGGCTCCTGGTGGATATATCCATTGGGATGGTGGTGCAGCAGTCAACTTTACTACCGATTGGCAGCATTTTGAAAAGACTATTGTTATCAGTTCTACATTGTCGCCCGAGGGTAATATGCAGACTTGGGCTTGGAACTTGGATGTAGGTGCTCCTAATGCTCCAGTAAATAAGTATTATTTTGATAACATTACTCTTGAAATTGAAGAAAGCGGTAATACTATTCCTTTGACTCCAGAAGAAAAACGTGATACGCTCATTTGGGCGATGGATCGTTGGATTGGCGGTATGATGCAGGCCATGGGAGGCAAGGTAAAAGCTTGGGACGTTGTCAATGAAGCCATCTCTGGTGGAAATGCTGATGCTGAAGGTGTTTATGCTCTTCAACATGACAATGGCGATGCAACCAACTTCTTCTGGCAAGATTATATGGGTGATTTGGAATATGTACGTACAGCAGTGGCAAGTGCTCGTAAGCACTTTGAAGCTAACGGCGGTAATCCAAGTGAACTCAAGCTCTTTGTGAACGATTACAACCTCGAAAGCGATTGGGATCAGAATGCTAAACTGAAGAGTCTGATCAAGTGGATTGAACGTTGGGAAGCCGATGGCGTTACTAAGATTGATGGTATCGGAAGTCAGATGCACATTTCTTGCTATGCCAATGCTGCTACTCAAGAAAGCAAGAAGAAAGCTATTGTTGAATCATTCAATTTGATGGCTAAAACAGGAAGATTGGTTCGTATCTCCGAACTCGATATGGGTTATGTAGATGCTAATGGTAATTCGGTACCGACAATCAATCTGACAGAGGAACAACATAAGCAAATGGCCGAACTCTATACGTTTGTTGTTTCCAAGTATCTTGAACTGATTCCTGTTGCTCAACAATGGGGTATCTGCCAATGGGCAGCTACCGATTCGCCTGCTGCTGAAGGCAATTGGAGATCGGGTCAGCCTATCGGTCTTTGGGATGAAGGCTACAACCGTAAGCATACTTATGCAGGTTTTGTTGAAGGTTTGGCTGGTAAATAACCCTCCTAATTTAGAAAACCTTATCTATTAATAAATTTTGTTTTCTCCGGTCATTGGATGTTTTATTCTTCCGATGACCGGATTTTTTGTGGACGAGACATCGTGTTGCAAGAGAAATTTGTTGTTGCAAGCTCTTGCAACCGTATTTTAGGTGAAAATCAGTTAGTTGAGTTGGTGTTGCAAGAGTGGCATGAAAAAAGGAAATCCTCTGTATATAGGGATTCTGCGGTAAAAGCAAAATCAAAGCTGCCAAAACGTTCCTAATGATTTGTTCAAAAGATACGTATCTTTTGAGCAAACAATACGTATCTTTTGATTAAACAATACGTATGTTATTGAACATTCATTTTTTTAATAAGTATAACAGAAATGTAACATAGCCCAAAGTATATGTAACGTAAACAAGTAGGAGATACCATATGAAAGTCTTTTCTTTGTAGAAAAGATAATGTATGTCTATGAAAAGTAAAATGCACACTAAAATAGTTTTGTGGTTGTTCAGCCTGTTGCTCTTTGTGGCTTGTCATTCCGAACGGATAGCGAAAGAACGGACCGACGCTTTGCCGGATATCTTTCCGGATTATATTTCTGTTACCATACCCTATAACATCGCTCCTCTGAATTTTAAATTGGAAAATGTGGATGATGTTCAAGCTACAATTACTTTGGATGGAAATGAAATGTTCCGTATCAATGGAGAAGAGGGTATTGTTTCGTTTCCTTTGAAAGATTGGAAACAGTTGATGGAACAGGCCAAGGGAAAGACAATTGAAGTACAGGTGTCGGCATGGAGCGAAAAACATCCTGAAGGATTGGAATACCGTCCATTTCCCGTTAAGGTGGTTCCCGATAAATTGGATGATTGGATAGCTTACCGATTGATAGAACCCGGTTATCAAGGTTGGCGACAAATGGGTATTTATCAGCGGGAGCTCTCTTCGTTTAATGAAGAGGAAATTATTACGAACAAGCGAAGCAAGAACGCTTGTATCAATTGTCATCATTTTCCTAACCGGTCATCGAAAAGTATGATGTTTCATGTTCGTGGTAAAAATGGAGGGACCCTTTTTTATCAGGATGGAAAAGTCGTGAAAATGAATATAGACCAAATAGGTCCTATGAAAGGAGCAGCATATCCGGCGTGGCATCCAGAAGGAAGAATCATCGCTTTTTCATCGAATATCACCCGACAGATATTCTTCGGTCAGGGACAGCAACCCATTGAGGTGTATGATGAGGGTTCGGATTTGATTTTTTTCGATACACAAACTCATGAGGTGCTTGTCGATCCCCGTTTTAATACGTCGCAGGTGATGGAGACTTATCCTCAATGGTCGCCCGACGGAAAAACGTTGTACTATGTGGCAGCCGATTTCAAGGATAGGCCCATGGAACGCGAAACTGTTCATTATCATTTGCTCAGTGTGCCTTTCGATAGTGCTACCCGTACTCTGGGTGAAAAGATAGATACTTTGTACAATGCCCATATACAAGGAGGCAGTGTGTCGTATCCGCGTGTTTCACCCGATGGACGATATATGCTCTATACTTGGACGAATTTCGGTACATTCCCTATTTGGCATCAGGAAGCCGATCTGAAAATGATGGATTTGCAGACGGGAGAAGCGGTAGATGTGTCTGTTTGGAATGATGACAAACAAGCCGATAGCTATCATTCGTGGTCGGCCAATGGAAGATGGGTGATGTATGGAAGCCGTCGCCACGATGGGCGCTATACCCGTTTGTATTTTGCCTATTGGGGCAAGGAAGGCAAAGCTCACAAGCCTTTCTTGCTACCACAAGAAGACCCTCGTCAGAATACGTGGCGCTTGAAGTCATACAATGTTCCCGAGTTTGTAGACGGACAGGTGGAACTTCCGGCTTCTACTATTGAACTATTTAAAAGTGAAGACTAATTATTGAAGTGATGAAACGATTGCTAACTGATTTTCGATATATGGTGTGCCTGCAAGGCTTGATTCTTTTTGGAGTGCTTTGGGGTGTATGGTATGTGAATTATTATTACCATTTATGGTGGTTGGAAGGTTATAGCTATTTTACCACGTTGCCAGATTTTGCTGTGATTCAGGCACTATTTCCTGACGATGCATTGAAGTATGTAGGTGCTTTTTTGTTGCAACTATTCTATGAGCCTATTTGGGGCGCTGCCATACAGGCCGGTTTTGCTGTCTGGATATTTCTTTGTGGAGCAATGGTAGTAGGATGTTTATTCAAGTCTGCTGTAAAAATGCTGTGGTTGGCTGCCCTTCCTTTGCCATTCTTTGTTGTCGGACAGTTTTGGGACTTGTCATTGGAACGTTCTATAGGATGGTGTCTGGTGGCTTTAGGAATGGCTGTTGCTGTATGGATAGTGGCAAGACTGAAAAAGATTGATTGGCGACCATTGAAAGTGCTATGTCATCCCATTGTGCGAATGGTAGTACCAATACTTTCTTTATGTCTGTCGGTATACTTTCTGATAGGATTTGACAAAGGATATCAGAATCAGGAAATGTTCGGTCGGTTGGAGTATTACGGCGAACATAAACGGTGGAATGAAATTTTGAAAGTCGTAACTCCTCAAGCTGCTCAAAGAAACCAATTGCTGCGTACTTATGCCTTGTTAGCATTGGCGGAAACCGGCCGTTTGCCCGACTATATGCTTCGTTATGGTATTACCAATTCTACTGAATTCCTGTTTTTCAATAGAGAAGTTCCGTTCTGCCGTAATTTCAATAGCCTGTTTTATCGTTCGGTAGGGTTGCCTAATGAAGTAATTCATCAGTGCTATCAGATGGGGCTTCAATCTTTTTTTGGCTTTAGTTTTACAGAGTTGCGGAGGCTTGTCGATACTTATTTGGAAATAGGAGATTATCCGTTGGCCCAAAAATACATGGAAGTATTGAGCTATTCCACTTTTCAGGATGAATGGATAAAGGAACGGATGCCCCGTTTGGAGGCAATTAAAGGAACATCCCCTAATTATAGGATGGTGGGAAAGGCTTTTACTGTGGATACTTTTTTGGAAACCATGTCTTCTGTTTACGACCGTTCGCCCGACAACCGGGTGTATGCCGATTTGTTGCTTTGTGGAATCTTGGCCGACAAGAATGGAAACCAATTCTATCAGGTATTCCAAATTATAGCCAAACATTTGTTTGCCAAAGGTGAACGAATACCTCGTTATTATGAAGAAGCCTTATTACTTGTTTCTTCACACGAAAAAGAAGTTTTGACCCAATACACTATCAGTAAGGAAAGTCGGGAACGTTTTCAGGATTTCATGCAGATGGCAAAGAGTAATCGTTTGAGCGCTGCCAAACGAAAATATCCGGATTCTTATTGGACTTATGTCTTTTGATGGCGAAGTCAGACAAAAATGTATTGATTGAAGAATTTTTGTACGATAGACAAAAGTTTTTGTAATGGAAACAAGAGGACTGCTTGTATATAATAGGGTATCTTTGTAGGGTGAAATCTAATTTAATTTGAAAATGAAAAGCCTTAGTTGGACAGTAATACTGTTTACTCTTTTCTGTCTGTCTTGTTCGGATGGGACAAAAGAGATTGAAGAAGTGATTCCTGAAGAACCCGAAACACCGGTTATTCCCGAGGAAGAAGATAAGGAGGAAGACGACCCGGAGGATAACACACCGTTGGCCTTGAATGTGGTAGGACGGTATCTGAAGGATGCGCAGGGCAATATTGTGAATCTGCATGGTTTTGGTCAGACTTATAGCCCTTTCTTTAATAACAATGCGTGGAATAATTACGATGTGGCTGGATGCTTGCGATATAACAAAGATTTGATTGATAAAATTCTGGCTGCAGGGTGGTGTATGAATTTTGTTCGTATGCACATGGACCCATATTGGAGCGATGATCCCAGTCAACCGTCTGTGCGTTATGAAGGACATGAGCGTTTTTCGGAAGTCCGGTTCAGAAAATATTTGGACGAGGTTTTTGTTCCGATGGCAGAATATGCAGTCAGCAAGGGACTTTTTGTTGTGATGCGTCCTCCGGGAGTATCTCCTGAAAAAATAGCGGTAGGAGATGATTACCAATCTTTCTTGTTAAAGGTATGGGATATTGTATCGCAGCATGCCAAGTTGAAGAACAATGGCTATATCATGTTTGAATTGGCGAATGAACCCATTCATATAAAAGGACCTGATGGAACGTATGCCGGTAGTGGAGACGGGCACTTTAAGAATATGAGCTTGTATTTTCAGGCTATCGTAGACAAAATTCGTTCCAATAAAGCCCGAAATATAATTTGGGTACCCGGATTGTCCTATCAATCCAGTTATGCCGGGTTTGCCAATTATCCGATAGAAGGAGAAAATGTAGGCTATGCCATTCACGTGTATCCCGGTTGGTATAACAGTGATGCAGAAAAACCCAGTGCAGAATTGGGCGGTGTTATGGGAGGTGGCTATGAAGGCTTCCAACGGGGTTGGGATGCACAAATTATGCCGGTAGCTCATTTCGCTCCAGTTATGGTTACAGAGATGGATTGGGCTCCTGCTAAATACGATTCTTCATGGGGAAAGAGTATTACAGGCGTAATAGGAGGAACAGGTTTTGGAGCCAATTTCAAGTATATTGCAGATAATACGGGTAATGTCAGCTGGATGTTGTTTACCAGTCCGCATCTGTTGGCTCAATTTCGTGATGTGCCAGGAAAAGAGGGGGAATATACATTCTTGAATGACCCTGAAGCGTGCCCCTGGCCCGTATACCATTGGTTTCAGGAATATGCAGGCAAAGCTCCGGCAGAAGGTGAATTGGAGAATATTGAATTGAAAGATGTGACGAGTCCAATCGAAATACGAATGGGAGATAGCAAGAATCTCATTGTTATGGCAGTATATAAGGATGGAAGTAAAAAAGCAGTCACGGCGAAAGTGGAAATGAAAAGCAGTGATGAAGCTATTTTTAAGGTTAAAGGTGGTAAGCTCGTTGCATTGAAAGAAGGAGAGGCTGAGCTTACGGTTTCTTACACGTCTTCTTCTACCCTGAAAAAGGAAGTCAAAATGAAGGTGAAAGTTATTACTCCTTTCCCATTGACTGCCGCCATGTTCAATCCCTCTATTTGGGAACAGGGTACTTTTGATGAAGCGACGCATACCTTGACGACCGGACAATATGGATTTGGTGGTTGGCAGTATGCGGAAGGACTTGACTTGTCTTCTTATAAGACATTGACTGTTGAATTGGGTAGCAATAACGACAGTCAGATTTCGTTCCGCTTGTTTGATAAGAATAATTATTGGAGCGACCCGGCTATGTATGATTTTGGTTCTTCCCGCAAAATCGTTGTTGACCTGAATGCAATGGCAGATAAGAATAAACAAAAAATCAGTTCTTCGCATTTGTATATTATCGGTTTCTGGTCTTTGGGTTTCAAACCGTTTGTAATAAATAAGTTGTCGTTGGATTAGTGATACGTTAATTTTTTTGATAAATCAGTTTCAAGGAACTGATATTTGTGCATTTTATAATGGTCCCCTGTATTCTCTGTGAAGAGCGTACAGGGTTTTTGTTACATAGCTATAAGTATATGTTACAAAAACTATGCGATGAAATGGGAAAAAAGTCGTTACTTTGTATAGAAAAATAAAGATTTGATATAAATAGCATGAAAAACCTTAACCGATTGTTGATGGCGGCGAGTATGGCTGCCTTGTGTGGAAATCTGTCTGCACAGAATCCGATAGTGCAAACTTGTTATACAACCGATCCTGCTCCCATGGTGCACGATGGCCGCCTTTATGTTTATACCGGGCATGATGAAGATAAGGCTGACTTTTTCTGGATGCAGGAATGGCGGGTGTATTCTACTGCCGATATGGTGAATTGGACCGACCATGGTTCTCCATTGGCCATTGAAGATTTCAAATGGGGGGATGACCGTGCTTGGGCTCCTCAATGTATCGAGCGTAACGGCAAGTTCTATTGGTATGTTTGTCTACATTCCAAGCTGACGAATGGTATGGCGATTGGTGTTGCGGTAAGCGATAGCCCGACAGGGCCTTTCCGGGATGCATTGGGAAAACCGTTGTTTGATAATGGAAGTTGGGACAATATTGATCCGTCTGTTTTTATTGATGACAATGGTGAAGCTTGGCTGTGTTGGGGCAATCCGCATCTGTATATGGTGAAGTTGAATGAAGACATGATATCCTTTGCTGGCGAAGTGACTCGTATGGAAATGAGTGAAGAAAGTTTTGGCGCTCCTAATCCCGACAAGCGTGTAAAAGGTAAAAAATACAAGGATGTCTATGTGGAAGGTCCATGGTTGACCAAACGGAATGATAAATATTATTTGTTGTATGCAGCGGGTGGTGTCCCTGAACACATTGCTTATTCAATGGGTGAGAGTCCGATGGGACCTTGGAAATACATGGGTAACATTATGCCGTTGCAGGATACCGGTTCGTTTACCAATCATTGCGGTGTAATCGACTATAAAGGAAATTCTTATTTCTTTTACCATACAGGAAAGTTGCCGGGTGGCGGTGGATTTGGACGTAGCATGGCGGTTGAACAGTTTGAATATAATGCAGATGGTACATTCCCTATTATCCATGCAACTCAGGAAGGGGTGAAGCCTGTGGGTACGTTGAATCCTTACCAACGTGTAGAGGCTGAAACCATCGCGTGGGCTGAAGGACTGGAGTCTGAACCCAATTCCAAAGGAGGCGTTTATATTTCGGATATTCATAACGGTGAATATATCAAAGTGCGTGAAGTGGATTTTGGGAACAAGCAAATTCGGGCATTCCGGGCATCGGTAGCCAGCGCTTTAAGAGGTGGTAGCTTGGAAGTGTATGTTGATAGTATGGGCGGAACACCAATAGCTAAAGTAAATATACCTCATACAGGTAGTTGGGAAAGTTGGATGACTGTAGCTACTCCTCATGTGAAGCAAGTAAGTGGTATTCACGATGTCTATTTTTCTTTTAAAGGTCGTAAAGGACCTAAATTGTTCAATTTTGACTGGTGGGCGTTTGATGACAAAGCACCGGCTGATGTGAAGATCTTTACCAAACCGGCTCAAACGAATGTTCCCGGACAGGAATATCCTCGATTGGATGCAGATGGTCGTGCTTATTTCCGCTTCCATGCTCCTCAAGCCAGTAATCTGATGGTTGATATTTGTGGTAAGAAGTATCCGATGGAAAAGGATGTGATGGGATTCTGGACTGCAGTAACCGATCCGTTGGTTGTAGGTTTCCATTATTATTTCTTGATTGCTGATGGAGTGTCTGTTGTGGATCCGGCTACGTATACTTTCTTTGGTTGTAATCGGGTAGCAGGTGGTATTGAAGTGCCGGAAGGTCCGGAAGGTGATTATTATCGTCCCCAACAGGTTCCTCATGGACAAGTTCGTTCGTGCACTTATTATGCCGATTCGCAACAGTCCTATCGTCGTGCTATGGTATATACCCCGGCAGAATATGAAACGCATTCCAAGAAACGTTATCCAGTTTTGTATTTGCAACATGGAATGGGAGAGGATGAAACCGGTTGGAGTACACAAGGATTCATGCAGCATATCATGGATAATCTGATTGCATCGGGCGAATGTGAACCGATGATTGTTGTGATGGAAAGCGGTGATGTGGCTGTTCCTTTTGCTCCTAAACCTGGTGAAAGTATGCAAGAAGCCCATAGTAAATATGGCGCTTCATTCTATGAAGTGATAATCAAGGACTTGATACCAATGGTCGACCGTACTTTCCGTACGAAGACGGATAGGGAACATCGTGCGATGGCTGGTTTGTCATGGGGCGGTTTCCAGAGTTTTAATGTGGTGTTGCCTCATTTGGATACATTCTCTTATTTAGGGACTTTCAGTGGCGCTATTTTCGGTTTGGATCTGAGAACTTGTTTCAACGGAGTATTTGCTGATGCCAAAAAGTTCAATAAACAAATGAATTATTTCTTTATGGGATGTGGCTCGGATGAAAACTTTGGTACCAAACAAATGACTGACAATCTGAAAGAAATGGGTATTGAAGTCGAATTCTATGAATCCAAAGGAACGGCTCATGAGTGGCTTACTTGGCGCCGTTGCTTCAAGGAATTTATTCCGCATTTATTTAAATGATATCTATTCAATTTTTAATAAACAAAAACCATGAAAAAATTATTTAAAGTATCATGCTTGGCATTGGCTGTATTGGCTGGTGCAAGTAGCCTTTCGGCGCAAGGATTTGGTCGCCGTCAACAAGAAGATCCTACAGGATACAAAGACACCTACAAAGATTATTTTACAGTGGGTGTAGCTGTTAACATGAGAAATGTTACAGACAAGGATCAGATAGCTCTCATCAAAAAGAATTTTAATAGCATTACGGCAGAGAATGATATGAAACCCGTATCATTGCAGCCGGAAGAGGGAAAATTCAATTGGGAAAATGCAGATAAAATAGCTAATTTCTGCCGTGAAAACAATATCCCATTGCGTGGACACTGTCTGTGCTGGCACAGTCAGTTTGCCGATTGGATGTTTGTGGACAAGAATGGTAAGGATGTAAGCAAAGAAGTTTTCTATGAACGTCTTCGCACACACATTCATGCAGTTGTGAACCGTTATAAGGATGTTGTGTATGCATGGGATGTAGTCAATGAAGCGATGGCTGATGGCGATGGTCGTAGAACTCCATGGATGAAAGAAGAACCGAGTCCATATCGTCAATCCAGACACTTCAAACTTTGTGGTGATGAATTCATAGCTAAAGCCTTTGAATTTGCTCGTGAAGCTGATCCCAAGGCGTTGTTGTTCTATAATGACTATAATGCTGCTGATCCGGCCAAGCGTGACCGTATCTTTAATATGGTGAAGAAAATGAAGGATGCAGGTGTTCCTATCGATGGTATCGGTATGCAGGGACATTATAATGTTTATGGACCTTCTATCGAAGATGTAGATGCAGCCATTACCAAGTATGCAACGATTGTTGACCATATTCATTTTACTGAATTGGATGTTCGTATCAATCAGGAAATGGGTGGACAACTTCGTTTCAGCCGTGGTGAAGACAAACCGGTAGCTTCCCATCTTGATGCTTTGCTTGAATCGCAATATGCCAATTTGTTCAAGTTGTTCCGTAAACATAAGGATGTAATCAAGAACGTTACATTCTGGAACCTTTCAGACCGCGATTCTTGGTTGGGCGTAAACAACTATCCATTGCCATTTGATAAGAATTATAAGCCAAAGAAGGCTTATTTTGCAATCAAGAATTTCAATCCAGAACTCGACAATGCCGTGATTAAGGAAGATTTCGTTCCTTCTGTATGCAACCAACCGGGGCAACAGTATCCAATGGTAAATTCTCAAGGTTATGCTCGTTTTCGTGTGGTGGCTCCCGATGCTAAATCGGTTATTGTAAGCCTTGGCTTGGGTGGCCGTGGAGGTACTGTTCTTCATAAGGATAAGGATGGAGTATGGGTAGGTACCACCGATGGCCCAATGGATGAAGGTTTCCATTATTATCACTTGACTATCGACGGTGGTGTTGTCAACGATCCGGGTGCTAAAAATTATTATGGTTCTGTACGTTGGGAAAGTGGTATAGAAATTCCGGCTCATGATCAGGATTTCTATGCAGTGAAGGACGTTCCTCATGGACAAGTGGTACAAGTATTGTTCCCGTCTCCAAGTACCAATGCAACTCGTCGTGCATTTGTTTATCTACCACCGACATACGATGGAAAGAAGAAGTTCCCAGTATTGTATTTGCAACATGGTTGGGGAGAAGACGAAACAGCATGGAGCCGTCAAGGACATGCTAACTTGATTATGGATAATCTGATTGCAGAAGGTAAATGCAAACCGTTCATTATTGTGATGACATACGGTATGACTAATGAGGCTAAATTTGGTACTATCGGCTCATTTAAGGTCGATAATTTCCAAACCGTTCTTGTGGACGAATTGATTCCGTATATCGACAGCCATTTCAAGACTAAGGCCAATAAGGAAAATCGTGCAATGGCAGGCTTGTCTATGGGAGGTATGGAAACCAAGGCTATTACATTGGCTCGTCCTGAAGTGTTTGGCTATTATGGTTTGCTCTCAGGTGGTACTTATGCACCAGCTGATATCAAAGATAAAGATCAAGTGAAAGTGATTTTCATGAGTTGTGGTAGCAAGGAATTCCCTGATGGCGTGAATAAGGCTGCTGCAGATTTGAAGGCTGCAGGATTTAATGCTGTATCTTATGTTTCTGAAGGAACTGCTCATGAATTCCTGACATGGCGTCGTTCTTTGCGTGAAATGGCTCCTCTGTTGTTCAAATAATAATTTTTATTCCTGCTTCGTGTATTATCTATAAAAAGACGCGAAGCAGGAATTTGTTTTTAATTCTATTCTATACAATTATATACAATGAAAATGAATAAGTGGGTGAAGCAGATTGGGTGTCTTATCTTGTTTGTGATGTGCTTGTCTGTTGTAAAGGCTGAGAAATCTGCTACTTGTCGTATTCCTTTTGATAAAGGTACATTGTTGTTGACTCCTTTGCAGAATAATGCAGTCCGTATTCAATATGTAGAAGGGCATACGAAAGACTTACCGGAATGGATTTATATTTCAACTTCTAATCCATCTGTATCCTATCATCAAAAAGTGAAGGATAAAGAAATGCATCTTCAGATGAAACAGATGAGTCTTTCTGTTGATTTGAAAGATCATAGAATTGTAATCAAGGATAAGAATGGTGTTCCGGTTTTTACGGCTCTGTCGCATGAATTGAAGGATGCCGTTGTCCAACAAGAACCTACCCGTGAAGCGTCACTTGCTATTCATTCACCCTCGGATGAGTATCTATATGGTTTGGGGCAATTTCAAGATGGTTATCTGAATTTGCGTGGGTTGACCAGAAGGTTGACTCAAGTAAACACCCAGATAGCCATTCCTTTTTTATTATCGAACAAAGGATATGGATTATTATGGAATAATTATGGATTGACTGAATATAATCCAACAGATCAGAAAATTGCATTACACCGTGAAGAAGGAACGGGAGAACAGGTGACTGTGAATGTTACTTCAACGGAAGGTGGTAAGAAAGAAGTGCGACAGAACAATGTGTTCAAGGGAAAAATGGAAATACCGGTCGACGGTAAATATACCATTTTGTTGGATGTAGGTCAAAAAATGGCGCGTAGCCATCACTTGAATATTGATGGGAAGAATGTGATAGATGTTAAGAATATATGGCTTCCTCCGACCACTTCTATTATCGTGGATTTGAAAGCGGGTATTCATGTATTGGAAGCGGAGTTGGAAAGAGGCGACCATCCTACAGTACATTACCAGAAGGTGGATGATACAACGGTATTTCGTTCACCGGTAGCGGAATGTGTTGATTATACTATTTTTGTAGGTAATGCAGATGAAGTGATTGCGGCTTATCGGAATACAACAGGGAATGTACCGATGCTTCCTGATTGGGCATTAGGATATATACACTGTAGGGAACGTTATCATTCACAGGATGAGCTGCTGGATAACGCCCGCCGTTTCCGGAAAGAACAGATTCCTGTTGACTTGATTGTACAAGATTGGCAGTATTGGGGAAAATACGGTTGGAATGCCATGAAGTTTGATGAACAGAATTATCCGGATCCGGCAAAGATGGTGAAAGAGCTTCATGACATGGATATGAAGCTTATGCTTTCTGTGTGGTCAAAGATAGACCCGGCATCGGAAGTTGGAAAAGAAGCTACAGAAAAGAAATATTATATTCCCGGAACAACATGGATCGACTTCTTTGATCAGGATGCTTCCACTTTTTATTGGAAGAATTTTAGTGAAAGGTTGTTGAAACCTTACCGGATAGATGCATGGTGGCAAGATGCTACAGAACCAGAGAATGATGATCTGGAAGGAAGACGTATCATGAAGGAAAGTGAACCTGGTGAACGTTTTCGGAATGTATATCCGTTGAAAGTCAGCGAAACGGTGTATGATGGTTTGCGGAAGGATGATCCGGAACGTAGAGCCATGATATTTACCCGTAGTGGATTTTCGGGCATTCAACGGTATGGTTCCGTGCTCTGGTCGGGTGATGTGGGTAACGATTGGAAGACGTTGCGGTATCAGATTGCTGCCGGATTGAATTTTGTTGCAACTGGTTTGCCTTGGTGGACCTATGATGCCGGTGGCTTTTTCCGTCCCGGTAATCAATATCATGATAAAGATTATATCGAACGAATGATTCGATGGATTCAAGCGGGAACTTTTTTACCTTTGATGCGTGTGCATGGATATATGAGTAATACGGAACCATGGCATTATGGTGCGGATGCTCAAAGAATTGTGACTGATTATATCCGTTTACGGTATAGACTGTTCCCCTACATTTATTCGGAAGCGGCCAAGATCTCAAGAGAAGGCTCTACATTGATGCGTCCGTTGGTCTTCGATTTCCCGGCAGATGTCGAAGCATTGGAACAGGACTATGAATATATGTTTGGCCCTTCATTATTAATTAATCCGGTAACGGAAAAAGGTGTGAAGCAATGGAAAACTTATTTGCCGGATTATGCATACGGTTGGTATGACTTCTGGACGGGCGAGAAAATCGCAGGCAACCAATGGGTAGACGTTTCTGTGGATATAGAAAAAATACCTGTTTTTGTTAAAGCGGGCACTATTCTTCCCATGGGTGAAGACAAACAATCGGTATCCGATAAGAAAGACGGTGCAATCACTTTTACTGTCTATCCAGGAAAAGATGCTTCTTTTTCTTTGTATGAAGACGAAGGTGATAATTACAATTATGAAACGGGGGCATTTAGTATAATCGATTTTTATTGGGATGATGATAAAAACCGTTTGACAATAGGCCGTAGGGAAGGAACTTTTGACGGAATCATTGAAGAACGTCAGTTCATTGTTAAGTTAGGTGATAAGGAAAAGATTTTATATTATAAAGGTAAGAAAATGAGTGTTGAATTTAAATGATAATGTGACATGAAAAGACTGTTTTATGTAAGTTGTATGGTAATGTTGGCAGCATGTAGCAATGCTCCTCAAAAGAATGTGAAAACATTTGTATCCGAAGGTAATCCGATTATAACAGATAATTTTACAGCCGATCCGGCACCTTTGGTACACGAAGGGACACTTTATCTCTACGTAGGACATGATGAATATTATGAAGGACAAGATTCTGCATCGGGAGGCAAGGAGTTCAACATAACAGAATGGCTTTGTTATTCTACCGATGACATGAAGACATGGACCGATCATGGTTCGGTATTGAAACCTACCGATTTTAAGTGGGCAGTTGGGGAAGCTTGGGCTTCTCAGGTAGTAGAAAAGGATGGTAAATTCTATTATTATACAACGGTACAGGCCGGTGAACCTTTTACAGGTAAAGCAGTAGGGGTTGCTGTCAGCGATAGTCCTACCGGACCGTTTGTTGATGCTATCGGTGCTCCGTTGGTGCATGATAAGATGACTGATAACGGTGTTCGTGGATGGTGGAATGATATTGATCCGACTGTCTTGATTGACGGTGATGAAGCTTGGCTCTGCTGGGGAAATGGTACATGCTTCTTGGCTAAATTGAAATCCAACATGATTGAATTGGATGGTGAAATCAAGGTTGTTGATGTTCCTCGCTTTGTGGAAGGCCCTTGGTTGCATAAACATAACGGTATTTATTATCTGACTTATGCGGGCATGGGTGAAGGACGTGAAAATATAGCTTATGCTACAGCCGAAAGTATGGAAGGTCCTTGGACCTATCAAGGTGAATTGACTGGTATGGCAGAAAACAGTTTTACCATTCATCCGGGGATTGCAGAATTCAATGGACAATGGTATTTGTTCTATCATAATGCTGTTCTGACAATTGATGGTATTCAAGGGGCTATTGGTCGTCGTTCGGTTTGTGTGGACAAACTTTTCTATAATGAAGATGGTACAATGAAGTATGTAGAACAAACTAAATGATTAGACTATGAAAAAGGGAATCGTTTTCTTTTTGATATGTTTGTGTATAAATGGACTTGTTTCAAGTATTGAAGCAGCCAATATACGTCTTCCTAAACTCATTAGCGACTGTATGGTCTTACAGCGTGATGTCGATTTGAAAATCTGGGGTTGGGCGGATGCCGGAACAAAAATTACGGTTCGCTTTAAGGGAAACTATTATGAAACGGAGGCGGATAAAAACGGTGAATGGCACGTCATTTTGCCTCCGCAACAAGCTGGTGGTCCCTATCTGTTGGAAGTGAATGAAATCATCATCCGTGATGTGTTGGTAGGTGATGTATGGCTCTGTTCCGGACAATCCAACCAAGAAACTCCTATTCATCGACTGACAGAGATGTTTCCGGAAATCAATGTATCCAATAATCATATGATTCGCCACTACAAAGTGCCTACTCAAGATGTAAAAGAAACGGCGCAGGAAGAGATTGCTGGTAATGCTGTGTGGCATTCGGGCGTTGCATCGGAAGTGATGAATTGGACTGCTTTAGCCTATTTTTATGCACAAGAAGCGTATGCCAAGACGAAAGTACCGCAAGGAATGCTTGTTTCCAGTTTGGGAGGATCGGCTATCGAAAGTTGGATTAGCCAGGAACATCTGAAAGAATTCCCACGTCTGATATTGGATAGGGAAGCGTTGGAGGGAATGAATCGGGCTAAGACAGACAAAGGCGAAAATAAATGGAATCAGCTTGAATGGGATGATTCTGATTGGGGAACGATGGAAATGCCGGGAACTTGGCGTGAGAATGGAGTGAATGTTCGAGGTACGGTTTGGTTAAGAAAAGATTTTGAAATACCTGCTACCATGGAAGGAAGACATGCCAAACTGTCTATGGGAACTTTGGTACATAACGATGCTGTATTTGTGAACGGGGTGTATGTCGGTTCTACTGGATATGAATATCCTCCCCGTCGTTATCAGATACCTGCAGGTGTCTTGAGAAAAGGAAAGAATACAATTGCAGTCAGATTGAATGCTCCTGCCGGTAATGGAGAATTCATTAAAGACAAACCTTATAAGATCATAGGCGATGCAGCTGAAATCGATTTGACGGGTACATGGAAATATCGGATTGGGATGGACATGGCTGAAGTGGATAAATATGCATCTCGTTTAAAGAATCAGCGTACGGTAGGTTCCGGTCTTTACAATGGAATGATTTATCCCATTCGTCATTATAAGGTGAAGGCTGCGATATGGTATCAAGGTGAAAGCAATGCAGGACGTGCTCATGAATATGGTTCTATGATGAATTCGCTGATTACTAACTGGCGGGAATTGTGGAATATGCCCGAAATGCCTTTCTTATTGGTTCAGTTGCCTAATTTCATGCAAAAGCATGAAAAGCCGACCGATAGTGGATGGGCCAGAATCCGTGAAGCGCAGTTGCAGACTTTTAAGACTGTTCCTTATACAGCGCTTGCAGTAACGTATGATGTGGGTGAATGGAACGACATTCATCCATTGAATAAAAAAGATGTGGCCAAACGTTTGTTTCTGGGTGCTCGTAAAATAGTATACGGCGAAAAGGTTGTTCATTCTGGACCGGTTTATAAAGATATGGAAATTGTGGGTGATAAGATTATCATCTCCTTTGCGGAAACGGGAAAGGGATTGATGGCTAAAGGAGGAAAATTGCAACACTTTGCCATCGCCGGTGAGGACAAACAGTTTGTTTGGGCTGAAGCGGTTATTCGTGGTAATAAGGTTATTGTCAGCAGTAAGGACGTAAAAAAACCGGTAGCTGTACGTTATGCTTGGTGTGATAATCCGGAAGGTGCTAATTTGTGTAATAAAGAAGGCTTGTTGGCTTCTCCTTTTCGAACAGATAATTGGTAAATAAATGAAGAATATAGTTCTTTTATTGTTGGGACTTTCTCTTTTTTCCTGTACGGAAAAGCGTCAGGTCTCTCCGAATGGAAAGTTGGAGTTGGTATATACTCAAGCAGATGGCTCAGGGCATGAATTTAAGATTTGGTATACCGATTCGAACCAACGCACGGAAGCTTTGGGTATTTCTGCTATCGGTGTGCAAATGGCTGATGGAGTTGGAAAAGGCTTGGTGTTGAAAGATGTCATTTCAGGTGTCAAACGAGGAGGGACTTATGAAATGCATGCAGGTAAAGAAAAATGTATTCATTATGAAGCCAATGAATATACCTATGTTTTTCTGGATAGCTTAGAGAATGAGATACGGATGGTCTTTCGCCTTTATGAAGATGGTGTTGCTTTTCGATACGAAATACCTCATTTGAAAGAAACACGGATAGAGGATGAATTGACTACCTATCGTATACCGGAAGGACGTAAGCGTTGGATGCAGAGTTTTGATATGTCGTACGAACGTTTTTTCCCGGAAAGTACTACGGGAAAAGAAAGACATAATCATTGGGGATATCCGGCACTGATTCAAATGGGAGACCATGTTTGGACATTGATATCCGAAGCCGGAATTGAAAAGATGCATTGTGCTTCGTCTTTGAAGAATGAAAAGGAAGTGTCTGATTTCAAAGTGACTTTAGGCAATCATGATAACATGCTTTCGGGAGATTGGTTCTCTCCTTGGCGTGTAGCGATGATTGGGACATTGTCGGACGTGGTGGAATCTACTTTAGTAACGGATGTAAGTCCCGAAAACAGGATAGGTGATATCAGTTGGATTCAACCGGGTGCAGTATCGTGGATCTATTGGGCTTATAACCATGGTTCGAAAGATTACCAGATTGTCAAGAAGTACATTGATATGGCTGTTGAATTGTCATTGCCATACGTGTTGATCGATGCGGAATGGGACGAAATGAGTAATGGAGGTTCTATAGAAGACGCCATTCTTTATGCAAAGGAACGTCATGTCAAGCCCTTGATATGGTACAATTCATCTACGGCATGGTTGAAAGAATGGGGAGCACCCGGACCGCATCATCGTTTGAATGATCCGGATAAACGGGAAAAGGAATTCCAATGGTTGGAAGATAGGGGAGTAGCTGGTGTGAAGATTGATTTCTTTGCAGGCGACCATCAGGAAACGATGAATTATTGTATTGACCTATTGGAATGTGCCATGAGACATCGTTTGTTGGTTAACTTTCATGGAGCAACCATTCCTCGTGGATGGCAGCGTACCTATCCTAACTTACTGACAGTAGAAGGAGTGTATGGAGCGGAATGGTATAACAATGCTCCAATTCTGACCAATCGTGCTGCTGCACATAATGCGACGCTTCCTTTTACTCGTAATGTCATTGGTCCGATGGATTATACTCCATGTACCTTCTCGGATTCCCAACATCCGCATATTACATCTCATGCTCATGAGTTGGCTTTGACTGTAGTGTTTGAATCTGCTTTGCAACATCTGGCCGACAGACCGGAAAGTTATTTGGCACAACCTCAGGAGGTACGGGACTTCTTGTCGACTTTGCCTACAACTTGGGACATTACCAAATTGTTGTCGGGTTATCCGGGACAATCGGTGGTAATGGCTCGCTGCAAGAATAAGGTTTGGTATGTAGGTGGGTTGAATGGTACGGAAGATGATATGCCGTTGGATTTGGATTGGTCTTTCTTGGATGAAGGTATCCATGAAATGACACTTTTCCAAGATGGTAAGGGCGAAAAGGCGTCGTGGAGAATTGAAACAATAAAAGGAACAAAAAATGAATTGATAACACACTTGGAACTGCAGCCACGTGGAGGCTTTGTCGCAGTAATCAAGTAATGATTTAAAAGAGTCTATGTCATGAAAACGAAATTTGGAATCTTATTGTCTGGCATCTTGTTTTCTGTGTCAGCATGGGGTATGGAGCGGACTTTCGGAAGTCCGGATGGAAAAATGGTTGTGACCGTATCTGACGGACAAGGAAGTCCGGTTTATACAGTCAGTTATAACAATGAAGTCTTTATACAGGAATCTCCTTTGGGATTGAAGACGAATATCGGCGATTATACGCAAGGAATGACGATGAAATCCGGACAATCGGATGTAAAACTCATTAAGGAACACTATGAACTGTCGAATATCAAACAAAGTAAGGTCGATTATCTGGCAAACGAAGCCGTTTGTGTATTCGAAAAGGAAGGTAAGGCCATCTATGAGGTTATCTTCCGTGTCTCCAACAGAGACGTTGCATTCAAATACCGCATGTATCCTCAACGTGAAACCAGAAGCTGCATTGTGTTCAGTGAAGCAACCGGTTTTCAATTGCCACAAGGTACTACCACTTTCCTTTGTCCACAGGTGAAGCCCATGGGTGGTTTTGCCCGTACCTACCCCAGTTACGAAACACCATACAGTGTAGATGAAGCGATGGGTAAGAATGGTTGGGGGGAAGGGTATACATTCCCTTGTCTGTTCAAAAATAACGAAAAAGGATGGATTCTGATATCTGAAACAGGAGTAAGCAGTGCTTATTGTGCCAGTCGTTTACTGGGACATGAAAGCGGCCTTTATACAATCGGCTATCCTCAACCGGGAGAAAATAATGGGAACGGAACAAATTCAGCCGGTATCTCTTTACCAGGCGAAACTCCTTGGCGTACCATTACTATTGGAGAAACTTTGGCTCCGATTGTAGAGACTACCGTACCATTCGATTTGGTAAAACCACTTTATGAGCCTTCTCAAAAGTATCAATACGGACGTGGCTCGTGGAGTTGGATTATTGGCATGGACGGAAATACGGTATATGATGTACAAAAAAAATACATCGATTTTTCTGCGGCTATGGGATATGAATCAATTTTGGTGGATGCTTTGTGGGATACTCAAATCGGACGTGATAAGATTAAAGAATTGGCCGAATATGGAGCCAAGAAAGGAGTAGCCCTTTATTTGTGGTACAATTCCAATGGCTATTGGAACGATGCACCCCAAGGCCCCCGTGGAATCATGAGCAATACCATTGAGCGTCGTAAAGAAATGAAATGGATGCAAAGTATTGGTATCCGAGGTATTAAGGTGGATTTCTTTGGCGGCGACAAACAGACTACCATGGAATTGTATGAAAATATCTTGGCGGATGCCAACGATTATGGAATCTTGTGTATTTTCCATGGATGCACATTGCCGCGTGGCTGGGAGCGTATGTATCCTAATTATGCTTCAAGTGAAGCGGTGCTGGCAAGTGAAAACTTGCATTTCTCACAAGGCAGTTGTGATCATGAAGCATACAATGCCACCATTCATCCGTTTGTTCGCAATACAGTAGGAAGTATGGATTTTGGAGGCAGTGCGCTGAATAAATATTACAATTACAAGAACGAAGCAAGAGGAAGCAAGCGTCGCACATCGGATGTATTTGCTTTGGCAACAGCCATTCTTTTCCAAAGTCCGGTACAGCATTTTGCTTTGGCACCGAACAATTTGGAAGATGCTCCTTCCTGGGCCATTGATTTCATGAAGAAGGTACCTACTTTGTGGGATGAAGTGAAATACATCGATGGATATCCGGGTAAATACGTCGTATTAGCCCGTCGTCAGGGTGACAAATGGTATGTAGTGGGTATCAATGCCCAAAAGGAAACGTTGAAACTGAAAGTGAAGTTGCCTATGCTTCCTGCAGGAGAAACGGTTCAATATTATAGTGATGACAAAGATTTGAATGGTAGCCTGAAGCCTTTGAAAATCAATAAAAAACAAGAAGTGACATTGAATATACCTTGTAATGGGGGAATGGTAATTGTAAAATGATTTAATCCTAAATAACCATGAAAAATAAAAATTTGTTAAGTGTACTGGTGTTGCTTGTATGCGTATTGGGTATGCATGCACAGAATCCCATCATTCGTGATCAATTTACGGCAGACCCTACTGCCAGAGTATTTAATGGTAAGATGTATGTGTATCCTTCTCATGATATACCCAGTCCGATAGAAAGTTTGAAGGAATGGTTCTGTATGGGAGATTATCATGTGTTCTCCTCCGATAATTTGGTAGATTGGAAGGATCATGGCGTGATTTTGGACCAAAACCAAGTGCCTTGGGTAAAGCCTAATTCATATACCATGTGGGCACCTGATTGTGTATACAAGAACGGAATGTACTATTTTTACTTTCCTGCAGGTCCGAAAGAAGGCCGTGGCTTTTCTGTAGGTGTAGCTATCTCCCAAAATCCGGAAGGACCGTTTATGCCAATGCGTAATCATATCAAGGGAGTGATGGGTATCGACCCTTGTGTCTTGATTGATGATGATGGACAAAGTTATCTTTACTGGTCGGGTGGCGGCATTTTTGTTGCCAAATTGAAGGACAACATGTTGGAACTCGATTCACAACCCAAACGTATTGAAGGTACGCCTAAAGGTGGTGGCTTGATGGAAGGTCCGTTTGCTTTCAAACATAACGGTAAGTATTATTTGACTTTCCCTTGGGTAAGAGTGAAGGATGGTACCGAAGCATTAGTTTATTGTATGAGTGACAATCCGATGGGACCTTTTGAATATAAGGGTGTGATTATGGACGAACATGCATCGGGCTGTTGGACCAATCACCATTCTATTGTAGAATACGAAGGACAGTGGTATTTGTTCTATCATCACAATGATTTTTCGCCTGATTTTGATAAGAACCGTTCGGCACGTATCGACTCTTTGCACTTCAATCCAGATGGAACTATCCAGAAGGTGATTCCGACTCTTCGTGGTGTAGGGGTTACCAAAGCGAATTCACAAATTCAGATTGATCGTTATAGCAGCATCGGTCCAAAGGCTTCCATCGCTTATTTGAATGATGACAATAAATTCGAAGGTTGGAAAACTATTTTCAGCAAGAGTGGTGCAAGCGTACAGTACAATACTGTCGATTTTGGCAAAGAACCCGTGCAAGAAGTGAAAATTAGAGTCAAGTCTGCATCAGGTGGTACATTGCAGGTAAAGGCTGGCGATAAGAAAAATGTGATCGCTACAATCAAAGTTCCTCGTTGCAAGGAATGGACAGTGGTCAGCGCACCGGTCAAAAATGCTCCGGAAGGTATTCAAAATTTGTATGTAACTCTGAAGAACGGTTCTATGGAAGTGGATTGGTTGGGTTTTGACGGAACTCCTTGGTCAAAAGGAGCATTCGAGACGAAGAAGTATCGCAATCTGTTTGCAGAATACGGGTATAAGCAAGCCGATATCGATGCCAAGTTGAAGGAGATTTTCGATGGTTTGTTTGTTGGCCCCAATAAAGTATACTTCGAAGTGGGCGATTCTATGGCCTATATCAGCGATATCAAGAATCATGATGTACGCACCGAAGGTATGTCGTATGGATTGATGATTGCAGTACAATTCGACCGTAAGGATATTTTCGACCGTTTGTGGCGTTGGGGTAAGAAGTATATGCAGCATCAGGAAGGACCGTTGGAAGGCTATTTTGCCTGGAGTTGTAAAACGGATGGAACCCGTAATTCACAGGGGCCTGCTTCTGATGGAGAATTGTATTATGTTACTTCTTTGATTTTTGCGTCCAATCGTTGGGGAAATGATACGGGTATCAATTATTTGGCTGAAGCAAAGCATATATTGGATTGTTCCATGCAAAAGACTGGGATGGATAGAGTACAACCCTTTATCAATGTACAGGAAAAGTTAATTACTTTTACTCCAGATACATGGGGAGGTACCTATACCGACCCTTCTTATCATCTTCCTGCTTTCTATGAAGTATGGGCCAGATGGGCTGAAGACGGACGTAGCAATTTTTGGCGTGAATGTGCCAAGGCCAGTCGTGAATACCTACACAAGAGTATCCATCCGGAAACAGG
The DNA here is from genome assembly GCA_015060765.1 of Bacteroides sp. GTDB lineage: Bacteria > Bacteroidota > Bacteroidia > Bacteroidales > Bacteroidaceae > Phocaeicola. The sequence continues at coordinate 57,161 of SUXW01000003.1, forward strand.
ATTGAATCCAGACTATAATAATTACGATGGTACTTTAAGAGGTAGCAGAGGTATAATAGGCGATGCTTTCCGTTTTGATTCCTGGCGTGTACCGATGAACATTGCTTTGGACTATTCCTGGGCTTGCGAAGATAAGGAATGGCAACAGGCTTATGGCAACAAGATTCAGAATTTCCTGTACAAGGAAGGTATAGATACTTTTGTTGACCAGTACAACGTGGATGGTTCTCAGGTTTCCCGTATCTTGGGCGCCGGCGGTCATACTGCTTTGAGACATTCTTTGGGATTTGTTTCGACTGCAGCTGCAGTTTCTTTGGTATGTACTCATAGTAAAAGTCGCGAATTTGTAGATCGTCTGTGGAATGCTAAGCATGAGCCTTATGAAGACGGTTATTTTGATGCTTATTACGATGGATTGTTGCGCTTGTTTGCCTTCATGCATTTAAGTGGCAACTATCAGATCATTTTCCCGAAAGAATAATTATTTAATAGATTGAAGTGATGAAACGTTTTTGGTTAAGTTTCTGTCTGTTGATGACAGGAATTGTATTGTTCGCACAAGATCCGGATTTCCATATTTACCTCTGTTTCGGACAGTCGAATATGGAAGGAAATGCACGGATTGAGCCCCAAGATAAGGAAGGGGTCGATGAACGTTTTCAAGTGATGGCTGCCGTCGATTGTCCGGAAATGGGACGGGTGAAAGGTCAATGGTATACGGCAATCCCTCCTTTGTCTCGTTGTAATACAGGACTTACGCCGGGTGATTATTTTGGACGGACAATGGTTGCCAATTTGCCTTCCAATATAAAAGTGGGCATTATCAATGTGTCGATAGGTGGATGTCGTATTGAATTGTTCGACAAGGAAAACTATGCGGAACATCTCACTACCCAAGCAGATTGGTTGAAGAACATGGCGAAGGAATACGATAATAATCCATACGGATGGTTGGTCGATCTGGCCAAACAAGCTCAAAAGGTGGGTGTTATCAAGGGTATCCTTATGCATCAGGGTGAATCCAATTCGGGTGAAAAGGATTGGCCTATGAAGGTAAAGGGTGTGTACGAAAACCTTCTTGCTGATTTGGGCTTGGAAGCAAAGAACGTACCTTTGTTGGCCGGTGAGATGGTTCATTCCGATCAAGGAGGTGTTTGTGGAGGTATGAACGAGATCATAGCGACCTTGCCCGAAGTGATACCTACTGCCCATGTCATTCCATCTTCAGGATGTCCAGCTGCCATGGACCATATCCATTTCAATGCAGAAGGTTATCGTATCTTGGGCGGAAGATATGCAGCCCGAATGTTATCTCTTTTGGGATATGATATGTTGCGTGACGAATATTCTTCTAACCGCTTGAAATTGTGGTATTCCCGTCCTGCAAAGGAATGGATCGATGCACTTCCTGTAGGAAATTCACGTTTGGGTGCCATGCAATATGGCGGTACGGAACAGGAAGAAATCCAGTTGAATGAAGAGACTTTCTGGTCGGGTGGCCCTCATCATAACAACAGTACCAAGGCGAAAGAGGCTTTGCCGAAGATTCGTGAACTGATTTTCCAGAACAAGTTCAAGGATGCGGAAAAGATGATTAACGAAACTTTCCTGACCGGTCAGCATGGCATGAAGTATCTTACTTTAGGCAGTTTGTTGCTGAAGTTCCCAGGTCACGACCAACCAGAGGATTATTATCGTGAACTTGACATAGAAAAGGCGGTAGCCAAAGTGCGTTATGTAAAGAACGGAGTGACCTATACTCGTACTGTATTCTCCTCATTGGCCGATGATGTGATTGTTGTCCGTCTGGAAAGCAGCCAACGAAAATCGTTGAACTTCTCATTGGGATACAATTGTCCGTTGGAATCTGCTGTGCAGGTGAAGGGTAACAAAATGATTGTACAGTGTAAAGGGGTAGAACACGAAGGTGTTCCCGCTTCGATGCTTGCCGAATGTCAGATACAAGTGAAAACAGATGGTAAATTGAAGAAAAACGGTCAGGAATTGTCGGTTGCCGGTGCCAATACGGCCACGCTTTATATCTCGGCAGCAACCAACTTTGTCAACTATAAGGATGTCAGCGGTAATGCTTCCAAACGAGCTGCCGACTATTTGAAGAAAGCGGTAAAACGGAATTATAAGGATGCGTTGGAAGCTCATATCGCAGCTTACAAAAAACAGTTCGATAGAGTGTCCTTTACTCTTCCTTATACATCAGATTCCCGGAAAGAAACAGATGTGCGTATTGCTAACTTCCAAAAAGGAAACGATCCGCATTTGGCTGCCTTGCTGTTCCAATACGGACGTTACCTGTTGATTTCCTCTTCTCAACCGGGCGGTCAACCGGCTAATCTTCAAGGTATCTGGAATCATAGCGTGAGCGCGCCATGGGATAGTAAATATACTATCAATATCAATACAGAAATGAACTATTGGCCGGCCGAAGTAACCAATTTGTCTGAAACACACGAACCTTTGTTCGATATGATTTCAGAATTGTCGGTTACAGGTAAGGAAACAGCTCAGGTATTGTATGGCGCAGATGGATGGATGGCTCATCACAATACAGATATCTGGCGTGTTTGTGGTCCGATAGACGGCGCTTTCTGGGGCATGTGGCCTAACGGTGGAGCTTGGTTGGCCCAACACTTGTGGCAGCATTATCTGTATACAGGTGATAAGGACTTCCTTGAAAAGTATTATCCAATCTTGAAGGGGACAGCCGATTTTTTTGTCAGCTATCTGGTAAAACATCCTCGTTACGGATGGTTGGTTTCTGCTCCTTCCGTTTCACCGGAACAAGGATATTTCTGGGCGGGTACTTCCATTACAGCCGGTTGTACAATGGATAATCAGATTGCTTTCGATGCGTTGTATTCTACCCTGCAGGCAACTCAAATCTTGGGTAAGGACCAAGCATATGCCGATAAGCTTTCGGAAACATTGAAACAATTGCCTCCAATGCAGATTGGACGTTATAACCAATTGCAGGAATGGCTGATTGATGCCGATGATCCGACCAACGAGCATCGTCACATCTCTCATTTGTATGGCTTGTATCCAAGTAATCAGATTTCTCCGACAAAGAATCCGTTGTTGTTCCAGGCGGCCAAGAATACCTTGCTTCAACGGGGAGATCAGGCTACAGGATGGAGCATCGGATGGAAAATCAATTTCTGGGCACGTATGCTTGATGGTAACCATGCTTATCAGATAATCAAAAATATGCTTTGTCTGTTACCGAGTGATGCAGAAGCCAGAAATAATCCGAATGGACGGACGTATCCGAATTTGTTTGACGCCCATCCGCCGTTCCAGATTGACGGTAATTTTGGATATACTGCCGGGATAGCCGAAATGTTGTTGCAGAGTCATGATGATGCCATTCATTTGTTGCCTGCTTTACCCGATGCATGGAAGGAAGGTAGCATGAAAGGATTGGTTGCCCGTGGTGGTTTTGTTGTAGATATGGACTGGAAAGGTGGACAGTTGAACAAGGCTCGTATCCAGTCGCGTATCGGTGGTATCTTGCGTATCCGTTCCTATTTCCCATTGAAAGGAAATGGACTGAAGGTGGCTCAAGGCGAATGTCCGAATCATTTGTATGCTTCGGCATCGGTGGCTGAACCCATTGTATCTAAACAGATCAACCCCCAACAACCTTTGTTGTATCGGATTTACGAATATGATGTCGTAACCGAACCGGGTGGCGTGTATGAAATTGAACGTGCAATTGAATAATTAAAATCGACGTGACATGAAAAGAATCTGTCTGTATCTGTTTGCGGTACTGATGTCTGTGTCTGCTATGGCACAGTCCAAGAATCCGTATCGCAATCCCATCCTTTATGCCGATGTTCCCGATATGTCGGTTTGTTTCGACGGTCAATATTATTACATGATTAGTACAACCATGCACTTGATGCCTGGAGCGCCGATTATGCGCTCACCGGATATGCAGCATTGGGAAACGGTCAGTTATGTCTTTCCTCGCATTGATGATGGCGACCGTTATAATCTGATTGGTACTACGGCTTATGGTAAGGGACAGTGGGCTTCTTCCATCCGGTACCACCAAGGTAAATTTTATGTTTGGTTTAGTGCCAATGGCGCACCGGGCCGAGGATTTGTCTATACGGCCGAGGACCCGACAGGCGAGTGGACATTGTTGTCCCGTCCCCGTCATTTCCACGATGGTTCGTTGCTCTTCGACGATGATGGTCGAGTTTATTTGTTTCATAGTACGGGCCAGTTGACTGAATTGAAGGCTGATTTGAGTGATGCACTTCCTGGAGGTACCGACATGAAGATATTTGAGAGAGATGCCGATGAACAAGGACTTCTGGAAGGTAGCAATGCTTTCAAATACAATGGTAAGTACTATTTGATGATGATTTCGATGGATTGGAGCATACCGGGACGTTTGCGTCGTGAAGTGTGTTATCGTGCCGATCGGATAACCGGACCTTATGAAAAGAAAGTCATTCTTGAAACGGAGTTCGAAGGATATGGTGGTGTAGGACAAGGATGTGTTGTACAAGGAAAGAACGGTGAATGGCATGCGTTGATTTTCCAGGATCGTGGAGGAGTAGGTCGTGTACCTTGTCTCATGCCGTGTACTTGGAAAGATGGATGGCCTATCTTGGGTGATGAAAATGGGCGTATCCCTAACAATACGGACATACCTCATACCTCCATGAAGGGTATTTGTGGCTCTGATGATTTTGCGTCCGATAAGCTCTCTTTGTATTGGCAATGGAATCACAATCCGATTGATGAGGCATGGAGCTTGACAGAACGTCCGGGTTGTTTGAGACTGAAGACCGGAAGAATTGTGGATCATCTGTTTGTTGCTCCGAACACGTTAACCCAACGCATGGTGGGACCGAAATGTACAGGTGTCGTTTGTCTGGACATCAGTAAGATGAAAGACGGTGACCGTGCCGGATTCTCTGCATTCAATGGAGATAGTGGTGTACTTACAGTAGAAAAGAATGGCAAGAAAACAGAATTGGTGATGAGCGAACAGAAGACCCGTTTCGACCGTAGTCATGCCATTCGTGAAGTGAAAACCGAAGAGATGGCTCGCATACCGTTCAAGAAGAAAAAGATTTATTTGAAGATAGACGGTGAGTTTGGATTGGACAAGGATTTGGCCGTCTTCTCGTATAGCTTGAACGGTAAGGATTGGACGGTTGTCGGTCGCCCCATCAAGATGGTATTCGATTATCGTCGTATGTTCATGGGCAGCAAGTTTGCCATATTCAATTACGCAACCAAGCAACTGGGTGGTTACGTAGATGTGGAATCGTTCGAATATAAATAAAGTAGAAAATGAAAAAACTAATCTTATTATTGGTTGCAGTTGCCTGTACGGTTACTGCAACCGCCCAAGTGGCATTTGGCGGAAGTCAGGCAAGCGATCGCCAGATGGAGTATTCCCAAAAATTTGCCGATGTAAACTATGTAGGCGACGGACAGACCTATCATACCCTCGACATCTATCTGCCGAAGGAAAAGAAGGATACCTATCCGGTAGTGATTCATATCTATGGCAGTGCCTGGTTCAACAACAACGGTAAGGGAGCGGCCGATTTGAATACCATTTGTGCCGCTTTGCTCGATGCCGGTTATGCCGTTGTTACTCCCAATCATCGTGCCAGTACAGATGCCTTGTATCCGGCACAGATACACGATATCAAAGCCGTTATCCGCTTTGTAAGGGGAGAAGCTGAAAAGTATCATTTCGATACTTCGTTTATCGCTACTTCCGGCTTTTCTTCAGGTGGTCACTTGGCTTCTTTAGCAGCAGTCACTACCGGACTGAAGACATATACGTTGGGTAATGATGTCATCGATTTGGAAGGTAGTTTAGGCGCCTATACCTCAGAAAGCAGCGATGTGAATGCAGCTTGTGATTGGTCGGGCCCGGTGGATTTGCAGAACATGGATTGTGGTGAGGCTATGAAGATGCCGAAATCACCCGAAGAAGTGATGATCGGTGTCCCCATGCAAGGTAATGAAAACAAGTATGCATTGCTGAGTCCCATTACATTTGTCAATGCCAAGAATCCTCCCATTCATATCTTCCATGGAACGAAAGACAATGTCGTACCGGTTTGTCAGGGCGAGCGCTTCTACGAAGCATTGAAGGGAGCCGGAGCCCAATGCGAATGCTTGATTGTTCCCGAAGGTGGTCATGGCTTTAATATGTATAGTAAAGAGAACCTGCAACGAATGATTGATTTCTTTGCAAAAGTAAGGAAATAACGTACTACTCACTTTTTAGTTTTGAGGTGTATGTCATTGCCGGTGTAACATTCAGGACAGAATGATGCAATTTAGGTCGGATATATGGCATTAGTATATATAAGGAGATTGTTCCCATTTATTCTGATTCTTGTATTTGTAGGATGCAAGGAAAAACAAATTGTACAGGATACGCTTGATAAGGCAGAGGCCCTTATGGAGACGCATTCCGATTCTGCATACGCCCTGTTGCAAACTATCGATTCGGAGAAATTACGTACTCAAGGTGGTCGTGCCCGTTATGCCTTGCTTTACACCCAAGCGCAAGACAAGAACTACATAGACGACACTAATGATTCCCTTATCAGCATTGCTGTGGACTACTACCGTTATCATGGCGATGTGCGTCACCGTTTCCTTTCCATCTATTATAAAGGTAGGGTGCTTTACAATGCCGGTGATTATCTAAAGGCCATGGTTGCTTATACTGAGGCCGAAGGACTGGCGCCCGATTTACACGATGATTATTATGCTGGGTTGCTTTATACCCAGTTGGGGGATATATACAGAGAATATTATGATTTTCCTAAAAGTCTGGAAGCATATCAAAAGGCTGAAGAGTATTATATAAATGCAGAAAAGGATTTTCATCGGTTGTATGCTTCATACGATCAATCCGTTATATACCTGAATATGGGTGAATACCATCGCTGCGATTCCGTTTTGCAGCTATTGTTGCAAAAGACTGTGAATCATGGAATGAGGGAACAGATTTTGAAGAACAAATTGCAGCTATGTGTCAGACAGAAGTTGACGGACGAGGCCGAAAGCATATACAAGGAATTGATAGCGAGCTATGACGTAAAACGTTATGGAAGTCATTTTATGACTTCCATTGCCGAAATCTATTTGGCGAAAGGAGATTTGATACAGGCAAGAAAACTTACGAACAAGGCATGGCAGGTTTCAAAAAGCGTGAAAGATACTATTGATTGCTACATTACGTCTTCTCTAATCAGTGGAGCAGAAAATAACTACGCCACGGCACTCTTGGAGTATGAATCAGGGATGGCTTTACAAAATGAATTGGTTCGCAAAACTTTGCAGCATCCCATACTCACTATGCAGCGGGATTACTTGGAACAGGAATTGGAGTTACAGAAGTATCATTTAAAGGAAGTATTATTGTTCCGAAGAATATATATGATTCTCACCTTTATAATATTTATAGGTGTTATTATCCTATTCTATAGAATGTTCAAAAAGAAAAAGAGGGAGTATGCTCGTAGATTATTGGTCTATGATGAATTGCGTCATTCTTTGTTGCATAACAATTCTGAAATGGCTGGGTTGGTTCATAAATTGTTTGAAAAACATTTTAAGATGATAGACAGATTGGGAGGAACTTATTATGATTCGTTCGATACCAAACAATTGGACAAAAGAATTTCTCGTGAGGTTCGTCGTTTGATTGATGACTATGTAGAAGGGAATACGTATCAGGAATTGGAAAGAATTGTAGATTCCAGTAATGAGAATGTCATGTCACTTCTTCGCGAGGAAATTCGTCTGAATGATGAGAAGGATTACAGGTTGATATGTTATAATCTGGTAGGGTTATCTGCCAATACCATTAGTGTCTTTGTGCAGACAAGTCCGAATAATGTCTATCAGAAACGGAGTCGCCTGAAGAAGCATATCAAGGAGTCCGATGCACTTCACCGGGATTTATTCCTACGTATTTTATTCAAGTCAGCATAATTCTCGATTTTGTCAGATATTTATTTAAAAGTCGAATTATATCTGGTTGATTATTAGTTGGATATAATTTTTGTTGTCAGATAAATATTTGTATATATAAGGTGGATTTTAGGATTAATGTCTCTACTTTTGTTATATGAATTTTAATGAAAAAGTAATGAAGAAATTAATCTTAATTTTAAGTATTTGCATAGGAATGAAAAATATACATTTAATATTTATTTTAATCTGTTTTGTGAGTTGCAACAACAATTCGCCAAATAATTATAAAGAATATGATTTGCCTGCCGGTTGCCAAGAACTAAATATCGAAATGGAGAAAGCCATACTTATTCAGAACGAAAAAGATCTTAACGCATTATTTTCTGCCTATCAGAATATAGAGCCTATCAACTTTAACAAATCGGCATTATTAATAATTAAAGGAGAATCAACAAGTGGAATATTAAGTATGACAAAGGACATAAAAATCGATAACAAGCGTATTTATATTAATATAGCAATTGTTCATGGCTATACAACCGTCATGGAAAAATGGATAGTAGGTTACGTCATCCCTAACAACATAGAAATAGAAGACATATCATTCAATATAGATTATAGGGAATATAGTGCTGATTGACTTTAAATTTTTTGCATATATGCTTTCTATTATATCCTTCAATTCATGCTATCAAAAATTTCATGATTATCGCAGAATAAAGAATATTTCTTCCAAAAGTAATTGGGCGGATAACATTTTTAATTACATTGGAAAAATTGATAGATAACAATTAATCTTGGAATTATGAATAAATAAGGGAATAATATATCAGTTGACACAACTTATGATTTTGAAGACAGAAAAGATGAAATGTCTATCCTATAATGTAGTCATTCGGTTACTAACAGACAATTCAGATAATTTGTGTCAACAAGTATATAGTTCCCATAAATAATTGTGTTTAGCGTGTATTCTTGCTTTTATGCAGGAATGTATATATTACAAAATCTTCCAATCACTGATAGTTCCCGTTTTAGAAGAGAAACTGACTCCAATCCGATATAATGGGCGATTGTCCGCCTCGTAGGGGCGGGCATAACCTTTCTCTTCAATTTGTTGTAAGGCTTCATCGGCTGTACCGTCTAATTTGAATTCGAAGATGTAGATGTAGTCGGGAGTTTCTACGATGCAGTCCACCCGTCCTTCACTCTGTTGCTTTTCGGTATAGACGGTATAGCAGCTTATTATGCGCATCAGCAGGTAGAACGTGTAGTGGAAGTAGCGTTCACGCTCGCGTTCGTCTTCCTTGCGACGCATGGTGTAAGGAATATCGGCCAAGAATGAGGTGAGCAGTTTGCGGAACTTTTCTGTATCACCTGTTTTCAAGGCTTTGACCGATTCAATGGCCCAACTTCCCGCTTCGGTTCTGGGCTTCAAATAATCGGCGGCTACCATAGTAACGAATCCCTTTTTCACTTCGTTGTTAGGGAAATCCAGCAGGTAAGTGTTCATTTCCATGTCGCAGTCCTTGATGGTGAGGTATCCGCTTTGGAATATCATAGGAAGAGGTTTCTCTACATCAGCCTTATAGTCGATGAACTGGCTGGGGTCGTAATACTTTCCGGTCAGTTCGTTCAGATTCTCTTGGGTATGGTTGAGCAACCGTATCAAATAAGTGGGTGTACCGCTACGGAACCAATAATCGTCAATCCGTTGTGATGAAAAGGCGTTGAGCACACTGAAAGGGTTATAGATGTCTATCAGGTTTTCACCGAAATGGTATCCATCGTACTGCGACCTTAAATGCCCTTTCATCCTCTCTTCTGTATATCGATACTTTTGAGCCAAACTCTTTATCGGTTCGTCGAAATACTGATATAATTCTTCGGTAGTGATACCACAGAGCGCTTCGTATCGTGGATCCATGCTGATGTCTGCCGGTTGGTTGAACCCGCTGAACACACTTACTTGCGAGAACTTGGTGACACCAGTGAGCAGCACGAATTGCAGATGCTCGTCGGCTTCCTTGAATACAGAATAGAATCCTTTGAGGATTTCCCGATGGTGGTCTTCCAGCAAGCGTTTCTCCCCCTCAACGGTAGTGGTATATCCTGTGTCGAGTACATCTAATAGCGGTTTGTCGTATTCATCGATGAGCACTACAGCCCGGCGGCCGGTCTTTTCGTAAGCGGCTTTTAGTACATACTTGAAACGGTTTCCCATTTCATCGGCGTATGGATTTTTGCCATATAGTTCTTCCCATTGTCCTAACGAGTCCATTATTTTGTCACGTAATGTTCCTGACAGTGTGAAGTTCTCTCCACCAAACGAGAGGTGAAACACCGGATATTCCAACCAATCCTTTTCCAGTGCATCGATGGCCAATCCCTTGAACAGTTCCTTCTTTCCCAAGTAATAGTTCTTGAGGGTAGATACCAACAGACTCTTTCCAAAACGACGTGGACGGCTAAGGAAATAAATCTTTCCTTCCGTAACAAGTTTATGTATCAAGGCGGTCTTGTCTACATAAACATAACCGTCGTTGATAATCTGGTCAAAACTCTGTATTCCGATAGGGTATTTCATAACTTTTCCAATTAGCGGATGAATGATGATACAAAGAAACAAAAAACTTTTCCGATAAACAAATAAGGGATATGTTTTGTGCAATATGTATATGCCTATACAATAAGTTTATTTGCAATTTTACCTACATCCCTACATGATTTGATTTATTGCTTTTATAATCAGAATGTTATCCATGTAGGGAGGCATGTAGGGAGCATGTAGGGAGCAGTTTTTCCCTACATGACGAAGAATAATCTGTGTGGTTGGCATGTAAATAATTGATAATCACGGAAATAAATTCGTACGAAGTACTGTGAACGGAGCGACGAAGTGCTATGAAGGTAGCGACGATATACTTTGAACGGAGCGACGACTGTTGCAAAGGATTCTGTGGGCAAAGTATATTAAACAAGTAGTAAGGTACTTATACAAATAATGGAAAGCGGATTGGGGTATCCAGCTTTCCATTATGAATAAAGAGAGAAATTTATTAATGATTACGGAAATTCCATTTTGAATTGTCGGAATTGAAATCCCATTCGGCCAAGGTTGGGGTACTGTCGGCTATGGAATAGAGTACGTACTTCTTGTTTACACCTTCCTGACCCGGAATAGCCTTGGGCATGATGCGGAAAGTACCGTCTGTAAGTTGCTCGATACGCCACAATTGTTCGTCACTGCCGGTGAAAGAAGGTACGGTGGTAACTTCCAAATCGGAAGTGGCTACCAATGCGCGATCGGTTCCTTCGATGGTAATCTTGAAGTAGGGGTTACTCAAATAACCACCGGCTTCGGGAACGGCTGTGATAGTCCAACGTTGGTGTGGACGGAACATATAGTCGCCTATACGCACGTTGATGTTGTCTTTAGGCCATTCACCAATTACTTCATCCAACTTCTGATTTTCGATGGGTACTACCGGTTCGTTCGGGTCGAGACGGAACCATGCCTTGCGTTCCTGCTTCATGCGTACAAAGTCTACTGCCAGTTCCAAAGCATAGCCACGACGTTCTGATTCGATTTCGTAGGTTCCTTCCTTGAAACGGTCGCCCGCTACAGGCCATCCGTTTTTCCACAACAAAGGACGGATACCCAATACACTGCGACCACCTTGGTTGAAATCGGCTTCGTAGTGGCAAGACATTACTTCCACTCCTTCGTCGAGTACGGTACGACCGAAGTGGCCGGGACCTACTACACGGTCGCCAGCTGCAATCACCATCTTTCCACCGCCTTTCAGCATGTCACGGCCCACATTGTCGATGTAGGGACCTTCTACGCTACGTGAACGTCCCACTACAATGTTGTATGTGGAATTCACACCGTCGCAACATGTTCCATGTGTACCCAAAAGGTAGTACCAGCCATCCCGATAAATCAAGTCGGTTGCTTCGCAGTCTATGGCGATGTCTTTTTCTACATTACCTTCTACGCGCTTACCTGTCTTGGGATCGAGCTCGATGAGGCGGATAAAGCCAAAGTAAGTACCATAGGATACCCATAAACGTCCGGTGTTAGGATCGAGAAGTACGCCCGGGTCGATGGCATCATTATCTTCCATACCGTCGGAAGCGGCTACTTCAATGGCTTCGGTGTATTGGAAGTCGGGTGAAGAAGGATCCAATGTCTTGTTCCACATGGTCAGGATGCGTCCGTTGTGTCCGCCACCCAGTCCACCTCCGGTTGCTCCGTAGATTACCAGATAGCGATCGCCTATCTTAATGACATCGGGTGCAGCACCACCGCCTGGTCGTACGCCACCGTCGTGCCATGACCATCCGTCTTCTGAGATAAGTCCGCCTCGTCCGGTTCCGAAAGTATAATACTTGCCGTCACATTCGGCCAATGTGGAAGGGTCGTGGATGTAAGGCTTCCCGATTTGTGCTTCAGCATTCTGTACCGACATCAGTGTAGCGATGACCGATGCCCCTATCATCATATTACGTATTTTCATAGTTCTTTACTTTTTAGGTTGAGTGGTTGTGATGGAAATGTTGTTTACGGGTTGTCCCTTTTCGTCGATGAAACGCACACAGAAATCGCTCATACCCGGACCGTTGATGATGGCTCCGCGCAAGATGTTGCGTCCTTTCTTCAGTGTGAGTCGGGGAGAAGTACAGTCGTCCTTCACCATTCGTCGGTCGCCCGAGAGGATAACGGCTTCTTCTCCGTTGAGCCACCACATGGAAGCGGAGTTGGAACCTACAGCCAGTCTCACGTTAGGAATGTCTTCTTCGCATTCAATAACGGTCACTGCCCAGAATAGTACACCATAGATTTGTTTGTCCAATCCGGAAGCAAAACGGAACAATTTTACGTTGAACAGTTTGCTGTCCAATGCATGCCAAGCCAGTTTTTGCTTACCTGCCTTTACCTTCTGGCCGTCCTTGGGGAAAGTGGTGAACTGCCCCTTGAAATACTCGGTGTTGAATGCTTCGCGCAGGTAACTGTCCGTAAATACAATGTTGGTACGATTGGGCTTGTCGATGGGCTCAAGGAGTAGCCATCGGCGGATGAAACCTTCCGCATCGGGTGATGCGGCTTCGGCCGTTACCGGACTGAAGTATTTGTCCAGGCTTGGACCGTTCTTTTGTGCTGTGATACTGCTTAGTGTCACACACAACAAGAAAACGATAATTGAAAATCTTCTCATAATTATTTATTAGTTGGTTTAAGAATAAACGAACAAATATGTATACAAAAATACAGCATTCTACCGGGCACAACGGTAGAATGCTGTATCAAAAAAGTTTGTTCCTGATACATATTTCCCTTTTTATCCCTCTTCTTGTTCCTCCAGATGCTGGTTCATGTAACTACTGGGGGAAACACCGTATGATTCCTTGAAAACGGTAGAGAAATAGGTGAGGTTGTTGAAGCCGGTGAGGCTGGCTACTTCAGCTACACTGTGCTTCTTTTCTGCCAACAGACTGGCTGCCTGTTTCAGGCGTATGTTGCGGATGAAGTCGCGGGTAGACTGACTGGTAAGTTCCTTCAGTTTGCGGTGCAGATGTACGCGACTGATACCTACTTCGTTGGCAATCATTTCAACGTTCAGATCTGCGTTGCCAATATTTTCGTTTATCACTTTCATGACTCTGTTCAGCAAACGTTCGTCGGGTGATTCCGCTTCAATCTTCTTGATTTTCTCTTCTTGTACCTGCTTCCCGCTAAAGTTGTTCTTCAACAGCTCGCGTCCCTTGATCAGGTTGTGTACCGTTTGTTTCAGCACTTCAATGTTGAACGGCTTGGTGATATAGGCATCCGCCCCTTGCATCAATCCTTCTACGGTATCTTCCTCTCTGGTCTTGGCTGTAAGCATGACAACGGGGATGTGGTTGATGTTTACATTCTGCTTTATTTTCTTGCAGAGGGTCATGCCATCCATTTCGGGCATCATCACATCGGTAATCACTAAATCGGGCGCTTTCTTCAGAATGGACGACAAAGCGTCTTTACCATTGTTGAATTCCTGTATGTGGAAATTGTTGCCCAACTCGTTGTACAAGTAGCGGCGTATTTCTTCATCATCTTCAACGATGACAACGCGGAATTTGCTTTTGGACTTCAGTTTTTCAGAAGCATTTTCTTCGACTATCAATCGGACTTCTTCCTCCTTTTCCTTGATGGAATGGGGTTTCGCTTGCTTTATGTCTTCGCTATAGTCAATCTCTTCTGCTCTCAGGTGTTCTTTACCTAATGGTATACGGATGGTGAAGCAACTTCCTGTACTTCCCTCGTTATTCTTGGCCGAAATCTCTCCGTGGTGCAATTCTACTAACGAACGGGTTAGATGCAATCCAATTCCTGTACCGGTGCTCGAATTGTTTTCTCCATTCCTGATTTGGTAGAACCGGTCAAAGATTCGATTAATTTCACTCTCTTCCAGTCCGATACCGTTGTCGATAACATTTATTTCCAAATAGTTCTGCAATTCTTTCGTTGCGGCTGCAGGGTTGTTGCCCGTTTGCAGTTGGATTTGGATATGTCCTCCTCTTGGAGTGTATTTTAATGCGTTCGAAAGCAGGTTGAAGATAATCTTATCGAAATTCTTGGGGTCGATGTACACTAACAATTCTTCAAAGTCGCATGTGTATTCAATTGAAATGTCTTTGGTCTTGGCATAGTAATTGAAATTATCATAGAAATCTTTGATGAATTCCACGATGTTGGTCTCCTTAAACTTCAACTCCATTTTGCTCTTACCTATCTTACGGATGTCCATCAACTGGTTGATAAGTTGTAGGATACGTTCGGCATTCCGATAGATCATGTTATAGTTCTGTTGCCTGTCTTTGTCGGAATCTGTAGCGATAAGCTTCTGTAATGGGCTGATGATAAGTGACATCGGAGTACGTATTTCGTGTGAGATGTTGATGAAGAACTGCAACTTGGCCTCATTGATTTCTTCGGCATGTTTATGTTCCAACATTTGTTGACGGGCACGGAACCGATGTCTGATTTGTAAAGAAATGGCTATAACAAGGATGCATGCCACCACGGTATATAGTAATTTGGCCCATCCTGTAGCATACCAAGGGGGAGAAATAATAATGCTGACTTCTATGGTATCAGAATATGTATTGTAATCCTTGGCTCTTACCTGTAAGTGATAGATGTTAGGTTCCAAATCGCTGAATGATACGTGGTTTTCTCCGTTTCTGAGCGTTATCCAGCCATTCCCATTGAAATTGTATTGATAGGTAATTCGTTCCGGATTATAGTATTCCATAGCGGTGAACTCAATGCTGAATGAATTGTCCAAATGGGACAAGTGGAATTCTTTCGCTTTGGAAACATTGGTGTCAATAATGACTTCTTTCCCGGATTTGACTCCTTTATGAATGGCCTTATCGTGTACATAGAAATCGGAAATCTTGATCTGCGGCTTTTTGCTGGGATTGATGATTTCTTGCGGATTGAAGAATGTCACCCCTCCTGGTCCTCCAAAGTTGATGTCGCCTCGTATACCTTGGAAAGCGGCTCCTTTGGTGAATTCATTGCCTTGCAGCCCATCCCGTGTATAGAAACTGACGATGTTTTCGGATTGGATGTGGAAACGGGATATACCATAATTGGTACTGATCCACAAATTGTTGTTTTCATCCCCCTTGATAGCTGCAATGGAATTGCTGGGAAGTCCGTCTTCTGTGGTAAACGATTTGAATTCTTTTGTCTGGGTATTGAATTTTTTCAGACCGTTGTGTGTACCTATCCAGATATTCTTTTCTTTGTCTTCGTATATGGCACACACCACTTCACCTTGCAAGAATTGGTTCACTCCATAAGTGGAAACGAAATCGTGGGTATTGATATCCATGCAACCGAAACCGTTGTATGTTCCAAAATACAACTTGTTGTCGGACGAATAATAAACACAATTGACCCAATTGTTGAACAACGCATTCTTATGTATGTCGGGGTCCAGATCCCCGTTGTAGGAAGGCAATAAAGTTACATCGAGGGTATTCATGTCCATCTGATAGATGCCGGATCCCATGGATGCCATCCACAAACGTTTGTTCTTGTCTTCAATGATTGAATAGATTCGGGGCTTGTCTTGACTGGTTGAATCCGGCAGACTCATTTGTTTGCTTTGGCCTGTCGTACGGTCTATCTTGAACAAACCGTATTGATAAGTGCCTGCCCATATTTGGTGGTTGGAGTCTTCGAATATGCTCATGACAGTGCAATTCTCCTTACCGGACAGGTTCGGATAGTGTGCTTTTTGTTTGCCATTCGGATAGGTAACATAGATACCGTCGCCGTCTGTTCCGATCCACAACAAACCTTCGTGGTCTCTGCAGATGGCCATGACACAACATGAACCGATGCTGTTGCTGGTGACCGATTTGTAACCGATGTAATTGAAACCGTTAGTAATGGCAGGAACGATAATCACTCCTTTCTGAAAACAACCAATCCAAGTGTTGCCTTGGTTGTCCTTGATAAGGGAATGTACTTTGGCCTTACTGAAATCCAACGTAGTGATGTTGAAATTGCTGTCCTTTATCTTCTTTTCCCGGATATTGTAAATCTTTACACCATTGCCGTCTGTTCCGAGGTATATTTCTTCTTGATTGGCCAGATACAAATCGGTTATTGTCAGTTTCTGATGATAAGGTATGGAGTGGAAACTGTCATTCTCCTCATCGTACAAGAACATGCCACTGTGACGGCTTCCTACATAGAGGTTACCGGAATTGTCTTCGCAAATGCTTGTGAAATTTTCAGACAGGCCTCCTTCCAAATAGGATTTGATGTGCTTTTCATTCTTTATCTGGTAGATGCACGAAGGACTGAGCAACCATAGGCGACCTTTTGAATCTTCAAAAATATTGTCTATTAATAGGTTGGATGAATCCGATTGTTGTTGTGTAAAAAACAACTTACCGTTCTCTTCGTTCAACTTGAATATCCCATAACCGGAAGTGCCAATCCATATTTCACCATTGCTCCGTTCGATAACACTGGTGGTGTTGGCATGGATTGACTTGCCATCAGGTAGGTAGATTGGTATTGTAGTGAATTTTCCGATGGCCCTATCGTAAAGTTGTACCCCATTTAAAGTAGCAATAAAGAATCGGTTCCTGCTGTCTTCAAACGTGCGTCGTACGTGGTTGCTCAACAAGTGGGAATTTCCTTCTTTGCCGATAATGGTGAATTTGGCTCCATCGTATCGGTTCAAACCATCTTCAGTTGAAATCCATATAATCCCTTCTTTATCTTGGTATAATTGGGTAATCATACTGCTGGATATATCTTCTTCTACACTTAGTAGTCTGCCCTCTTGAGCGTGTACGTGAGTGATGAAAGATAGAACAAGCGTTATGAATAGGTGTATTCTATAATGCATAATAGTTTATTAAAGTTTACGCAAAAATATAAAAAAATATTCTTTAATAACTTTTTTAAAAGATAAACTGCCTTCAATTATTGATATGGGTCTTTTTTCAAACCTTATCGGTTCCGGTTCAACAATTCTTCGTCCGGACATTCGTAATTGGATATACCCAAGTTGACTTTCTTAAGGTCATCCAAACGGTGTATAGGTCTTTCCATATCGGTTGGGAAAGGCATCTTGGAGAATGTCTGGAAATAGAGCAGACAGGCATCTTTCCACCAGATAGCATCCCGCATTTGAGTCTTGAGGCTGGATTGGATTTCGTAGAACCTTTCCTCGTCTACGTATTTTTCAGTCTGGTCCCAAAGCTTTTGGAACAATCTGACTTGTTGTACACCGCGGTCGTAATGGCGACAAAGGTTGTTCCAAAGGGATTGACCGTTTTTCATCGGATGATTCCATGCAACGTGGTGGAACCATAAGATGTATTCTTCGGGGCATGTATCCAATTGGTTATATTTCTCTGCCAATGCTGTAGGATATTGTGCCACCGCATTGCTGCCTTTGGAACTTCGGTCGAAACCGATTCCTTGTGCATCAGCCTTATGATAATAGGAAGGCATCCAGTCGGGACGTGCACCGGGTATGGCACACCAAGGCTCGGGACCGTAATGATGTCCCCATGCAAACAGATGATGCAATCCCATAGGCATCATGTAATCTACCACGGCTTCATGACTTTGAAGCATGATTTGCTTGGCAGGACTTAGGAATTCCTCTTTTGATGAGAATGTTTGTTTCAACCATTCATCTGCAATTTCTTCCGAAGTCAAAGAGGGGTTCCATGCCAGACGACCGAATGCGTACCAGTTGCTTTGAGCAAACGGGTGTCCGCACCAATTGATATCGGTTCCGATGTTGGCAACTCCGGCTATGGCTTTCAATGTCGTTGCCGGAACAAATTCAAAGAATTCTTTCCACATGGGAGCCAGATAGGCTATGTGATTGGAATGACCCAAATATTCTTGTGTTACTTGCAACTCTACCATCTGGTCGGTATGCTCGATGGCAGTGAATAACGGACTGTATGGTTCGCGTGGTTGGAAGTCTACCGGACCATTTTTGGTCTGGATAATGACATTGTCCCTAAACATGCCATCTAAAGGCTTGAATTCCTGATAAGCTTGTTTGGCACGGTCGGCATCGTTGGGACTATAAACAAATGCCCTCCACATGACAATACCTTTATAAGGTTTCAAGGCATCGGCCAGCATGTTGGCTCCTTCGGCGTGTGTGCGACCAAAATCACAAGGCCCGGGTTGACCTTCAGAATTGGCTTTCACAAGGAAACCACCAAAGTCGGGTATCAGTTGATAGATCTCTTTTACTTTATTCTTCCACCAACGGATTACTTGTTTGTTTAAGGGATCTGCTGTATCCAATTGTCCCAATACCATGGGGGAGGCGAAATTGGCGGATAGGTATACCCGGATGCCGTATGGACGGAACAAGTCGGCAAGTGCCTTTACTTTCTGCAAATAAGGCCCTGAAAGGATTTGAGGAGAGGCATTGACGTTGTTTAATACCGTACCGTTAATGCCGATGGAGGCATTGGCCCGTGCATATGTTTCGTATCTGGGCGATAATGTTTCCGGCAATTCATCCCATTGCCAGAGTGATTGACCCGCATATCCTCGTTCGATGGTCCCATCTAAATTGTCCCAATGGTTCAATAGTCTTAAAGAATAGGTCGGGTTTTCTATGATAGGTAAAGTTGTTTTAAAATCAGGATTACTGGCTTGTAGGCGCAGCAGGTGATAAGCTCCATACAGGATACCTTTATCGGTTGGGGAGGACACGATAATGTTGCCGTCCTTCTTTTCAATCATGAATCCTTCCTTGCAAAGGCTCTTATTTTTCTTGATAATCAACGAAACAGGTAAGCCTTTCCAAGCATTTTTCAATTCGTTGACGGCTATTGATGTCGTTTGAGTGGTCTTGTTGGATGTTATGGAAGTGGCTGCCGTTCCTTTTTGACGGAGCCACAACAAACTTCCATCTTCGGCATGCATCCATTGGCATAGGAACATCATGCAGATTAAGAGTGTCAAATGTCTTTTCATTTTTCAGGTAAATTTAGTTAATCAAAAGGGTATTTTACGTTCCATTCTTTTCGGAGGTCGTCCATTTGCCGCATAATGCGTAATGTTTCGGCATGTGGCATATAAGGGGATTCCAACCAACCTTTTTCCAATGCTTCTATGGAAGCATAAACTTGATATTCATAGCCGGTTATTTGTGGAGGACATTCGTATACGGCAGTCAACTGATAATCTTGATTGTATACCGATACTTTTTGGGGGTTGTTGATGTTTTCGACAATCATAAACCCTTTGTCACCGGAAATGATTCCTTGTCTGTCACTTTTGGTCATCAAACTGCTGCAAAGTACAGCCATTTTACCGTCTGCATATTCCAATGTGATGCTGTTTTGTGCATCCACTCCTGTTTCGGTTTTGATGCAGGTTGATGTGGTGCGTACAATGTCTGTACCGAATGCCATGGCCGCAAAATTGAGTGTATATACACCTAAATCGAGCAATGCTCCACCGCATAGTTCCGGCTTGTACATTCGTTCTTTATGGTAGTTGGGATATCCTAAATTGGCGGATAATAGTTGTGGCTTCCCGATTACCTCTTTGTCTATCAATTCACGGATAGTACCAGAAAGTGGCATATAGCGCGTCCAAATGGCTTCTGTGATAAACAACTTCTTTTCTTTAGCTAATCGGAGAAGTTCTTCGGCTTGTTTTGCATTGGCAGTAAATGCCTTTTCGCACAATACAGGCTTTCCCTTTAACAGGGAAAGCCGTGTATGTTCGAAATGATGGGAATGAGGAGTGGCGATATACACCAAATCCACTTTCTCATCATCCAGCATTTCTTCATAGGAACCATAGCATCGGGTGAAGTTCCATTGTGCTGCAAAGGCTTCTGCTTTTTTATAGTCACGTGAAGCAATGGCATAGGCTTCCACCTTTTCCATGCCTTGTAGGGTGATTGCCATTTTTTCGGCAATCCATCCACAACCTATGATTCCTATTCTGATTTTTGGGTTCATATGGATTATTCGTCTAAACCTTCAATTGTCTTGATTCTTCCTTCAGCATCGTATTCCAATTCGCAAACCTTCAAGCTACGTAAGTGGTTTTTACCTCCTGAAGGTACGCTGTCATGATGGAAAAGATACCATTTACCCTTGTATTCTACGATTGAATGGTGGGTAGTCCAACCTACAACCGGTGTAAGTATCACGCCTTGATAAGTGAAAGGACCGTATGGGTTGTCACCTATGGCATAGCACAAAAGGTGGGAATCTCCTGTAGAGTAGGAGAAATAGTACTTTCCATTGTATTTATGCATCCAACTTGCTTCGAAGAAACGGTGTGGATCATCTGCAGCCAAAGGATTGCCATTTTCGTCAACTACAAAGATTGGCTTCGGCTCTTCAGCAAACTGTAGCATATCGTCGCTCAATTTTACCATACGGCTGGGCAATGACGGTTCGCTTCCGTGGGGAAGATTAGGACTGTCCGGCGTATTGTTTACGGCTGGATCTTCTACCGGCTTGTTGTCGCGATAGGATTGCAATTGACCACCCCAAAGACCACCGAAATACATGTAATAGTTACCGTCATCATCCTTGAATACACAGTTGTCAATGCTATAACTACCAGGAATAGGTTCTGGTTGTGGGATGAATGGACCTGCAGGATTGTCGGCTATAGCTACTCCATGATGGAATACCTCATTACGATCTTTCATGGGGAAGTACATGTAATACTTGCCATCCTTTTCAGCTACGTCACAATCCCATAGTTGACGGCCATGCCATGCGATGTCTTCCAAATCGAGCACTTTACCGTGGTCGATAACTTCACCATTCATTGGATCGTCAGTAGAAAGTACATGATAGTCTTTCATGATGTACTCATCGCCACTGTCATTGTTGACATTGTTGCATTCCCAGTCATGCGATGGATAAATGTACACTCTGTCATTGTATACGTGTACAGAAGGATCTGCCATATAATCGGCGGGGAACAAATATCTTTTTTCTTTTTTCATAAAATTTATTGTTTAGAAGGGTTAATTAATTCATTGACAAATGGTTTTGCTTCGTAGTTACGATCAAAGAGCAATGGATAGTCCGTACGTCCCTTTACAGGGAATCCGTTTTTCCAGGAATCCTTGTCTGTAACACCCCATGCAGTAACACGGGTAATCTTATCGGCATGTTTCAAGAATAAGTTGAATACATCCTTCATGCGGTTGTTCCATACATTGGAAACACTATCGGGTAATCCTTCCGGATAAGGATTCAAGGATTTTTGGAATGCTACAGTATCCGTGATGTTGGCTGAGAAATTAACAGTAGGAAGTGCACTCATATCCCATTCGGTAATCATGACTTTGATACCTGTTCCTGCGAAAGCCAACAGACTTTGTTCAAATTCCTCGAAGGATGGGTATTCCATACCCATGTGACCTTGCATACCGATGGCATCGATGCGGAGACCTCTTTCCTGTAAATCCTTGATGAGCTTTACATAGGTGTCTCTACGACCAGGTACATTCATTCCGTAGTCATTCAAATACAATTCTGCATCGGGGTCGGCTTCGTGTGCATATTGGAATGCGAGAGGTATGAATTCTTCACCCAATATTTGATAGAAAGGTGACTTACGGTAAGAACCGTCTTCTACGATAGCTTCATTTACTACATCCCATCCCTTGATACGACCTTTGTATCTACCTACTACAGTATGGATGTGTTCTCTCATGTGTTCTTTCAGAACTTCAGGAGAGACAAGTTCGCCGTTTTCATCAAAACAGAACCAACGGGGACACTGCGAATGCCAGATAAGAGTATGACCGGTTACAGTGATTCCGTTAGCTTCACCGAATGCGACTAAAGAATCGGCTGCAGTGAAGTTATAACGGTCCTTTTCCGGATGAATTTCTTCAGCTTTCATACAGTTTTCAGCAACGATGGCGCTGAAGTGCTTCTTGACTATATTTTGAGCTGCGGTATCAAGACCGGCCACTTGCCAGGTATTCATGGCTGTACCAATCAAGAACTTGTCTTTGAATACGTCTTTCAGCGTCGGCTCTTCCGCCTGCTTTTGCGGAGCGCATGCCGTCATGGCAACGGCTACGCTTGCTAATATAAATTTCAGATGTTTCATATTATTCCTTATTATTTGTTGCGAGCTTCTATTTCTTTGTTGATCTTGTCGATGACATCATCTTCGAGTTCATACTTCGAGATAATCCACATAGCCAATAAAAGGAGGATTGCTGGGATAACGCAAACCAACCACAAGATACCTTGTTCGGCCATTGGAGTTTGCTGTGACAAATCAGCGTTGAAACCTACCATAGCCAATACCATTCCTGGTACTACACCACCCAATGCCATACCAGCCTTGAAGAAGAGACCGGTCAATGCGTTTACGATACCGGCAATGCGACGTCCGGAAGTATATTCACCATAAGAAACGACTTCCGGTACAAGTGCCCACATATAACCAGTGGCAACAATGATACCGGTGCTCTTTACAAACTGGGCTACACAAAGCAGATCGAATCGTTTCAATGATTCTACTTGGACGAAGATATACATCATAGCCATACCTACGATAGCTGTTCCGAGGAAAAGGTAGAACATACCTTTCTTGCCAATCTTACGCTTGATGGCAGGAACCAAAGGCATGAAGATAAATGCGGGGATAGTACCCAACCACATGAATGCGGTAGTCATTAACGGAGTAGCACCTACGTTGTAGTTCATGAAATATGCATCAGCAGCATTACCAACACTCATCATGGCGAATGCGGTGATGAAGAAGAATGCCAATACGCGCAAAGGACGATTGCGGAGAAATTCTGTCCACAAGTCACTTGCTTTTACGTTTTCGGATTCCTTTTGATCCATTACTACGCGTTCCTTGCATTGTACGAAACAGAAGATAAGCAATGCCAAACCGGCCAAAGCAAAGATGGTCATGGTAATGAACCATGCTGAAGCTGCTTCCGGTTTGTCGGTGATAGCTTCTCCATTGGCTGCAACCGGAGCGAAGATGGCGATAACCATAGGAAGTGACTTCACGATGAGCGCACCTAAGTTGGCCATGAACATACGAGTAGAAGTCAAAACGGTGATTTCATTCGTATCGCGGGTCAATGAAGAGTTCAAAGCTCCGTAAGGTACATTTACTAAAGTATAACACATACTCATACCTACGTAAGTAATGTAAGCATATACGACGGAACCGCTAAAACCGTTCCAGAAACAGAGTATAGACAAACCAGCCAAAGGAATACCGCCCAAGATAAGCCAAGAACGATACTTACCCCACTTGGGATTGCCTTTATCGACAAATGCACCAACCAAAGGGTCCCAAAGTACATCAACCAAACGTACAATCAGGAACATCAGCGCTGCTGTTCCAGGGTCCAAACCATATACATTTGTGTAGAAAAATAAAAGCCAAATACTAACCGTTTGATAGATTAGGTTTTGTGCCATGTCACCGGAACCGAATCCGATACGTTGTAACCAGGATAATTTGTAGAATCCTTTTTCTTCGTTTGTTTCCATAATTATTGTTATTTAGATTATTTGTATTCATATAGTTTGACATGCAGGGTCTTGTAATCTCCGACAGAAATTCGGACGTGACGTCCCTGATGATCTTGATCTCCGTTTAATCGGCGGATGTATTTAAATGTTCCATCCTCGTTGATTTTCACTTCGTCTACCGAACCGATACCACAACGGCTTCCTGTCCATTGTTGGATTTTTGTAGTTGTCTTTTCATTGGAACCGGCTTGTGCAAAACCGTCTTCTCCCAATGCTTTTGGGGTATTGCTTATAGCCTTTTCACTTTTCTTGGCAAACTCTACCACAATTCCGTTACCGGCTATGATGTATTCATTTTTAGCTAAACGTAGAATGATACCGCCACCTTCGGGCCAAGTGCTACCGTCGGTAGCACGAGGATCCCATGGTAAAGTGAAATTATGTCGGCATGTCAATATCAAATCGTCCATATCAAGTATCCGTTCTTTGTTTTGCTGGTCGAACAGCAAACCTTTCATGACACCTTTTCCTTGGTGTTGGGTGATGAGAGGCATCAATTCGTTCAGATGTTTATATCCTGCTACCAGCATGTTGTCGGGAGCATCCGAACCGTCTTCGATGGAGAAGGGACTGATGCCGATGGCGTCGTGTTCTGCGAAAATATAGAAGGCTCTGACACCGTCGTTGTCGGTCAACTTGATTTCGGGAATAAATAGCGGGTTGTTGTGCAAATGATATTGTGCAACCCAATCGGTAAAACCATTGTCGTATAAATCGGGCGCCAAAATGTCGATGCTGGGTGCACCGCAATGCCATGCATCAATCAAATGAGCCAATGGACCAGCCGATGGATATTCACCGGGCTTACGTCCACGACTATTCATGGCGGCGTTGACATAAAGAGGGACGTTATAGATGGAACGTGCCGTCTGTGCCATACGTTCCACGTATTGGGCATAATGGTATGCCATGAAAATTTCGTCGGTATAGATGTCGGCTCCAAATATCTCTTGCCATGTTCCGGAAGTTTTGTAGCCTTGGCTTTCCCATTTTTTCAACATTTGTGGGTGAAGTCTCTTCTTGTTCTTTTGCAAATAGGAAATAAATGTTTCGGGTACGGGACTGTAGAAGGCTTTGTTAGCTGCTACGGAATGGTCGCGTGCTGATTCCAACATGCCTATTTCGTTCTCAATTTGGATCATGATGACAGTTCCTGCTTCCTTGTCAATGGAGGCGATATGTTTCATCCATTGGGAGAAGGCACGATTGTCCGCTTGAAATACTTCTTCCGAAAAAGCACTGGCTATTTCCAATGGCTTACCGTTTTCGGTATACGACCGTGGATATTTCTTGTAGTTTTCCTTGAACCAAAGCGGTGCATAGCAACTCATGGAATTTTTCCACGCACCGAACCATAGGAAGATAACTTTCAAATGATTTTTTCTTGCTTGGTTGATAACCTTGTCGGTTAATGTGAAA
This sequence comes from Bacteroides sp., assembly GCA_015060765.1. Lineage (GTDB taxonomy): Bacteria > Bacteroidota > Bacteroidia > Bacteroidales > Bacteroidaceae > Phocaeicola. The sequence goes on from SUXW01000003.1 coordinate 82,691, forward strand.
TCAAATTGGCCTTCGATAGGCTCTGTTAAATCCCAATAGGCTGGTACCAAAACCGTGTTCAGCCCCATTCGCTCCAATTGGGGAAAAATACGCTCAATGTCTTCTGCACATGAAGCCGATGAGTTCCCTAATTCACCACCGAGAATGAGGAACGGCTTTCCATTGACATGCAATTGGGTCGCGGTTCCTTGTCGTACCAAATGACTGCTTTGGGCGAAGCTTGTATGAGGAATCAGTAAAGCCAGTAAAAATAATGCTATAATGTTTTTCATGGTTATATACTCTTTTTCAAATTTCAAAGATATATAACTTTATTGAAAAACAAATTTATTTATGTTTCATACATGTAACATTATTGAAACATGACTTTTGATTTTGTAACATATCCTTTTACTTATGTTACAAATATTGTGTCCTTTTCGGTTGTTTGGACTTTTTGATTGTTATTTTAAGCTGAATGAGTTGCTTCCAATCATTACGCCGTCGGCGAAAATATAGACATTGTAAGTACCGGCTGCCAAGTATTCTTCTACATCCCAATAAACGGTGACGGTCTGTTCCTCACCGGTGTATTCAATGTATTTTTTGATGGAGTATTGCAACTCACGGTTCTCGTAGTTGAATGTATCGGATGCATTCTTGCTCAACACTTCGTTGCCTGGTTGGGTGATACGTACATAAAGGGTACGTTCTCCCGTTTGTGCAGTGATGTTTTTTACTAATGTAAATGAAACAGCCAATTTCTTGACATTTTTGACTTTCTGAGTTTCTTTGCCACGTTTGTTTCTTCCTTCAACGACAATGTTGGTCGCGTCGAGTTGTGCGGCCAAGGCAACTTTCTCGTTCAAATTCTTCTTTTCTTCAGCTAAAGTGTTGATTTGGCGGGTAGCTTCGTTGTATTTTTGCTTGACTTCTTTGTTTTCGGTCGTCAGTGCCTCGTTTAAACGATTTAAAGAGTCTATCTGTATTACATAACTGCGTAATACAGCTCGGACAGTCTTTAGCTCTTTCTTTAATCTCATGATTTCAGCAGCGTTGCTTGACTTCACTTGACGGAGTTCTTCAAGCAACCGTTGGGTTCTCAACTGCTCACTCTCCAATTTTTGTCTGAGTGAATCGTTGTTTATTTGAACTTGAAGTTCGTCGTATTGGGTAGCATAAGTGGTATACTCATTTTCCATTTCTTCCTTTTCGATAGCGAATAATTCGCTCATCTCTTTGTTTTCCTGCACTTGGCGGAATGCAAAGAATGAAACTCCACCGATTATGATAATCAGCAGGATGATGATAATGATCAGATTTTTATTCTTACTCATGGTGTTACGTTAATTTCTCGCAAAAGTACAATAAATAATGTATATAGAGTGAAAATAATTATGGAAATTTTTCTTTAATCCGATAGAACGTTGTAACTTTGCATCCGATTATAAAAGGAATAAATTATCAACTTTAAATAAAATATTGAGATTATGTCAAAAGTAACCGTAGTTGGCGCAGGTAATGTAGGCGCTACATGTGCAAATGTTCTTGCCTTTAATGAAGTGGCAGACCAGGTGGTAATGCTCGATGTAAAGGAAGGTGTTTCTGAAGGTAAAGCAATGGATATGATGCAGACAGCTCAGTTGTTGGGCTTCGACACTACCATTGTAGGTTGCACCAATGATTATGAAAAGACTGCTGATTCGGATGTAGTAGTAATTACTTCAGGTATTCCTCGTAAGCCGGGTATGACTCGCGAAGAATTGATCGGTGTAAATGCAGGCATCGTTAAGTCTGTAGCTCAAAACATCTTGAAGTATTCTCCTAACGCTATCTTGGTGGTTATCTCTAACCCGATGGATACTATGACTTACTTGGCATTGAAGTCATTGGGCTTGCCAAAGAATAGAATCATTGGTATGGGTGGTGCTTTGGACAGCTCTCGTTTCAAATATTTCTTGTCACAAGCTTTGGGTTGCAACGCCAACGAAGTAGAAGGTATGGTTATCGGTGGTCACGGTGATACAACTATGATTCCTTTGACTCGCTTCGCTACATACAAGGGTATGCCGGTTTCTAACTTCTTGTCAGCTGAAAAGTTAGAAGAAATCGCAGCTTCTACTATGGTAGGTGGTGCTACATTGACTAAGTTGCTCGGAACTTCAGCATGGTATGCTCCGGGTGCAGCAGGTGCATTCGTCGTTGAAGCTATCATGCACGACCAAAAGAAGATGATTCCTTGCTCTGTAATGTTGGAAGGTGAATACGGTGAATCAGACATTTGCTGTGGTGTTCCTGTAATCTTGGGCAAGAACGGTATTGAAAAGATCGTAGAACTTCCATTGAACGAAGACGAAAAGGCTAAGTTCGCTGCAAGTGCTGCTGCTGTTCGTAAGACAAATGCTGCCTTGACAGAAGTGGGTGCTCTTTGATATGAGATAAAAATCAATTCTTGGTAATAGAGGAATTGATTTCAAATAGAAAAGAAGAATCTGTTTACATTTTCATGCATACAGATTCTTCTTTTTTTATGGAGTGATAAATCAGATCTATTTGAATCGGGGTACGTTACTTTCATCCATTTCCCACTTCTTGAATGGAATGTCCGGATAGTTGTTTTTGCCTGTCGTGTCAATCCATTCATTTAAAAGGGTAGTGATAGGAGTATCGTTCGTTTGAAAATTATTGCTGTATTTCAACGCATTTGAAATGGAACTGTTGGTTGTCTTGTAATAGGTCGTCCCGTTGTTGTAGAATGTATTCTCGATGGATGCTCCTCTTGCATATCCGATGATGGAACCAAAATAATTGTATTTGTTGACATGATAGACATAGCAATTGGATAAATATAACGGTATGTTAATGTTAGACATTCCTGCAATTCCTCCAGAGGCGGCAGTGCTCTTGGTGGCAAAGGTGTTGTTGTAAGTATAGCAATTCAGAATATGTCCGGTTGCATTTCCGGCAATGCCTCCGCCTTTTGTATTGGCCGCAATTTTTAATTGGCAGTCTTGGGTGAAACAGTTGACGATGAATCCTGCGTTATTGGCGCAAATGAGGCCCGAAGCCGTATGGTTGTTGCCTGCGGATATCGATGAGTGGGAAACGGAGCAGTTGAGTATCATGCCATAGTTTGTACCCGATAGGATACCTGTTTGGCTGCATGTAGGATTGCTGACACTGGATGAATGGGATATATGTAGGTTCCGTACCATTCCTTTGGAACCGATATACCCAAATAGTCCGCTATATAAACTTTGTACAGCGGTATTGCTACTTTTATCTGGTACCGTAAAATTGGAAATCGTATAGTTGTTTCCTTCGAATGTGTAATTGAATCCATAAGTGTTATGGATACCGATGGGAAGCAAGCGTTTGCATTCTTCTTCGGTCAATGCTATGTCGTTCATCAGGTAGAATATGGTATCGTTGCCGACTTTTTCTCCAAACTCATCCAATGTTCGGCTGTCATTGTTGCTTCTTTTATTGATTAATGAACTGAAAGCAATTAGGTCTTCTGCTGTATAGATACCGACAGCTGTCTTCAACTTACAATTGTAATTGTGGTTACTTTTAAAAGTGTAAGGGGCTATTGGCACGGTTTGTGTGCCGTGTTCCATCACTAATTGAAGCGTCAGTTCGACCTTTTCGAGCGGCGGAAGTATAAACGGATAGTTTCCGCTTTCGTTGGAAGATAGTACAGAGGTATATTCTTTAGAAGAGGTCGTGAACGAACCTGATTCCAATGATATGTTGGTAACGGTTGCGGGAACAGTCAGTCTGATTTCTTTGATTTGCTGACGGATAGAAAGAGGAGCCTGGAAAGTCAGTTTGGAAAATAAATGTTTGAAAGATAATTCAATGTCCTGTTTCTGAAACAAAGTATCTTGTGCAATCAAGATATCTTCTAAATATCCATTTGCATACAAATTGGATGATGAATAGGTGTGATCTTCATATACAGGGTATATAGCTGTATATGAAGTTGTATCCGCATTCTTGTTCCATGAAAGGGGGATACTACTTTCCCATCGTGTACCGGAATAGGTCAGTACTTGACTTGGGATATCCAAAGCTCCTTTTGCATAAAACAATACGGTCGATTGAGGTGGAAGATTTTCTTCCCCTGCTATGCTGCTACGTGAAATGATAGGTTCGTTGGATGAATGTGGTAAATTGACGATAGGGTCAATGGAGTCTTTGCAACTAAATAAGCCAAGTAGGCTGAAAACGAAAAGTGAAATTTGTTTTTTCATATTCTATCAGTATTTATGTTAGAACGTTGCAAAATTAATGAAATATATGTAATAACAAAAGAAAAATATAAAAAACGTTGCTTACCTTCACAGGCGAGCAACGTATTAACAATGTAAAATACAAATACAACTAAACGAGATTATTTTTATTATGATTTTAGACTATTCCTTGTGCCATCATAGCATGAGCTACTTTCATGAAACCGGCAATATTGGCTCCCTTTACGTAGTTGATGTATCCATCAGATTCGGTACCGTATTTAACGCATTGTTCGTGAATACCCAACATGATTTGGTGCAGTTTCTGATCCACTTCTTCTGCACTCCAACTCAAGTGCATGGCATTTTGGCTCATTTCCAGTCCAGATGTAGCTACACCACCTGCATTAACAGCTTTTCCTGGAGCATATAACATTTTGTGCTCTATAAATGCATCAATAGCTTCTGGAGTACATCCCATATTGGAAATTTCGCCTACACAAATCACTGCATTATTAATCAGATTATTAGCATCTTCCCCGTTTAATTCGTTTTGGGTAGCACAAGGTAATGCTATGTCAACCTTTACTTCCCAAGGACGGCGACCTTCTACAAATGTTGCATTGGGGTATTTTTCTGCATACGGAGCAACAATGTCGTTGCCCGACGAACGAAGTTCGAGCATATAATCTATTTTTTCGCCACTGATACCGTCTGGGTCGTATACATAACCATCGGGACCAGAGATTGTAACGACTTTTGCACCTAATTGTGTGGCTTTGGTCACAGCTCCCCACGCAACATTGCCAAATCCGGAAACAGCTATTGTCTTTCCCTTGATGTCGATACCTGCATTCTTCAACATTTGATTGACAAAGTACAAACCACCGAAACCGGTTGCTTCGGGACGAATCAATGAACCACCAAATTCCAATCCTTTGCCTGTAAATGTGCCGGTAAATTCGCGGGTTAGTTTTTTGTACATGCCGAACATGTAGCCTACTTCACGTCCGCCTACTCCGATGTCACCTGCCGGAACATCCATGTCGGGACCTACATGGCGCCATAATTCCAGCATGAATGCTTGACAGAATCTCATGATTTCTGCATTGCTCTTTCCTCTCGGTGAAAAGTCGGAACCACCCTTTCCGCCGCCCATAGGCAATGTTGTCAGGGCATTCTTGAATGTTTGTTCAAAACCTAAGAACTTCAGGATGGAAAGATTTACCGAAGCGTGGAAACGGATACCTCCCTTGTAAGGACCGATAGCGTTGTTGAACTGTACACGATAACCTAAATTGACCTGTACCTTTCCATTGTCGTCTACCCAGGGCACTTTGAATGTAAAGATGCGGTCGGGTTCTACCAATCGTTCAATCAATGAAGCTTTTTCAAATTCGGGATGTTGGTTGTAAATGTCTTCAATAGAGTGTAATACTTCCTTTACAGCCTGTAAATACTCTGATTCCCCTGGATGCTTTGCTTCCAAAGAGGCCATAATTTGATTGATATCCATAATATAATTTTTTAAGGTTTTGACAAAATGAAATTCATTTCATTTGCAAAGATATGTTTTGTGTGGAAATGGCCAAATGTTTTTATGAATATTTTTTCTTGTTTGCGACATTTTGTTTAAATTGGTGCTGCTCGATTCTTGTCGAAAAGGTTGAATTTAGTGCGAAATATGTTGCATACGTCAATAATAATCCCGTATTTTGTGTATATAAAATGTTTAAGCGTTAAAAACATGCTCAGTAAGTTAAAGTTAAACCAGTTGTATTTTAAAGATACTTCGTTTGTGCATTTGATGACGAAGCGTATCTTCAATGTATTGTTGGTAGCCAATCCTTATGATGCATTCATGTTGGAGGATGATGGCCGTATAGATGAAAAGATCTTTAATGAATATATGAATTTGAGTCTGCGCTATCCTCCTCGTTTCACTCAAGTGTCTACCGAAGAGGATGCTTGGACTCAATTGTCAAATACCAATTATGATTTGGTAATTGTTATGCCGGGTACCGATAACAGCGATACATTTGAAATTGCCCGAAGTATCAAAGAAAAATATGCTCATATACCGTTGGTTGTGTTGACACCGTTTTCGCATGGTATTACAGCAAGAATGGAACATGAGGATTTGAGTATTTTTGAATATGTATTCTGTTGGTTGGGAAATACAGATTTGTTGTTGTCTATTATCAAGCTGATAGAAGACAAGATGAATCTGGAACATGATATAAATGAAGTAGGGGTGCAGATGATATTGTTGGTAGAAGATTCTATCCGTTTCTACTCATCCGTGTTGCCCAATCTTTATAAGTTTGTTTTGAAACAGAGTCAAGAGTTTGCAACGGAAGCCTTGAATGCTCATCAACGAACACTCCGTATGAGAGGACGCCCGAAGATTGTACTTGCCCGTAACTATGAAGAGGCGATGGATTTGTATGATAAGTTTGGCAACAACATGTTGGGGGTCATTACGGATGCCCGTTATCCGCGCAAAGGTGTTGTGGATCCTATGGCTGGTATTAAATTATTGGGTGAAATCCGTAAACGTGATCCTTTTGTACCACTGATATTGGAGTCATCTGAAGTGGCGAATGCGGAATATGCAAAATTGTATGAAGCGAGTTTTGTCGACAAGAATTCCAAAAAAATGAATATTGATTTACGGGAAATCATATCTGAAAACTTTGGTTTCGGTGATTTTGTATTCCGTAATCCGAATACTTATGAAGAAGTGGCTCGTGTTCGCAATCTGAAAGAGTTGCAGAATATTATTTTTGCCATACCTAAGGAATCTTTGTTGTATCATGTGCAACGGAACCATGTGTCTCGTTGGTTGTATTCACGCGCTATGTTCCCCGCAGCCGAATTCTTGAAGCAGATTACTTGGGATTCTTTGCAGGATGTGGATGCACATCGTAAGGTTATATTCGAAGCGATTGTAAAGTACCGCAAGATGAAGAATCAAGGTGTGGTAGCCATTTTCCAACGCGAAAGGTTTGACCGCTATTCCAATTTTGCTCGGATTGGAGAAGGTTCATTGGGAGGCAAAGGGCGTGGCTTGGCCTTTATTGACAATATGGTGAAACGTCATCCGGAGTTCGAGGAATTCGAAAATGCAACGGTTTCTATTCCTAAAACGGTAGTCCTATGTACGGATATATTTGATGAATTCATGGATACCAATAGCTTGTACCAATTGGCTTTAAGCGATGTCTCTGATGAGGTGATTCTGAAAGCTTTCTTGCGTGCGAAGCTACCCGACAGGTTGGTAGAGGATTTCTTCGCTTTCTTCGATGTGGTGAAATCACCGATTGCCATCCGTTCTTCCAGTTTGCTGGAAGATTCCCATTATCAACCGTTTGCTGGTATCTATTCTACTTATATGATCCCCTATATGGAGGACAAATATGAAATGCTCCGTATGTTGAGTGATGCAATCAAGGGAGTCTACGCTTCGGTATTCTATCGTGACAGTAAAGCTTATATGCAAGCTACCAGCAATGTGATTGATCAGGAAAAAATGGCGGTAATCATTCAGGAGGTAGTTGGTACACAGTATGGTGATCGTTTTTATCCGTCCATATCGGGGGTGGCCCGTTCGTTGAACTATTATCCCATTGGTGAAGAAAAAGCGGAAGAAGGTACGGTGAGTTTGGCGCTGGGTTTAGGGAAGTACATCGTAGATGGCGGACTGACCTTGCGCGTTTGTCCTTATCACCCCAATCAGGTACTTCAAACCAGTGAAATGGAAATTGCTTTGCGCGAAACACAGACTCAGTTTTATGCACTCGATTTAAAGAATACGGGAAACAACTTCTCTATAGACGATGGTTTTAATTTGTTGAAACTGCATGTAAGGGAAGCGGAGAAAGATGGTTCGCTTCAGTATATCGCTTCTACTTACGATCCGTACGATATGGTGATACGCGACGGTATTTATCCGGGCGGACGAAAGGTGATAACTTTTGCCAATGTGTTGCAACACGATGTGTTCCCTCTGCCTCGTATCCTGCAGATGGCGCAGGAATATGGACAGAATGAAATGAAACGTCCGGTCGAAATAGAGTTTGCGGTCACGTTGGATGCACAAAAGAAGTCGGGTACATTCTATTTGCTACAGATTCGTCCGATGGTGGATGTCAAGGCTGATTTGTCGGAAGACCTAGACTTGATACCCGAAGAAGACGTACTACTGAAAAGTTCCAATTCGTTGGGGCATGGAATCATGGAAGATGTTTTCGATGTTGTTTATGTAAAGACCGATGGATACACGGCTTCTAACAATCAAATGATTGCATACGAAATAGAGAAATTGAACCGTAAATTCCTTGACGAGGGCAAACATTACGTATTGGTAGGACCGGGACGATGGGGCAGTAGTGATACATGGTTGGGTATTCCTGTCAAATGGCCACATATTTCTGCTGCACGGGTTATAGTAGAGGCTGGATTAACCAATTATCGGGTAGACCCTAGTCAGGGTACCCATTTCTTCCAGAATCTTACTTCTTTTGGAGTAGGGTATTTCACAATCAATGCTTATATGAATGACGGCATTTATAATCAGGATTTCCTCAACGCCCAACCGGCGATAGAAGAAACTCAGTTTGTCCGTCATATTCGTTTTGAAAATCCTATAACTATCAAGATGGACGGAAAGAAAAAAATAGGAGTGGTGATGATGCCCGAGGATAAATAATAAAAATGGGTGTGCCTTTCGACACACCCATTTTTACCTATAAATAATATCGCTGATTATACAATGCCTTGAGCCATCATAGCCTTGGCAACTTTCATAAAGCCGGCAATGTTTGCACCCTTTACATAGTTTACATATCCATCTTCTTCTGTACCGTACTTCACACAGTTTTCGTGGATATTTTCCATGATATAGTGAAGTTTGTCGTCTACTTCTTCGGCGCTCCATGACAAGCGTTCTGAATTCTGGCTCATTTCAAGACCTGATACAGATACACCACCGGCGTTGGCAGCCTTACCCGGAGCATACAAAATCTTAGCTTCTTGGAAGATGCGGATAGCATCCGGAGTAGAAGGCATGTTGGCACCTTCAGAAACAGCGATGACACCATTGTCAACCAACATCTGTGCGTGTTCGCCGTTCAATTCGTTCTGAGTAGCCGAAGGAAGAGCGATGTCTGCCTTTTCTCCCCAAGGCTTAGCACCTGGTACATACTTGACGCCATATTTTTCAGCATATTCGCGGATACGTCCACGGTATAAGTTCTTCAACTCCATGATGTAGTCGAGCTTTTCGCGGTCGATACCATCCGGATCGTAGATATAACCGTCAGAGTCTGACATGGTTAATACTTTACCACCCAATTGGAGTACCTTTTCTGCGGTGTATTGGGCTACGTTACCAGAACCTGAAATCAATACAGTCTTGCCTTGCAAATTCATACCTTTGGTCTTCAACATTTCCATGAGGAAATATACGTTACCGTAACCTGTAGCTTCAGGACGTACCAATGAACCACCGAATTCTCTACCTTTACCGGTGAATGTACCTGTAAACTCGTGAGCGAGTTTTTTATACATACCAAACATGTAACCTACTTCGCGGCCGCCTACACCAATATCACCAGCAGGAACGTCGGTGTCTGGACCGATGTGACGCCACAATTCCAACATGAATGCCTGACAGAAACGCATTACTTCAGCATTCGATTTTCCGCGTGGTGAAAAATCGGAACCACCTTTACCGCCACCCATAGGAAGGGTAGTCAATGAATTCTTGAAAGTTTGTTCGAATGCGAGGAACTTCAAAATACCCAAGTTTACAGAAGAGTGGAAACGGATACCTCCTTTGTAAGGGCCAATGGCGTTGTTGTGCTGTACACGGTAACCCATGTTGGTCTGTATGTTACCTTTGTCATCCATCCATGTCACACGGAACTGATAAACTCTGTCAGGAATACACAAACGTTCAATCAAGTTTACTTTATCAAATTCCGGGTGCTTGTTGTATTCTTCTTCAATAGTACCCAAAACTTCTTCTACTGCCTGATGGTATTCAGGTTCGTTGGGAAATCTTCTTTTCAGATCATCTAATACCTTTGCTGCATTCATAATCTATTCGTTTTATTGATTTTTGATTAATATTCTTGTTTAACGACTGCAAATTTATAGAGTATATTTGAAACATGCAACAAAATTCAAAGAAAAATGAAGAAAAAATATCAATTTGTGCAAAAAGTAATCAAATTGGTGGATAAACGTTTACTTTCCTCTGTTTTTGAAAGACTTTATGAGCGGAATAAACACTAAAGCTCCCGATATGAGTAGTGTTAGTACCAAAGGTCCGTCAATTTGTTCGGAACCTACAAGTATGATATAGCAAATGGAAACCCATAATAGGGTTAGGATGACAGCTTGTGTAGTAGATAAAGGTTTTCGCATAGTTGCTATAAAATAAAGTGTCATTCTGAACGAGGTGAAGATGAGATGTTCAGAATGACACTAAAAATGAAGATGATTAATTGTTTTTCTTTTTCTTTTCAACAATTGCATCGATAACGGCAATGGCGGTAATGTTCACAATGTCACGTACCGATGCTTCGCAGTCTGTAAAATGGATTGGTTTGTTCAATCCCATTTGAATGGGACCGATAACTTCCGTTTCACTCATGGCCTGAATGAGCTGGTAAGTTGCATTGGCCGAACTCAAATTAGGAAATACCAGTGTATTCACTTCTTTTCCTTTTAATTTAGTGAATGGATACTTTTCGTCACGTGCTTCTTTGTTGAGCGCAAATTTGACTTGCATTTCACCATCTATAGCCAAATCTGGATATTCCTTTTGCATATAGTCAACCGCTTCATGTACTTTAGCGGGACTTCCTTCGCTGTCTGAACCGAAGTTGGAATAAGACAACATGGACATAACCGGTGTATGATTGAAAAATTCTACGGTTTGTTTGGATAGCTTGGCAATGTCAATCAGTGTTTCTGTACTGGGATGACGGTTAATCAACGTATCGGCTACAAAGTAAGTGCCTTTCTTGGAATTAAGAATGTGCATGGTGCCGAAATGCTTGTATTCCGGTTGGATGCCAATAACTTCTTTAGCCACCTTGATGGTGTTGGAATATTTGGTATACAGACCGGTGATGAATGCATCTGCTTCTCCGGTTTCTACCATCATCATACCAAAATAGTTGCGTTCAAACATTTTATCATTCGCTTCCTGGAAATTGGCTCCTTGACGGGCACGTTTTTCAGAAAGAATGCGGGCGTATCGTTCGCGGCGTGATGCTTCGTTGGGATGGCGTAGGTTGACAATCTCGATGCCTTCCAAACTTAATTCCAATTCTTTGGCAAGTTTGGTAATGGCTTCATCATTTCCCAATAAGATTGGATGACAAATTCCTTCTGCTTTGGCTTCTACGGCTGCTTTTAACATAGTTGGGTGAATGCCTTCAGCGAATACAACGCGTTGAGGGTCTCTTCGGGCTGTTTCGTATAATTGACGTGTCAGTTTACTTTCTTGTCCCATCAATTCTTTCAAGTGTTGGCGGTAGGCTTCCCAATCTTCAATGGGCTTACGGGCTACTCCAGAATCCATTGCAGCTTTGGCAACGGCCATGGAAACTTCGGTTATCAACCGAGGGTCAACAGGTTTGGGTATAAAATAATCGGGACCGAATGTAAAGTTGTTGACATGGTATACTTCATTGACAACGTCGGGTACCGGTTGTTTGGCCAAAGCAGCAATAGCACGTACAGCTGCCAATTTCATTTCTTCGTTGATGGCCGTAGAAGCTACGTCCAATGCTCCACGGAAAATGTATGGAAATCCGATGACATTGTTAATCTGGTTGGGGTAGTCTGAACGACCGGTCGACATCAGTACGTCCGGACGGGCAGCCATGGCATCTTCGTATGAAATTTCCGGAACAGGATTTGCCAAAGCAAACACAATCGGGTGGTCGGCCATGCTGCGTACCATGTCTTGAGTAAGAACATTACCTTTAGATAGTCCTAAGAACACATCGGCACCTTTCACGGCTTCTTCCAAAGTTTGGATGTCACGACGGTCGGTGGCGAAATAGCGCTTCATTTCATTACCCGGTCGGTCAAGTCCCTCGCGGTCGCTACGGATAACTCCTTTGGAGTCGAGCATGATGATGTTCTTGTGTGATGCTCCTAATGCTTCATAAAGTTTAGTACAGGAGATAGCGGCAGCTCCGGCGCCATTTACTACAATCTTGACGTCTTCAATTTTTTTGCCGGCCACTTCGAGTGCGTTGATCAAACCGGCTGAAGAAATAATAGCAGTACCATGTTGGTCGTCATGCATTACGGGAATATCAAGCTCTGCTTTCAAACGACGTTCGATTTCAAAACATTCGGGTGCTTTGATATCCTCCAAATTGATTCCTCCAAAGGTGGGTGCGATAGCTTTTACTGCTTCAATGAATTTTTCAGGATCTTTTTCGTTGACTTCAATATCGAATACATCGATGCCTCCATATATTTTGAACAGCAAGCCTTTTCCTTCCATAACCGGTTTGCCGGCCATGGCGCCTATGTCCCCAAGTCCCAATACGGCTGTTCCATTTGAAATGACGGCAACTAAATTACCTTTGGCTGTATATTTATAAGCGTCGTGAGGATTTTTCTCGATTTCCAGACACGGTTCTGCTACTCCCGGTGAATATGCTAAAGAGAGATCGCTTTGGGTGCTGTATGGTTTGGTAGGAACTACCTCAATCTTGCCGGGCTTGCCTTGTGAATGGTAAAGCAAGGCGGCTTCTTTCGTAATCTTGACCATAATTCTTTCTTTTATTAGGATGTTTTAGTAAATTGGCGACAAAAGTAGTAATAAAATTATAAATAGTATATCATTTTGCATAAAAATGTATTCAATTGCTGTATTTTTAACCTTAATAGGCTTATTGGGTGGATATATATGCAAATAATAAATATGTTCTGCTTTTCCTCTAATAACATCGTATCGCTTTCCTTATAAAACAATCTGTATCCCCTTTGTTTCTTTAATTCTATTCTTTTCTTCTGAAATCGCGTTATTAATCGTTAAAGAGGGATTTGAGGTGGAATAACATATGAAAAAAATGCGTAATTTTGCACTTTCGAAAACTATAAGGGTTGAAAAAGTTTTCAAGGAATGATGATAGACTGTATTAAGAAGAAACGTACGGACAAGAAATTGATTCGGATGCAGGTGATAAAAGCCGCTGCTGTAGCTTTTTCTCAGAAAGGGATAAAGAATGTGCGGATGGACGACATTGCTTCAGGACTGTCTATCTCTAAACGTACCTTGTATGAACTGTTTTCTGATAAGGAGGAACTGTTGGTTGAAGTGGTACGGATTCATCGGGATGAAGTGAAAGATTATATGACCAATGTAGCATCGAAAGCCGATAATGTATTGGAAGTAATAATTGGTTTTTATGAAATGACGATTGATGAATTCAAACATACCAACCGATGTTTTTTCGAGGATATCAAGAAATATCCCAAAGTAGTGGAATTCTTGGAAGAAAGCCGCAGAGAGAATATCAATTCAGCTATGGCTTTCTATCAGAAAGGAGTGGAACAAGGAATTTTTCGTGAGGATGTCAACTATCCTATTGTGCAGGAAATGATAAGCGGACAGATGGATGCGTTATTGAAATCTTTGCCCACTTATTCATTGGAAGAAATATTCGAAACATTGGTATTTATGCACATGCGGGGGATATCAACAGAAAAAGGATTGAAAATTGTAAACGACTTTTTGGATCGACTTAAAAATAAACATAAAAGTAACTAGATATAATAATAACAATTTAAATAGGTAACAGTTAAATGAAATTCTTTATGAAACCCGTTATGGCGTTTATGATGCTTGCTTTTGCAGCAATGAACGCTCAAGCTCAGGATACATTGAGAATCTCTTTGAAAGAAGCGATTCAAATTGCGCTGAGCGAAAATCCGACTATTAAGGTAGCCGATCAGGAAATTCAATTGAAGAAGGAAGCCAATCGTGAAGTAATCTGGGGATTACTGCCGGAGGTGAGTTTGGTGGGAAACTTTAATCACACCATTGAAAAGCAGTCGTTTGCCATCATGGGGCAAATTATGCGTGTGGGTACGATGAACAATGCCAGCGGTGGTGTTACTGCCAGTCTTCCGGTTTTTGCTCCGGCATTGTACCAAAGCATGAAACTCACCAAGGCAGATGTTCAGCTTGCTATGGAAAAGGCTCGTTCTTCCCGTCTCGATATGGTGAATCAAGTAACCAAGGCTTTCTATCAGTTGTTGTTAGCGCAAGACAGCTACGAAGTGCTCCAGAAAAGTTACAAGCAGAGCGAAGATAATTTCAATGTTGTCAATGCCAAATATCAACAGGGTAGTGTGAGTGAATATGATAAGATCAGTGCCGATGTACAGATGCGCTCATTGAAACCAAGTGTTGTTTCAGCTGGTAATGGTGTAAACCTTGCTATGCTCCAGCTCAAGGTGCTTCTTGGTATGGAATCGGATATCCCGGTGATTGTTGATGGCAATTTGAAGGATTACGAAATGGCTATGTTCACTCGTCAGGCCCAACCTCGTCCGGCCGATATTGTGGGTGGTAACACAACTCTCCGCCAATTGGATATGAACTACGATATGCTTCAACGCAATTTGAAGTTGAAGTATACCAACTTCATGCCGAACTTGGCCTTGTCATTCCAATTCATGTATACCAGCATGAGCGAAAACTGGAAAGTATTTGATTACACATGGACTCCTTATTCTACCGTAGGCTTGAGCCTTTCCATTCCTTTGTTTAAAGGTGGTAACTTCTCGCAGGTAAAGCAAGCCAAGTTGCAACTGAAGCAATTGGATATGACACGCATCAATACCGAACGTCAGCTCAAGATGCAGGCCCAAAGCTATTTGGATAATATGGCGGCTAGCACCGAACAGGTAGTGAGCAACAAGGAAGCCGTACTTCAGGCTGAAAAAGGACGTACTATTGCCGAAAAACGTTATGAAGTTGGTCGTGGTACTATCCTTGAACTCAATAGCTCGGAAGTGGCTTTGACTCAAGCTCAACTTACTTATAACCAATCTATCTACGATTACTTGGTTGCAAAAGCCGACTTAGATTTGGTGATGGGCGTGGAAGATGTGATTGAAACAACAGAAAAATAATAATAACAGATTAAATAGACTAACAGTATGAAGAAAAGTTTTCAAATAGCAGCAGTGTTGGTGGCTGCTATGTTGGGTGCCTGTTCAGGTGGTGAAAAGAAAGAAGCAGAAAACGCTGTTGTATCCGAAAAACCGACCGTTAAGTTGGCAACTGTAAATTCCCGTGATGTGGAACAGGTTGGCGAATACACAGCCACTGTGGAAGCGGAAGCAAAGAACAACATCGCTCCAACAGCTCCGGGGCGTATCAGCCAGATTTTTGTGGAAGTAGGCGACTATGTACGCAAGGGGCAGAAATTGGTGCAGATGGATGCTGCTAACCTCACTCAGATGAAGTTGCAGTTGGATAATCAGGAAAAGGAATTCAACCGTGTGGACGAATTGTATAAAGTAGGTGGCGCTTCCAAATCAGAGTGGGATGCAGCTAAGACCAATTTGGATGTTCGTCGTTCTTCTTATGAGAACTTGCTGGAAAACACTCAATTGGTAAGCCCGTTGAACGGTGTCGTTACTGCCCGTAATTTCGATAACGGTGACCTGTATACTTCTACTCAAATGCCGGTATTGGTGGTAGAACAAATCACTCCGGTGAAATTGATGGTGAACGTTTCTGAACCTAATTTTCCGAAGGTAACTAAGGGTATGCCTGTAACCGTGAAACTTGATGTATACGAAGGTGAAGAATTCGAAGGTAAGGTAAGCTTGGTTTATCCTACCATCGATGCCGCTACTCATACTTTCCCGGTAGAAGTAATCTTGGCTAATGCTAACCAACGTGTTCGTCCGGGTATGTTTGCTCGTGTAACCATGAACTTCGGTACCAAGAATCACGTGGTAGTTCCCGATCAGGCTATTGTTAAGCGTGCCGGTTCTGGCGACCGTTTTGTATATGTATACAACAATGGCAAGGTATCTTATAATAAGGTAGAGTTAGGCCGTCGTTTGGATACAGAATACGAATTGGTTTCAGGTGTAGAAAACAACGCTCAAGTAGTGATTGCAGGTCAGACTCGTTTGGCCGATGGCGTAGAAGTAGAAGTAATCCAATAATCCTTTAACCTCTTTAATTAAACGACTATGAGTTTATACGAAGGTTCGGTTAAAAGACCGATTATGACCACGCTCTGCTTTGTGGCAGTTGCGATTTTTGGTCTGTTCTCTTTGTCCCGCTTGCCTATCGACTTGCTTCCGGACATTGAGACAAATACCATCATGGTAATGACATCCTATCAGGGTGCCAGTGCCTCTGATATTGAAAATAACGTGACCCGTCCGTTGGAAAATACCTTGAACTCGGTAGAACACTTGAAGCACATCACTTCAAAGTCTTCCGAAGGTATCTCTATCGTAACATTGGAATTTGAATTCGGTTATGATATCGACGTGCTTACCAATGATGTACGCGATAAACTGGATATGGTTACTTCGGCACTTCCTGACGAAGTGAACACTCCGATCATCTTCAAATTCAGTACCGACATGATTCCTATCTTGATGTTGTCCGTACAAGCCGACGAAAGCCAGCCTGCACTTTACAAGATTTTGGACGATGCGGTAGTGAACCCCTTGGCTCGTGTTCCGGGTGTAGGTACGGTATCTATTGCAGGTGCCCCACAACGTGAAATCAACGTATATTGCGACCCAAACAAACTCGATGCTTATAACCTTTCTATCGAAACCATCAGTGGAATTATCAGTGCCGAAAACCGTAACGTTCCAGGTGGTACATTCGATGTGGGTAGCGATACTTATTCTCTTCGTGTAGAAGGTGAATTCAACGATCCGAAGGAAATGGAAAACATCATTGTTGGTTCACACAATGGTGCAGCCGTTTACTTGCGCGATGTAGCTACCGTACAGGACGGTGTACAAGAACGTGCACAACGTACATTTAATAATGGTGTAGAAGGTGCGATGATTATCGTTCAGAAGCAGACTGGTGGTAACTCGGTAGAAATCTCCAACCGAGTAATGGAAATGCTTCCGCAATTGCAGAAGACCTTGCCGAGCGACGTGAAATTGGGTATCATTGTAAATACCTCTGATAACATCTTGAATACCATCAACAGTTTGGCCGAAACCATTGCGTATGCCATGTTGTTTGTGGTGCTCGTAGTATTCGTTTTCTTGGGCCGTTGGCGTGCTACCGTTATCATCTGTATCACTATCCCGATGTCGTTGGTGGGTTCTTTCATCTATTTGGGAATCATCGACGGTGGTTCTTTGAACATCATCTCTCTGTCGTGTCTCTCCATTGCGATTGGTTCGGTGGTGGACGACGCCATTGTAGTATTGGAAAACGTGACCACCCACATCGAACGTGGTGCCGAGCCTAAACAGGCGGCTATTCACGGAACGAACGAAGTGGCAATTTCGGTAATTGCGTCTACGTTGACTATGATTGCCGTGTTCTTCCCATTGACCATGGTAACCGGTATGGCCGGTGTGTTGTTCGAACAATTGGGTTGGATGATGTGTGTGATTATGACCATCTCTACTATCTCAGCCTTGTCGTTCACTCCAATGATGTGTGCTTACTTCCTGAAACTGCAAAAGAAACCAAGCAAGATTTTCTTGGCATTCTACAAGCCTATTGAACGTACTTTGGATAAGTTGGACGATTGGTATAAGAAACGTTTGGATTGGGCCGTTCGTCATCGTAAGACTGTATTCTTGGGTTGTGTGGCCTTCTTTGTGTTGAGCTGTTTGTGTGCAACCAGCATCGGTACCGAATTCTTCCCATCTCAAGATAATGGTCGTATTGGTGTAACCTTGAAGTTGCCTATTGGTGCCCGCGTAGAACGTGCCCAAGAATTGGCTTCTGAATTGGCTGGCAAATGGATGGATCGTTATCAAGGTGTGATGAAAGTATGTAACTATCGTGTGGGTCAGGCCGACTCTGATAATACCTTCGCTTCTATGCAGGATAACGGTAGCCACATCATATCATTCAACATCAGTTTGGTAAGTGTAGAAGACCGTGAAGTAGGCTTGGAACAGATTTGTAACGAGATGCGTGCGGATATGAACGATTATCCCGAACTCGACGAAGCCCAGGTATTGATGGGCGGTGGAGGCGGTGGTATGGGCGGACAGTCTACTGCCGACTTCGAAATCTATGGTTACGACTTTGAAACGACCGACCGCTTGGCTGCCGAATTGCAGAGCAAACTCTTGAAAGTGGAAGGTGTCAGCGAAGTGAACATCAGCCGCGAAGATTACCAACCGGAATATCAGGTTGATTTTGACCGCGAAAAGTTAGCACTCCATGGCTTGAATCTTTCTACTGCAGCTACCTACTTGCGTAACCGTGTGAATGGTGCCTTGGCAACTTATTATCGTGAAGACGGTGATGAGTACGATGTGAAAGTGCGTTATGCTCCCGAACACCGTACCAGCATTGAGGACTTGGAAAATATCCTTATCTATTCACCGACAACTGGAAAAGGCGTTCGTGTAAAAGATTTGGGTAAGGTAGTGGAACGTTCCAATCCGCCTACTATCGAACGTAAGGACCGTGAACGTGTAGTAACCGTATCGGCTGTTATCTCTGGTGCTCCGTTGGGCGATGTAGCTGCTGCCGGTAATGCAATCATTGATGAAATGGAAATACCTGCAGGTATCAGTATCCAGATTTCTGGTTCTTTCGAAGACCAACAGGATTCGTTTGCCGACCTTGGTGTGTTGGGTGTCCTGATCATTATCTTGGTATTCATCGTGATGGCTGCCCAGTTCGAATCGTTGAGCTATCCGTTCATCATCATGTTCTCCATTCCGTTTGCGTTCAGTGGTATCTTGATGGCCTTGTTCTTCACCGGTACTACCCTCAACGTAATGAGTATGCTCGGTGGTATCATGTTGATTGGTATTGTAGTAAAGAACGGTATCGTGCTCATCGACTATACCATGTTGTGTCGCGAACGCGGTATGTCGGCTCTTCATTCAGCTGTTGTAGCAGGTCGTAGCCGTCTCCGTCCGGTGTTGATGACTACATTGACCACTATCCTTGGTATGGTTCCGATGGCTATCAGTTCTGGTGAAGGTTCCGAAATGTGGCGCCCGCTTGGTGTATCTGTAATTGGCGGTCTGGCAGTTTCGACTATCTTGACGTTGATTCTTGTTCCGGTGCTTTACTGCTCATTTGCTGGTACAGGTATCCAGAACAAACGTAAGGCTTTGAAGAAGCAACGTATGCTGAACGAATACTACCAGAGCCATAAGGATAAGATGACTAAAGCTAAAAAACAATAATATAGAAAATAAATCAGATTATGAAATCAGTAATGATTACTTTCGACCAAGCGTTTTACGAACGAATCATCCAAACGCTCGACCGCTTGAATTGTCGTGGATTCAGTTATTGGCAGCAAGTGCAGGGACGTGGTAGCAAGACCGGTGAACCTCACTACGGTAGCCATGCGTGGCCCAGTATGTGTTCGGCCATCATGACGGTAGTCGATGATGCTCGTGTAGAACCATTGCTTAAAGCTCTTCATGCCATGGATGAAGAAACCGAGATGCTCGGTCTTCGCGCTTTTGTTTGGAACATTGAACAGAGTATTTGATAAAATGAAAAAGAGATGCTGCGGCATCTCTTTTTTTATTTCTTTTCTTATGTTGGGGATGAATTATTCTCTTCCGTCTGCTCCCCACATCATTTTTTCTCTTAATGTGTGAAAGAATACGTGGTTCATACGTTTCACCACTTTAATTTGATAGGGAGCTTTCCGGATGGTGAGGCGGGTTCCTTCCTTGCATGTCTCGCTTCGTCCGTCTATGGCGATTAAGAAATTGTGGCTGCGGCTTTCCACATCGAGTGTAATCTCCCAATCGTCGTTGATGACAATGGGACGGACATTCAAACTGTGTGGTGCAACAGGAGTGATGGCAATGGTATTGCTGTGGGGGACAATGATTGGACCACCGATGCTTAAAGAATATGCAGTAGATCCCGTTGGAGTGGCTATGACCAATCCGTCTGCCTGATAGGTGGTTAATGGTGCACCGTTAATGGCGGCATGGATGGCAATCATGGATGAACTGTCGCGTTTCAGAATGGCAATTTCATTCAATCCAAAGGGGTATCCTTTTAATGCTTGTCCTTGGCAGGTAACTTGTAGCACACTCCGGTCTTCTACCTTATAATTATGATTATAGATGTCTTCAATGGTCTCTTCCATGTCGTTGGGGGAAACATCTGCCAAAAATCCTAATCGTCCGGTGTTGATGCCTAAAATAGGAATGTTTTTGTCACCTACCCGACTGGCTGCTTTCAGAAATGTACCGTCACCTCCTATGCTGAAAATCATGTCGGCTTCAAAATGATCGCCACTAAATGTGTTTGCAGTAAGTTTCATGTGCTGCTCTTTAGTCAAGAAATCATAAAATTCATCACAGATGAAAACTTCTGCCTTGCGTTGTTGTAGAATGGAAAGTAATCGTTCTATATGAACGGATTTCTTTGCTTGGTATGTATTTCCGAACAATGCAAATTTCATGTGTAATTCTTTATTGTTAATAATTTTATCTATCTTTGCTGCAAAGATAATAATAGTTTGACAAGATGACAAAGTTAAGTGTAAATATCAATAAGATAGCTACTCTCCGAAATGCGCGGGGGGGCAATAACCCCGATGTAGTAAAAGTAGCGTTGGATTGCGAACGTTTCGGAGCACAAGGTATTACCGTTCATCCTCGTCCTGATGAACGTCATATCCGAAAGAGTGATGTATATGCGCTTAGACCACTCTTGACTACTGAATTTAATATGGAAGGTTTTCCAAGCAATGAATTCGTGGATTTGGTGTTGGAGGTCAAACCTCATCAAGTGACATTGGTACCGGATTCCCCCGAACAGATAACATCAAATGCAGGATGGGATACGAAAAAGAATTTTTCCTTTTTATCAGATTTGATGGTTCTTTTTGGTAATGCAGGTATTCGTACTTCCATATTTGTAGGTACCGATGTTGAAATGATAGAATATGCGGCCAAGACAGGAGCCGATCGGGTTGAATTATACACGGAACCTTATGCGTCTTTATATTCGCAGAATCCGGAAATGGCTATCTCGCCATTTGTTAAGGCTGCCGAGGCTGTCCGTAGCTTGGGAATGGGATTGAATGCGGGTCATGACCTGAGCTTGGAAAATTTAAAGTATATGCACGATTGTATTCCATGGTTGGATGAGGTCTCAATCGGTCATGCATTGGTATGCGATGCTTTGTATTTGGGATTGGAGAAGACTATTCAGGAATATCGGAATTGTTTAAAATAAAAGCTTATGAAAACCATTTATGTCTTTTTGGCCGACGGATTTGAAGAAGTGGAAGCGATTACGCCTATTGACGTGTTGCGCCGTGCCGGTTTGAACGTAATAACAGTTTCTGTAAAGAATGAACGGATAGTGACCGGTGCTCATGGTATGGCTGTAACGGCTGATATATTGTTCGAGGATATAGATCAGGAAGCCGATATGCTCTTGCTACCAGGAGGCATGCCGGGAGCAAGTAACTTGGATGCACATCCGGGATTAAGTGAACTTATTCTACAATATGCAGCATCCTCTAAACCGTTGGCGGCTATTTGTGCAGCTCCGTTAGTGTTTGGTAAACGAAATCTGTTGGTCGGCAAAAGAGCAACGTGCTATCCGGGATTCGAAGAGTTTTTGTATGGTGCCGACTATACAGCCGCTCTTGTGGAACAGGATGCTAATTTCATAACAGCAAAAGGACCGGGTGCCGCTTTTGCTTTTGCTTTTGCTATTGTCGAGATGTTCTGTGGCAAGGAATTGGCCGATGAACTCAAACAAGGCATGATGATCGAAGGTTGATGCATGAAAAAACATGTCATTGTAGTGGCTGGAGGAAAGGGACTCCGAATGGGTGGGGAAATACCGAAACAATTTCTGCCTGTTGGAGGAAGACCGGTATTGATGCGTACGCTGGAAGCATTCTATGCTTACGACCCTTCCATGCATATTATATTGGTCTTGCCCGAAAGTCAGCAGGAATACTGGAGAAATCTTTGTCGTGAATATAACTTTACTTTGCCACACGAAGTGGCCGATGGTGGGGAAACTCGTTTTCATTCAGTGAAGAATGGCTTGAGTCTGGTGCATGGAGAAGGATGGGTCGGAGTGCACGATGGCGTCCGTCCTTTTGTTTCACAAACGGTCATCAGCCGTTGTTATCAGGAAGCGAAAAGTAAACAAGCGGTCATACCGGTGATTGGAGTGGTGGAAACGGTTCGCTGTTTGACAGAGAATGGCAGTAAAACGGTTCCACGGGATAATTATCGGTTGGTTCAGACTCCACAAGTGTTCGATGTGGCATTACTCCGACGTGCATATACCCAAGAATATTCAGAGCATTTTACAGACGATGCTTCAGTTGTCGAGGCATTGGGCGAATGTGTGCACTTGGTGGAAGGTAATCGTGAAAACATCAAGATTACCACTCCTTATGATTTGAAATTGGCAGAAGTGTTATGTTTGACATAACCACGCGTGACATCAAATATTTGCAAGGCGTAGGACCTCAACGGGCCGCTATGCTGAACAAGGAATTGGGAATTTATTCCTTATATGACTTGTTGTATTATTTCCCTTATAAATATGTAGACCGCAGTCGTCTGTACTATATTCATGAAATAGACGGCAACATGCCTTATATCCAACTGAAAGGCGAGATATTAAGCTTTGAAACGATGGGTGAAGGTCGGAACCGACGGTTGGTTGCTCATTTTTCGGATGGGACAGGGGTGGTCGATTTGGTATGGTTTCAAGGTATCAAGTATTTGGTGGGACGATATAAGGTACACGAAGAATACATCGTTTTTGGAAAGCCTACGGTCTTTAATGGTCGTGTCAATATTGCACACCCCGAAGTGGAAGCGGCGGGAGAACTTACATTGTCGTCTATGGGACTCCAGCCTTATTATAATACGACAGAAAAAATGAAACGGGGAGGATTGAATTCTCATGCGATGGAGAAATTGATGAAGAATGCTTTTGCGCTTTTTCAATCTCCTATGGTGGAATCCTTGAGCGAAAAAGTGGTGAAGGAGCATCACTTGATGTCGCTGGATGAGGCTTTACACGCCATTCATTTCCCTCAAAACCCGGACCAGCTTCGAAGGGCTCAATACCGGTTGAAGTTTGAAGAACTTTTTTATATCCAGCTCAATATCCTGCGCTATGCCAAGGAGCGTCATCAGAAATACAGAGGCTTGCGCTTTGAAAAAGTGGGAGATGTCTTTAATACGTTCTATTCTCAAAATCTTCCTTTTCAGTTGACCGGTGCCCAGAAAAGGGTTATCAAGGAAATAAGGAAGGATATGGGGAGTGGACGACAGATGAACCGACTTCTCCAAGGTGATGTGGGAAGTGGAAAGACATTGGTCGCCTTGATGTCCATGCTCATTGCTTTGGATAATGGTTATCAGGCTTGTATGATGGCACCGACCGAAATCCTGGCGGCACAGCATTATGATACCATCTCGCGTTTGTTGGCGGGTATGGATGTAAGGGTGGAACTGTTGATGGGATCGGTCAAAGGAAAGAAAAGGGAAGAAATCCTGAAAGGATTGCTTACGGGCGATGTCCAGATATTGATAGGTACACATGCAGTCCTGGAAGATACGGTTGGCTTTGCTTCTCTCGGCATGGCTGTTATCGATGAACAACATCGGTTTGGAGTGGCGCAACGTGCTAAATTATGGAGTAAGAATGCATGTCCTCCGCACGTGCTGGTCATGACAGCTACTCCCATACCCAGAACATTGGCTATGACTCTTTATGGCGATTTGGATGTATCGGTCATCGATGAACTGCCGCCCGGAAGAAAACCGATTCAGACCATTCATCAGTTTGATAACCGTCGCCCCAGCTTGTATGCCAGTATCCGGGGACAAATAGCCGAAGGACGACAGGTTTACGTCGTTTATCCTTTGATAAAGGAAAGCGAGAAAATCGATATCAAGAATCTGGAAGATGGATACGTTCATTTGTGTGAAGAATTTCCCGATTGTCGGGTAAGCAAGGTGCATGGACAAATGAAGCCTGCCGAAAAGGATGAAGAAATGCAGCGTTTTGTGTCGGGAGAAACACAGATTATGGTAGCTACTACGGTAATCGAGGTGGGGGTGAATGTGCCCAATGCATCGGTCATGGTCATTGAGAATGCCGAACGGTTCGGCTTGTCGCAATTGCACCAACTCAGAGGCAGAGTCGGACGTG
Organism: Bacteroides sp.; assembly: GCA_015060765.1. GTDB lineage: Bacteria > Bacteroidota > Bacteroidia > Bacteroidales > Bacteroidaceae > Phocaeicola. The sequence continues at coordinate 107,321 of SUXW01000003.1, forward strand.
GAGCCGATCAGTCGTATTGCATTCTGGTGACAAGTTATAAATTGTCGGAAGAAACCCGTAAGCGGATCGAAATCATGGTGCAGACCAATGATGGTTTCGAAATTGCAGAGGCCGATTTGAAACTCAGAGGACCGGGGGATTTGGAAGGTACCCAACAAAGCGGAGTCGCTTTTGATTTGAAGATAGCCAATCTGGCACGCGACGGTCAAATGCTGCAATATGTCCGCGAGGTAGCCGGACGGATTATAGAAGAAGATCCTACAGAAACACTTCCCGAAAATGCCGTGCTTTGGCAGCACTTGCAGTTATTGCGAAAAACGAATGTAAATTGGGCAGCTATCTCTTGATGAATGATTCAAAAGTGTTAAAATGTTATTTTATGCTGCATAACATATTTTATCTAAAAATGCGGCTGTAGGTAATTCTAGACGATGTTTTGATGCTTTGAATAAGGCTGAGAAACTATAATTCTGTTAAACGGATATATGTTATATAAAATAAAAACACTAACTTTGAATGATTTTTGATAGAATAGACTCTATATCTTAAGAACCCAGTTTGTATATGTTGGAAAAGACATTGATTATATTGAAGCCTTGTACTTTGCAAAGAGGTTTGGTTGGTGAGATTATCAACCGGTTTGAGCGCAAAGGATTGCGCTTGGCTGGTATGAAAATGGTGCAGTTGACGGATGATGTATTGAGTGAACATTATGCCCATTTAAGTGAAAAGCCATTCTTCCAGCGGGTAAAGGATTCCATGATGGCTACTCCTGTTATTGTTTGTTGCTTGGAAGGAGTAGGGGCTATAGAGGCTGTTCGTATGATTACAGGACCTACTACAGGTCGTAAGGCTCCGGCAGGTACTATTCGGGGAGATTACAGCATGAGTTTCCAGGAAAATATCGTTCATGCGTCCGATTCTCCAGAAACAGCCGAAGCGGAATTGAAGAGATTTTTTAAACCGGAAGAAATATTCGAATACAAGCAGGCTACATTTGATTATTTGTATGCTAGTGATGAATATTGATAAAGAGAAAATGATGATTCGTAATTTTTTTAGAATAATAGCTGTTGTAGCATTGACTTTGGGTAGCCTGAATGTTTCAGGACAAGACTTGTTGGCTCGTCAAGCTCCGATTGATCGGAAATTGAAAGCTGTGGATTCTGTGGCGCTGATTCGCCAGTTGAAAGCGGAAAAGTCTGAATACCCGGCTTATGGTTTGTATCCGGAATGGAGTAATGCTTATGCACATTCGTACAAGAATGTAACGCTCCCGGATAGTTTCCGGATCGATTTGTCCGAATTCTGTATGCCTACAACCCAGACCAAAATTACATCCAAATTTGGCCCTCGCCGTCGTCGTATGCATTATGGTATCGATGTGAAGGTGTATGTTGGCGATACCATTCGTTCGGCTTTTGCAGGAAAGGTTCGGGTGGTGAAGAATCAAGGACGTCGCAAAGGATATGGCAAGTACATCATTATTCGTCACGATAACGGATTGGAAACTGTTTATGGTCACTTGTCCAAACAATTGGTACACGAAGACCAGTATGTGGAAGCTGGCGAAGTGATAGGCTTGGGAGGTAATACCGGTCGGTCTACAGGGTCACATCTTCATTTTGAGACTCGGTTCTTGGGACAAGCCATCAATCCGGCGTTCATGTTCGATTTTGAAAAGCAGGATATTGTAGCCGATTCGTATTTGTATGTCAAGAAAGGGGTTCGTCGCAACGGTACGGCTGTTGCATCCAGTGTGGATTACTACAAAGTGCGGAGAGGCGATTCGTTGTCCAAAATCTCCAAACGTACAGGGGTGTCCGTTAAACAGTTGTGTAAGTTGAATGGTATAACTACACGCACAACTTTGCGGATAGGACAAGTGCTCAGATGTTCGTGAATGTAAGCGTAAGAAATAAAATGAAGGCGAAAAGAATTCTTTTCGCCTTTTTCTTTAGACATAAGAGGAAAAATGTGTAACTTTGCTGCCTATTGTATGAATGAAAATGAAAGATACGAAGCAACAATTTGAACATGTGATAGGCATTTGCCGGGATTTGTTTGCCAAGAAGTTGCACGATTACGGTGCAGCATGGCGTATTATGCGCCCCACTTCCATTACCGACCAGATTTTTATCAAGGCCAACCGCATCCGTAGCATCGAAACGAAAGGGGTGACGATGGTCGATGAAGGAATCCGTCCGGAATTTATCGGTATCGTGAACTATGGTATCATCGGACTGATCCAGTTGGAACTGGGATATGCAGAGAAAGATGATATGAAGGTGGAAAAGGCAATGGAATTGTATGATCGGTATGCCAAGCAGGCATTGGACTTGATGCTGGCGAAGAACCATGATTACGATGAAGCATGGAGGAGCATGCGGATCAGTTCGTATACTGATCTGATTCTGATGAAGATCTACCGTACCAAGCAGATAGAAGGGCACGATGGAGCCACTTTGGTTTCTGAAGGTATCGATGCCAATTACATGGATATGATAAACTATTCCGTATTCGGATTGATTAAATTGGAGTTTGGAGAATAATCCATCTACATATCGTTTTATTAAAATTTGGACCACCGCTTGCCGTTTCTTGTTGGCCGGAGTGTTCATCTTTTCTGGATTTGTTAAGGCAATAGACCCTTTGGGTACCCTTTATAAGATCCAGGACTATTTGTTGGCTTTCGGATTCCCCGATGTGTTCCCGGAATCGTTCCTCTATCTGTTGTCTGTCTTGTTGGCATGCGTGGAATTTTGTTTGGGTACCTATCTGTTTTTTGGCATACGTCGTCGCATCACTCCTCGGTTGATTTTGCTTATGATGAGTGTGATGACTCCTTTGACATTATGGCTGGCTATTGATGACCCTATCTCGGATTGTGGATGCTTTGGCGATGCGGTCGTTTTGTCCAATTGGGAAACGTTCTGGAAGAATGTGGTGTTGCTGGTTGCTTCAGTATCCATTTTTAAATGGAGAAGATGTATCTTCCCTTTGATCACCGTTCGTTTCGATTGGCTGATAGCGCTCTATTCCTGGGTCTATATAATTGTGATGGCCATATATTGCAGTTGGTATTTGCCTGTTTTCGATTTCAGACCTTATCACATTGGAGCCGATATCCGTAAAGGCATGGAAATACCGGAAGGAGCCCGGCCGACAGTTTTCGAGACTCGTTTCGTCTTGAGTAAGGATGGGGAAGAAAAGGAATTTACGTTGGATAATTATCCGGACAGTACCTGGACTTTTGTCGATTCCCGTACCATTGTCAAGGAAAAGGGATACGAACCTCCTATCCACGATTTCTCTATCATCCGACACGATGACGGAGAAGACATAACCGATGCAGTGCTTGCGGATGAGAATTATACGTTTTTCTTGGTGGCCCATCAATTGGCACAGGCCGATGATAGTTCCATCGATCTGATTAACGAACTCTACGATTATAGCCTGGCCAATGGATATGGATTCTATTGCTTGACATCCTCATCCGATATCGATATCATGAAGTGGCAGGACCGTACCGGAGCGGAGTATCCATTCGCATCCATGGATAATATCACTTTGAAGACCATGATCCGTTCCAATCCGGGACTGATGTTGCTCAAGGAGGGAACTGTTATCAATAAGTGGAGCCAGAATGATTTGCCGGATGAATACCAGCTGACCGATCGGTTGGAAAACCTTCCTTTGGGACAACTGAATCCCCGGTCGTTCATGAATCTCGTTGGATGGGTATTGGCATGGTTCATATTCCCGCTGCTGTTTGTCAGCATGATCGATTTGCTGTGGGAAAAACGATGCCGGAACAGAAATAAAGAAGTGAATTAGTTTTTATATTAACCTATTAATAAATAAACAAAATGAGAAAAAACATTGTTGCAGGAAACTGGAAAATGAACAAGAACCTTCAAGAAGGTATTGCTCTTGCAAAAGAATTGAATGAGGCTTTGACTGCCGATAAGCCCAATTGTGATGTTGTAATTTGTACTCCATTCATCCACTTGGCTTCTGTCACTCCTATTGTTGACAGCGCATTGATTGGAGTAGGTGCAGAAAACTGTGCCGATAAGGTATCTGGTGCATATACAGGTGAAGTATCTGCTGAAATGGTTGCCTCTACAGGTGCTCAATATGTAATTTTAGGACACTCTGAACGTCGTTCTTATTATGGCGAAACAGTCGAAATCCTTGAAGAAAAGGTGAAATTGGCTTTGGCCAACAATTTGACTCCTATCTTCTGTATCGGTGAAGTTTTGGAAGAACGTCAGGCAGAAAAGCAGAACGAAGTGGTTGCCGCTCAGTTGGCTTCTGTATTTACTTTGTCGGCCGAAGACTTCAGCAAGATCGTACTTGCTTACGAACCGGTATGGGCTATCGGAACTGGTTTGACTGCAACTCCTGAACAAGCTCAGGATATCCATGCATACATCCGTTCTTTGATTGCAGAAAAGTATGGTCAGGAAATTGCAGACAACTGCTCTATCCTTTACGGTGGTAGCTGCAAGCCTTCCAATGCCAAGGAATTGTTTGCAAAGCCTGATGTAGATGGTGGCTTGATCGGTGGCGCTGCTTTGAAGGTTGCCGACTTCAAGGGTATTATTGACGCGTTCAAATAATACGCCCCGTCTGTTAAGTTATAGAGAAGGGTCTGTATGCAAAACGTGCAGATTCTTCTCCTTTCAATTGAATGATTAGTTTTCCCGAATGAAATAATCCGTAAAGACAATGAGAAACATTCTTTTTTTACTGGTTGTATTTTTCAGTCTTCCGGCGCTCTCTCAAAGAAGTATTGTCGATGAACTGCAGAAGGATGAAGTTGGTCAAGGTAAAGTGACCATCCATCAGGATCCTGCCATCTCTGCGTTGTTGGGTGTCATCCATCGGAATGGTGCCAATGCCGAAGGAACGGATGTCTTGAAGGCCAGAGGGTATCGGGTGCAGGTATATGCGGGTAACGGATCGCGCGTGGCCCGTAACGAAGCAAGAGAGGTAGGCGAAAAGATCAAGATGGAATTTCCTGATATCCCCGTATACACCTTCTTCCAGTCTCCTCGTTGGTTGTGCAGGGTAGGAGATTATCGGAGCGTAGAAGAAGCGGATGCTGTCATGCGAAAACTGAAAGCAACAGGAAAGTTCAAGGAAGTCTCTATTGTTCGGGAACAGATTAATATACCGTTGGAGTGATGATGGAAGAATTGATGCATCCGGAATGGTCCGCTGACAAGATTGAGCAACTGAAGGACCACTATAAAAATATATTGTCTCTATTGGGTGAGGATACCGCACGGGAAGGGTTGTTGAAGACTCCGGAACGGGTAGCCAAGGCAATGCTTACGCTGACCCGTGGTTACGAACAGGATCCTAATGCCATTTTGAATGCCGCTAAATTCAAGGAAGAATATAGCCAGATGGTGATTGTAAAGGACATTGACTTCTTTTCTTTGTGCGAGCATCACATGCTTCCTTTTTATGGCAAGGTACATGTGGCATATATCCCCAATGGATATATCACCGGCTTGAGTAAGATAGCACGGGTAGTGGATGTCTTTTCTCATCGGTTGCAGGTTCAGGAACGGATGACCTTGCAGATTAAGGAATGCATTCAGCAGACGCTCAACCCTTTGGGTGTCATGGTGGTGGTAGAGGCCAAGCACATGTGTATGCAGATGCGTGGTGTGGAGAAACAGAATTCAGTGACAACTACTTCCGATTTTACCGGTGCGTTCAATCAAGCGAAAACTCGTGAAGAGTTCATGAACCTGATACAGCATAACTAAATCGTAGTTATGCTTTCATAATGACTCGGTCGCCTGCCCGCTTGGCCATCTCTTTCAGCAGGTCCGACAGCTCTTTGTAGTGCTTCATCACTTCCTTGCACTTTTCCATGTCACCCAGCACTTCCGGCCTGTTCAACTGCTGGCTGGTTTGTTTCATGTCTTCTTCCAATATGGACAACTTGAAGTCTATCAACAAGTGAGGTATCAATTCGTGTAGCCGTTCTTCGTCTTTGGTCAATGCTTCTTCGTTGCTTTTGCTCAATTGGTACTTTTCATTCAGCATGTCAGCTGCCAAACGGGTAATGGCAGAGTCTGGATGGGTCAGGAAATAACGTTCTGCTACAAAATCCTTGTCGGTCAGATGAGCCTCGGCTTCTGCCAACAATTTGCGGTGCAGGGGGTTGTGAAACGATAAGTCGTCTTGCTTCAAATCCATCGAAATGAATTCTGTCACCGTTATTGGCGTACTTTCCCCTTCCTCGTTTTCCAAGTAGCATACAGTCTTTTCCCCGTAGCGTATCAATGCTTTTACCAGTTCCTGCTCTTTGGAATAGAATGGCAGTTGGTCGCATCCCGCTTGAGGAATATAATTTTCCCGTTGTATTACCGGTGGTATTTCTTCCTTCTCTTTCTGGTGCTGCTCTATGTAGTTGTCTTTCCGCTGCTTCACAATCTTGTCAATCTCGTTCTGAATGATTCTTTCGTCTACATTCAGAATGGATGCACATTCTTTCAGACAGGCATAGCGGACAACTTCATTGGGGATGAGCCCGATGCTTTTGGACATGTCCGAAATCAGTCCGGCACGCTTGATGGGGTCGTTTTGGGTATCCTTCAATAACAGATTGGTCTTGAAACGGATGAAGTCTTCCTCATGCTCGGCAATGTATTGCTGGAATTCGGTGCTGTTATGCTTGCGTGCAAAACTGTCGGGGTCTTCTCCGTCGGGCAAAAGAAGCACTTTGATGTTCATCCCTTCAGAGAGCAGCATGTCAATCCCTCGGATACTGGCTTTGATACCGGCTTCATCACCGTCGTATAGCAGGGTGATGTTCGAGGTGAAACGGTGCAACAACCGGATTTGCTCTTCGCTCAAGGCTGTTCCCGAATTGGCCACTACATTTTCAATGCCGCATTGGTGCATGGCAATCACGTCGGTATATCCTTCTACCATGTATACGCAGTCTTTCTTCACAATGGCACTCTTGGCTTGGAATATGCCGTACAATTCACGTCGCTTGCTGTATATCTCGGATTCGGGCGAATTGATGTATTTCTGGCTCACTCCTTTTGTCCGGCTGTCCAGTACGCGACCGCCAAACCCTAAGATCTTACCGCTTACATTGAACCAGGGGAAAATCACTCGCCCCCAGAAACGGTCCCGGATGCTACCGTCTTCCTTTTCGTAGCAAAGCCCGGTCTTTATCAGGTATTCCTTTTTGTAACCTTTTCGGATAGCTTCTTTGGCCAGTGCGTCGTTGGAAGAAGTGCTGTATCCCAAATGGAATTTCTTGACAATATCGTCGCGGATGCCCCGTTGGCGGAAATAGGCCATACCAATGGATTTTCCGTCAATGTGATTGTATAGAATGTCCTGGAAATAATCACGGGCAAAGGCATTGACTACGTACAGACTCTCGCGTACGTTTTGGGCTTCCTTTTCTTCGGTGGTGAGCTCGCGTTCCTTGACTTCGATGTGATATTTGTTGGCCAACCATTTCAGGGCCTCATAATAAGTCATTTGCTCGTGCTCCATAATGAAGTGTACCGCATTACCTCCCTTGCCACAAGAAAAACATTTGCAAAGACCTTTGGCGGGTGAGACGTAGAACGAGGGGGTCTTGTCGTCATGGAACGGACACAACCCCACAAAGTTGACTCCCTTTTTCTTGAGGGTCACGAATTCGGATACCACATCCACTATTTGTGCGGCATCAAGGATACGTTCTATGGTAGGACGGTCTATCATCTGGTAGCTGACTTTGATGCTGCAAATGTAGGAAAAAAAAAGAAAATCCTCAATAATCTGAACGATTATCAAGGATTTCTTCGGGTGACTAGTGGGATTCGAACCCACGACATTCAGAACCACAATCTGACGCTCTAACCGACTGAACTATAGTCACCATTTAGAGACTTCCTTTCGAAAGCGATGCAAAGGTACGGCTTTTTTTGGAATATGCAAACAAACCGGAACTTTTTTTATTCAAATTAGCATCTTTTTCTTATTGATAGATGGCTTTCTTACCGGCCAACAAGGTATTCTTCATCAACGAAACAATGGTCATCGGTCCCACACCGCCCGGTACAGGGGTAATGTATGAACACTTCGGTGCCACTTCGTCAAACTTCACGTCACCGGTCAACTTGAAGCCGCTCTTCTTGCTGGCATCGGGTACGCGGGTCGTACCAACGTCAATTACTACAGCTCCTTCCTTCACCATCTCTGCCTTTACGAAATTCGGTTGGCCCAAAGCGGCTATAAGGATGTCGGCTTCCTGACATTCCTTTACCAGATCCTTGCTGCGGCTGTGGCACACGGTTACAGTGGCATCCCCGGGATAGGCTTTCTGCATCATCAAACTGGCCATTGGCTTGCCTACAATGTTGCTTCGTCCCAACACTACGCACTTCTTGCCTTGTGTCTCAATGTTGTATCTCTTCAGCAATTCCAGAATACCGTTGGGAGTAGCCGATACATAACAAGGCAATCCGATACTCATACGACCCACGTTGATGGGGTGGAAACCGTCCACGTCCTTGCGGTAGTCGATGGCTTCTATCACTTTCTGTTCCGCAATGTGCTTGGGCAGCGGCAACTGCACGATGAATCCGTCCACATCGCTGTCTTCGTTCAGTTCCTGAACTTTAGCCAACAGTTCTTCTTCGGTCACATCGGCTTCATAGCGGATCAGTGTCGACTTGAATCCGCACACTTCACATGCCTTTACCTTGGCGGCAACATACGTCTCACTTCCCCCGTCATGTCCCACGAGGATGGCTGCCAAGTGCGGGCGCTTTCCGCCATTGGCTACAATTTCGGCTACTTCAGCAGCGATTTCCTGCTTCACTTGTTCCGAAATGGCTTTTCCGTCTATCAGTTGCATAGTTCTATCTTTAAAAAATTATCGTCTCATCTTAGGCATCATCTTGGCCATCTTGGCCATGTTGCTACCGGTAACCATCTTCATCATCTTGCGGGTTTGGTCGAATTGCTTCAACAGGCGGTTCACTTCCTGCAGGTTGGTTCCGCTTCCCTTGGCAATACGCTGGCGGCGGCTTCCGTTCAGTATCTCCGGACGTTTGCGTTCTTCCGGTGTCATGGAGTAGATAATGGCTTCAATGCTTTTGAAGGCGTTGTCGTCTATGTCCACATCCTTGATGGCCTTGCCCACACCGGGAATCATGGCTGCCAAGTCCTTCAGGTTACCCATTTTCTTGATTTGTTGGATCTGCGAGAGGAAGTCGTTGAAGTCGAACTGGTTCTTTTGGATCTTCTTCTGCAGACGCTTGGCTTCTTCTTCGTCGTATTGCTCCTGGGCACGTTCCACCAACGATACGATGTCACCCATGCCCAAGATACGGTCGGCCATACGGGAAGGGTGGAACTGATCGATGGCATCCAACTTCTCACCGGTACCTACAAACTTGATGGGCTTGTTCACTACCGTACGGATCGAAAGGGCGGCACCTCCTCGGGTATCACCGTCGAGCTTGGTCAGAACCACACCGTCGAAATCCAGACGTTCGTTGAACTCGCGGGCCGTATTCACGGCATCCTGACCGGTCATGGAGTCTACCACAAACAAAGTTTCATCCGGTTGGATGGCTTTCTTGATGGCTTCAATCTCCTGCATCATCTGTTCGTCCACAGCCAGACGACCGGCAGTATCGACAATTACCAGGTCGTTGCCCATGGTCTTGGCTTCCTTGATGGCATTCAAGGCAATCTGTACCGGGTTCTTGCTATCCGGTTCGCTGTATACGGGCACACCCACTTGTTCGCCCAATACCTTCAACTGCTCGATGGCCGCCGGACGGTACACGTCACAAGCTACCAACAACGGTTTGCGGTTCTTCTTGGTCTTGAGCATGCGAGCCAGCTTGCCGGTGAAGGTGGTCTTACCTGAACCTTGCAGACCCGACATCAAGATTATGGCCGGACGTCCTTCCAGCTTCAGGTCGGCAGTCTCACCACCCATCAACTGGGTCAGCTCGTCGTGCACAATCTTTACCATCAACTGGCTGGGCTTAACGGCTGTCAGTACATTCTGTCCCAATGCCTTGGCCTTAACCGTATCCGTAAAGTTCTTGGCTACCTTGTAATTCACGTCGGCATCGAGCAGTGCCCGTCGCACATCTTTCAGTGTTTCCGCCACATTGATTTCGGTGATTTTACCTTCACCTTTCAGAATCTTGAACGACCGTTCCAGTCTTTCGCTTAAATTATCGAACATATATTTTTCTTATTTTATTATTTCTTAAACTTTTGAGCGGCAAAATTAATAAAAAAGATTCATAACTATATCCTCTTGTTCTGCCATTTTGCTTTTTTCAAGTAAATAAGGCTCGTAAGGAGTTGCAGACCGTAATAGAGTATCTCGGCCGTGAAGCAGACAGATACTGCCGCCCGGGCCCACCAGCCCACACAGAATATGTAGATTCCGTATACCACTAACGTACCGGTTTCCAACCAAAGGGCTGCTTGGGTATTCCCCGTTCCCGATATCCCGTTGAAGTAGATGTTGGATACCGAGGCTACCAGCATGGCCACTCCGACCACATGAAGCGAGGGTACCGATTCGGCTATCAGTACACTTTCGTTGGTATAGATGGCCAAAAGCAGTTGCGGGAAGAGAACGGACAGCAATACACACACCGCTACAATGCCTAAGGATACCTTGGCTATCTTCTTCATCAGCGACATCACGTGGTCTATTCCGCCTGCACCAATCAGGTTGCTTACCAACGTGTTGGCGGTGGTCGACAGCGCCTGTACCGGTATCAGCAGGACAATGTAGATGCTTCGTATAATGTTGGCAATGGCCAGTTCCCGTTGTCCCAGACGTTCCACGGCCATGAAGAACACAAACCAGGTAGCCATGGAGAGGAAATACTGTACCATGGTAAAGCACGAGATGCTGAGGATGCGCCCCAGTAACTCGAAGTCAAAACGGGGCATCCGGTTCAGACCGAACTTCTTCAGGTCCACACCCATTGCTGTCCAGATGATGCAGAATAGGGTAGAGGAGGCTTCTGCTATAACCGAGGCAATGGCAGCTCCTTTCAGTCCCATCTCTGGGAAACCCCAATGACCGAATATCAGTGTATAGTCCAGGAACACGTTGACTACTGCCATGATGATGGCATTGAAAGTCAGAACCTTGGTACGGGTAATGCCCACATACAGTGCGCGGAACATTACGTTGACAAACGAGAAGAAGAACCCGAACATGCGCCAATACAGGAATTCGCAGGTCGCCTCATAGATGGTGTCCGATGAAATGAGCATCCTGACAATGGCTGGGGCCGACCATTGGCAGAGGCCGAACAAAACGGTAGCCATGGTCAGTAGGAACAGACAACCCTGCAGCATCACCGGACCTACATCCCGGTATCGTCCTTCCCCGTTGCGGCGGCCAATCAGAATCTGCGAACCGGTACTGAACCCGAAAGCCACGGTGAAGATACAGATATAGAGCAGTCCGCCCATGGCAGATGCACCCAATTCCACTTCACCCACATGTCCCAAAAAGGCTGTATCGGTTACATTGATGATATTCTGCGCCAACAAAGCCAGCAGAATCGGATAACTAACCTTCCAGATATCTTTGTTTGTATACATATTAATATAGGAGTTCAAAAAAAGGAATGCAAAGATACATCTTTTCGGCATTAACCGCCCACAAAACATGACTCTTTTTCTTTATCCTTTTTTTCTTCTGTTCGGACAAAAGAAAAATGAAGAGCTGCCTACAGTTTCTATTGAAACTATTATCAAATTCCACTATTACGTCATAAAATTGCACATTTATTTGTTTTGTGTGTAATTTTATCCTACCTTTGCACCCGAAAACCAAAATGTTTTAGAATAAATGAAGAAAATTTTTATGTGCAGTGCTATGGCACTGATGGTTTCAATTCCAACTTTCGCTGGTGGTATCCTCACCAATACGAATCAGAATGCAGCTTATCTTCGTAACCCGGCTCGCGATGCAGTCATCGCTATCGACGGTGTATACAGCAACCCGGCAGGTATTGCTTTCATGCCGAAAGGCTTCCATTTGTCCGTAAGCTGGCAGGCGGCTTGGCAAAAACGCCAGATCAATTCTACTTTTGCAGCTTATCCATTGAACGGTGGACAGTCTACCAAGGATTTCGAAGGGGTAGCCAAGGCTCCCATCATCCCTTCTGTACAGGCTGCTTATGTCATCAATGACAAGTGGTCGGTTTCGGCCCAGTTCGCTATTGGTGGCGGCGGTGGTAAATGTGAGTTTGATAACGGTTTGGGTATGTTCGAAAAGTTAGTGTATAGCGCCATGTCCCAAGGTATTGCCGCCAACTCCCAATTGCCTGCAGGTTCTTCTTTGGCCAAGTATGCATTGAACCAAAGTCTTATAGGTGAACAGTATTTCTATGGTCTGCAAATTGGTGGAACTTATAAGTTGGCCGACGCTTTCTCTGTGTTTGGTGGTATTCGTGGTGTATTGGCCAATTGCGCTTACGAAGGTGGCATCACTGGTATATCGGGCGATGTGAAACTTCCTCAAGCTATGGGTGGTACCGTCATGCCGGGAGTAGCCACATCAGATGATTTGCTTCTCGACTGCTCACAAAGTGGTATTGGTTTCACTCCTATCCTTGGCTTGGACTGGAACTTGGGTAAGCTGAACTTGGCTGCCAAGTATGAGTTCCGTACCAAGATCAATTTGGAGAACGAATCAAGCAATACCCCTAATGTGGATGCTATGATGCCTGCTTATAAGAATAAAGGAAAGGTTCGTTCGGATATTCCTGCTATCTTGACCTTGGGTGCCCAATATCAGATTGTTGATAATGTTCGTGCCATGGCTGGTTTCCACTATTATTGGGATAAGGATGCCAAGGGTTCTCCTATCCAGAAGGGAGACAATACTTGGGAAGCTCTTCTCGGTGTAGAATGGGATATCAACGACAAGGTTATGTTGAGTTGCGGCGGACAGCGTACTCAGTACGGTTTCGATGATGCCGACATGTCCGACATCAATTTCAACGTACCCAATTATGCGTTCAATATCGGTGGTACTTATAAGTTCAATGAAAAGATGAAAATCAATGTAGGTTACATGCATTCATTCTACGACGAACACGAAGTGGTCAACGATTTTGGAAAAGACATTTATACCCGTAAGAACGATGTTGTCGGTGCTTCACTCGACATCACATTCTAAATACCCCACTTCTTCATAATGAAAAAACGGACAATCCCTCACGGGAGCGTCCGTTTTTCTTATTACATAGATTCGCATCTCTGTAATAAAATAGTACTAACTTTAATTTACGCCTAATATAACCTTAATTTAATATATAATTTTTCAATAGTCTGACGTAATACGATCTCTTGCTTCCTGCTTTGGAAATCGTTGTTCCGTCGGCAAAGATGAACGAATAGTACACACCCCCTTTGTCGCAGAGGTACCGCTCTTCGCCGTCCACTTCGGGCAGTGTTCCGTTGTAGTCCACTATCTGTTCATTCAGCTCATCCAGTTCTCTGCCGCCGAAGGTAGCCTTCAGTAATTGCGCCTCTTCGTAGGTGGGCACGTGCCATCCCTCTTCCTCTTCCAGGATACTTTCCACTTCATCCACGGTGGCTATCCACTCTTCCGTACTCATCAGCAGCACTTCGTTGCCTTTCGTCTCCACTACAATTCCGTCTTTCCAGATGCGGCCCACTTGCGGTGTATCGTTGTCTTCTTCTTCCGTGGGACCGTCCGATGGTTCTTCTTCCTGTGTCGATCCGAAGGTAAACGATACATCGATGGCTGTGTCCCATCCTTCGATGATGAAGGTACCGTCCACGCTGATGGCACCGGTGTAATTGCCCGACAGGTTGAACGGACGGTTCGCTTCCGGAATCCCCCGATAGGTATAGGCATAGGTCTGCCTGTTCCCATCCTTTCGGGTCAGCTGCACGGAGAAGAGGGTTTCCTGTCCGCTTCCCGGAAAGGCATAGACCGTATCGGTCCGCCATACCTTGTTCTCGTCTCTCGTGCAAGGAATATCCAACTGATGGGTGTCACTTCCATATTCTCCGTTCATGCAGAGCGAGGCATGGAGCGGAGAGAGGAGCAGATGTACCGCTTCTACGTCCTCGGGTATCTCGTTCAGTGCGGCCGAGATGGCACTCACGGCATACCGTAAGGTGATGTTCAGCGAGGAACTCCGGCTGCCTATGGTGACATCCGCTTTCCCTACCATGAGCGGCGTTTGTGCCCCGGCTGTACTTTCCAGTAGGATGGGAGCGTCGGCTTCCGGATGTTCGGGCAGTACATAACCGCCCGATACGTCCGAAAGTGCTACGATTCGATATCCTCCGGCTGGGAGGGTCAGCGAAGGTAACTCCTCGGCAGAATTGATCACTTGCGAGGCGGCGCATCGGCCGTCCTTGTCGAATGCATATAAGTACAGTGGATAAGCAATCTTCTCGTTGCTTGCTGCCCGTGCCTTCACCTTCAGCAACTGGGGCGCTTCTTCTTCATCCAGGTCCTGCAACTGCTGGCATCCCCACAACAGGAGACCTACGAGCAGGCAGAACAGTAGAATGAGTGTCTTTTGTATCCTCTCTTTCATACCTCATCCTTTTTAGCGTCAATGATAAGGTCTTCCAATTCATTCCCTTCTACCCAGGGACTGATGGTGCTACCGGTGACAAACAGTTCCAGATTCTGTACGGACAGGGTGAACCGTTGCATCATTCCCCCTTTGAATACATTGCCCGACAGTCCGTTCAGGGTAGCGGTATAGCTCTGTCCGCCGCTTGTGTATTGCAGCGAGAGGGTAACGGGGGTACTGGCGTCTGTCTTCTCGTTGACTACCAGGTAATAGGTCGCGTCCGCAGTTCCCATGGATAGATTCAAGTCAAGCGCCAGTCGGTTGGAAGTCTCGTCCGGTGTATAGCTCACTCCGTCGGCAAACGAGTAGCGCGAGGGAGCCACCAGTCCTTCCCCTTCCAGCGACAGCGCGGTCAGGGTTGCGCCGTTCAGGTCGCCACCGGCCTTGATGGTCAGTTGGACCAGCGAGGATATATGTCTGAATGATTTGCCTTCCCCTTGGAAGTCCACCACACCGTTGCTGCCGTATGCCTGTGTGGTCTGTGCCACCAGGAAGTCGCAGGCGGCCACACTCTCCATGGTTCCGGTCTGTTCCTTCAGTCCCGGCATGGGAATCTCCGCTGGCGAGGCGGCAGTGGTGTAAGGATAGAATGCCTGAAAGGCATGCGGGTTCTCCTTGTCCGGCCAGTAGACGGTCCGGGCAGGTTTCCATGTCTGGTTGGTATAGGTCCATTGTACGGCCGCTTGGTCGTCCACAAAGATCCCTATGTCATCTCCTTCGTCAAACATAGCAAGGTTAGGACTGTCTCCGGCATATCTTCCCGTCGGTACAGTCGTGTTTCCAATTCCTGCCACTACATGCATGGCCAAATCTGTTGGGAAACTCGTGTTTTCACTCTCGTTTTGGCAGGCTGTCAGCGCCATGAGGCTGCTGCAGACAATTGCCGGGATGCAATTTCTTTTCTTCATAGTTCTGTTTTGTTAAAATCTACCAATTGTTAACGGCGGCAAATGTAATCGTATTTATCAATAAAAAAAACGGGAAAAAACGATGAAAATATAGTTTTATTGTCTATCAGCTATTTGTTGTTTAAACTTAATATAAAGTTTCATTCTGCTAATTTTTTGTACACCTTAATATATATAAATCAAAAAAGATTCGTATCTTTGCGACAATTTTCAGAAAGAACGTAATTATACACTATAAACAGAAAAGAAATTATGATGACGATTGACAAATTCAACTTTGCCGGCAAGAAGGCAATTGTTCGTGTGGACTTCAATGTTCCCTTGAACGAAGAAGGTAAAATTACTGACGACACTCGTATCCGTGGTGCACTTCCTACTTTGAAGAAAGTGTTGGCCGACGGTGGTGCCTTGATTATCATGTCACACATGGGCAAGCCCAAGGGCAAGGTAAATGCCAAGTTCTCTTTGAGCCAGATTGTAGACGCTGTATCCGAAAAGTTGGGTGTAGCCGTTCAGTTTGCTCCCGATTGTGCCAAGGCTTCCGAAGCAGCTGCTGCTTTGAAGGCTGGTGAAGTCTTGCTGCTCGAAAACCTCCGTTTCTATCCGGAAGAAGAAGGTAAGCCGGTAGGTATCGACAAGGAAGATCCTGCTTACGAAGATGCCAAGAAGGCTATGAAGACTTCTCAGAAGGAATTCTCCAAGACATTGGCTTCTTATGCTGATTGCTATATCAACGATGCATTCGGTACTGCTCACCGCAAGCACGCTTCTACAGCAGTGATTGCCGATTACTTCGATGCCGACAACAAGATGCTCGGTTACTTGATGGAAAAGGAAGTACAGGCTGTTGATAATATCTTGAAGGACATCAAGCGTCCGTTCACTGCCATCATGGGTGGTTCCAAGGTATCTACCAAGATCGGTATCATCGAAAACTTGATGGACAAGGTAGACAACCTCATTCTTTGCGGTGGTATGACCTATACTTTCGCCAAGGCTATGGGTGGTGAAGTAGGTAACTCTATCTGCGAAAACGACAAGTTGGATTTGGCTCTTTCTATCATGGAACAAGCTAAGGCTAAGGGTGTGAACTTGGTATTGGGTACCGACTGTGTTGCCGGTGACGATTTCAAGAACGACTGTAACACTCAGATCTGCCAGGCTGATGCTATCCCTGCTGGTTTCGAAGGTCTCGATGCAGGTCCCGAAAGCCGCAAGGCATTCGCTGCAGCTATCGAACCCGCCAAGACTATCCTTTGGAACGGTCCTGCCGGTGTATTCGAATTCGACAACTTCACCGGTGGTTCACGCGCTATCGCCGAAGCCATTGCTACTGCTACTGCCAACGGCGCCTTCTCTTTGATCGGTGGTGGCGACTCTGTAGCTTGTATCAACAAGTTTGGTATGGCCGATAAGGTATCTTATATCTCTACCGGTGGTGGTGCTTTGCTCGAAGCTATCGAAGGTAAGGTACTTCCGGGTGTAGCGGCTATTAAGGGCTGATTTTCTTTACTTTTTTCTTTCTGGCAGCAGAAAGAAAAAAGATAACAAAAAAGAAAGACTGCCGGCTGCCGTTCCGGAGCTAAAAATGGAGCTTGTTTCCTAAAGAAAAAGAACTCGCTAACGCTCAAACAGCTTTTTCTTCTTCACGGAAACAAGCCCCATTTTCTTCACGCTCCTCCACTAAAGGCCGGTCCCCGTGATGCAACATTGCTTCGCTCGTTGAGGTGGGTGTTTTCGAAAGCATACACTTTAACGAGCGAAGCAATGTTGCATCAAACTTCCGGCCTCACTTTTTGGGCGTTAAATGGAGGAAGTTGATGGAGCGTATAGAACAAAAAGCTGTTTGAGCGAAGCGAGTTCTTTTTGTTCAGCGGAAACAACTTTCGGAATAGCCCAAAAAGTGCAGCCGGCGCTTTTTCTTTGTTTCGTTTCTTTTGTGCGCACAAAAGAAATGAAAAGCCCGTGCGGCTAGAGCACAATAAAAGATTCAAAAGAAATGAAAAGCCCGTGCGGCTATAGCACACACCCACGAAAAAAAACAAAAAAACTTCCTCAATTATTTGGAAGTTTCAAATAAACCCATTACCTTTGCACTCGCTTTAGAAAACAAAGCAGTTCTTTGAAAAACGGTGTGGTAGTTCAGCTGGTTAGAATACCTGCCTGTCACGCAGGGGGTCGCGGGTTCGAGTCCCGTCCATACCGCTCGATTGAACAAGGTTCGCTTCGGCGAATCATTTAGGATGGTCCGTTCGTATATCGGTTAGTACTCAAGATTTTCATTCTTGCAAGGGGGGTTCGATTCCCCCACGGACTACCAAAATTGCGGAAATAGCTCAGTTGGTAGAGCATAACCTTGCCAAGGTTAGGGTCGCGAGTTCGAGCCTCGTTTTCCGCTCTTTTTTTTGCCTCTTTAGCTCAGTTGGCCAGAGCACGTGATTTGTAATCTCGGGGTCGTTGGTTCGAATCCGACAAGAGGCTCACCAAGGACGTTTCTACAGAAACGTCCTTTTTTTATTTATACAGGACTGATTGTTTATACGGATCAGGCTTTGTCTATATAGGCTCGACTTTATCTATACAGGTCTGGCTTTATTAGGCCGTCTATACAAGTTTGGTTTTATCTATACAAGTCCGGCTTTTTGAGTGATTGGAATCCTACTTCTTCTTTCCTTTCCTTACGTTGATCTTGAATCCGTTGTCGCTCACCAGAATGTAATGTTTCTGTGTCACGATGTGTACCACCCCCTCTATCTGGTTGCTCTTTTCCACGCCCATGGCGATGTGTGCTACATCCCCCTCGCGGTAGTCCTCGTACAGTGCTTCGGTCGCTTCCGATCGCTCTTTCAGGAATCGTGCAAAGATACGCACCTGCATCTCCGGTATGCGGATGGGTGTGCCGTCGCTGTTCCTCATCACGTAGATGTGCGAGTTGAACCTACTGTCGCGGAACGTCTCCAGGTCGTACCGGTTGGTCCGGAAGAAGAAATAGTGCGGCATCAGGTTCACTTCCTCCACGCCCTCCTTGGTGTGTCGCCGGTAGATGGCCTGATACAGAAAGCGTACCGTCTGTATTTCGTGTCCCTCTTCCGTCAGCGGCAGGTGAGTCACCACCACCTCGTCGTTGCCGTCGGGGTTCCATGTGTTCAGTGTCTCGCCCAGGAGCCGTTCGATGTACTCCTTCTTCAGGCACGACAGCAGGAACCATTGCGGCTCCCGTTCGTTGGTCAGGTAGTTCAGTGCGACCTTCTCCTGCTTCCGTCCCTTCTTTACATCCCCAATGGGAATCCGCACCTCGATGCAGAACCGTTGCAGTACCGACAGGTAAAATCGTTTTCCTCTGGGAGTCTTGGTGTCCAAGAAGACCCCTTTCAAACCTTTCAGCGGACCCTGCGGCAAGGTTATCTCCTTAATCTGTTTGCCGGTGGGCACTTCCTCGATGCGCACCACCGTGTAGTTCTCCGGAATCTGCAGTGTCAGTACAAATTGGTCCATTTCCTCTTGCGACAGCTGCACATGTCCCTGTTGGCCCGCTTTCCGGCGTACCCGTTGGAGAATTCCTTTGTTGTTTGTCAACAAAGCATCCAGTTCCGTACCCTCATCTTTTGTCTCCACGAAGTACGAATTGTCAACATATTCCTGCAGCAGAAACCTCACGGCAGGTTGGGGTCTGTGCTGCTCCACTATCGATGAAATGGGGAAAAATGAAAGATTCGAAGCCCTTAAGGCCGCTTCGGCGTTCCCTTTTTCTTTCTTGCTGATTGTTCGGATTAAATGCCACATACTGTACCTAACTTGCATGCAAAATTAGTTAACTGTTTCCAATAATCACCATGAATCGTGAAAAAAATGGGATTTTCTTTCTTTATATAAAAATAATAACTTACTTTTGTAACACAATTTAAGGATAGAGGCCCGTCGCACGATGTGCCGTCCGTGGTAACTTCCCGTTTTTCGGGGGGACTTTTTCTATTAGAAATATTATAGCATGTTTTTTCGCAAGAATTTGATAGACAATGATTAAAAAATCATTGTTTGCCTTTTCTATGCCCTTTTCCTCGCAAATAAAAATTAAGATTGATACATGAAACGATTGAAGGTTAAATTGAAACAACTGATTATTCGGTTGAGTCAGGTCAGGTACATGAATCGCGCGGCGGTTCTTTTATTGGACACATTTCTCTCCGTATTCTCCACTTTGATGGTCATCCTGTTTGTCCGCTTCGGTTTGTGGTACAAACTCTCTTTGGGCGATTCGTTGCTCTTGTGCGGCGTATCCCTGGTGGCCACCTTCCTATCCATCCTGGCTTTCCGCACCTATGCCAACGTCATCCGTTATTCCACGTTGCGCGAAGTGTGGCGTCTCCTTATGATGGTCATTGCCAAGGAATGCATTTGCGTCCTGCCCATCTGCTTTACCGACATCCTGCCACACCGGCAGTTGGCCTTCTTTGTAGCCGATTTCTTTGTCGCCTTCGTGGTGCTCCTTTGCTTCCGCATCTTCCTGCTCAATGTATACAACCTCATCCAGATGTCCAACTACAGCAAGAAGAAGAACATCCTCATCTACGGCATCGGGGAGGACAGTGTAACCTTGGCGCAGGGCAGTACCAAGATCTACATGCTCGACTATGTGGTGCGCGGCTTCCTGGTGAAAGACCCCAAGAAACGCCGTTTTATGTTGGCCGGTATGAATGTCTACAGTGCCAACAGCGTGGAAGAACTCAAGAAAGTGGCCTATACCCACAACATCGAGGGCATACTGTTCCCCACCATGGCTCTGGCGCAACGCTCCGAGAAGACCATCATCTGCATGTGCAAAGAGCTCAACCTCCGCGTGCTGGTAGTCCCCAACACCGAAGAGATGAAGGGCGGCATTGTGAACCGTTCCATCCGCCACATCCACATCGAGGACCTCTTGGGACGCGAAGAAATCCAGATCAACTTCAAGGAAATCGGTGCCCTGTTGCAGCGTAAGTCCGTTCTGGTAACCGGAGCCGCTGGTAGCATCGGTAGCGAAATCTGCCGCCAGCTGGCCAAGTTCGATATCCAGCAGCTCATCTGCTACGACATGGGCGAGACCCCCATGCACGACCTCCGTCTGGAGCTCGAAGAGAAATACCCCCGCCTCAAGTTCATCCCCGTCATTGGCGATGTGCGTAGCGAGGAACGTCTCGACTTCGTGTTCCGCGCCTACCATCCGCAGGTAGTGTTCCATGCCGCGGCCTACAAGCACGTGCCCCTTATGGAAGAAAACCCCTGCGAAGCCATCCGCGTGAATGTATACGGCACCCGCAACGTGGCCGATACCGCCGTGAAGTACGGTGTGGAAAAGTTTGTCATGGTCTCTACCGACAAGGCCGTGAACCCCACCAACATCATGGGCTGCAGCAAGCGTCTGGCCGAAATTTATGTACAGAGCCTCAATGCCGCCATCCAGAAAGGCGAGGTGAAGGGCGTTACCAAGTTCATCACCACCCGTTTCGGCAATGTGCTGGGCAGCAACGGCTCCGTTATTCCCCGTTTCAAGGAACAGATCAAACAGGGCGGTCCCGTTACGGTGACCCATCCCGATATCATCCGCTTCTTTATGACCATCCCCGAAGCCTGCCGCCTGGTGCTCGAAGCCGGTACCATGGGCAATGGAGGCGAAATCTTCGTCTTCGATATGGGTGAACCCGTGAAGATAGCCGACCTGGCCCGTCGCATGATCGAGCTGGCCGGATTCCGTCCCGACAAGGACATCCAGATAAAGTACACCGGTCTCCGTCCGGGCGAAAAGCTCTACGAAGAAGTGCTCAGCGACAAGGAGAACACCAAGGAAACCCCGCATCCCAAGATCAATGTGGCTGCCGTCCGCGAGTACGACTACTGGCAAGTGCTTCCGCATGTCGAGTCGCTCACCCGTCTCAGTATCGAGGTGAAGATCCCCGAAATGGTCATCGAGATGAAGGAAGTGGTTCCCGAGTTCAAGAGCCGCAATTCCGTTTACGAAATGTACGATAAGAAATAATATGCTGAACTATAACATATCTTTGGAAGGCAAGACCGTCCTGGTGACGGGTGCCGCCGGTTTCATCGGATGCAATTTGTCCTTGAAACTGTTGAGAGAGAGTAAGAACGTGACCGTAGTGGGCATCGACAACATGAACGACTACTACGACGTGCGCATCAAGGAAGAACGCCTGGCGCAGCTCACGCAGTATTCCAACTTTGTCTTTGTGAAGGGCGACATTGCCGACCGTGCCGCTATCGACACCCTGTTTGCCGAGTATCGTCCGCAAGTAGTGGTCAACCTTGCAGCCCAGGCAGGTGTGCGCTACAGCATCACCAATCCCGAGGCCTACATTGCCAGCAACTTGGTGGGCTTCTTCAACATCCTCGAAGCCTGCCGCCACAGTTACGACGAAGGCTGCACCCCCGTGGAACACTTGGTATATGCCAGCTCCAGCAGCGTGTACGGATCCAACAAGAAGATCCCTTACAGCACCGACGACCAGGTGGACAACCCCGTGTCGCTCTATGCCGCCACCAAGAAGAGCAACGAACTCATGGCCCATGCCTATTCCAAGCTCTACAACATCCCCAGTACCGGCTTGCGCTTCTTCACCGTCTATGGACCCGCCGGTCGGCCCGACATGGCCTACTTCGGCTTTACCGACAAACTCGTGGCCGGCAAGACCATCCAGATTTTCAACTACGGTCATTGCAAGCGCGATTTCACTTACGTAGACGATATCGTGGAAGGCATCACCCGCATCATGCAGCATGCCCCCGAACGTAGAGTAGGCGAGGACGGCCTCCCCGTACCGCCCTATAAAGTATATAATATAGGTAACAACCAGCCCGAGAACCTCCTCGATTTCGTACAGATCTTGCAGGAAGAACTCGTGCGTGCCGGTGTGCTTCCAGCCGATTACGATTTCGAAGCCCACAAGCAGCTCGTGCCCATGCAGCCCGGCGATGTCCCCGTGACCTACGCCGATGTCACCGCCTTGCAAGAAGATTTCGGATTCAAGCCCAGTACCTCCCTTCGTCAGGGCCTCCGTGCCTTTGCCGAGTGGTATGCCGCCTATTATAATTTATAATTCTCAATTTTTATTTTTTAATTCTCAATTTTTAATTCTCAATTCCCAAAGTGCAGTATCACATCTTTTCTCCCTATCGCGTCTGCCCGTTGGGCGCACACGTCGATCACCAGCACGGCCTGGTTACCGGCTTTGCCATCGACAAGGGCGTGGACCTCTGGTTCACACCGAGTGAAGACGGTCGGGTGCACCTCGAGTCACAGACCTTCGAGGGCATTGTAGACTTCGACATCACCCAGCCCACCCAGATGAAGGAAGGCAATTGGGGCGACTACGCCCGTGGTGCCAAGTACGCATTGAAGAAACGCTTCCACCTCTCCCGGGGTATTCGGGGTGTCATCAAGGGAAGCCTGCCCATTGGCGGACTCTCCTCCAGTGCCGCTGTGCTCATTGCCTACGTCATGGCGTTTGCCAAGGCCAACAACATCACCCTCACCCCCATGGAAGTCATCAAGATATCCAGTCAGGCCGAGCGCGAATACATCGGTCTCACCAACGGTATCCTCGACCAGGCCTGTATCGCCTTGAGCGAAAAAGATGCCCTGCTCTTCCTCGATACCGATACCGAGCAGTACCGCCTTATCCGTCGCAATCCCCGCATGCCCCAGTTCGAGCTGGCCATTATCTTCAGCGGGCTCACCCGTAGCCTGGTGAACAGCGACTACAACCTGCGTGTGGCCGAGTGCAAGACCGCTGCCTGGAACATGATGGCCTATACCGGTATGCCGCTCAAGAGCTTCGACAAGACCTTCTTGCGCGACATCCCCAAGGAAACCTTCGACCTCACCAAGGATAAGATGCCCCCCCGCTTCGCCCGTCGTGCCGAGCATTTCTACAGCGAATACAAGCGCGTGCGCAAGGGAGTCACCGCGTGGGAAACCGGCAACCTCGCCCTCTTCGGCCAGCTCAGTTTCGAGAGCTGCCAGAGTTCCATCAAGAACTACGAGTGCGGTAGCGAAGAGCTCATAGCCATCTACAACATCATGCGCCAGACCGACGGCATCTACGGAGGCCGTTTCAGTGGAGCCGGATTCAAGGGCGCCTGCATTGCCCTGGTCGATTCCGCCAAGCGCGACCAGATACGCGAACAGATTACCACCGAATATCTTCGTATGTTCCCCGAATACGAAGGCAGTTTCGAAATCCATTTCTGCCAGACAGACAATGGTGCCCGATTTATAGAATAACGTTAGAATGAAGAATATTGTCATAGCTGCCGGTTACGCCACCCGTTTGGGCGAACTCACCAAGAACTTCCCCAAGCCCCTGTTGCAAATCGGCCAAAGCACCATTCTGGGCCGCATGCTCGATGACATCGACCGCATCCCCCAGATCGATGAGCACATCCTCATCACCAACCACAAGTTCGCCCCCATCTTTCGCGAATGGGCCGCGAAGCAAAGCTATACCAAGCCCATCACCATTATCGACGATGGCACCGAGACCAACGACACCCGCCTGGGCGCCGTGTGCGACCTCCTTTTCGCCATCGACCAATTGCATATCGACGACGACATGCTGGTAGTCGCTGCCGATAACCTCCTGTTTTTCTCCTTCCAGGAATTCGTGGACTTCGCCTTGCAGAAAGGCACCAGTTGCATCATGTGCCACGAGCAGCCCAGTATCGAGAAACTTCAGCGCACCGGAGTCATTGTGATGGACCAGCAGAACCGAGTATTGAACATGGAAGAAAAGCCCCAGCAGCCCAAGAGCCACTGGGCCGTACCTCCTTTCTACATTTATTTAAAGAAAGACCTCGATTTGGTAAAGCAGAGCGTAGCCAATGGCTGCGGAAAGGATGCACCCGGCAACCTCGCCCATTACATGGTAGAAAAGACCGTGATGCACGCCTGGCCCATGAGTGCCGGTCGCTTCGATATCGGTAGCCTTGATACCTATTACGAAGCCTGCGAAAAGTTCGGTAAAATATAAGTTTGCCACAATTTGGTTCTTATGATTACTAAATTACATATTAAAGGTTATAAGTCAATTCAAGACCAAGAGATAGACCTGACTCCTATCAATATATTGATTGGTGGAAATGGAATCGGTAAATCCAATTTTATTTCTACATTCAGTTTGATGCGCAGTTTATATGAAAAGGAATTGCAGTCTTATGTATTGAAAAAAGGAGGTGCAGATGTTTTACTTCATATGGGGAAGAAACTGACAAAAACGATGTCTGTCGACTTCTCTTTTTTGCGTGGAGAATATCAAAACAGGTATTTTGTTGAATTACAGGAAGCGCAGGATAGTTTGATTATCAAGCAAACTTCTACTGCATTTTTGTTTGCTGACGAATGGAAATGGCAGGTTTGCGATTTAGATGTAAAGGAAGCAACAATTAAGGACGATCGGAAAGGTCAGGCATGGTATGTAAGTGATTTGATGAGTCAATTTAAAGTATATCATTTTCATGATGCCGGTGATACTTCTCCTATGAAGTCTAAGTCAAAGATTGACGATAACCGTTCTTTAAAGAAGGATGGTTCAAATATTGCCTCTTTCTTGTATTATCTACAGAAAAAACATCCCAAATGCTTTACACGTATTGAAAGTGTTATTCAGTCGGTATCTCCATTTTTCTCTTCATTTGCATTGGAGCCCAATCGTTTGAATCCGGATGTCATAGCATTGGAGTGGAAACAAAAAGACGTAGAGGATGTATATTTCAATGCTTATCAGTTGTCCGACGGAACTTTACGGTTTATATGTCTGGCTACATTGTTGTTACAACCGGATCCTCCCCCTACCATTATTATTGATGAACCGGAATTGGGGCTTCATCCTATGGCTATTAATAAATTGGCGGCTTTAATCAAGAAAGTGTCTCATAAGTCACAGATTATTATTTCCACGCAATCCGTTAATTTGGTGGATAATTTTAATGCCGAAGATATATTGGTAGTGGATATGAAAGAACATGCTTCGTACTTTCACCGTTTGAGTAGTGATGATTTGTCCGTTTGGTTGGAACAATATAGTATTGGCGAAATTTGGGAGAAGAACTTGATAGGTGGCCAACCCTTTTAAATGAGTTTGCATGGCTGTAAAAAGAATGGTAATATTAGTGGAGGGTGATAGTGAACTCGCTTTTATTAAGCGAATGTTGATACCCCAACTATATGCTCGGAGTGAAGCCAAGGGAATATCCGGTTGGTCTATAGAAACTTGTAAAATTATCTCCAATAGGAAATTGCAGAAAAAAGGCGGTAATATAAACTATGAATATCTATATAATGATATAGAACGTTTTACCTCTCAGGGTTGTAGTGTCTTGACTACTTTTCTGGATTTTTTCCGTTTGCCTAATGATTTTCCGGGATATACCATAAATGGGAATCAGATTCATTTGGTAGAGTTAGCGATGAAACATGATTTAAAGGAAAGAATTCCTCATTTGCCATGTTTTGTACCATACATTCAGAAATATGAATTTGAGGCGTTGCTTTTTTCCAATATGAATGGGTTCAATTATTTAATTGATGATGCAAAGATTTTGGAGGCATTAAATAAGATTACGGAACAATATACTAATCCTGAAGACATTAATGGTGGGCAGGATACAGCGCCGTCCAAACGTTTGATGGCTTTATTTAATTATAACAAGACAGCCGATAGCATTGAAATGCTTAAAAAAATAGGTTTCGATACAATTTATGCCAGATGTCCTCGTTTTTCAAATTGGTTCGATTGTTTGTGTAGTTTGATTATAGATTGAATTTATCATAAAAAAGACAGTTACCGGGGTTTAAAGGAGTACGCTAAAATTGAATGTTTACTCGATAATGGGTGATTATCGAGTATTTGTTCGATTATTATTAACTCATGTAGTTGGTGATAACAATAATGAAAGCAGCTACCCACATAATGAAGCCTAAAAATTGGCAGGATTTTGAAAAACTCTGTAAACTGTTATGGGGGGAAGTCTGGAATTGTGAAGACAACATTAAGCAGCCAAAATAGAAGAGAAAACAGAAAAAGCAACTATTCAATAAGATAATAAAATATTTAAAATGTTATATAGATTTATTGTACAAAATTTTAGGTCGTTTCGAGATAGAAATGAGATTTCATTCTATCCCAAGGGGCAGGAACCACAAAGTCATGTAGCTGATGCAAGTACACAAATACCTGTATTAAAGACTGCAGTTCTATATGGTCCAAATGCTTCGGGTAAGACAAAATTTATACAAGCTATTGATTTTGCTCGCTCTATTATTTTGGGTGAGTGTAATATATTATCTTTAGCCAATCAATGTTATAAGTTGGATAAAGATTCTATTAATAAACCTACGTTATTTGTTTTTGAAATAAAAATAGAGGGTAATCTTTTTCAATATGCTTTTGCATTGGATATGAAGAAATCTTCAGTTGTAGAAGAAAGTTTATCTGTGTGGAATGCTGATGATAAGGCGTTCAACTATATTTATTCTCGTGAGCAAGACAATACTATAGCTGAAACCGATATAGTAACTTTTAATGATGATCTGATTATTGATGTAGATAAGGCCGTTTTTGATGTGTTCAAGAAAGAGATTGAGAAAACACAAGAAACCTTGGCCCTTACTGTATTGGCAAAGGTAAAGAGTTTGTCGAGTACTATCGGGACTTATGTAAAGACGGTTTATAAATGGTTTTCGGATTTGGTGATACTATTTCCTTCCACTCGTTATAATTTGCTTGGTGCGGTAAGAAATGGAACAGAAGATGCTAATTCTGTTTATAAAGCTTATTTCAAGACTTTTGGCATTGATATTAAAGAAATTGCCTTACAGAAAGTAAGTTTTGAAATGTTACGTGTGTCAAGTGATATGCAGGCAGATATGAAAAAAGAACTTTTGCAGCATGACGGTCATGATGCAGTGGCTCAGTTGCGTGGAAGAAATACGGATTATTTAGTAAGACTGAATGAAAATAAAGAATTGGAAGCATTTGAAGTTAGATTTGTACATGAAAGAAATGCTTTGAAAACATCTTTGTCTAAAACAGACGAGTCGGATGGTACTATGCGTTTGTTTGATTTCATTCCTCTGTATGCTATGTTAGCCAATGAGAGTAGGGTTGTATTGATTGATGAAATAGATCGAAGCATGCACACCCTTCTTACACGCTATTTGATAGAGCAGTTCTTCAAAGCAGCCGAAGGCAAGAACAGTCAGTTGATATGTACTACACACGATGTCATGCTACTGTCCGAAAATCTATTTTCCAATTCCGAAGTTTGGTTTGTGAATAAAAAGGACGAAGTTTCTACTATTTATCCTTTAAGCAAATACGATCTCTCCAAGTTGTCATCTACTAATCTTGAGCGTAACTATTTGCTGGGTAGGTTTGAAGCTACACCTAAATTCTGAAGTGATGCGTCTATTGAGTTCAACAATAAATACGTTACCGGGTACATCTTCGCATGCTGAAGGCACGGAGATTCCAAAAAGTTTAGCGTTTGTAGTTTATTTAGGTGAAGGACAGGAAGAAAGCCAATATCTGGAAATGCTATCTCAAGGGAAAGAAAATATTATAGATGTTTTCAAATACTACCTTAACAGCCAACAGCAAATCACCCTATCTCATCCCAATCATCGATATAAAGCATTGATTGAATTTTTGGAGAGTGATGGTTCTGACTATTCACCATATTTGGATAAGGCTTTTCTGATTTCAGACCGAGATAGTCAAAGCTTCAAAGTGATTCAATATGATAAGATGCTTGAAAATTGTGAAAATAAAGGAATCGTTTGGATAGTATCTAATCCTTCTTTCCAATTATGGTTGTTGTTACATTTTACAGAAGAGATCGAATCATTGGATTTGGAGAATGTTAATGGCTGTAAAAAACAAATTGAGAAAATAGAAACTCAAATAAAAGCATTATCCCCCAAAGGATATACCCATGGAACTTTAAATAAATCGGTGTTTAAGCCTCTTGTAGAAACAGCTATTAAGAACTCTGAACCATTTTGTTTATCAGTAAAAGACCTAAAGGAAAATATAGGAACCAATTTTTCAGTACTTGTAAAGTATATATTAGAGAAATAAAGTTCGGTAAATAAATGAACGGTACATTAGAAAGAATTTTCTTCCCACTAAATATCGACGATAACGGCCGCTTGATTTCCAAGCTCCTGCAGCCCGTCAAGCTGCAAATCTTCCG
Organism: Bacteroides sp.; assembly: GCA_015060765.1. GTDB lineage: Bacteria > Bacteroidota > Bacteroidia > Bacteroidales > Bacteroidaceae > Phocaeicola. Next base: position 136,128 of record SUXW01000003.1, read on the forward strand.
TGCCTTGGCCGAAGATAGAATCGATGCCGCCGTTACCCTCTATATCCGGTTGCTCACCACCTTGAGTCGCTGCTATGTGGAGCATCGCCATTACCTTTATGTAGATAGCCGTTACTTCCCCGATGTGGACTGCACCGATATCTTTAGCTGGTTGCAAGATTGCGGGGAGCATGGTAAACTATCCATGGAAAACCGCCAGCGCTTGCAAGCTACTTTGCTTGAATTGAAGCAAGCCGAAGCATTTAGAGAATATGAAATACCTACGGTATGTAAATTGAAAATTTAATTATTATATGAATAGTAAAAGAAATATCGTCATAACAGGTGGAGCCGGTTTTATCGGTAGTCACGTTGTCAGATTATTTGTGAATAAATATCCTGATTACAAAATCATCAATTTAGATAAATTGACTTATGCCGGTAATCTTGCCAACTTAAAAGATATAGAGGACAAACCCAATTACAAGTTTGTCAAGATAGATATTTGTGACTTCGATGCATTTTATCAGCTGATGCAAGACGAACAAATAGACGGTATCATTCATTTGGCAGCCGAAAGCCATGTCGATAGAAGTATCAAGGACCCATTCACTTTTGCCAAAACCAATGTAATGGGTACATTGGCTTTGCTTCAAGCAGCCAAAATCTATTGGGAATCATTACCGGAAAAATACGAAGGCAAACGATTTTATCACATCTCTACCGATGAAGTGTATGGAGCATTAACCATGAATCATCCCGAAGGAATTGAACCACCGTTCAAAACCACGGCTTCTTCTTCCAAGCATCATTTGGCATACGGTGACGATTTCTTTTACGAAACTACTAAGTACAATCCTCATTCACCTTATTCTGCTGCAAAGGCCAGCAGTGACCATTTTGTGAGAGCTTATCACGATACTTACGGAATGCCTACTATTGTTACCAATTGTAGTAACAATTACGGTCCATATCAGTTTCCAGAAAAACTGATACCATTGTTTATAAACAACATCCGTCATCGCAAACCGTTGCCGGTATATGGCAAAGGAGAGAATGTACGCGACTGGTTGTTTGTAGAAGACCATGCACGCGCCATCGATGTTATTTTTCATAATGGAAAGATAGCAGAGACCTATAATATTGGCGGTTTCAATGAATGGAAGAACATCGATATTATCAAAGTGGTAATTAATACGGTAGACCGCTTGTTAGGTAGAAAAGAAGGTGAAGATATGGATTTGATTACCTATGTAACCGATCGCTTGGGGCACGATGCCCGTTATGCCATCGATTCAACTAAATTGCAGAAAGAGTTGGGATGGGAACCATCTTTGCAGTTTGAGGAAGGTATTGAAAGAACCGTGCGTTGGTATCTTGATAATCAGGAGTGGATGGATAATGTCACTTCAGGAGAATATGAGAAGTATTATGACACTATGTATTGTAATAAATAAATTTTAATGTCACAATCATTAAAGCAGCAAACAATAAAGGGAGCTGGATGGAGTTTTGTTGATAATCTGTTTTGTCAAGGCATTACATTTTTAGTAGGTCTTGTATTAGCTCGTTTACTTACTCCAGAAGAATATGGCCTTATTGGTATTATTACTATATTTATAGCTATATTTAATAGTATTGTAGATAGTGGCTTTTCTAATGCTCTTATAAGAAAAAATAACGCTTGTGATATTGATTACAATACAGCTTTTATAACTAATCTTGTTTTGAGTGTATTGCTTTTTATTATCATGTATTTGTTTGCACCTACGATGGCTGTTTTTTTTAAACAACCTCAGCTAGAGCCATTAAGTAAAGTAATGGCAAGTATTGTTATAATAAATGCATTTGCCATTATTCAACGCACCATCCTTGTTAAGAAAATCGATTTTAAGACGCAAACTAAAGTTTCATTGGTTTCTTCTATTGTCAGTGGTGGAATAGGTATTACAATGGCATTTGAAGGCTTGGGTGTATGGGCTTTGGTTGGACAACAAATTTCACGGCAATTTTTGAATTCTTCTTTTCTTTGGATATATGCAAAGTGGTATCCTCGATTGCAATTTAGTATTAAAAGTTTTAAAGAATTGTTTGGATTTGGATGGAAACTTCTTGTTTCAGGTCTTATCGATACAATATGGCGTGAAATTTATCAGGTGATAATTGGTAAATATTATAGTGCAGCAACATTAGGTCAATATACTCGTGCTCATCAATTTGCTTCTATTTTTTCAACTAATTTAAATAGTGTAGTGCAACGCGTCAGTTTTCCTGTACTTAGTTCTATTCAAGATGACAAAATTCGTCTTAAATCAGCATACAAAAGAGTAATTAAAACTACTATGTTGATAACCTTTGTGTTGATGTTTGGATTAGCAGCAGTATCTCAATCAATGATATTAGTTTTAGTGGGTGAACAATGGTTACCTTGTGTACCATTTTTGCAAATAATTTGTCTTAATATGATGCTTTATCCACTCCATGCGCTTAATCTCAATATGCTTCAAATTCAAGGACGTTCTGATTTATTTCTTAAATTGGAAATAATCAAAAAAATTGTAGCAATTATTCCTTTATTGATGGGTATTTTTATTAATATTTATTGGATGTTGTGGGGAAGTGTTTTTGCTGGTATATTTGCATATTACTTAAACAGTTATTATTCGGGTAAATTCTTGAATTATTCCATGTGGTCACAAGTGAAAGATATTTTTCCTTCGTTTGGTATCGCAAGTTGTATGGCAATAATTGTGTATCTTGTTTCCTTATTACCATTATCTCCTTTTTTCATGTTATCGATTCAAGTGATAATTGGTATATGCATTACTATTACTTTATGTGAATGGATAAATACATCTGAATATAAAGAACTTAAAAAAATTACTTTATCCGTATTACAAAAGATAAAGCAAAATAATAAATAATCATTATTAATACTCTTATGAAAGAGAATAAACTTATAACTGTAACTTCGCCTTTATTGCCTGACCTTTCTGAATTTAATGAAATGCTTCAAAAAATTTGGAATAGCAAATGGATAACAAATAATGGTACTTTTCATCAACAATTGGAAAAGGAATTAGCGAGTTATCTTAAAGTACCCTATATCAGTCTGTTTACCAACGGTACACTTCCTTTGATTACAGCTCTTCAAGCACTTCGAATTACAGGTGAAGTTATTACCACTCCTTACAGTTTTGTCGCTACCACTCATTCTCTGTGGTGGAATGGTATCAAACCTGTGTTTGTTGATATTGATCCAGATACCGGTAATATTGATCCAGATAAAATTGAAGCAGCCATAACGCCAAAGACTACTGCTATTATGCCTGTTCATGTGTATGGTAAACCCTGTGATACAAAGCGAATTCAGAAAATAGCTGATAAATATGGGTTGAAAGTAATCTATGATGCAGCTCACGCATTTGGTGTAGAAGTAGATGGTGAAAGTATTCTGAAAGCAGGCGATATGTCTACTCTCAGCTTTCATGCTACGAAAGTATACAATACTATCGAGGGTGGAGCTTTGGTTATGCATGATGAAAAGACCAAACAACGTATTGACTACTTGAAGAATTTTGGCTTTGCCAATGAGGTTGAAGTGATAGCACCTGGTATCAATAGTAAGATGGATGAAATGCGTGCAGCCTACGGTTTGTTAAATTTGAAGCAAGTAGATGCAGCTATCGAAGCTCGTCATCAAGTAGCCGTAAAGTATAGGGAAGCGTTACGCCCCATTGAAGGGATTGCTTTTATGGACGATATGCCAGGGGTTAAACACAACTATAGCTATTTCCCACTTTTTGTAGATGCTGAAAAATACGGTATGACTCGTGATGAACTTTACTTTAAGATGAAAGAGCAAAACGTATTAGGTCGCCGTTATTTCTATCCGTTAATTAGTGAATTCTCTACTTATCGTGGGTTACCATCGTCCAATCCTGAAAATTTACCCAATGCGCATAAAATGGCAGATAGTGTGATTTGTTTGCCTATGCATCATGAATTGACAAGTGAAGATATTGAACGAATTTTGAATACAATAATTAAATAAAGATGATAAAAGTTTCAGAAGTATCCCAACAGGTTCAACCGTCCTTGACTAGAAAATTATTCAATTTGGCCAAGCAATATGACAATGTAATTGATTTTACATTGGGGGATCCTGATGTGCAACCTCATCAAGATATTAAAGATGCAGGTTGTAGAGCCATCCAACAAGGAAAGACCCGTTATTCACAAAATGCTGGTTTGTTGGAATTGCGACAGGTCATCACTCAATATTACAAACGAAAAGAAGGCTTTGAATTTGATCCATTAAAGGAAATTATTGTAACCGTAGGAGCTATGGAAGGATTGTATTTGGCTTTGTTAAGTCTGTTAGATCCGGAAGACGAAGTGATAATACCGGCTCCTTACTATGTAAACTATGTTCAGATGGTCAAGATGTGCCATGCTGTTCCTGTAGTGGTGGATAATCCGAATGCCGATGCTTTGAGTTTCAATGTAGAAGATGTTGAAAAATCCATTACGCCAAAGACACGTGCTATCATTATCAATACTCCTTCCAATCCTTCCGGTAAAATTATTCCTTGGGAAAAGATAGAACAATTGGCACAAATCGCCAAGGAACACGATTTGGTAGTGATAGCTGATGAAGTTTATAAATGTCTAATATATGACCAGACTCTGTTCAAGAGCATTGTTTCTATAGAAGGAATGCGTGAGAGAACCATTCTTATCAACAGTCTTTCCAAAGAATTCTGTATGACAGGTTGGCGTATAGGTTATGTTATCGCTCCCGAAGAAGTAGTTGCTACTATGACCAAATTGCAAGAAAATGTCGTAGCTTGTGCACCTCTACCTTCACAATATGCAGCGATTCAAGCATTGAGTGGAGAAGAAAACTATTCTCGTAACATGGTGGATATATTTACGAAAAGAAGGAATGTATTGGTAGAAGGCATTCAAACCATTCCTCTTTTGAAATGTACCCCTCCCGATGCGACATTCTATCTGATGGTTGATATCTCTGCTACTGGAATGAAGTCTGAAGAGTTTGCCATCGAATTACTTAAGAGTGTACAGGTAGCTTTGGTACCCGGTATTACATATGGAGTGAGTTGTGATAATTATGTACGTATAGCGTTTACATTGGACGAAGAAAAAATCCGTGAAGGCATCAAGCGTATTGCATCATTTGTAAATCAATTGAAGAAATGAAGAAAATATTGATGTTGGGTGGCTCCTTGTATCAGGTATATGCCATCAAAGAAGCTGTTAGATTGGGTTATCATGTGATTACTTGTGATTATTTACCCGATAATCCGGGTCATCAATATGCGCATGAATACTATAATGTAAGTACTACCGATAAGGAAGCGGTATTAGAACTTGCAAAGAAACTTCAAGTAGATGGTGTCGTAGCCTATGCTTCGGATCCTGCTGCGCCTACAGCTGCTTATGTTTGTGAGCAGTTGGGCTTGCCTACCTCTCCCTATAAGTCCGTAGAAATTCTTTCTAACAAAGATTTGTTCCGTGACTTTTTACAAGAACATGGTTTTAATTGTCCCAAGGCTATGGGCTTTACTACCTACGAAGAAGCTTTGATACATATTGATGAATTCCAAATGCCTGTGATGGTTAAGCCGGTCGATTCATCGGGCAGTAAGGGAATCAACAAAATGACAGACAAGTCGCAATTGAAACATTTTGTCGACGATGCCCTTCATTATTCCCGTGGCAAACGTTTCTTGATAGAAGAATTCATTGTTAAGAAAGGACATCAAATTTCTGGCGATGCCTTTTCGGTTGATGGTAAATTGGTATTCCATTGTTTAGGAAATGAATTCTACGACCCTACTTGCGACAAAGATTTTGCACCACTTGGTGAATGCTGGCCTTTCCAAATGGACCATAAATACATCGAAGACCTTGAACAGCAGTTGCAGCGGTTGATGGCATTGCTGAATATGAAAAGCAATGCTTATAATGTAGAAGCTATTGTGGGTCAAGATGACAAAGTATATTTGCTTGAATTGGGTGCCCGTTCGGGAGGCAGTTTGATACCACAAGTTACGGAATATGCGACAGGGGTTAATATGGTAACCTATGTGATCAAGGCAGCCATGGGTGAAGATTGTTCCGACCTTAAGCAAGTAGAACCTACGGGTTTTTGGTCGAACTATATGGTACATGCCAATGCTACCGGTAAGTTCGTACGTATAGAATTCGATGAAGAATTCAAGACCAAACATTTGGTTGATTGGGTTACTGATATTAAGCTAGGCGATGCTGTCCATAAATTTCGCGATGCACAAGATTGTATAGGGGAATTTATCTTGAAATACGATAGTATGGAACAGATGTTTGAGGTTATTAAGAATATAGAAAAGTTTGTAAATGTAGTGGTTGAATAACTAATATGCTCATATATAAAAACGAAACCCCTTCTTTAGAATCTATAAGAGATTTTTTTTATCTTACTGATAACGAATTTGATTTACCTTTAAGTCAAAAGGTGAATATTGAAGAGTATACTCTTAAATTATATACTTATGCTGATTTCTTTGTCTGTTATGATGATGATAGAATCGTTGGTATGATTTGTTGTTATATGAATCGTCCCCCCGAAGCGTATATTTCACATGTATGTGTCTCTTCTGAATATCAAGGAAAGGGAATATTTAAGACGTTATTTAATTATGTTGTAGATCAGAGTCTAGAAAAACAATTTACTAAGATTTTGTTAGAAGTTTCAAAACTTAATAAAAAGGCTCAGACAATATATTGTGGCCTAGATTTTGTAGTAATGCAACAAAAAGATAACTCTTATATCATGAAAAAAACTTTAGTGTAAAATATGTTACTGCTATGACTAAAGTTATAACATATGGTACCTTTGATTTATTACATCAAGGGCATATAAACCTGTTACGTAGAGCTAAAGATCTTGGCGACTATTTAATTGTTGGTGTAACCAATGATAACTTTGATCGTGAACGTGGAAAGTTAAATGTACGTAACAATGTTCTTGAGCGAGTAGAAGCTGTGAGAGCTACAGGTTTAGCAGACCAAATAATAATAGAAGATTATATAGGCCAAAAGATAGATGATATACAAAAGTATAATGTAGATGTCTTTGCTATAGGTTCAGATTGGGAAGGGAAATTTGATTATTTATCAGAATTCTGTAAAATTGTTTATTTACCTCGCACTGAAGGTATTTCATCAACAATGTTACGTAATGAATATCAAAGTGTTGTAAGGGTTGGTGTTATAGGTTGTGGACGTATTGCTATACGGTTTATTCCAGAAGCAAATTTTGTAAGTGGGGTTTTTATCAGAGCGGTATATGATATTGATTTGAATAAGGCTACTTCTGTTGGTAATAAATTTAAAATACCGGAAATTTGTCAGTCATGCGAAGAACTTATACAAAAAGTTGATGCGGTGTATATTGCTACTCCTCATTTATCTCATTATGGATATATCAAACAATCACTTTTAGCAAACAAACATGTACTTTGTGAAATACCAATGGTGTTAAATGGATGTCAAGCACGTGAATTGTATGAGTTGGCTGAAAGGAAAGGTCTGATATTGATGGAAGCAAACAAAACTGCTCATTGTCCTGCATTTAAACATCTGATGGTGATGATAAAAAGTGGGGTTATAGGGGAGATTGTTGATATTGAGGCATCTTTGTCACGTTTGTTACCTGATAAAAAATCGCGTGAATTTGATGTTGAACAAGCTGGTGGAGCTATGTATGAATCCGCATCATATCCATTGTTACCTATTTTTAAATTATTAGGTATACACTATAAACATTTAAACATATATAGTCGGATGGAAAAAGGAGTGGATATCTATACGAAAGGAGTTATGTGCTTTCCACAAGCTATATGTTCTTTTAAAGTAGGCGTCGGAGTGAAGACGGAAGGTAATTTAGTTATATCAGGTACGAAAGGATATGCTTATGTGCCAGCTCCATGGTGGAAGACTGATTATTTTGAATTACGATATGAAGATCAGAATGAAAATAAAAAGTTTTTCTATAAATGGGATGGCGATGGTTTGCGCTATGAAATACAAGAATTTATCTCTTGTATCTTTAATAAACGCTTGAATTCAGTCCATTTATATTGCAAAGAGAGCATAGCAATGGCTGAAGTTATGCAACAATTTGCTGAGCGTAAGAATGTTATGATAATATAGAAAAAGGAAAATATAATAATGAATGATTTGATTTTTAATATTCCAAAATGCTTTTATTCAGAAGAAATACGAAATGGTTTTAAAATTTCTTCTGAAATGAAACATGTATGGGCTGTGCAACTTGAAATATTGAGTGAAATTATAAGGATTTGTGAAAAGTATAAGATAAAATATTTTGCCATAGGTGGTACATTATTAGGAGCTGCTCGACATAAAGGTTATATTCCTTGGGATGATGATTTAGATATAGCTATGCCTCGTTTTGATTATGATAAGTTTTGTAAAATAGCACCTGGGGAATTTAGGTCTCCTTTTTTTCTTCAAACAGAAGAAACTGATCCAGGATATCTTTTGAGACATGCAAAAGTCAGGAATAGTAATACTACTGGAATATTAACTAGTCAAAAAGATAATAAGTATCAATTTAACCAGGGTATATTTGTAGATATTTTCCCTTTGGATAAACTTCCAGATGATATAGATGAAAGAAAGGTTTATTTCAATGATTTATATAAAGCATGGGGGGATGTTTATAAATATAGTGCTTATATAAATAGGAATGAAGGTTGTTTACCTGAAAATAAATCTTTGGAGCAAATAGCAAATGAAGCACGAAGGTTAAATAGGCAATATGAAGAATTAGCTTCAAAATATGCAAATACTCTTTCAAGAGAGGAATGCATATTGGCTGTTACAATCCAATCAAATAAGATTGTTACATCATGTACATGGAATTGTGTAGATTTTGATGAAATAGAATATGTACCTTTTGAATTTATGCGTATTCCTATTCCATATAAATATGATAATATCCTGACTAAACAATACGGTGATTGGAGAACGTTTGTTATAGCGGATAGTCTTCATGGTGAAGTCATTTTTAATGTAAATAAATCGTATAAAGATTTTATCTAAAAATTATTCTATTATAAAATCCTATGAATATTGCTGTTATGCTTGCCGGTGGTACTGGTGAAAGAATGGGGGCTGGTCGTCCCAAACAATATTTGGAGATTGGCTCGAAACCTCTTATTGTTCATTGTCTGGAAATATTTCAAAAATCTCCTAATATTGATGCAATTGAGATAGTTAGTCATGTAGATTGGATTGAACATGTTTGGGAGTTAGCTAAGAAATTTAATATAACCAAATTGAAGTGGATTTGTGAAGGAGGGTGTTCTTGCCAAGAATCAACTCGAAATGGTATATTTAATTTGAAGGGAAAGATTGATGATGATGATCTTCTGATGTTTGTTATGAGTAGTAGTCCTTTTGTCACGGAAGAAATCATAGAAGATTCTATAAAAGTATGTAGACAGTATGGAAGTGCTTTTGCATGTATGCAAAGTAAGTACAATTTAGCATATACGGAAGATAATATATCTTCATCGATGATAAATTTTAAGGAAAAGAACAAAACAATCAATATGCCATGGACTTCAAGTTTTGGCGAATTTTATGCGTCATATAAAAAGGCCTACGATGAGGGAATAGAAACATATTCTTATTCGTATGTACCTACTTTATGGTTGGCTTTAGGAAAGAAAATTTATTTTTCTTTAGATTCAACAAAAAATATGTTACATGCAACATATAAAGACGATCTGGAAATATTTGAAGCAGTTTTAAAACTTGAAAATAGATTATAATTATGAAATATTTAATAGGAGTAGACGAAGGTACGACTGGATGTAAATCGTGTATATTTGATCAGAATGGAAATATTGTTTCTTCCGCTTCAAGAGAGTATCCCAGTTATTATCCACACCCTGGATGGGTAGAGCAAGATATAGAAGAAATTAAATTAGCAGTCTTTGACTCAATAAAAGAATGTGTTATTTCTGCAGGTCGAATGGGAGTAAAATCGGAAGATATTGTAGCTATCAGTCATTCAAATCAAGGAATTACTATGGTTCTTCTTGATGAAAATGAGAAGCCTGTGAGAAATCGCACTATAGGATGGCAGGATTTGAGATATGTGGACATGCTTCCCGATATTCTTAAAAATGTAGATACAGAACGTTATTGGAACACAGGAGGGATGATGTTCGGTACCTATAATATTGCTGTATTGAATTGGTTGCAAAAATATGAACCGGAAAATTGGTCAAGGGTTCGTCACATTTGTTCGCATCAAGATTATTTTTTAAGACAATATGGAGCTGATGGCTTTTATATTGACGAAGGATGTGTTAATTTTTTATCAATGGCAGACTATCGCACAAATGAATGGAATGAGTATATGATGGGGTTGTTCAATGTTACTAAGGAGCAACTACCAATACCCATACATACACCAGGTACAGTTGTTGGATATGTAAAAGAACCATTTTCTGCATTAACGGGTTTGCCTATTGGTTGTAAGGTTTGTTTGGGTGGATTAGACACAAATTGTTGTTCTTTAGGGGCAGGAGCCATGGAGGCTGGTACTCAAGTTTTGACAATGGGTACAGCAGGTGTATCAATTTTAATTTCCGATAAAGGCGAGCTTGACCCTAATAAAAGAATTACTGTACGTTCAAATCCAGGATTCGGCAATTATCAGTATTACATCATGACAAATACTGGAGCATCATCTTTTAGATGGTTTAGAGATGAATTATGTTCCATGGAAGCTGCGACTGCAAAATTGATGAAGATTGATCCATATAATATCATTACTTCCATAGCTGAAAACAGTAAACCTGGCGCCAATGGTGTTGTTGCGTTAACTTGTTTTCAAGGTTCTCATACACGTATCAAAAACGAAAAGGCACGTGGAACGTTTTTTGGTATTAACTTAGGAACGACTAAGGCGGACATAGCTCAAGCTATATTGGAAGGTATTTGTTTTGAAATGAAGGATATTTTAAAAATGAATGAAGAACTATATGGAAATAAAGTTCGTAATTTACGTTTGTGTGGTGGAGTTTCTCGTAGTCCATATTGGTGTCAAATGTTTGCAGATATTATGGGTAAACCGATTGAACTTTTAGAAGCAAAGGAACTAGGATGTCTTGGTGCAGCTATGTGTGCTGGTATTGGAGCTGGTTTGTTTACCAATGTTTCAGACGCTGTAGATAAGGTGGTACGAATCAAAGAAGTATTTACTCCAGATCAAAATAGAAAAACTTTATATAATGAAATTATTGAGCAATGGAATAATTGTATGAAGTTTTCTAATAATGAAATATACAAATAAATGGTAATATCAAATTGATATGATATAAATGATGGAACAATCTAATATTGTTGTTAGCGTAATTTGTAATACTTATAATCACGAACTATACATACGTCAATGTTTAGAAGGATTTGTGATGCAAAAAGCATCTTTTAAATTTGAGGTACTTATTCACGATGATGCTTCGACGGATAAAACTGTTGATATAATCAGAGAATATGAAGCGCAGTATCCAGATATAATTAAACCTATATATCAGACAGAGAATCAATATTCCAAAAAAACTGGGATAATGAAAACTTTTCAATATCCTCGTGTGAAAGGTAAATATATAGCATTATGTGAAGGGGATGATTATTGGATAGATCCATTAAAATTACAGAAACAGGTAGATTTTATGGAAGGACATCCTAATCATTCACTTTGTTTTCATGCTCATAATAATGAATATTCAAATGGAAAATCAGATGCTATAAGACGTTATTCTACAGATATGATAGAATGCCCTATGGAAGATATTATCATGGGTGGAGGTGGATTTATGGCAACGAATTCAATGGTATATAAGGCGGGTATTCATAAGAGTTATCCGGAATGGGTTAAAATGTGTCCTGTGGGTGATTTGCCTTTAATGTTACTTTTATCAACAAAGGGTAGTGTTGGTTATATAAATGAAATAATGTCATGTTATCGAATTTCATCAATAGGTTCATGGTCACAAAGAATGTCATGTGATATAAAAAAACAAATTGATCATAATTCAAAAATAAAAAGAATGTGGATTGCCTATGATTCCTATACAGAAAGAAGATATCATTGGATTATTGTAAGAAAGATATTAAAGAATGATTGGAATCTATTAAAAACAATTTTATTACATCTAATAAAAATATTTAAATGAAAGTTATAATTGCTGGAGATTTCGCTCCTAGAGCAAGATTGGCAAAACAAATTGAAAATAAAAGATTTGGGGAAATCTTTCCAGATAAATTAGTTAAAATAATAAAGTCTGCTGATTATTCATTAGTAAATTTTGAAAGTCCTGTTATAGAAGATGGTTTTGAACCAATAGAAAAATGTGGTCCTAGTTTAGGATGTTCTTCAAATGCAGTAGATGCTATAAAATATGCAGGTTTTACAGCTGTCACTATGGCTAATAATCATATACTTGATTATGGTTCTAACGGCCTATCAAAATCTGTAGAGTGTTGTAAAAATAGTGGATTAGATGTTGTCGGAGTTGGAAATAATCTTCAAGATGCAGAGAAAATACTTTATGTAAAAAAAAACGAGAAAATATTAGCTGTTATTAATTGTTGTGAACATGAATTTTCTATAGCAACTTCTACAACATCTGGGGCAAATCCATTAAATCCCATTCGTCAATATTATAGTATTCAAGAAGCTAGAAAGAATGCCGATTATGTGTTGATAATAGTACATGGTGGACATGAACATTATCAGTTGCCATCGCCTAGAATGCAAGAAATATATCGTTTTTTTATTGATGCGGGTGCTGATGTTGTTGTGAATCATCATCAACATTGTTATTCTGGCTATGAAATATATAATAGTAAGTTAATTTTTTATGGTTTAGGTAATTTTTGTTTTGATTGGGAAGGCGCTCAAGATAAAAAATGGACTGAAGGATATTTTATTATGGTAGATTTTAATTCAATTCTTTCTTTTAAAATATACCCTTATTGTCAATATGGTATTGAAGCTAATATCAAAATCCTAAATGAAGATAATTTGACTATAGAAATAGAAAAATTGAATAATATTATATATGATAATAAACTTCTAAATCTAGCGATGGATTCATATTTAAAGGAATCTACTAAAGATTTAAAAAATATTTTTTCTCCAATTAGGAATCGTTATATCAATTATGTATGGAGAAAATTATTTCCTCCTTTTTTATCTAATAAAAGTAGATTATTCATTTTGGCACATTTACAGTGTGAATCACATATCGTAAAAGTATTATATAAATTAAGAATGAAATAATTATGAAAGTAATTAGAATAATTCAGTTTTTTTTATCTACAATATTTGTATGGCCTGCAAAATTTCTTTATGTTTTATCATCTGATAATATTAGACAATTAATAGATTCTGATATTAAAGAAATGAATATAAGAACAAAACAAAAAATCCATCGAGGACTTTTATATTGGCTTGTATTTTACCCACCCTATCGAAATCTGTTTTATTTTCGTATAGGGAGAAAATCTAGATTGATATCTTGGTTTTTAAAACCATATCCTTTATTTTTTATAGGTGTAAGGGAAAAATTTGAAGGAAATGCATATGTACTTAATCATCCTTATGGAACAATAATTAATGCAAAAAGTATAGGATATAATTTTACAATCTGTCAATTAACAACGATTGGTAACAAGACGCATGGTAAAAATGATTTAGTACCTACAATCGGTAACAATGTTTCTGTTGGTGCGAATGTGAATATTATTGGTGATATAAAAATTGGTAACAATGTGATAATAGGTGCAGGTACTGTAGTTGTTAAAGATGTTCCTGATAATTGTATAGTAGTAGGTAATCCAATGAGAATTATATATAAACAAAATTAAGTACAAAATATAAATGCTCAACGAATTGGTATTTTACGTAGAATAACAAATAATACAATGAATAAATTATATAAAGCAGTTATTTTATTGTTTAAGGATAGGAAACGTTTATTGTTTTTATTATTAATAAGAATAGCAATTTTATTCCCAGATAAATTATATCTTTCATTATTGTTTCGACTTAAAATGGGATATTGGTTTGATTGGAATAATCCAAAATCTTTTTCTGAAAAATTACAATGGCTTAAATTATATAATAGAAATCCTTTATATAGTCAATTGGTAGATAAATATGAAGTGAAAAATTATGTGTCCAAACAAATAGGACAGAATTATATAATTTCAACATTAGGAGTTTGGGATAAACCGGAATATATTGATTGGGATATTTTACCAACTAAATTCGTTTTAAAAACCACTCATGGTGGTGGTGGTGTAGGAGTTATAGTATGTAAAGATAAGTCTTTATTAGATAAGCAAAGTGCAATACTAAAACTTAAAAAAGCAATGAAACAAGATATTTTTACGGCTTTAAGAGAGTGGCCTTATAAAAATGTCAAACCAAGAATAATTGCTGAAGAATTTGTAGAGGAGACTGAAAATAATCAAAATGAAGATTTACAAGACTATAAGTTTTATTGTTTTGGAGGTGAACCTAAATTAATGATGATTTCAACTGGCCGAAGTACTGGTAATTTATGTTTTGATTATTATGATATGGACTGGAATAAAGTTCCTTTGGTTTGGGATAAGCCTAATTCTAATATTACTCATTTTTGTCCATCATGTTTTGATGAAATGAAAAATCTATGTAGAATATTATCCAAAGATATACCTCATGTTAGATGCGATTTTTATGTTGTAAATAATAAGCCTTTATTTGGAGAATTGACTTTTTTTGATAGCTCAGGGTTTTCAAAATTTGAAGATGAAAAGTGGAATTTTAAAATTGGAGAATGGATTGATATACCATCTCATAGAATATTGAAATGAATAAGCTTTAATTGAATAATGTAGGAGCTAATAGTTTGTTTATTAAATTTATAGAATGATTTTTCTTCTTCCGTTTTTAGGATTTTTAATACCTATTGCTATTAAAAACAATAATGTTGTAGCTAGACGTTTTAGTCTCTTTATAATTGCTATGTGGACTTTTATATTTTTTATCTCTTTACAAAATCCATATGGTTTGTTACCAGTTTCAGCTAAAACATATACTTTATTATTAATATATGTTTGTTCATTAGTTATAGGGCTTTCTGTATCAAATAAAAGAAATGTAAATAGTTCAAAGTATATTAAGTTTGATAATGTAATACAAAAGCAATTAGATTATTTGTTAGATAATAAATATGTTTTAATTATTGTTAGTATTTGTATCCTTTTCTTACTTTATATATTTTCAAAACAACAAGCAATCCTATTACAAATTTCTGCGATGCAACTTAGAAACGAAGGTGTTCAAGATTTGTTGTTTGAAGGTAATAGCCTTTTAGGATTATTCAATAATTTTGTTGTAAAACCATTCACTTTTATAATTGAAATCTTGGTAGCTTATGTATTACTATATAGACGTACAAAGGTGTTACCATTATTCTTATTTACTACGGAAGTATTATTAAGTGCGTTGATTGGTGGATCTAGAGGAGTTTTTTTAAAAATTTTGGTATATATAATTTTTATATATTTTTGTTGTCCCTTTTTGCAAAACAAATCAAGTCGAAAAGCTAATTTAAAATTATTATTGAGTGTTTTAGTTTTTGCTATTATAATTTTTACTACTGTTTCATATTTGACAGCTCAACGATTGTATAATATAAAAGAATTTTCTATAGATGCAGTTTTACTTGGTTTTGATTCGATGTTGATACATATAGAAACATATCTAGTAGGTCCATTTCGTGCTTTAGATTATGCTTTTGAAAACGATTATTTTAATAAATTAGGAGGCCCTACATTAGGTCGTTCCACATTAGGCTTTATCGAAGGATTTTTTGAAATATTTTTTGGGAAATTAGGGATTGATTATACACCAGCAAATAATATAATATACAAAACTTTGCAAAATAATTGGATATGGATTGGACGTGATTTTAATTTTGCATATACCCCTCTTTTAAATTATTATATGGATTTTGGCTTATTAGGAATACTCATAATTCCATTTGTTTTTGGTATGATAATTAAAAAATATTGCTTAAAACTATATAGATCAAAAAATTTGGCTATCTTATTTTTACTAGCCTTTTTTTTTAATGTGATATTTGAATCTCATTTTGGGTGGGTATTATATCATTGGAATTGTTTTTTGATTTTAATATATATATATATAATATATAAATATTTTAACAAAAGAATCAATGATTTTGATAATTAAGTTGATTGCAAATTTATCTCATTGAAAATGTTTTAACATTTATAATGAGTGACATTAATATATGGGAAGAATTAATTCAATTTTAGTAGTAACTCCTAATTATCCTTTTAAAGATAATCAAGTATATCCATTTGTTAAAAATCTTTGTGAGCAATTTATAAAGATGGGGTATATTGTAACTGTTATATCTCCACAAAGTATAACTTCTTTGATTCTTCATCGAAAAAAAATGAGACCTAAAAGATGGATAGACATAATATCTGATAAAAAACTAATAGTTTATCAACCTTATTATATAACGTTCCCATTTAAATATCATGACATTAATAATATTTTAATACGATTATGCCTTAAATTGTTCTTTAAAAAAAACAAAATGAAACAAGATGTAGTGTATTCTCATTTTTGGAATTCTGCCTATGCTGTAATGCCTTTTGCAAAAAAAAATAATATTCCTTTGTTTGTAGCTACAGGTGAAAGTGAAATAAAAGCTTTATTTTCAACTAAGTTTGGATTGAAACGATTGAAGGAATATGTAAAAGGTGTCATTTGTGTTTCAAGTAAGAATCGCGATGAAAGTATAGCTTTAGGCTTGACTACATATAATAAATGTGATGTTTTTCCAAATGGAGTGAATGCAGAATTATTTTATAAACGTGATCGAATGAAATGTCGTAAACTCTTGGGATTTCCGCAAGATGCATTTATTGTAGCATATGTAGGTTGGTTTATAGATCGTAAAGGTTCTTTACGAGTAAGTGAAGCTATTAATCGTGTGGGTAATGTGAATAGTTTTTTTATAGGTAAAGGTGAACAAGAACCAAAGTGTAACGGTATTTTATTTAAAGGCTCATTGCTACATGAAGATATTCCCGTTTATTTATGTGCGGCTGATATATTTGTTCTGCCAACTTTACATGAGGGCTGTTGTAACGCTGTAATAGAAGCTATGGCTTGTGGTTTGCCAATTGTAAGTAGTAATTTGCCTTTTAATTGGGATGTATTGGATACATCTAATAGTATAATGATAGATCCTAATAATATAGAAGAAATAGCTGATGCTATTAGAACTTTACGTGATGATGTTCATAAACGAAAGGCTTTAGCTGATGGTGCAATAGTCAAAGCTAGAAGTTTAACAATTGAACAACGCGCTGAGTCAATTTTAAAATTTATGGAAAATAGGATGTAAATTTATATAATACTGATTTTTGATTTTTTAAATATACAAAGCAATGAAAGCATGTTTTATGGGGTTGGGATATATTGGTCTCCCAACTGCAATTATCGCCGCTAAGCACGGTGTACAAGTAACTGGTGTTGATATTAACCCCAATGTTGTAGAATTGACCAATCAAGGTAAATTGCATATTATTGAACCAGGCATGGAAGAGTTGTTGCAAGAGGTCGTACAAAAAGGACAGCTAAAAGCATCTATTACTCCGGATATTAGTGATGCTTATTTTATGGTGGTACCAACGCCATTTAAAGGTAATCATGAACCTGATATTTCGTATGTAGAGGCAGCTACTCGTGCTGTTCTTCCGTTATTGAAGGAAGGTGATTTGTATGTTATAGAATCAACTTCCCCAATAGGAACTACGGATAAAATGAAGAATTTGATTTTTTCAGAACGTCCAGAATTGAAAGATAAGATTTATATTGCATATTGTCCAGAAAGAGTCTTGCCAGGTAATGTAATATTTGAATTGGTTAATAATGATCGCGTTATTGGTGGTATGAATGAAGAATCTACTACAAAAGCGATTGAATTTTATAGTCAGTTTGTTAAAGGAAAACTTCATCGCACCAATTGCAAGACAGCGGAAATGTGTAAATTAACAGAGAATTCAAGCCGTGATGTACAAATAGCATTTGCTAATGAACTCTCTTTAATTTGTGACAAAGCTGGTATTAATGTTTGGGAACTTATTAATTTGGCAAATAAACATCCGAGAGTAAATATTCTTCAACCAGGTTGTGGCGTAGGTGGGCATTGTATAGCTGTTGATCCGTATTTTATAACAGCCGATTTCCCAATGGAATCAAAAATCATTGGGGCAGCTCGTGAAATCAACAATTATAAATCTTTTTGGTGTGCTGAAAAGGTTCAAAATGAAATGTTGAAATTTGAGTTGGAAAATCATCGCAAACCATGGGTTGCAATGATGGGATTGGCATTTAAACCTAATATTGATGATTTGCGGGAATCTCCGGCAAAGGCTATTACTACTAAAGTAATGCAAAGTACAAATAATGCTCAAATAATGGTTGTTGAACCTAATGTCCCTGAACATAATGTCTTCAAACTGACAGCTTATAAAGATGCTTATGAAAAAGCTGATATTGTTGTTTTTTTGGTAAATCACAAGGAATTTGCAGAATTAAATTATCGTAAAGATGTTAGAGTCCTTGATTTTTGCGGTACATTTAAATAAATAATAAAAGATGAAAAAAATAATGCTTGTCTTTGGGACGCGTCCTGAAGCTATCAAAATGGCTCCGTTAGTTAAGGAGTTGCAAAAGCATCATACGATATTTGACACTATTGTATGTGTAACAGGTCAACATCGTGAAATGTTGGATCAAGTGCTTCAACTTTTTGAAATAGAACCTGATTATGATTTGAATATTATGAAGCAAGGTCAAGATTTGTATGATGTTACAGCCCGTGTATTGACAGGAATGCGTGATGTATTGAAGGAAGTTTGTCCCGATGTAGTATTGGTGCATGGTGATACAACTACTAGTACGGCTGCAGCACTCGCTGCTTTTTATCAGCAAATACCTGTTGGTCATGTAGAAGCTGGTCTTCGTACGCATAATATTTATAGTCCATGGCCTGAAGAAATGAATCGTTTAATAACTGGTCGTATAGCAACTTATCACTTTTCTCCTACACCTCTTAGTCAAAAGAATCTTTTGAATGAGGGATGTAGTGCAAATAATATTATAGTAACTGGTAATACTGTTATAGATGCTTTATATTGGGTGGTAGATAAAATTAAAAAGGATAAATTTTTAAATGTTGAATTGGCAAAACTATTGCAGAATAGTGGATACGATACTTCACGATTGGTTAATGGGAAGAAATTAGTATTGATTACAGGACATCGTCGAGAAAATTTCGGAGATGGTTTTATAAATATGTGTAAAGCCATCAAAGATTTAACAAAAAAATATCCTGATGTGGATTTCGTATATCCTATGCATTTGAATCCCAATGTTCGTAAACCGATTCATGAAGTATTTGGTGATAATTTAAGCAATCTTGGTAATATGTTCTTTATTGAACCGTTAGAATATTTATCATTTGTATACTTAATGGAAAAAACGACTATTGTATTGACCGATAGTGGTGGTATTCAAGAAGAAGCTCCAGGGTTAGGGAAACCTGTATTGGTTATGCGAGATACAACTGAACGACCAGAAGCCTTGGATGCGGGTACTGTAAAACTTGTAGGTACAGATTATGATAAGATTATAAATGAAGTCTCTGCACTTTTGACAAATCAAGAATACTATGATACAATGAGTAAAGCTGTTAATCCGTATGGAGATGGTTTGGCTTGTTCTAGGATTGTTAAAGCCTTAAATAATAGTTTTAAATGAAAATTTTATTATTTCGTTCAAATAATATATTTGCTTCTAGGGTAAATAAGTATGTGAATTATTATAAACGATTAGAATTAGACTATACAATTATTGGTTGGGATAGAGAAGGTGAAGCAAAACTCGTAGAGCATTATGATTTTTGTAAATATAAAGCATCTACTAATGTCGGTGGAATAAAGGCTATGATAGCCCATACCAAGTGGATGTGGTTCGTATTTAAATATTTAATGAATCATAAAGATGTAACGACAATACATGCTTGTGATTTAAACGTGGCCTTCCCGGCAGCTTTATTTAAAATGCTTTTTAAAAGAGAAGTTATTCTTATATTTGATGTTTGTGATTGGTTTAGTGCTAATTTTTCAAAATATTCTAAATTATGTAAGGTTTTAAATGTGATGGAAAAATTTGCTTGTAAGCAAGCAAATTACATCATAATATGTGAACCTGAACGAAAAGCTCAAATTCAATTCTCGATTGATAAAGAACCATTAGTCTTACCCAATATTCCAGAAATAGACAATAATTATATCTTTGAGAAAGAGAATAAGTATTCGTTTAATAATGATAAAATTACAATAGCCTATTTCGGAGGATTTTCCAATGATCGCTTTTTGACAGAACTCCTAGATTTGACAAAGAATAGTACTTTCAATTTACTCATTGCTGGTTATGGTTCTAAAGATATTGAAAATAAATGTCGTGATTTGGAGAAAATGGAGAATGTAAAGTTTTTTGGAAGGCTTGATATGAAAGAAGGTTTACAAATGTCATATAACGCAGATATTATATATATGATGTATTGTAAATCTAATATGAATCATATCTATGCTGCACCTAATAAATATTATGAAGCATTGTTTTTAGGAAAACCTCTGATTACGACTAAAGGTATTATAGTGGAAAATAAAGTTCATAAGAATGATATTGGGTATTCTGTAGAAGAGAATATTGATGAACTAAATGAATTAATTTTGTCATTGAATAAAATGGAACTTGAAAATAAGGGGAAAAATGCTAAAAAGTTGTGGGATGATGTATATTGTCGCTATGTAAATGATTTTTTTGAAAATATATATTCAAAAATTATACACTAGTATTAAAATATCATCAATGATTAATTGATAATTAACTTTTTAAAATTAAATGATTACAGCGTCTATTGTTTTATACAAAACAAATCGTACAGATCTTATAAATATTTTAAGCTGTGTCTCTAACAGTCAAATATCTAAATTATATTTGATAGATAATTCTCCAACAGATAAGCTTAAATATATATTACATGAATTTAAAAATTTAAATATAGAATATGTATATGGACAAGGGAATGTTGGTTATGGGGCAGGGCATAATATCGCAATTAAACAGTCTATTAATGAGAATGCAAAATATCATATTGTACTTAATCCTGACATTTTTTTTAATTCAGATACGATAATTGTTTTATCCAATTTTATGGATAAGAATCCAGAAGTGGGGCAAATTTTACCTGAAGTTAAATATCCAAATGGGGAATTGCAATATTTGTGTAAATTGTTACCAACTCCAATTGATATCTTCGGGCGCAAATTATTACCGAAAAGATTAATGCATAAAAGGAATATGAAATATGAAATGCATGAAACAGGTTATAATAAAATACGTAATTGTCCCACACTATCTGGTTGTTTTATGTTTTTAAGAGTTTCTGTACTTCAAAAAATTGGGGGATTTGATGAACGTTTTTTTATGTATTTTGAGGATAATGATTTAACTCGTCGTATTCATCAGGTTAGTAAAACTGTGTATTATCCCTTTGTTTCTATCATTCATAATCATGCAGCTGAACATCGAACAAATAAAACCTTACTAAAGGCTGGTATAAAAAGCGCTATTCAATATTTTAATAAATGGGGATGGATATTTGATATAGAAAGGAGAAATATAAATAGGGACGCTTTTTCAAAACAGCATATTATAGAGAATATTGAATGATGATTATTGATAGACGCAATGAAACCTTTCGAAAATGTTTCTATATTATAATAAGTGACATACAATATAGTAGGTTGCAATGAAGCATTGGGAACGTGGATATGAATGAAATATCAATGACAATATGAAGTTTTGGATAAAACGAAAAATAGATTTCTTATTAAATAGTTGAATATTCAAAAGAATCATGGTACAATATCTTTTGATTATAGCCATACTCTTTATTTTGGAGATTGGCTATTTTTTTGTGGCAGATAAATGCAACATCATTGACAAGCCGAATTTACGGAGTAGTCATACACAAATCACATTGCGTGGGGGAGGTATCATCTTTTTGTTGGGTGCATGGGTGTATAGCGTTCTGTATGGTTTTCCGTATCCTTGGTTCTTGGCGGGGCTGACTGCCATCGCGGGAATCAGTTTCGTAGATGACGTCCGTTCTGTATCGAACAAAATTCGTTTGGTGGTTCACTTTTCTTCCATGTTGTTGATGTTTCAAGATTTCGGTATTCTGAATTGGGAATCTTGGTGGATTATCGTAATTGCATTGATTCTGTGCGTGGGTATTATCAATGCATACAATTTCATGGATGGCATCAATGGTATAACCGGTGGATATAGCTTGGCGGTATTGTTGCCATTGATGTACTTGAACCAAACTCTACAGTTTGTAGATATGCATTTCTTAGTGGTGGCATTGCTGAGTGTGTTGGTATTCTGTTTCTTTAATTTCCGTAAGAAAGCAAAGTGTTTTGCGGGGGATGTGGGCAGTGTAGGCATTGCCTTTATCTTGTTGTTTGCTTTGGGTAAACTAATCTTGCAGACAGGGGATTTTGCTTATGTCTTGTTCTTGGGGGTATATGGGGCAGACAGTGTGTTGACCATTGTACATCGTATCTTGTTACACGAGAACATTGGACAACCGCATCGCAAGCATGTGTACCAATTGATGGCCAATGAACTGAAAATACCACATGTGGTCGTTTCGTTGGTTTATATGATATTACAGTTGAGTATCTCGTTCGGACTAATAATGTGTGCGGGATGGCAATGGGGCTATTTTGCTGCGGTATTAGTTGTATTGATCGTAGTATATGTGTGCTTCAAGAAGAAGTATTATCATTTACATGAAGAATATTTAGCATCTAAATTATGATAATAGATAAATGTTTATTGGATGAAGTGACCGCCAAGGCAAAAGCAAGTGAGCGACTGCGAATGAATCATAATTTTCATGATTCGCTCGATGCCAAGGCGCAACGATTGCTGAATGCGTTGGAACCGGGTACGTTGTTGCCTATACATCGGCATCCGCATACGGCAGAGACATATCTGTTGCTGCGAGGACGTATCAAAGTATTGTTCTATAACGAACAAAAAGATGTAACAGAAGAATTTGATTTGAATCCGTTGGAGGGAAGATATGGAGTACATATTCCCAAGGGGCAATGGCATACGTTAGAGGTGCTGGAAAGCGGATCAGTGATTTTTGAAGTGAAAGATGGACCATATACCCCATTGGCTCCGGAGGATTTGATGAAAGAATGATGAAAAGAATTCTTTTAACAGGGTTATTGGTCGTATTGCCGTTGATATTTGTCTCGGCCCAGTTCACCTATGGTACTACGGGACTGATGCATGCGCCTACGGCGGATATGCAGCAGGACAAAACATTTATGTTTGGGGGAGGGTATATCAATAACGATGCGTTGCCTAATCGGTGGGAATATAGTACATGGAATTATTATGTAAACATTACGGCGTTTCCTTGGCTGGAAGTGGCGTATACTTGTACCATCTTTGATGAATGGATAGATAGAGGAGCGCCTATACACATGAAGAACCAAGACCGTTTTTTCAGTGGTCGTCTTCGCCTTTGGAAAGAAGGTTGGTGGAAAGAATGGACACCACAGATTGTAGTGGGGGCGAATGATGTATTGCATGGATCAGATGAAGGAGGAAAGATAGGTGCAGTGGAAGGATCTTCGGAAAACGGAAATACATTCTTCCAACGCTACTATGTAGCGGCTACCAAACACTTATCACTGTATGGGAAATGGGGCTTGCATGTATCTTATGTCTATAGCAAGCGCATCGGGCATCGGTACAATGGCTTTGCTTGGGGGGTGGATTATACCGTAGATCTTCCGGAAGTGAATACGCTGAACAAACTGATGAATGGCATCAACTTGATGTTGGAGTATGATTCGCGTGGAATCAACATCGGGGGGAAGTATAGCATTTGGAAGGATCATATCAACTTGGTGGGGGAACTGCGGGAGTGTAGGCATCCGTCTATCGGGGTGTATTTTAAAGTGCATCTGAAATGAATCGAACAGAACAGATATTGTTTGCCTTGTTGCGAATGGCACTGCATGGCCAGCCTGTGACGGATATCGACTGGAAGACGGTGACGGAACAGGAGTGGAAGGAGGTTTATGTGGTGGCAGCGGAACAGGGGGTGATGGCATTGGCTTGGGATGGACTGCAGCAGGTGATGGGGCTATGTGCTTTGCCACGCTCGCTGAAGATTACGTGGGGACTGGCAGTGCAGGCTTACGAAGAACGGTACGAACGATATTGCCGTACGGCAGCGGAGCTATCGGCTCTCTATGAGGAACAGGGAATCGGGATGGTGCAGCTCAAGGGGGTAGGCTTCTCTACGTATTATCCGATACCGGCGCATCGCGAAGGAGGGGACATTGATATCTATACGTATTCCTTGGATAAGGAGAAGAGGACGGATGAAGAGGCGAACCGCATAGCGGATGAGTTGATGAGGGTGCAAGGAATTGAAGTGGAAACGGAGTCGTACAAGCATAGTAATTTTTGTTATCAAGGGATACCAGTAGAGAATCACAAGTTCTTTTTGAATAAGCATAAGTATAAAGTGGCGGAACCGATGGATGCGTTGTTGCATCGGTTGCTCACACCCGTACCGGCGGAATTGTGTGGCGAGAAGTATCGGGTGATGGTGCCTCCACCGGCGTTCAATGCGTTGTTCTTGTCTTTCCATGCAGCGCAGCACTTTATTTTGGGGTTCCGCATTCATCATTTGTTCGACTGGGCTTGTCTCTTGAAACGCGAGGGATGGTGCCTGCCCAAAGAGGTGACGGATGAGAAACTGCTGGATTTTATCTGTGCACTGACGGTCTTGTGTAATCGCCTCCTCGGTACGGAGGTATCGGTGAAAGGTGGGGAGCATCTGGTAGGTAAGGTGTACGAACAGATGATGCATCCACGGTATAGCGAGAAGATTCCGGTGAAAGGAGCACTACCGGTGCTGTGGTACAAATGGAAGCGGATGCTGCATGGACAAAAAATGTTGGGACTGATTTTTGATGTCTCGGTAACGAAACGGGTGATGCGTTATGTTTGGTCTCATCTGAAGAAACCAAAGAGCATCTGGAAGTGAGAGGATATTCAAACAATTCCTATAAATCTACTTTATCGGATGCTTACGATTATCGAATGACTAATCGATAATTTATACTGGTATCAATCATCTATTAAGGAATTTTGTGAGCACTTTTGGTGAGGGTTAGGATTAAAAGACGTATTTTTGCAGAAGAAATAAGGAAAGGAATAGTATGGTTTATGTCATAACATATAATATTAATACTTCTGTTAGAGATTACTCGCCTTTTTATGAGGCAATAAAAAGGTGCTGTATGAGTTATTATCATGCTCAGGAATCTACTTGGTTCATTGCTTGTAATGAGCGACAAAATGTTAAGATGATGACTGATTTTCTCTTGAAAACACTTTATCCGGGCGATACTATATTTATTGCAGAATTGACAAGTGCGACAATGGTTGACGGGTGGATTACAAAGGATTTCTGGAACTGGTATAGAGATAACATACGATGATTACAAATTTAAACATACGAAATTTTAAAGCATTTAAGGATACCGGTAATATTCGATTGGGAGCATTGAATGTGCTAACGGGTATCAATGGTCGTGGTAAATCAACCTTGATGCAGTCGTTATTGTTAATGTCCCAGTCTATAAGGGAATCTGAGAATCATTCTCCTTTGCATTTGTTTTCAAATGGGGAATGGGTGAAATTAGGACCGTTTAGGGATCTTATACATCAATATTCTGACTTGGGGGACTCTGTAATCTTTAGTCTTGTGACTGATGATGCTAAGGATAATGAGTATGTTCTGACATACCAGCCTGTTAGCGATGATTCATTTACAGCGAAACTTCGTAGTATGGTTGTAAATGGCAAGGAGACATTCTCGGAAGCGGGTGGTTATAGTGCTGAAAGTACTGAACAGATGCTTGTACCACCGGTGTTTTCAGGATATACATCTTTGCTCCGTTTGCAGAATATATATTATATTGCGGCTGATAGAAAGGGGGCTCCCGATGAAGAGGAACTTCTGTCGGTTAATCACAATCTTCATCTGGATTGTCATGGAAATAATGTCCTGAATGTCTTATTTCAGCAAGGTGCTGAGCTTCAGGGTAAAGTAGAGAAATGCTTAAGTGATATTTTCGAAGGGGCTACTTTTAGGATTTTGGCAGATGAAAGAGCAGTACACCTTTATATGGATTCTATGAATGGTGGTAAATTGTTCAGACCAATCAATGTGGGATATGGATATAGTTATATTCTCGCTTTGTTGGTGGCTGGACTGTTGGCCAAAAAAGGAGAAATTATCATGGTGGAGAATCCGGAGGCTCATCTTCATCCAAGTGCACAGTCTGCATTGATGAAATTCTTGTGCGAGGAGGTGATTGCTAAGGGGGGGCAGGTCTTTGTGGAGACTCATAGTGATCATATTGTCAATGCTTCTCTTTTGGCTGTTCGGAAAGGTGTCTTGACCAATGAACAAATGAATGTTCTGTTTTTCAATCGCAGTGACAGTTCTGCTGATGTTATTGTCAGCAATCTGGAGGTGACTTCGAAAGGTAGAGTGAAAAATCCTCCAAGGAAGTTTTGTGATCAGTATGCGATGGATCTACGTACTTTGATGGGATTGTAGGGTTTGTTGTGTGGAGAGTGGATTATGAGTACGGCGTTATTTTTACTTTTAAAGGAGTATACGGATGCTGATCAGCTGCCGTCAGTGCCATATGTCAATGGGGGAGATTGTTTGGATGAGTCAGAATGGTTGAAATATTACAAGCAGCTGTTTGATACTATTGATTTCTTTCGATACGAGAAATGTGATAGGTATTATGATGTAAGAAACTTTCTTCAAGCTAATTATCCCTTTGATTTATTGAAGGACTATTATGAAGATCGAGAAGAATTTCCTGGAGACTCTGAAAGTATCATAGCTCAAATAGTTTCCAATGGATTTATTGACTGGAGAGACGAGAGTGAAGAAGATGGCCAACGGTATTGTTTCTATGATATGGATGTCACAGAGGATGTGCTTGGAGAAATCGCACGCAATATTCGTTCTGAAAAAGCTGTTGTTCTGTTGAATATGGATGCAATCAGCCATCCTTCTCCAATCAGGTTGTCTTATGCAAATGGTAATTGCTCGGTGGAGATTGAGCATGTAGGTAGTATAAAAGGATTGCATGGTTGGTTCAGCAAGAACAGGAGACCGCAACGTGTCTTTGTTTATTCTTCCAAGCATGGTGATTTCTATCATCCGTCTGAAATGATATCTGGTACGTGGCGAAAAGCTGCTCAGTTGGAATGTCTGCAAGAGGAAGCACAGTCGCTTCTTGATTATGCTGTCGGGGATGATATCGGCTCTTCTTTGTGGTATTATGATGCCAAGTACAAGAAACATATCTATTTTGAGAATCAGAATGAAATGCGTTTGGCCTTCCACGGCTATCATTTGATTGAAAATGAGGAAAATTTTAATAACATATCCATTGATAAGTTGGCGGCTGTCATGGGGGAGAAATATGACAGTAAATAAGATTTTATTATGAAGATACTGATTACGGGAGTCCACGGTTTTGTGGGTTTGGGGTGAAGGAACATACGGTTACTTATCATATTAAGGAGATTTATAAGTGTAATGAATTAGACCAAAATTCAACTGCTCGAAAAATTCGAGTAGTTCGGAAGGAAGGTAGCAGGAATGTTAATCGTGTGTTAGACTTTTATAATCTTGATATGATACTTTCTGTGGGCTATAGAGTGAATAGTGTAAGGGGTATTATGTTTAGACGTTGGTCTTCGGAAGTTTTGAAACAATTTATGCTCCGGGGATATTCTGTGAATCAGCATCTGGTGGCTGAACAGAAATATGTAAAGGAAGCGTTTGATACGAATTGGGTGGTGCCCATGGGACCGAATGTAAATGCATTTGAACAGAAAAAGGCTTCTCTCAACATCAATCCTCATCTGGAACAAGATTTAAACGAATTAACTGCGGTTAAAGAAGATTTGAATAGTGTAAGTTCTGTTATAACATCTTTGCGAATACGTCGCGATGTGATTTAAGAATCCATCAATGACTTCAACCAACAGCGTTTTGACGTAGATATGGCTCAATTACAGCTTGTTTATAAACAGGCAGCTGCGTTGATGCCAACAGTACAGCATACATTTGAAGAGATGGTAAGTTACCATAATAAGATGTTAGCCAACTTGCGATTGCATCATTTAGGTATTTCTTCGGATGCTTACGCAACAGTACTTGGTTTTAAGGTAAAATTTGCTGGGGAAGAAGTTTAATTTGGTTTGCCCGAAAATTTAGTTTATGTTTTAATAATGAAATATTTAACGGTAAATTTGTATATTTGGAACAAAGCCGTTATTTTTGTGTTTCCAAAAGAAAAAGAGAGATAGAAAGAAGCTAAGATGTATTCATTTAAGGAAAGTGATATACATACATTGAAGTATGTAAAGGCGGGAAAGGCTGGTAAGGTCTTGTCGTTAACTCAAGAGGTTGCAAATGATTTTTTGAGTCAGGAATCATTACAATCTTGTAAAGCTTATTTTGAAGGTGAACATTTGGAAAAGGATACTTTCATGGTGATAGGTGAATCTATGGCACAACACGGGATTCATACGGGAGACTTATTGTTCGTCAGTTTGTGTGGTGATGCCGAAACTTTGAAATATGGAGCCTATATCGTATTAAAGGTAGATGAAAATCGCTTAATGAAACATCTTTTTAAGACCAATGTGGATTTAGGATATAAATTAAGGAAGTTTCTGATGGTTGTTGATTTGAGAAAGAATATGGATGAACTTTTTACTGAAGTGAAAGAGGTGGATGAAGTAGCTCGCTACTCGGCAACAGCAAAAAAAACTTTCAAAGAGAAGTTTGAAGATGCCGTTAAGGATTTGGGAAGGGTTGATGACATCTTACTTTCTGTAACATATACAGAAAAAGGGCGAGATTTTTCTTTCCATGCGGTGAAAGACTTGTATGCAAAGGTCGATATGGTTTATGCCAAAAAAGATAGTGTATATAAGTTGAAGAAAAATCTGATAGCGGACTAATGAATTTTGCAGACTATTTGGCATTCATTCAAGTGTCGGTTGCTTTTAATTTTGCTTCGGCATATTGGAAGAAGGAGAATGATGATGATGCAATTGAAAAATTATTCAGGGTATTTTACGATAATAAAAAGTTGGAACAAGGCCTGGAGAAAAACCAGCGTTTGATGAGTTCTATAGATCAACATCGCCCTGTAATAACCGACACATTTCATGAAGAGATTGAAATAGATAAAAAAGCTCTTTCTCTATTTTATGAAATGAAAGATAAATGGACGAAAGCTACTCAAAATATTCTCAATATTTATATCAGGGTAATGTCGACAGACCGGTCGGTTTTTTTTAATAATGTCTGTATAGTTATGGCACTATACGGACTTTTTCAATTATGGATACTTCCCGATATATGTGAAAAAGGATATGAGGTCTTTAGGAATGCATATATTTATGCTACAGAAATCTTGTTGGGGATATTGGGAGTGCTGTTTTTGAGTGAGATTGTTTTCAAATTTAAAGGACTTGTTATAAAAATACCTCATTTGTGTTCCATTGTGTTGTTTTTGTTTCTTGCTATTGGGACATGGCTATTCTCTTATTTATATAGCATAGATTCCATAAAACCTTATTATGCAGATTTTAATGAGGATAAATTTATTTATTACTCAATTTTTATACCTTATTTTTCTTATATCGTTTATTTCCTTATAACAGTAATGTTTGTGGTATGGGATTGGATCCTGATGTGTTTCGTAGTCCCTTATTATGAATGGAGAAGAAGGAAAGCTATGGAAGAATATGAGAAGAAATAACTCCAGAAATTCGAAATGCGATTTGTTCTGCTTATGATGATTTGAAAGCAATTTATAATCAATATTATTATAATGGTTATTTAAAAGTGGAATCTCATATATGATGCCTTTTCTTGAATAAACGTAAAGGGGACTATTGGGTTCCGCATTCATCATTTGTTCGACTGGGCTTGTCTCTTGAAACGGGAGGGATGGTGCCTGCCCAAAGAAGTGACGGATGAGAAACTGCTGGATTTTATCTGTGCACTGACGGCCTTGTGTAACCGCCTCCTCGGTACGGAGGTACCGGTAAAAGGTGGGGAGCATCTGGTAGGAAAGGTGTACGAACAGATGATGCATCCACGGTATAGCGAGAAGATTCCGGTGAAAGGAAGATGGGCGGTACTGTGGTACAAATGGAAGCGGATGCTGCATGGACAAAAAATGTTGGGACTGATTTTTGATGTCTCGCTCCCGAAACGGGTGATGCACTCCGTGTGGTTTCATCTGAAGAAACCAAAGAGCATCTGGAAATGAGAGGATATTCAAACAGGAATTGGGGTTGTTTCAATGAAGAAACAACCCCAATTTCATTTACACCATTTACCTACATCCCTACATGATTTGACTTATTGCTGTTATTATCAAGATGTTATCCATGTAGGGAGGCATGTAGGGAGCATGTAGGGAACGGCTTTTCCCTACATGACGAAGAATAATCTGTATGATTGGTGTGTAAATAGTTGATAATCAAGGAAATAAATTCGTACGAAGTACTGTGAACGAAGCGACGAAGTACTGTGAACGAAGCGACGATGTACTGCGAACGGAGCGACGGAGGTTGCAAAGGATTTTGGACTGTGCAGAAAGAAGGTTTTTGTTGATAATCGTTGACTTTTTTATTGTTTTTTTGCAAAAAATGTAGTATATTTGTGCAAATCTAAACTGATAAAATTAATTATGAAAATTGGAATGATTAGAAACGAAAATGCGACAGAAATCTGTAGTATTTGTTCAATGGAAACTTTCATCAAGAAAGTAAAGTGTGAAAACAAAAAGAAGTTCATTACCCAGTTGAGGGAAAGCATCCCCACACTACAGGGCTCCTCGGCCCGCTACATCCATCTGGGGAAAATTCCACGGGTGTATCCGGTATCGGAATTCCGGCTGAATACGGACGGGGGATGGGTGTTCAAAAAGTATCAGGGAATTGTATTGGTTGAAGTGAACCGTCTTTCGGGAACGGCCGAAGCGGAGTATGTCAAGGCGAAGGCGGCTTTGCTTCCGCAGACATTAGCGGCTATGGTGGGTGCCAGCGGACGGAGCACGAAAATTTGGGTAAGGTTTACCTTGCCCGACGGGACGCTGCCGGAATCGGAGGAGCAGGCGGCGTTGTTTCATGCGCGGGCTTACCAGGTGGCGGTGCAGTGCTACCAGCCACTTTTCCCTTATTCCATTACCATGAAAGAACCGACATTGGACCAGAGTTTCCGGATGACGACGGACGCTTCGCCGTATTTCCGGCCCGAAGCGGCTGCTTTCTGTCTGGAACAACCTGCCGCGATGACCGACGGGACTTCGTTTGGCGAACGGAAACGGACGGAGAAGAATCCGGTGGATCGGATGGAGTTGACGTACCAGTCGTACCACACGCTGACGGTGATGTTTCAGGCGGCTTTGGGAAGGGCGCTCGACTCGTTGCAACACTGGCGCAGGGGGGATGACTTGTCGCCGTTGTTGGCTCCACTGGCCGAGGAGTGTTTCAAGACGGGAATCTCGGAAGAGGAGGCGGTGGTGCGCACGATGCGGCATTATGCTTACTGCAAGGATGAAATGGGGGTGCGGACTACGTTTCGTAATGTGTATGCGGAGATGGAGGGATTTGCCGGACGACCGGCTGTTACAAGGGAGCAGGATCTGGCTATCCGATTGGAGGGGTTCCTGAAGCGGAGGTATGAAATACGGTTTAATGTGGTGACCGACGAACTGGAGT
Source organism: Bacteroides sp. (assembly GCA_015060765.1). Taxonomy (GTDB): domain Bacteria; phylum Bacteroidota; class Bacteroidia; order Bacteroidales; family Bacteroidaceae; genus Phocaeicola. The sequence goes on from SUXW01000003.1 coordinate 168,271, forward strand.
TTCGGGAACGGTACAGCAACCGGTTCCATTTCAGGACACTGGACAGACGGGCACGCAACAGCATCGCTATCTGTGCACTGAAAGAGGGGATGCAGGTGTGGGACCGGGACATCGACCGGTTCCTGAACTCGGAGGCGGTGCCGGTGTACAATCCCATAGAGGAGTATCTGTTCTCGGTGGGGGAATGGGACGGAAAGGACCGGATACGGGAACTGGCGGACAGGGTGGTTTGCAAGAATCCGTATTGGCGGGACTTGTTCTACCGGTGGTTCCTGAGTATGGTGGCGCACTGGATGGGGCGGGACAAGCAGCATGGTAATGCGACTACACCTGTACTGGTGGGCCCACAGGGGTATCGGAAGTCTACTTTCTGCCGGATTATTCTGCCGCCGGAACTGCGCTTCGGCTATACGGACAGTCTGGATTTCAGCAGCAAAAGGGATGCGGAACGGTATCTGGGCCGCTTTTTCTTAGTGAATCTGGATGAGTTCGACCAGTTCAGCGTGAACCAGCAGGGGTTCTTGAAGCACTTGTTGCAGAAACCGTCGGCCAGCCTCCGGAAACCGTACGGCACGAGCATAAGGGAGGTGAGGAGGTATGCTTCGTTTATCGCAACGAGTAACCATAAGGACTTGCTGACCGACCTGACCGGGGGAAGACGGTATATCTGTGTGGAGGTGACGGCGCCAATCGATACCAACGTGACCATCAACTACCGGCAACTGTATGCGCAGGCGTTTCATGAGGTGATGCACGGCGAACGCTACTGGCTGGATGATGACGATGAGGTGTTGCTGAAAGAGAGCAATGAGGAATTTCGTGCGGTTTCACCCATCGAACAGCTGTTCCTGAACCGATTTGGATTTGCTACGGTGGAAAAGGACGACGGGGAATGGATGATGGTTATGGAGGTGTTCAACCACCTGCAGGCGGGAACACGGGAGAAACTGCCCATCGGAAAGATGTCGTACCTGGGTAAAATGCTCCGGAAATGGAACGTGCCGAACAAGAGAACGGAGAAAGGGAGTCTTTATTATTTGAAGAGAATACGATGAATGAAGGGGAAAAAGGACAAATCATGTAGGGAAAAACGGCTCCCTACATGCTCCCTACAGGGTTGCCTACATGGTTAAGTAGTTGACAGTAAGGGTGATAGGAGAATCATGTAGGGATGTAGGTAATTTTTCAAAACTAATTATTGAAGAGAAAGAAGCAATGGCAAAATATATCAAACAGGAAGTGCCCGACTTCCGGAAAACGGGCGAACAGAAGGTGTTCTATCGGCTGAAGACGGAACGGAACGTGGGGTCTCGGGAATTTATCGACAGGTTGTGCTCGCATCATGCGGGAATCAGCCGGGGGGATGCTATGAGGGTCTTGACATCGGCCTCGGAAACCTTGGCGGAACTGCTGGCGGGAGGCTACTCGGTGAGCCTGGACGAATGGGGGACATTCAAGGCAACCATCGGACTGGAACGGGGAAAGGAACCGGATAAGATAGATGGGGATGAACCGCAACGAAATGCACAGAGCCTTTGCCTGAACGGGGTGAACTTTCAGGCGGACAAGAAACTGGTGAGGAACGCAAGCCGATGGTGCAAGTTGGAACGGGGAGGGGTGACGAGGGTACGGCGGTCGCCCTACACGAAGGAGGAACGCCTGCAGCGTGCATGGGACTATCTGGAGAAATACAAGGTGCTGAAGGTGCGGACATACATGGAACTGACAGGGCAGGCGCATACTACAGCGGCATGTGAACTGCGGGAGTTCAGCAGGGATGCCTTGACGGGTATCTGTGCTGTGGGACGTGGAGCGGCAGTGGTTTATGTGAAAAGGTAAAAGTCTTTTTGTGCTATAGCCGCACGGGCTTTTCATTTCTTTTGTGCGCACAAAAGAAACGAAACAAAGAAAAAGCGCCGGCTGCCGTTCCGGAGCTAAAATTCTTTCGTTTTCCCTAAACAAAAAGAACTCGCTTCGCTCAAACAGCTTTTTGTTCTTCACGGAAAAACGAAGGAATTTCTTCACGCTCCTCCACTAAAGGCCGGAACCTTGATGCAACATTGCTTCGCTCGTTGATGTGGATGTTTTCCTTGCTTCGCTTGTTGCAGTGGATGCTTTCTTTTCCGAAACACTTTATTCTCGGATCAACTTCACTTCGCTAGTTGGGGCTTGTATATCTATGGCTTAGTTTAAGCAAATATAAGCAATCATTGTTGTGATTTTAATTTATATGACTAAATTGTTGTTGTGGGAACGGAAATTTAGTTTTTGAGAACACTATATTGTTTTTCTTGACTGGATAATGCAATTTTGAGAACAAAATATTTGGAGGATGGTTTTTGGATATATATCTTTGCAAAAAAAATAATGTCCATGAATACTGAAATATTAAGAATTATAGAGGGAGGTCTAACAAATGACAAACGAAAAGTGGTCAGTTATTCTAACAGACTTGCTGATAGATTGATCCAAGAGGGTAATACAGAATTAGCGTCTTGCATTAGAAAAAAGATAGAAAATTCAAACAAACAATCTGGTATAGTTGCCGATGCCTTAAGAAATGCTCCTCTAGACCTTGATAGTAGACTTCAAATAGTTGAAGTTATTCCGCCTGCTGGAACAGTTAGTAACATAGTTTTGGATCCATTGACTCAATCTCAAATTGATGAATTTGTTAATATTGTTCGTAACTCTGCAAAATTAGAGGTGCAAGGGATTGATATACCTAAAACACTTATACTTTATGGACAACCGGGGTGTGGAAAAACTAGTATAGCACATTATATAAGTTATCAGACAGGACTTCCATTAGTATTGGCAAGGCTTGATAGTTTAGTCTCTTCTTTGTTGGGAAGTACTGCAAAAAACATAAGAAAAATTTTTGATTACGTTAGGGATATCCCAAGTATATTGTTCTTGGATGAGTTTGATGCGATAGCAAAAGCGCGTGACGATCAAAAGGAAATTGGGGAATTAAAGAGGGTTATAAATAGTTTGCTCCAAAATATGGACACTATGCCTAATCATTGTATTCTTATTGCGGCAACTAATCATCCCGAATTGTTGGATAGAGCTGTTTGGCGTCGCTTTTTACAAAAAGTGGAAGTAGGTATGCCCAAAGAAGAATCGCTTACAGATTTGATTCGTTTATTCTGCGGAAAAGATCAAGATAAAGCTGTTAATCAAATACTTAATACAAAAGGTTTGATGACTGTTTTTATGGGTATGTCTCCTTCTGACTTAAAAAACCTTTTTGACCGAGCTAAAGTTAAAGGCATTTTGGCAGGGCAAAAGGACTTGTCCATATCCCATCTTCTTTTTAGTGTCTTTGAACTACAAGATGGAGAAAAAACAGAGGATGAATATGTTTTGTATCTGAAATCAAAAGGACTAACGCAACGCACCATAAATGAATTTACAGGCATTAGCCTTCGCAAGATAAAAAGTTTAACAGTAAATAAATAATTATATGGCAAAAACACTTCCTATTCAATTAGTAAAAACTCGTGAGAAACAAGATGTTTTTTTAAAAGAGGCTGGAGGCTCTAATGATCTTCCAACTTGGGCGACAGAACAAGTCATCACAGAGAACTCGGCTCGACTTGTCAATGCATTAGACTGTATGAGCAGATGTTTTGCAAATCGTCTTGTATACAATAGACGTTTACCATTATTGGTAAAGGCGAAACTCAATGAACATGCTACGGCAAAGTCATATCGTCCAAATGTGAGAGCAATTCTTAATCAAAAGCGTAAGCGTAATGTAATTGGCATATCTGGATTTCGAGAAATATTGTTCAAGTTAGATGAAGTTGAAGATATTGAAGCTATAAAAAATGTCGTTCTTTCGGTACAAAATCATACTTCTTCTAAAGATAAGCCTATAGGAGTGGCTGCTATAGAAGATTTATCTGTGTATTCTTGTGAAATTGATGTTGACACATTAAGTAACAAACTTTTAAAAGTTCAATTGGTAGACTATAAAGATGCAAATCTTAATGCTTTATCCGAACAAATATTATTAGAACTTGGAGAGGAGTTAGAATGTAATATTGAGAAAGTGGGTTATGCCGAAGATTTAATAATGTTTAAAATTCGCAATCCATCAGCTGATTCAATACGAAAAATAGCTACTCTTGATAGTGTGATTTCAATAAAAGAAATGCCCTATTACGAACTTGTCGCTGCGCCTAATCCTTTTCAGGCCGAGGTGGAGTTAGCAAAACCTATTGAAGGAGAAGAGTATCCAGTTTTAGGTATTCTTGATTCTGGTGTTGAAAAATCTGACTATTTGTCATCGTGGAGTCATGGAAATGAGAATAATATTGCAGGATTAGATGAATTAGATATAAATCGTATTCACGGTACAATGGTAGCAAGTGTAGCCGTATATGGAGATATATTGGAAAATAAAAATTGTACAGGTTGTGGACCGTTGAAATTTGTTAGTTGCATCGTAAATTCAGATAAAGAAGGTTTAAAAATATCTGAAGATGAACTTATAATGTATATTAGGGCTGCAGTACAGAAATATCCTGATATTAAAATATGGAATCTATCACAAGGTTCCCAAACGGAAGTGTCTGATTTTGTCTTTTCTGATTTTGCTATAGCTTTAGATGATGTTCAAAAGAAAAATAATATTTTAATCTGTAAGTCGGCAGGTAATAGTACGAATTTAGGTCGCATAACATGGGGAGCAGAATCAATACTGGCTTTAACAGTAGGGTCAATATGTAATAATGGAACCCATCCTGAAGATTTGGAAGAAGGAATGCATTCTCCTTTTTCTCGCATAGGGTATGGGCCAGAGGGGCTGATTAAACCAGAAGTTGTTCATTACGGGGGAAATAGACATACAGGAATTAAAGTATTGACAGGTGCGGACATTCAGTACACAGCTCATGGTACGAGTTTTTCTACACCAAGAATTTCATCATTGGCTACTCATCTATACCATAGACTTGATGGGGTGTTTGATCCAACCTTAATAAAAGCCTTGATTATTCATAATGCTAACTATCCGTCTATTGTAGAGAAGAATGCTGTGGGATGTGATAAAATGTATGGTTTTGGTTTGCCTGCTTCTATTGATGAAATGTTAAACAACGATGAAGATGAATTTACAATGGTATGGCAACCTGATTTTAATGATGGTACCGATTATCAAGTGATTGATTTCCCATATCCTAAAACTTTGATTGATGAAAATGGTTATTTTTATGGAATAGTTACTGTTACAATTGTTACTGACCCTATTTTAAAAGGAGGAGAAGGTAATGAATATTGTCAAACGGATGTTGACGTTAAAATCGGTCCCATCCGAGGTGTCAATCATTTTGCACTTGGTGCTGACGGAACCCCTAAAACATATAGAAATGAAGAAAGAATCGACTCATTATACAATATCTTGACGGAGGATAAATATTCAACACGACAATCCGAGATAATGAGAGAGCGCAATCTTATAATGAAGAATCACAAATGGCAACCAGTAAAGAAATTTCAAGTAGACTTATCTACTATGACAACTAATAAAAAGAATTTGATAAAAGATTGTCAAACATGGGCTATGACAATGCATGCATTTACTAGAGATGCCACAGCGTTTGAACTACAAGAAGATGGCGTAAGAGATTTAATTAGGGCCACAATTATTGTAACAATAAAAGATCCCAAACATAATGGTTTGGTATATAATGAGGGAATTCGTCTTTTAAATGCATATAATTTTGAACATTCTAATATTGTTGTGAGGAACGATGTTCATTTATTGGGGAATATTGATGATTAAAATTAATTAGCCTAACTTTTTTGTTATCTTTTTTCTTTCTGCTGCCAGAAAGAAAAAAGTAAAGACCCTATTCCTAAAATCAAAAAACGAAAGAAAATTTTGAATATTCAAAACAAATACATACATTTGAAAAATTATTGAAAAAATCTGTAATGGACGGCATATTGAACGACGGGAAGAACGCTTCGAAATTGTTGGCGTTGACGGCAGGGACTCTTTTCCTGCTGGATGAACAGGGTGTGTGCGTAGACATCATGTTCAATGGTGAATACTCGTCTTTTTTGAAAGAACATCTGAAGGTGGGTGTGAACCTGCTGAATATACTCCCTCCTGAAACATATAAGCGCTTCTATCCGGAATTCAGAATGGTGGAGACCGAGAAAATTACTTCGTCGGTTTCGTATGAAATCCTGGCAAGACAGAAACAGTATTGTTTCCATTGTACCATGAAACCGTATGAGAACCTGGTGCTATGCCAGTGTATCGACGTGACGGAACGCAACAAGCGGCAACAGGAACTGGGTAAGCGCAACCGGGAACTTTCGGAAATCCAGAAAATTGCGATGATAGGCGACTGGTACTATACCTCGAAGGACGGGAACCTGAGGTACAAGGGACAGTCGGGCGCACTGAACCTGGTGAGCCAGTTCAACATCACGCTGGAACGGTACCGCCGGTTTATCTTGCCGGACGACCTGGAACTGTTTGATATCTGGGTGAAGAATGTACTCAAGGGGGACCTGAAGGAGACATTCGACTTCCGTATCCTGATGCAGAAGAAAATCTATTACTTGAGGGCCAAAGCGTTGGCACGGGAAAAGAACAGGGACGGATCCATCATGGTGGAAGGGTATGTGCAGAACGTGACCGAGGTGTACCAGAAGAGAAACGACATCAGTCTGCTGACGCATGCCATCAACAACGCAGCGGAAGATATCTATGCCGCCGATGAGGAGGGAAACCTGATCTTCATCAACCGTCTGTTCCAACAGCATCATAACATCAGCGGACACGATGACATTTCCCGCATGAAGATTTACGAGGTGAACTCGCACTTCAAGAGCAAGCAGGACTGGGAGAAGTATGTGGACGAGGTGAAGCACGGAATGCGACTGCATGGATTCCGAATCTCGAACCCTACTCCGCTGCATCCGGAAATTCTGGCCATGGAATCGTATGCCTACTGGGTGACCAGCGATTCGGGGGTGGGGACCATCTGGTCGTTTGCCCGCGATATCTCACAGCGTATCGAACAGGAACGTCAGCTGAGACACTTCAACCTGATTCTGAACAAGACCATCGAGAACTTGCCGGCAAGTATCGTGGTGAAGGATATCAACAACGACTTCAGGTATCTGTACCGCAACAAGGAGTCGTTCAACCGAGACATCAACCAGATTGACCCGATAGGGAAAAGCGACTTCGATTTCCATCCGTATGACGTGGCGGTGGAAAAGCGCATAGAGGATATGGAGATTGCACGCACAGGAATCGAAAAGCACTGGATCAGTGAGGACAGGGACTCGGAAGGTAACGTGATCTACATAGACAAACGGAAACTGAAAATTGAAAGTGAGGACTTGCCACCGTTGCTGCTGAACATCGACTGGGACATCACCAGCATGGAACGCATGAAACGGGAACTGATCGTGGCAAAGGAGAAGGCGGAGACATCCGACCGACTGAAAACGGCTTTCCTGGCCAACATGAGTCACGAGATTCGGACGCCACTCAATGCAATCGTGGGATTCTCGCGCATCATCGCCGAAACGGAGGATGCTACGGAAAGACAGACGTACTACGAAATCGTGGAAGAGAACAACAACCGATTGTTGCAGCTGATCAACGAGATTCTGGACTTGTCGAAGATTGAAGCGAATATCACGGAATTCAAGATACGTTCGGTGAGCTTGCATGAACTGTGCCGGGAGGTGTACAACTCGTTCTACTTCCGTTGCCCGGAGAACGTGGAACTGGTGTTCGATACATCCGACCTGGGTACGATGGTGCGGGCCGACAAGAGCCGCGTGATCCAAATCCTGTCGAACCTGATAGGAAACGCCATGAAGTTTACCAAGGAGGGCAGCATCCGATTCGGGTACTGGTCGAAAGGAAACGAGGTGGAATTGCATGTGACGGATACCGGTGTGGGTATTTCGGAAGAGAACCAGAAGAAGGTGTTCGACCGCTTCGTCAAAGCAAACGACATGGAACAAGGTACGGGATTGGGATTGTCGATCTGTAAAATGCTGGTGGAAAAGATGGGTGGACGGATTTCCGTAGAATCGATATTGGGTAAAGGTACAACGTTCCGGTTTACACTGCCGAAGGGGATGGGGTGATGTGTGCTCTAGCCGCACGGGCTTTTCATTTCTTTTGTGCGCACAAAAGAAACGAAACAAAGAAAAAGCGCCGGCTGCACTTTTTGGGCTATTCCGAAAGTTGTTTCCGCTGAACAAAAAGAACTCGCTTCGCTCAAACAGCTTTTTGTTCTTTACGCTCCATCAACTTCCTCCATTTCACGCCCAAAAAGTGAGGCCGGAAGTTTGATGCAACATTGCTTCGCTCGTTGCAGTGGACGCTTCCTTTTCCGAATCGCTTTGCTCTCGGTTGGTTACATTGCTTCGCTCGTTGTGGTGGACGTTTTCTTTCCGAAACGCTTCGCTTGTTAAAAGAGGGGGTGGGTTAGGATTTTTCGAATTTTATTTGTTTCTTTGCAAAAAGTATTTATAATATGAAATCAACATCCGAGTATCTATTATTATTGAAGCAGTTCAAGGAAACTAAGGGTAAGTTCTATGGTATTCAAAAGATTGGACTGTTTGGTTCTGTGGCTCGTGGAGAACATAAGGAAGGAAGTGATGTGGATGTTTGTTTTGAAGGGGATGCTATAGGACTTTTTAGAATGGCTCGATTAAAAGGAGAACTTGAAATGTTGTTTGGGACTACCGTTGATTTATTGCGTATGCGTAAACAATTGGATGGCTCAATGCTGAAAGAATCTGTAATGAGAGATATCGTTTATGCTTGATTGGAATAAGAAAGAAATACTCGAACTCTTGGATATGGTTCTGGACTCTATCGAAGTGATACAGGAACGAACTCGTCATATTCGAATAGGGGACGATTTTTTATTGTCTCCGGATAATATGTTTATATTGGATGGAGTTTGTATGAGACTTATCTTTATTGGAGAAAGTATCAAAAATATAGATAAAAAAACGGAGGGTACGTTATTTTGTAATTATCCTTCAGTTCCTTGGAAAGATGTAATGAAACAACGAGATTTAATAGCTCATCATTATTTTCGGGTTGATGCAGACTCTATTTGTGTAACTATTAAAGAAGACTTCCCTTTTTTGTATCAAACGTTGTTGCAGATAAAACAGGATTTACAAAACAGATTATACTGAAAACACCCACCTCAACGAGCGAAGCGAAGAAAACATCCACTGCAACGAGCGAAGCAATGTTGCATCACGGGGACCGGCCTTTAGTGGAGGAGCGTGAAGAAAATGGGGCTTGTTTCCGTGAAGAAGAAAAAGCTGTTTGAGCGTTAGCGAGTTCTTTTTCTTTAGGAAACAAGCCCCATTTTTAGCTCCGGAACGGCAGCCGGCAGTCTTTCTTTTTTGTTACCTTTTTTCTTTCTGCTGCCAGAAAGAAAAAAGTAAAGAATTGCCAGAAAGAAAAAAGTAAAAACAAGAAGTATCATCATTAGCTAAAATAGTATCATCCAAATCAATACCCAAAATCTATCTTTGCATTAAAATAATTTAAATCAAAACGATATGAAAAAAACGTTACTTTCGACCTTGTTGGCCGCAGCACTGGTTTCTTGCGGACAACCGAAGCAAGAGGCTGTGAAACAGTTGCCTACACGCACACCGGAGGCGGAAAAACTGTTGGCCAACCTGAAGACTATCCCTCAGAAGGGGTATATGTTCGGACATCACGATGATACGAATTACGGAATCGGATGGGAATTTGAGGAAGGACGGTCGGATGTGCAGAGTGTCTGCGGAGACTATCCGGGCGTGATCAGTTTCGACTTGGGACATGTGGAACTGGGCGATAGCGTGACACTGGACAAGGTGCCGTTTGACAAGGTGCGGAAGGAAATAATCAACCAATACAACCGCGGTGGGATGGTGTCGCTGAGCTGGCACCTGGACAACCCGATGACCGACGGTGACTCGTGGGACGTGAGCGATACAACAGTGGTGGCTTCTATCTTGCCGGGAGGCGACAAGCACGAGAAGTTCATGGGATGGATGGGCCGTCTGGCCGACTTCCTGAACTCGTTGCAGACTGCCGACGGTACGAAGGTGCCTGTGTTGTTCCGCCCGTGGCACGAACATACCGGAAGCTGGTTCTGGTGGGGACAGAAACTGTGCAGCACCGAACAGTACAAGGCATTGTGGCGCATGACATACGACTTCCTGCAGAAGGAGGAGGCCAACCACGTGCTGTATGCTTACTCACCGGGTACGGAATTTACCGACAGTACTTCTTACTTGGAACGTTACCCGGGCGATGACATCATCGACTTGGTGGGATTTGATACATACCAGTCGGCTTCACGCGATTTCTATGTGGAAAAGGCACGGAAGGCATTGGGTATCCTGACCGAAGTGGCCAAGGCACACGACAAGGCCATGGCGCTGACCGAAACGGGCTTCGAAGGGGTGAAGGATCCGATGTGGTGGACCGGTACCTTGGCTGAGGTGTTGGAAGGTTACCCGGTATCGTATGTACTGGTGTGGAGAAACGCACGCGAAAGAGTGACGCATTTCTATGCTCCTTACCCGGGACAGGAATCGGCCAACGACTTTGTGACGTTCTATAACGACAGCACGACTTTGTTTGCTGCAGATGTAAAGGAAATATTGTATAAATAAATAATTGAGAAAATGAAAAACGAATTTCAGGCAAAGGTAGAGAAACTGTTTGCCGACCATGAAGCATTGATTACACGCCCGAACATTCCGGTAGAAGGGGGGAATGGGGTGTTTACCCGATATACGTATCCGATTGTGACTGCTGCACATACACCGGTATTCTGGCGGTACGACCTGGATGAAGCAACCAATCCGTATCTGATGGAACGCATCGGCATGAATGCAACCCTGAACTCGGGAGCCATCAAGTGGAACGGGAAGTATCTGATTGTTGTCCGCGTGGAAGGAGCCGACCGCAAGTCGTTCTTCGCCGTGGCAGAGAGTCCCAACGGGGTGGATAACTTCCGCTTCTGGGATTATCCTATCACACTGCCGGAGGATGTGGTTCCGGCTACCAACGTGTACGACATGCGTCTTACCGCTCACGAAGACGGATGGATCTATGGTATCTTCTGCGCCGAACGTCACGATGACAATGCGGCACCGGGCGACCTGAGTGCGGCAACGGCTACAGCGGGGATTGCACGGACCAAGGACTTGGTGAACTGGGAACGCCTGCCCGACCTGAAGACGAAGAGCCAGCAGCGCAACGTGGTGCTGCACCCGGAATTTGTGAACGGCAAGTATGCGCTCTATACCCGTCCGCAGGACGGTTTCATCGACACCGGTAGCGGTGGCGGTATCGGATGGGCATTGGTGGACGATATGACTTGTGCCGAAGTGAAGGAGGAAATCATCATCGACCCGCGCTATTATCATACCATCAAGGAAGTGAAGAACGGGGAAGGACCGCACCCCATCAAGACACCGAAGGGATGGTTGCACCTGGCTCACGGGGTACGTGCCTGCGCTGCAGGATTGCGTTATGTGCTTTATCTGTATATGACTTCCCTGGAAGATCCGACCAAGGTGATCGCTGCTCCGGCCGGTCACTTCATGGCTCCAATCGGCGAAGAACGGGTGGGCGACGTATCGAACGTGCTCTTTACCAACGGATGGATTGCCGATGAAGACGGAAAGGTGTTCATCTACTACGCATCCAGCGATACACGCATGCACGTGGCTACATCGACTGTCGACAAGCTGGTGGACTACTGCATGAATACACCGGAAGACGGGTTGCGCTCCTCGGCATCGGTAGAGACGCTGAAGAAACTGATCCAAAAAAATTTGGACATCCTGAAGAAATAAGTATCTTTGCAGAAGTGTTCCTCCTGAGGGAGGGACACTTTGCAAATGAACTGAATCATAACCTATTTAAATGAATACCATGGCTACATTGAAAGAAAAAATCGGATACGGTTTCGGTGATATGTCGTCTTCCATGTTCTGGAAGATTTTTTCGTATTATCTGCCGTTCTTCTATTCCAACATTTTTGGCTTGAGCCTGGCGGATGCCGGTCTGCTCATGTTAATCACACGTATCTGGGATGCGGTATCGGACCCGATGATGGGGGTGATTGCCGACCGTACGCATACCAAATGGGGAAAATATCGTCCGTACCTGTTGTGGATTGCCGCTCCTTTTGCCATTGCGGGCATCCTGCTGTTTACCACTCCTGATATGGGACCGACCGGCAAACTGGTGTGGGCGTATGTCACTTATATCCTGATGATGACGGTCTATACGGCCATCAACGTGCCTTACGGGGCTATGTTGGGTGTGATGACCGACGACTCGAATACCAAGACGGTGTTCTCTTCTTACCGTATGTTCTTCGCTTATGGCGGTAGCTTCATCGCTTTGGGTGCTTGGGAACCGTTGTGCAACTGGTTCAAGTCAATGGACTTCACCGAAGCGGGCAGTTGGCAGTACTCCATGATTGTCATTGCATTGTTCTGCTTCTGCGGATTCCTGTTGTGCTTCAGCATGACGCGCGAACATGTACAGAGCAAGGTGGAGAATGCTTCCATCGGTAAGGATATCCAGTCGCTCGTGAAGAACTCACCGTGGTGGATCCTGAACGGGGCGGCCTTGATGTCGAACTTCTTCAACACAGTACGTGGGGCTACAGCAGCGTATTTCTTCAAGGATTACATCGCTGCCAATGCGGTGCTCGACTTTGGTGCGTTCAACTTGGTGCTTTATGCCGGTCTCTTCCTGATGGTGGGAGAGGTGTGCAACATGATTGGGGTGGCTCTGGCAGTGCCCTTGTCCATGAAGTTCGGCAAGAAGCCTACGTATATTCTCTCGCTGATTGCATTGGTGGGATTCAGCGTGCTCTTCTTCTTCCTGCCTAACAACGGATTCGGCTGGTGGATGATGATGTTGCTGCAGATTATCATCTCTATCTGTACCGGTATCATCTCGCCGCTGGTATGGAGTATGTATGCCGACGTGGCCGACTATGCGGAACTGAAGGACGGTTCTGCTTCTACCGGCTTGATCTTCTCTTCGGGTTCGATGGCACAGAAATTCGGGGGTGCGATTGCCGGTTGGGCAGTCATGGCATTGCTTGCTGCCTTTGGTTACAACACAGCCGAAGGTGCGGTGCAGACTCCTGAGGCATTGGACGGCTTGAAGTACTTGATGAGCTTCATCCCGGCCGGTATTGCTGCTGTATCCATCTTGGTCCTGATGGTTTATCCGCTCGACAAGAAACGCATGGAATCGATCAACAGCCAATTGAAAGCAGTACGTAAATAAGGCGCTTTATGAGAAAAATTACTTATTTGATAATGACCCTGTTGTGCGTGTGTACGATGCATGCACAACAGGGTTTCCCTGATTTCAGTGGAATGCATTTCGGATGCGACGGCAACAGCATTACGGCCGGTGAACAGTGGTCGAAGACGGTGGTCGACCAGTTGGGCTTCGCCACTCATCATAACGTGGCGGTGGGCTCTTCGACTTGGGCATGCCATCAGGATACACAGGACTACGGGTCACCCGATTTTGCCGGTATCTCGGGCGGATGGTTGCCTACGGAAGATGCGGCCGAATTGCAGAAACGACATAACAACGTGGCAAAGGTGCATATACAGCAGTTTATTGCTGAAGTGGACAACGGAAGTTATCCCGCTCCCGATGTGTTCGTGTTCTCGATGGGAACGAACGACTCGGTACTGGGTACTGCCGAAGAGGCACTGAAAGGAAAGTCGCTGGATGAGGTGGATGTGACCACCATGGCGGGAGGCGCCCGCTGGGCCATACAGACCATTGCCGAACGCTTTCCCGACTGCCGTATCTTTGTCTGCACACCGATACAGACAGGTAATACCGGTCACAACGAGATGAACCTGAAGAAGATTGCCATCTTGAAGGAAATCTGTCGCGCCCTTTCGGTACAGGTGATAGACTGCTATGCTGGTAGTGGCATCAGTGAGAAATTTGAAACTCCCAACGGCAAGGGCCGTTATCTGCGGGATGGATTGCATCCGGATGTGCCGGGGCAGAAGTTAATGGGGAGGTTCATAGCAAAAGAAATTAGGAATAATTTCTTTTGAATCTTTTTTTGTGCTGTAGCCGCACGGGCTTTTCATTTCTTTTGTGCGCACATTTTCATTTCTTTTGTGCGCACAAAAGAAACGAAACAAAGAAAAAGCGCCGTCTGCCGTTACGGAGCTAAAATTCTTCCGTTTTCCCTAAACAAAAAGAACTCGCTGCGCTCAAACAGCTTTTTGTTCTTCACGGGAAAACGGAAGAATTTTTTTACGCTCCTCCACTAAAGGCCGGAGGTTTGATACAACATTGCTTCGCTCGTTGAAGCGTATGCTCTCTTTCCGAATCGCTTTGCTCTCGGCACAACTTTGCTTCGCTCGTTGCAGTGATTGTTTTCCTTTGTTGTTTATTATATTATTTGCATTAAATCAAAATACATTGCAACAGTATCTCCTTTATGAGATTCATAGCGTTTCCTTTCTTGTGCTCCCATAAAAAGAAAACCGTTTTTTAAGTAAAAGGGGACTGCAGATTGATAGGCATCTACCGTAATGAACCGACAACCTGTTTTATTATCAGTTACCATCCAACGTTTGATATAATCTAAAGTCAAGGTACCCCAATTATTTTCTGTATGCTGGTATTTCTTATTTACTCCCAAACGACCAATTTTTACGGCTGGGTAATCCTTCCGATGTTTGGAATGAGGAAACAAGTTCTTTATTTTACGCCAAAAACTATTGGATAATTCCATTGCGGTGATCTTGTCATTCGACAAACTGAAAAATACAATAGTATCCGTTTCATTTTGTAAATAGTAAGTAACGGCCAACAGTTGTTCTTGATAAGACTTTGAATTTTGAAATAAATATTCATTTAAATCACTATCACCACAATCAAAAGGGAGGAATTCGTGTTTTAAAGTCAAGCGTTCGTATAACAATAAATCTGAAAGCATGGTTATTTCTTTTTCAGTAAGAGAATCATTTTTTTCAATCGTTCCACACTTGCGTCAATACGTGCACGCTCCTTCTTCCGTTCTTCTTCAGAAGGTAGTTGCTCTATTTCGGCAAGGAATTGCTTTGCATCCTTACCATATAGTATGGGAGTATTTCTGATGGGTTTAGCCATATATTATCTATTTTGTCGCAAAGTAATGAATTATTTTCCTAAATTCCTAACAGCCTCATTGCTTTTTATAGAAATTAGTAATCGCAACGAGCGAAGCAATGTTAAGTCACGGGGAACCGGCCTTTAGTGGAGGAGCGTGAAGAAAATCGGACTTGTTTCCGTGAAGAAGAAAAAGCTGTTTGAGCGTAGCGAGTTCTTTTTCTTTAGGAAACAAGCCCGATTTTTAGCTCCGGAACGGGAGCCGGCAGTCTTTTTTCGGACATAGTCCTCAACAACTCGTCTTTTTTGTTATCTTTTTTCTTTCTGCTGCCAGAAAGAAAAAAGTAAGAGGAATAATCATTTCAACGCTTTCTTCACCGCCTCTCTATCCAATACAAAGCTGCAGCTCATGGCATCTTTCCACCAATCGGTATTGGCATGCTGGTGTTTGTCCAGGCTGCTGGCATCGTAATGATACCACGGCATGAACCATCCCCATTTGCCTCCTGCGTTCCATTGGTCGGAGATCTTGCCTACACTGCCACATTCGCTGAGTACCACCATCTTCTTGGGGTAGGTCTGCTGGATGGCTTTGAAGTGGTTGGCGTTCTGTGTGGCATCTTTTTCGTTGTTGTAGTTGGCTCCGTAGAGGTCGCGTCCGATGATGTCTACGTATTCGTCGCCAGGATAGAAGTCGGCATCCTTTTCTTGGGTGGTCCATACCCAGATGAGGTTGTTGATGCCTTTGGACTGGAAGAAGTCGAACATGTAGCGCCAGAGCTTGACATATACTTCACCGCCGTCGTATCCCCACCAGAACCAGGCTGTGCCACCGTTGTATTCGTAGGTGTTACCGGCTGCTTCGTGCATCGGGCGCCAGATGACGGGGATACCTTTGTCTTGCAGGAGCTTGAGGTAGCCTGCCATCTTTTCCAGATCGGCTTTGGCGATCTTGTTTTCCCAACTGCCTTCCTGGAAGATGTTCTTCGGGCGGAATGTGGTGGTCCAGTTGTCGCCGTTCTTCTTTCCGTCGCCCGGGGTACAGGTGTAGTGGTTGAGGTCCGTCACCTGATCATGGGCCGGAACGTTCCAGTGCCAGCAGGCGGATACGATACCTCCTGCCTTGTACCAGTCTTCTACCACTTGCGTTTTGGAGTAGTCGATCCAGTTGGCTGGCGACCACTGCAGGTGGATGTAGTCGAACGTATTGATGGCGGGGTACTTGCCGGTGGCTTTGTACACCATCTGGGCCTCGTCGATGTTCCAGCTGACGTTGGCGATGGTGTTCGAAAGGATTTTCTCGCCGTAGACGGTGAGCAGGTAGTTATAGAGCAACTGGGTTTCTGCCATGGGATTGGGGGTGCAGAGCTTGCCCTGTGCGGTGGGAGGAGCAGGCTTGTCCACGGTGGTGAAGGTCAGGCTTACCGGTGCGGCCTCGGCTTTTCCCAGTCCGGTCACGGCTCCTTTGCCTACGGTCAGCGTGTAGGTGGTTTCCTTCTTCAGTCCGCTAATTTGTACCGTCAGCTCTTTCTGCATGGCATAGACATTGGTTATCTGTGCTCCGTTGTCGATGGTTACCCATTGGTATCCTCCTACCGAAAGGCTGATGGTCTGGTCGTAGGTCAGTTTCACTGTCAGATCGCCATCGGAGATACCGGTTGCCCCTTGTGCGGGTGAGGTGGATACCAAGGCCGGTGGGTCTTGTACGGGTGATTCGTTGCCTCCGGGTGCATCGTCGCCGCCGGAACAGGCAATCATGGCCATCCCGAGGATAGCCATGACAGAGTATAGGAATGTTTTCATTGTTCTTTGCATCTTTCTATGATTTCCATGCACATGCGTCCGTTGTGGTACGGACATTTCCAAAATCCTGCCTTATCGTCCGTGCGGTTGATACTACCGTCGGCCCGTCGGCTCCAGAACCATTCTCCGTTTTCGTAGTCGATGAGGTTGGCCTTGATGAATTCCCAGCAGCGGAGTGCTTTCTGGAGGCTGTCTTCATCGCCGAAGTGTTCGTAGAGGTTGAAATAGCCGACGACGGTTTCTGCCTGTACCCACCAGTGGTAGTCGTTGTCCAAGTGGTTGGTGTCGCAGTGCTTTTCGTACATCATGCCTCCGTTGGCAGTGAGTCCTTCGGCAGCGGCGGTGCCGACCTTCCGGATGATGGGTTCCACCTTGGCGAGCACTTCCGGATCGCCCAACACGAGTGCGGCCTCGTGGATGAGCCAGGAGGCTTCGATATCGTGTCCGTAGGAGAGGATGTGGTACTTGCTGTTCCAATCGTCGTCGAAGAAGAGCTGCAAGTGGTGGGTGTCGGGATCCAGGATCTTGTCGGTGAACAGCTCGATGAGGTTCTTGACCTGTTGCTTGAGCTTTTCGTCCTTCCATACCCGGTAGAGATTGGTGTACGGTTCCAGGATGTGGAGGTGCGTGTTCATGGTCTTCCGTTCGTTGGCATCCTTTTCGCTCAGTCGCATGTCGGCTATCTCGTTCCATTCGCGGGTGGTGGCTTCGAAGTAACCGTTCTTTTCGGTATCGAAGCTATGGTCCTCGATGGCATGGAAGAGGCGGATGGCATAGTCGAGCGCTTCCTTGTCGCCGGTGGCGCGGTGGTATTCGCTCAGTCCGTAGATGGCAAATCCGAGGGCATACATCTGCTTCTTGGTATCGGAAGGGATGCCTTTGTGGTTGAGTGCCCAGTAGATGCCTCCGTATTCCTTGTCGTAGAAATCGTTGATGATTACCCGTTTGGCACGGGTAGCCATCTGCAGGTATTCTTCCTTGCGCAACAGACGGTAGGCTGCCGAGTAGGTCCACAGGATGCGGGCGTTGAGGATGGCTCCCTTGTCGGCATCGGGGTCCCGTTCTTCGTTGCCGGTGATGCGTCCGTAGAATCCTCCCTGACAGTCGATCATGCGATTAATCCAGTAGGGAAGGATGTTGTTGGTCAGTACATCGTGTACTTCGTTCCGTAAGTTCTTAATCTTCATCATTTTTTCTATCTATGTAGTGGGGGGACTTATTCGAGTCCCATTTGTTTCCAAAGCCATTGGTTCCAGGCATCGTATTGTTCCTGGTACCAGAAGTGTCCGGTTTCGAGGTAGGGATGCAGTTCCTTGGGAGCCGTCAGGCTGTTGTAGGCTGCATGCATGGAGGTGGGGGGACATACTTCGTCGTTCCATCCCCAGCTGTACCAACCGGGTACCTGGATGCGGCGGGCGAAGTTCACCGAGTCGTAGTAGCGGCTAACTTCCAAGCGGTCGGCATCGGGCTTCTGGTAATAGAAGTAGTGGGGCCATCCACCGGCTTGTCCGTAGATGAAGGCTTCGTGGTCGCACATGGCGGGGTGTACCGCTGCCAGGCAGGTGACGCTGGGATGAAGTGCGGCAGTGGAGAACGAGAGGGCACCTCCCTGACTGCTACCTGTCACACCGAGTGCCTTGCCGTTGTATTGGGGCAGGCTGCAGATGAAGTCGACGGCACGGACGGCTCCGACAAATACGCGCTTGTAGTAAAACTCGTCGCGGTTGTCGGCATTGGCTTGCCAGTAGTTGGCCAGCGCACCGCTGTACAGGCGGTCGTAGAAATCCTGCGTCAGGTTGACGGGGATACCGTGTACACCGATTTCGAGGGTGATGGCACCCTTTTCGGCTGTCTGAATGTCGCCGTAGTAGGGACGGATGCCGGCACCGGGTACGCGGAGCAGAGCCGGGTATTTGCCAGGTGCCTTGGGCATGCAGAGGATGCCGTAGGTGCGTGAGCCCCAACGGATGTTATGGAAGCTGACGTGGTAGACGTTCACCGTTTCGGTGCAGCGTTCGGGAATCAGTTCCATGGTAGGCTTCAGCGGAGTGCGACGGGCCTCTTCCAAGGTCTTTTTCCAAAACTCATCGAAATCCTGCGGGTTCTTGACCTTGGCCTGGATCTTCTCGGGGGCATAGCCGGCAGCGGCGATTCCTTCGTAGGTGCGGCCGTTGACGTGCGCTCTGACCTTGCAACGGATGAATCCCGGTTGTTTCAGCGATGATTTTACGGTGAGCTCACCGTTTTTCAGTACCACTCCCTGCTTCTTTTCGGTGGGGTACATTTCGGGACCGAGTTCGTAGTCGATGACCGCTCCGGGCAAGAGGTTCTGTGCCTTGTATACCTGGATGCGGAAACTGCATTTCTCTTTCGGCTGGTAGGTCCAGTCGGTATGGTCGGGTGATACCACCACCCGTATCTCGTTGCCCCGTATCTGAGCCTGCAGCGTGAGCAGGGTCAGTACTAGTGCGGAGCAGAATAGTGCGATGCGTTTCATGGCTTTCCTTATTTGACGTTACCCAATTGAGTGTTGATGGACTTGATGACGGCTATGGTGCTGCTGTCGGCTGCAAAGACTGAGTTCAGTCCCTGTTGTTCCTGTGCCGGGTCTCCGGTATAGTCATCGCCCTTCATCCAGTAGATGTGGTCGTCGGAGAGTTCGGCAAATCCACCCCATGCCCAGAAGTTACATCCGGCAAAGAGTCCCTTTTGTTGTGCGTCGCTGCTGATGAGTTCGAAGATATAGCGGTAGAACTCGTCGCGTGCGGTAGTGGGGATGTCTTTCGAGAACTTGAATCCGTCGCGTGGGAATCCGAATTCTTCCATGACAACCGGTTTTTGGTATTTGGCGGCTACGGCCAGGTGTTCGTCGAGGTATGCCTTGGCGTTCTTCTTGGCTACTTCCACTCCTTCGATGAGCGAGTCTTCCTTCACCCATCCCCAATTGTATGGCCACATGTGGAGGTTCAGGTAGTCGATGTTGGCATCGGCATGGATGCGTTCGAAGAGTTCGATGTCCTGTTCGCAACCGTGCTTTCCTTCGCTACCGGTAGAGATGAGGTGGTTCGGGTCGAGTGAGCGGATCTGTGCAGCCACATCGGCAATCCAAAGGGCGAACGCTTCCTTGTTCTCGTCGGAGAAGGCGCGTGGTTCGTTACCCACCTGCCAGGACATGATGGCGGGGTCTTCGATGTATTTCTTTCCGGTGAAACGGTTTTCGCGGGTGATGATGTCCTTGACATAGTTGGCGAAGAGAGCCTTGGCACTGTCGCATTGCACGAACTGGCGGACGAATGACATGTATTGGGGCCAGCCGTCTTCTGCCGGTACCGGTGCCTTTCCCTTACCAGCCCATTGCAGGTACATGGAATAGCCGCCGCTCCATTCCCAGGAGTTGTTGAGGTACAGGATGGCAGACATATCGCGCTTGCCCAGTTCCATCATGAGGTAGTCCAGTCCGGCGAGGATGGTATCGTTGTATACCCCCGGTGCTTTCTGAAGGGTGGGTTCTACCTTGGCGGTAACGCCGTTGCTGCCGTCGGAGCCGACGAGGATGCGGAGGTTGTCTACACCGATGCTCTTCAGGAAGTCGAGTTCCTTGTGCAGGCGTTCGCGGTCGCCACCTTCTCCTTCGGATGCCAGGATGGCACCGTACCAGAAATTGGCTCCTACATAATAATACGGTTGGCCGTTTTTAATGAACTGACCGTTTTCTACACGGATGAATTCGGAAGGTGTTTCCTTCTTTGCACTGGGTTGGCAAGAAAGGAAGGTGATGGACAGAACCATCAGGACGTAAAATAATCTTTTCATGCTATCAGAATTTAATGTATTTATTGTTTTTCACTTTCATTGATGCAAATATACAATAATGTATGAAATATTCACCGATACTATTTTGTCTGATTGTAATGTTTTCTTATAGCCGGGAAATAAAAAATCCACAGGCGTGGACCTGTGGACTCTGTTGTTTTCCCCAATCTTTTTTATTAAACCCTAACTACCTAACTAAAAATCTAAAAGAGAACTATTTAATGAGTACTGCAAAGGTAGTGGGTTCGAATGGATATAAACGATATTATCTTGTCAAATACTGATATTATTTTGATAAGTTGTAAAAAATATCAGAAAATGATTTTTTTCTTCCGGTAGTATTCCCTGAATTCCTTGGGCGAGCAGTTCTTCTTCTTCTTGAAGATGCGGTTGAAGTTGGACAGGTTGTTGAACCCGCACTCGTAACAGATCTCGGCGATGGACATGGTGGAATCGACCAGCATACGGGATGCGTAGCCGATGCGGATGTCGATGACATAGTCGGACAAGGTCTTCCCGGTGCGCAACTTGAAGAAACGGCTGAACGAAGTGGAGGTCATGCCGACCATTTCGGCCATCTGTTCCAGACGGACTTCCTCCTTGTAGTTGGCATTGATGTATTTCTGGACTTTCTGGATCCGGCGGCTGTCGAATACCGGTTCGATCTTGGCGAAGGAGGAACTGGAGAGGGTGCGTGCCTCTTCCACGTAGAGCGACAGTTCGTACAAGATGGTGAGGAACTTGATGAAGGCATAGAACCCTTGTTCCTGTGCCAGTGTGTCGAGCTTGTCGTACACTTTCATGATGGCTCTCATGGGGAAGCACAGTCCGTTTTGCGCCTTGGTAAACATCTTCTGAATGGATTCCAGCTGGTTCTTGTTGATGAGTGACTCGTTGAGCAGCTGCGAAGAGAACTGGATGGTGATTTCGCGGACTTGCGAAGCCTGGCACTCGTGCTGTTCCCAGACGTGTTCCAGTTCGCGACCGGTAATGAGCACCAAGTCGAAGTCGCCGATGACTTCGGATGAGTCGCCAATGACGCGTCGTACTCCTGCTGCCTTCTCGATAAAGTTCAACTCGTATTCTTCGTGGCTGTGGATGGGGTAGGTGAATTCGGTCTTTACCCGTTCGGCCACGTAGAAGCAGTCCTTATCGGACAATGGGGTGATTTCATGAATGATGTGGGTGTTGGTAGCGTTATTCATAGGTTTTATCTTTGCGGCAAAGATAAGCATATTTCTTTAAGTTGAACGCTTTTACTTTTTTCTTTTTGACAATTCCTTTACTTTTTTCTTTCTGGCAGCAGAAAGAAAAAAGATAACAAAAAAGAAAGACTGCCGGCTGCACTTTTGGGGCTATTCCAGAGATTGTTTCCGCTGAACAAAAAGAACTCGCTTCGCTCAAACAGCTTTTTGTTCTTTACGCTCCAACAACCTCCTCCATTTAACGCCCCAAAAGTGAGGCCGGAAGTTTGATGCAACATTGCTTCGCTCGTTGCAGTGGACGCTTTCCTTGCCGAATCGCTTCGCTTTCGGTTGATTGCTTCGCTTTGCTTGTTGGAGTGGATGTTTCCTTTTCGAATCGCTTCGCTCTCGGTTGATTACTTCGCTTTGCTCGTTGAGGGGCTTTCGTTATTCTTTAAGTTACATTGGATGGCTACAATACGAATTCATACCATGTTGAGATGCAAATCATTTGCAGATAGGCGGAACGATTCCATTTTACAATAAGCTTTTCCATCTCGCAAAAAAAGCATTGATTTCTTCATCGTCGACCACTCCACTTTTTTCTGATTCTAGAATTACATGGTCTAATTCTTCTTCTGTATAACAACAGGGCATAGGAGCTCCTTTTAAACACTCGAAATTCTTCTCCATTCCAGCAAAATATGTTTCATCATAATTAGGCTTTTGTTGAGGACACATTATGGATTCATATTGTAACAATACTTCAATATTGTTTTCTTGTTCAATGGATGCTTTCAGTCTATTTTTCAATGCCGTGATTTGTGGCACTGAATAGTAGGTTGCCATCGGTTCCTTTACTTTGCTCATACTCGTTTTTTGTTATATAGTGCAAAGAAACAAATTAAATCCGAAGAATCCTAAC
Organism: Bacteroides sp.; assembly: GCA_015060765.1. Lineage (GTDB taxonomy): Bacteria > Bacteroidota > Bacteroidia > Bacteroidales > Bacteroidaceae > Phocaeicola. The sequence continues at coordinate 191,180 of SUXW01000003.1, forward strand.
AACCTCATTGCTTTTTATAGAAATTAGTAATCGCAACGAGCGAAGCAATGTTGTCCCGAAAGCGAAGCGTTTCGGAAAAGAAAACATCCACCTTAACGAGCGAAGCAATGTTGCATCACGGGGTCCGGCCTTTAGTGGAGGAGCGTGAAGAAAATGGGGCTTGTTTCCGTGAAGAAGAAAAAGCTGTTTGAGCGCAGCGAGTTCTTTTTCTTTAGGAAACAAGTCCCATTTTTAGCTCCGGAACGGCAGCCGGCAGTCTTTTTTTTTTGTTACTTTTTTCTTTCTGCTGCCAGAAAGAAAAAAGTAAAAGAGAGAATCATTCCCCCACTTCCACCACTTCCAAGACGCGGCTGGCGTATTCATATTCCAGCGGCAGTTCCAGTCCTTCTTTCATCAGGAGGGAGCCGGAGAAGACTTTTCCTTCGAAGGGGAGGGGTTTGTTGCCTTGCACGTTCAGTTCGGTCAGACGGTATTGCTTGTCGGGATCCAGACCATCCATCTTGAAACGGGGAAGGATTTGGTTCATGTAATGGAGTGTCTTGAATGCGAAGAAGACGGCGTGTGTCTTTTCTGCATTGGTGTAAAGCAAGGATGCAGCTCCCTTGTCGTCGTATGGAGAAAGGATGCGGTACAGGTCGCCTTGCTGGATGACAGGACGGATGCGCTTGTAGGTGGCGATGGCTTTGCGGGCAAAGTCGCGTTCGTTGGCCGTCATGTTCTTGGGTTGCATTTCCATACCCAGGCGTCCGGTCATGGCTACGTCGAAACGGAACTTGAGTGGCATGAGGCGTCCGGTCTGGTGACTGGGTGAGGAGGCGACATGCGATCCCATGGCTACTGCCGGAAAGAAGTAGGAGGTTCCCCATTGCATGTAGATGCGTTGGAGGGCTTCGGTGTTGTCGCTGGTCCAGAATTCTTCGAAGTACGGCATCAGTCCGTAGTTGGCGCGTCCTCCTCCGCTGGCACAGTTCTGGATGACCAGGTCGGGGTATTTGGCACGGATGCGCTGCATGACTTTACAGAGTCCGCGGTGATAGTCGATGTTCAGGTGCGACTGCTTTCCTTTCGGCAGGTAGGAAGAGCCGTAGTTGGCCACTCCCATGTTGGAGTCCCACTTGATGTAGGCGATTTCGGGATTTTCGGTCATCAGTCGGTCGATGGTCTGATAGATGAAGTCCTGTACGTCCGGATTGGACAGATCGAGTACGAGTTGGGTACCTCCGCGTCCCGGACGGGGTTGGCGGTTGTCCTGGCAGATGATCCAGTCGGGATGTTTCTCGTAGAGTTCGCTGGTGAGATTGGTCATTTCGGGTTCCAACCAGATACCGAACTTGATGCCTTGTTCCTTGGCGGCACGGGTGAGTGCCGAGAGTCCGTTGGGGAGTTTGCGAGTGTCGACTACCCAGTCGCCCAACGAGGAGTTGTCGCTCAAGCGTGGATATTTGTCGCCAAACCAGCCGTCGTCCATCACGAAGAGTTCGCCGCCCAAGTCGGCTATGTCCTTCATCATCTGCACCATTCCTTCTTCGTTGATGTTGAAGTAGACTCCTTCCCAGCTGTTGAGCAGGATGTCGCGTGGGCGGTCGGCATGGTGTATCTTGTTCTGACGTGCCCAGCGGTGGAAGCTTCGGCTGGCACCTCCCAAACCTTCGTTGCTGTAGGTCAGCGCGAGTTCGGGGGTAGCAAACACTTCCTTCGGTTCGAGGGTATATTCGGATGCATCTTCGTTGATTCCCGCAAAGAAATAGTGGAAATTGTCATCGAGTGTATCGAATCGCAGGCGGTAGTTGCCGCTCCAGCAGAGTGCGGCACCGATGACGGGCCCGTGGTTTTCCAGCGGTCGGCCGTCGAGTGAGATCATCACTTCGGCATGGTCGGTATGAGCATTGCGTGCTCCATCCTTGTTCTTGATGACCTTCATGCCGGTGGTAAGCGGTTCGGTGGTGAGCTTGGCTTCATTGGCCCACGAACCGTGCAGGTGTGAGATCCATACATCCCCCTTGCGGATAGGAAGATAGGCCGATGCGAATTGTTGCAAGGTGACTGCCTTCTTTTCCTGGTGGGTGATTTCCGTCCAGGTCTCGATGATGTCGGAATGTTTGAAAGCCTTGTACATGACCTTGACTTGGAACGGGTATACTTTGTCTTTTAATGTAATCTGGGTGAGGTCGGCATCCTTCTGATTAATGGTCTGCACATCTGTTACCACCATATCGAGCGACAGGTTGCCATCGGCATGTTTCACCTGCAGGGCGGCTTCGTCGCGGCATTCAATGCCGAATACCGGGTAGGCCGGTTTGTTGTAGGCCAGTCCCGCCTGATGGATTTGCCCGATTTGATTCGGATGGATCCTCTCTCCGTAATAGACTATTTTCAGTTCACCGTTTTCCGGTGCAGAGAGGAGCAATGAAGTGTGGGGAGTAGATATCAGTACATCTTTTTCCCATGCGTAAAGTGAGGTCGACAGCAACAGGCACAACCCCAGAAGAATTCTTTTCATGTGTATTGATTTTTTTAAGAACGATTACTATTGCAAATGTAAACGAAGAAATCCAATCATTCTGATATTTTATTGTTATTTTCTGATACTATTCTTAAAATTGTTTTGTTTTCTTAAAAAAAGCATTATATTTGCAAAAAATCTATAAAAAGATAAGGTATGAGGTTGAGGATGGTGGTTAGGATAGGTATGTGCTTGTCGGTTGCCTTGTTTGTGCTGGCGATAGGGTATTATACTTTTGTCCGTTTGGAAACGACCGACCGTTTTCGCGATGCCAACCCTTATGTGCTGGTTCCGTCGGACTGTGTGGGTGTGATGGAAGTGGAGAATCTCAATCTTTTCTTGAACGAATTGCCTACCTTGAATTATTCCGCTGAGCTGGAAGAACTGTGTTCACACGACCTCTATCGTTTTCTGTTGGATGTATGGGAAAATTATACCAGTCGTCAGGTACATGGATGGAACAATGGGATGAGCCGGATGCTGGTGAGTTGGCATCGGTCGTCGGACCCTCACGGCCAAGTGGTGTATTTAGGGATGGGGACGGCCGACGAACAGCTGTTGGCTGATATGCTGCAGGAATATGCCCCGACTGATTTTCATCCCAAGCGGGAAAAGTACCGTGACAAGGAGTTGATAATCTTCCCATTGGGTACGGATGAATACTTGGTGTGCTATCCGGAAGGTGATTTCCTGGTGTTGAGTCTGCAGAAGAATTTGATAGAACGGGTGGTGGATGCCTGTCTGGACGGTACGTCCTTGGCGGATGACCCTGTTTTTGTCGGTATGTTGCAACAAAAGAAACCGACCCATTCGCTGACGTTGTATGGACGGACTTCGGCGATTCCTTTTTTACAATCGGGAGAAGGAGGATGGAGCGAATATGTGCTTTACATGAACAGCGATGTACTTTATCTGACCGGAGATACGTATGTGCCCGACAGTTGTGATGGGTCGCCCCGAACCTTGTTTGCAGATGCTCCGGTGTACTACGGTGACAGTCTGTTTGCCACTACTCACCAAGATTCGCTGCAGCGGTATGTGGATGGAGCTTGTGAACGGGATGCCTTGGAGCGCAACCTGTTTGAGCAGGGAATAGCCAATCTGTCGAAGGATGCGGTATGGTCGATGGTGGTCGATATGCAGTCGGTGGCAGAGGACCCGCAACGTTTTGCCGGGTATTTCCCCCGGTTTATTCTAGACCGTTCCCGACTTCTCCAATCGTTTGTCGTTTCCGCCCAATATTCATGGGTGGGCGACCGCCTCTCGCATTTCTGGGTTTTTACCTATCAGAATTAACGCAACCGGAAACGGTGGAAATGCGGAGCTACTTTCCCTTTGAAATAGAATAAGGAGACCACGGTAAGGAGGGCACCAAACAAGTAGGCCATCTTGAAGGTGGATACTTCGGCGATGTATCCTCCGGCTACCATGCCTATGCCGATGCCAACGTCCCACGAGGTGAGATAGGTGCTGGTAGCGGTACCGCGTTGCTTGTTGGGTGCCAAGTTGACAAACAATGTATTGTATGCCGGAAACATGATGCCGAATCCGATGCCTAACAGCAGGGATATGGCAAAGAAACAGCAGGTAGTGACTGGCAGATTCCACGTGGCCAGCCAACCGCAGGCGCTCAAGCTGAAGAAGCAGAAGCAGACCAAGTATAACCCGATGTGGATGACTTGGGTTATCATGCCCCGGTCGACCCATTTCCCGGAGAACAGTCGTGAGATGGCCATGCCGATAGCCATCAGGGTGAAGAAGAAGCCGGTAGAGGCAGTCAGCCCGATTTGCTTGGCATACATGGCTACGTAGTTGGTGGTCATCCCGTAGGGAATGGAGAGCAGCAGCAGACTGATGCCTGCAGGAATACCTTTCAAGAGGATAAAACGGTCGAGCGACAAAGGTTCTCGTTTGACAGATGGCTTGTAGGGTGTCTTGACCAGGCTGGCGCAAAGGAAGCCGACAAGGCAGGCGCCTAAGGAACAGCAGAAGATGAATGTGTAGCCCACGGAAGCGTCGTGCAGGAACAGGCCTGTCATCGGTCCGATGGACATGGCAATGTTGTTCGCCAGTCCGTAGTAACCTAATCCTTCTCCCCGACGGGAAGATGGCATGATGTCGATGACAATGGTGTTGCCGCTTACGGTGACCATGCCGAAAGAGACTCCGTGGATGACACGGAACAGGATGAACAGTGTCAGGGTGCCGGCCAACAGGTATCCTCCAAACATGGCGGTAAAGAGGAAGTAGGCCAACAGATAGAGCGGTTTGCGGGCGAAGGTATCCAACAGATAGCCCGAGAACGGGCGGATGCACAGGGCGGCTACCGTATAGCAGGAAAGGATGGCACCGATACTGGTCTTGTCGGCTCCGAACACTTCCTGCAAGTAAAAGGGAAGTACCGGTATCAGCAACCAAAAACCGAAGAATTGCAGGAAGTTGGCTGCAATGATCAGGAGGTAGCTGGGAGTAACTAATTTATCTTTCATGTCGTGAAAGGATAGAGAACGGTTAAAGAAGAAGTGTCATCCTTTGCGATGCTCGGGATGACACTGTTCTCAAAAATTATGATTGAAGGTTAGTTGGCAGCTTCGAATTCCTTCAGGAATCGTGTGTCGTTTTCCGAGAACAGACGAAGGTCGTTCACGCGGTATTTCAGGTTGGTGATACGTTCGATACCCATACCGAGTGCATAACCGGAGTAGACCTTGCTGTCGATGCCGTTCAGTTCGAGTACGTTCGGGTCGACCATACCGCATCCCAAGATTTCCACCCAACCGGTTCCCTTGCAGAACGGACAACCTTTTCCACCGCAGATGTTGCAGCTGATATCCATTTCGGCACTGGGTTCGGTGAACGGGAAGTACGACGGACGCAGACGGATTTGAGTCTGTTCGCCGAACATCTCCTTGGCGAACAACAACAATACCTGCTTGAGGTCGGTGAAGGATACGTTCTTGTCGACATACAACGCTTCCACTTGGTGGAAGAATGCATGGGCACGGTAGCTGATGGCCTCGTTGCGGTAAACACGTCCCGGACAGATGATGCGGATAGGCGGTTGGGTATTTTCCATTACGCGGCTCTGTACCGATGAAGTGTGTGTACGCAGAATCACGTTCTTCTTCACATCTTCGGCATTGGCTTCCACGAAGAAAGTATCCTGCATATCGCGTGCCGGATGATCTTCTGCAAAGTTCATGGAAGAGAATACGTGCCAGTCGTCCTCAATTTCCGGACCGTCGGCGATGCTGAATCCCAAGCGATGGAAGATATCGATGATTTCGTTCTTGACAATGTTCAGTGGATGACGGGTTCCCAAACCAATGGGGTAAGCCGTGCGGGTCAGATCCATTTCGGCGGCACCGTTGTCCTGAGTAGCAAACGCTTCCTTCAAGGAATTGATCTTTTCCTGTGCCTTGTTCTTCAGTTCGTTGACCTTCATACCCACTTCCTTTTTCTGTTCGGCGGGTACGTTGCGGAAATCGGCCATCAGTTCGTTGATGGCTCCTTTCTTACTTAAGTACTTGATACGCAGGACTTCCAATTCTTCTGCATTGGAAGCTTGGAGTCCTTCGATTTCCTGGAGAAGTTGTTCTATTTTAGCTAACATACTTTCTTGTTATTTTATAATGGCTGCAAAGTTAACGAATTAAACGGAATATTTTGCGGAAAAATAAAAAAATGGATACTTTTGCATGGAATTTTTCTGCAAAATGAGATGAAGAAACTATTATCAGGAATTTGTTTGCTGGTTGTCATGGGGGCCTGTGTCGGAGGAAAGAAGCAGGCGGATACGGTTGTGCCCGATGTCGCCGCAGTCGATTCGGTTCCGGACGAACTGGATACGGTAGTCTGGATGGACGATTGGAAGGAAGAAGAACCGGATATTCCTGCTAAGGCCGATGAACTTTTTGATGATTTCCTTTATAATTTTGCCATTGACGAGAAATTGCAGGAAAAGCGCATTGTGTTCCCCTTGGCTTGGTATAAGGACGACAGGAAAGACTCCATTGCCAAGGATGAATGGATCTATGATCCGTTGTTCAGCCGTTATGATTCGTATACCGTATTATATGATCAGGTTAAGGATATGGAAGTGGACAAGGGAGCATCTTCTACCAGTGTACAGATAGAATGGATTTATCTGCAGGACCGGAGAATCCGTCGGTATTACTTTGAACGGGTAGATGGCGACTGGATACTGGAAGCGATTGATGATGCCGCCATGCCCAAGGAAGAAGAGGAATCGGAAAATTTCTATGAGTTTTATGCCCGTTTTGTAGGCGACTCTGTTTTTCAGGCCGAACGCGTCAGTACTCCGTTGCCTTTTGTGACCTTGGATCCTGAGGATGAATTTCAAGTGTTGGAGACGACGTTGAACGAGAGGCAATGGTTTGCTTTCCAACCGACACTTTCCAAAGAGTACCTGACGAATGTGAATTATGGACAGGGATTGGATAACCGTTCGAAAACGCGGATTGTAGAATTGAAAGGGTTTGGAAACGGTTTCTATAATACCCTGCATTTCCGTCGGAAAAACGGGGTGTGGATGTTGGTGCGTTTTGAAGATTTAGGTGATTGATTATGATTAGAAAATACGAAAACCATTCGTTGTTGCCCTACCATACATTCGGTATGGATGTGAAAGCGGCCGTGTTTGTGGAATATTCGTCGGTGGATGAATTGAAGCAGGTATTGGAACAGGAAGTACGGGGAAAAGAGAAGTGGCTGCACATCGGTGGGGGAAGCAATCTATTGTTTACCGGTGATTTTGATGGAACGATTCTTCATTCGGCCATCAAAGGGTATGAAGTCCTGTCGGACAGCGAGGAGGAAGTGCTTGTCCGGGTAGGTGCCGGAGAAGTATGGGATGATTTTGTGGCTTATGCAGTTGACCGCGACTGGTACGGTGCCGAGAATTTGTCGTTGATACCGGGTGAAGTGGGAGCATCGGCCGTTCAGAACATCGGTGCCTATGGAATGGAAGCCAAGGACCTGATTGTAAAGGTGGAGGCTTTGGAAGTGGCTACCGGAAAAGAGTGTACATTCTTGAATATGGATTGTCGGTATGCTTATCGCGAAAGCATCTTCAAAAAGGAATGGAAAGGATGCTATATCATCACTCATGTGACTTATCGGTTGACTAAGCGCCGGGCGTTTCATCTGGAATATGGCAATGTAAAGGACGAATTGGCAAAACAGGGTTGCGAACCGACCTTGAAGAAGGTGCGTGAGGTTATTATCCGTATCCGCGAGGCCAAATTGCCCGATCCGAAGGTGCAGGGTAATGCTGGCAGTTTCTTTATGAATCCCGTCATTCCCCGCATGCAGTACGAAAGTCTGTTGGCCAAGTATCCGGAGATGCCGCACTACAAGGTCGACGAGGAATGGGTGAAGGTTCCTGCCGCCTGGATGATAGACCGCTGCGGATGGAAGGGCAAACAGATGGGTCGGGCCGGTGTGCACAACAAACAGGCGCTGGTACTGGTGAATTGTGGTGGGGCGACGGGACAGGAAATTATTACTCTTTCTCAACGCATCCAACAATCGGTTTTTGAAACGTTCGGAATAGCGATTGTTCCTGAAGTGAACTTTTTATCATGATGAAAATAACAATCTTGGGAAGCGGTACATCGACTGGAGTGCCCGAAGTGGGATGCACTTGTCCGGTTTGTCGGAGTCGTGATCCGCGCGACAAACGTTCGCGGTGTTCGGGACTGGTCGACGTGGACGGTGTGCGGATTCTGATAGATTGTGGTCCCGATTTCAGGGAGCAGATGTTGCGGTTGGATGATTTTGGTCCCATTGATGCCGTACTGGTGACGCACGAACATTACGACCATGTAGGGGGATTGGATGATTTGCGTCCGTACTGCCGTTTCAAGGATGTCCCTGTCTATGCCGAGGCGTATATGGCGCAACGTCTTCGTGAGCGGATTCCCTATTGCTTTTTCGAGAATCTGTATCCCGGCGTGCCTCGGATTACACTGAATGAAGTGACACCCGATGAACCTTTCTTTGTGACGAATGCGGAAGGGAAGAGGGTGGAGGTGCTTCCCATACGGGTGATGCATGGAAAACTTCCCATCTTGGGCTATCGGATTGGAAAGATGGCTTGGATTACGGATATGCTGACCATGCCCGAATCGGAGTACGCCCTTCTGAAGGGTTTGGATGTCCTGGTGATGAATGCCTTGAGACCCCAACCACACATGTCGCATCAAAGTCTGGAGGAAGCATTGGAGAATGTGAAGCGTATCGCTCCTCGGGAGACTTGGTTTGTGCACATGTCGCATCACATCGGTCTTCATGCCGATGCGGAGAAACTGCTACCCCCGCATGTGCATTTTGCGACCGATGGACTGGTGATCAATTTGTAATTACTTCCTGATAACCGTTTTCAGCGATTCTTTGCAGAGTCCGTTCAATCCGCATTCGGAACATTGGGGATTGCGTGCCATGCATACATAGCGCCCGTGTAGAATCAGCCAATGATGGGCTTTGGGAACCAGTTCCTCCGGTATGTATTTCATCAGGTGCTTTTCGGTAGCCAATGGGGTAGTGCAGGTAGATGGCACTAGTCCGATGCGGTGGCTTACCCGGAAGACGTGGGTGTCTACGGCCATGGCAGCTTTGTGGAATACCACGCTTTGAATGACGTTGGCCGTCTTCCGACCCACTCCCGGTAACTTGGTGAGCTGTTCCAAGGTATCGGGCACTTCGCCTTGGAATTCCTTGACCAGCATCTGTGCCATGCCTACCAGGTGCTTGGCTTTGTTGTTGGGATAGCTGATGCTGCGGATGTATTCGAATATCACTTCCGGTGTGGTGGAGGCCAAGGCTTCGGGCGTTGGATAATCATGAAATAGAGAAGGGGTGATAAGGTTGACCCGCTTGTCGGTACACTGGGCACTGAGGATGACGGCTACCAGCAGTTCGAACGGGTTGCTGTAATTCAGTTCGGTCTGGGCTATAGGCATGGCTTTTTCGAAATAGGTCATGACCTTTTCATACAGTTCTTTCTTTTTCATGATCCGTGAATTGTTTCCGACAAAGATACGATATTTCTGAAATTGTATGTATCTTTGCGGCGGATTTAAAGCGTTTATTTTATGGATAAGGTCTCGGAAAACCCTTTCAAAACCGACAGGCGGAGCAGCCATACTCCGCTCATGATTGTTTCTACGCTGTTTGTGACACTTTATTTGGTGTCGAATGTAATGGCAGTCAAGGTTATCAGTATCTTCGGTTTGTTTTATTTTGATGCAGGAACCATAACGTTCCCTTTTGCGTATATGCTTGGCGATGTGCTGACTGAATTGTGGGGCTATCGTACGGCCAAGAAGGTGATATGGATGACTTTCTTCTGCAACATAGTGATGGTGGCCTGTACACAGGTCGGGGTGTGGTTGCCTTCACCCGATTATCTGGCGGAAACTTCGGCGGCGTATAATCATATCTTTACGTATGTGCCCCGTATTGTGTTGGGGTCTTTGGTTGGATTTCTGTTGGGCGAACTGTCCAATGCCTGGTTCATGGAACGGATCAAGCAGAAGACAAAAGGTAAGAAACTGTGGGTGCGTACCATAGGAAGTTCCATGATAGGCTATTTGTTTGATTCCTTACCGTTTGTACTGATTGGTTTTTTGGGAACCGTATCTACGCACGACTTGTTGATGATGATTGTGTTCCAGTATTTTTCAAAATTGGCGATAGAGGCTACGTTTGGTACACCCATGGCTTATGCGGTCATTCATTGGGCAAAAAGTTATGCAGAAAGGAGCCGCCGTGGATAGGTATGCGGTCATTCATACCAAACTTGAATACTTCAGTGTGAATGTATTTTGTAGCAATCATAACAAAATTCGTCGCGATGAAGCGTGGGTGGAATGGTTTGTTGCGGAAGTCTATCCGTCCATCAAGGATGACGAACGGATAGAAGTTCTGTTGGGTAACACCGATTTGGGAGTAGGATAATAATATATTAAGGTATAGGGGAGTCCCCTTCCTTTCCCCAATCCTCAAAAAAAACTTCAAAAACATGTTGTTGAACATAGTTTGATTATCAAGTGTTTGCGTTACACTCAAAATAAAAAATGCATTTTTATCAAAAAAAAGTTTGTAGAATGTTTGGTGGTAATCATAAAAGGTGCTACCTTTGCATCCGCTTTCCTCAAGAAAGCAGTTTTGAAGAAGCGTTCTTTGAAAGATTTACAATAAGCAACGAAAGTAGTACAAGTCTATTATACTTATGTATATTAGGTTAAAGAAGAAACCGTCAATTTTTATTAATATTGATAGATTCGAGTTCCTTGAGCAGATTATACGTACCGGTAACGGTACACAGAATATTTTTACAATGAAGAGTTTGATCCTGGCTCAGGATGAACGCTAGCTACAGGCTTAACACATGCAAGTCGA
>SUXW01000016.1 GCA_015060765.1 Bacteroides sp.
GGGTTGAGAACAAGTTGAACAACAGACCCAGAAAGAGGCTTGGTTATCTCACACCAAATGAGAAATTTAATTCAATATTAACAAATTAGAATTCGATTGCATTTGCAAGTTGAATTCGCCTTTCTTTCTTTTTGATGACAATAGGAATAGCTCTACAAATCAGAATCTCACAACCACTCAAACGTTTTCTTTATTCTTGGTTGAGTTGTATCTTCCTATTTGTCGTAGCAGGTCCCATTTCCATGTTGTACGCTTGTATTCTTTTCATTATGGAATGCTTCACTTCTATCAGGAAAGGGATTCTTTACATCATTCTTCCTCTGTCAATCGTTCTTTTAGGACAAGGTTGTCTATGGGCCGGTTGGTACGGAAACTGGAAACACATCCTACTTGCAGACGGTTACTTCACATGGAGGCTACAAGCAGGTTCAGCCATCTATTTGCCTTGGGGAGCAACAATCATTACCTTCATTCTTGGAGGAATATACAAAAAATTTCCTGCTTCAAAGAAAAGAGCAATCTACTCACTGTTTATCATACAAAGCTTGGTTATAGGCACATTCTTCTGCATGAACCTTCCACAACATATCAACAAAGACAATGAAGTATTCAAAGAACTGAATTATTGGGCACGGCATGAACATTGGGACCAAATCATAGAACGATGTAATCAGATTCCGATGACCAACCTGCTTCATCAGAATTATCTAAACCTGGCATTCGCTGAAAAAGAAATACTCAACGAAAAAATACACAACTATCCTAATATGGGCATACAAAGTCTCCTCTTTACTGGAGGTAGGACCCCTTACCTATCAGCCATGCTCAGTGATATATACTATTCAATGGGTCACATTGCCTTTTCTCGTCGATATGCATTTGAAGCCAATGAAAGCGCCGGTAATTACTCACCCAAATTACTTAAGCGGCTCGTACAAACAAGTCTTATCTATGGAGAGAACAAATTAGCACTCAAGTATATAGGTATATTAGAGAAAACATTATTTTATAAAAAATGGGCAAAAAAGCAACGCTATATGTTGGAAAAAGGAACAGAAGACTCAAATTTATCCAATAAAAGAAAATGCTTGTTCCCCGACAATCGTTTTTCTGGCAGCAAAGGGCTTGATAAAGATTTGGAAGAAATCATCAAGAGCAACCCCAATCATCAGGCTACAGCCCAATATTTAGAAGCGATTCGTTTATTCATTGGAAATATTATACCCTAAATCATGAAAAAACCATTAATACCTTCATTGGTCTCAGCAGGGATAAGTATTTTGTTCACTGCCTGTTCGCAAAACATTCAAATAGAGAAAACCGTTAATACGCTACCCAACATCGTCCCCGACTATACAGAAGTAACTATACCATGCAACATTGCTCCGTTGCATTTCAGCATACCCGACAGTTGTCAGGCAACTCGCCTACAAGCCATATTCCAATCGGGTAATTTGGAAATCAGAATAAAAGGGAAGAAAGGACAAATAGCTCCCTCGTTCAAAGAATGGGAAAAACTATTGGCTGCTTCGGATACACTCAGCATACGGTTGCAAGTTGAGGAAAACAGTCTATGGAAAGAATATGCCCCTTTCCACATCTACATCAAGCAAGAACAGATAGATTCCCATTTGGCATACCGACTGATTGAACCTGGTTATGAAATATGGAATGAAATGGGCATTTACCAACGATGTTTGGAAAACTTTGAAGAAAAAGCCATTATAACAAACAAAATGACTGGATATGGATGTATGAATTGCCATTCCTTCCATCAATACAATCCTGAAAAAATGCTATTCCATTTGAGAGTAGACTACGGAGGAACTTACCTTACATACGGTGAAGAAATAGAAAAGCTAAACACACGGACACCACAGACCCAATATGCTTTGGTGTATCCATCTTGGCACCCTTCCGGCGACTTTATAGCCTTTTCCGTAAACAACACCAAACAGATGTTTCACACTACTGACATCAATCGCATAGAAGTGATGGATTTTGCATCCAATGTGGTTGTATACGACGTAAAGCGTCATGAAATCGTCACCTCCAAGCAAATATTTTCACCAAACGTCTTCGAGACGTTCCCCACGTTCTCATCGGATGGCAAAACGTTATATTATTGTGCGGCAGACAGTGTGCCCATGCACGAAGCATACGACCAAGTTAAATACAGCCTCTGTTCCATTCCTTTCGATGCAAATAACCGTACATTCGGTGAAGTAGTCGATACACTATACAACGCAAAGGGAACAAACAAGAGTGTATCATTTCCCCGTGTATCTCCTGATGGGAAATTCTTGATGTTCACTCTTTCTACATATGGGAATTTCTCCATCTGGCACAAAGATGCGGACCTTTATCTTCTACACCTGGCTGACAAAAAGTATACTCCACTCACCACACTCAACAGCAACGATGTAGAAAGTTACCATTCATGGAGTAGCAACGGACGATGGGTGGTATTCAGTAGTCGAAGAGATGACGGTCTCTACACTCGTCCGTACATTGCCTTTATAGACGAGAATGGCAATCCTCACAAACCATTCCTTCTTCCCCAACAAGAGAAAGAGCATTACTCCATGCTTATGAAATCCTTCAATATTCCTGAATTCATTACAGGAGAAGTCAAAACCGATGCATACGAACTGAGCCGTACAGCTAAAGAAGAAAAAGGTATCGACGTAACATTCGCAGGTATCCAATAATTAAAAGGACCATGCCTAATCCCTTAGACATGGTCCCAACACTTTAAATCTACCTAAAAAAAACGCTAAGTATGTTTGTTGTTATCATTATTCTTTACCTGCATAAGCCGGGTTCTGATCACAAAGCGGGTTCTTGTTCAATTCATCTTCTGGAATAGGCATATCCATCTTCAAGCCGTTGTAATCATAGTCACGGTTAGTCCAAGGAATATTAGTCAAATCATCATTATTACGCTTAGGATAATTTGTCTTCACGTGGTCTTCCATGTAGTTAGAACGTTGCATATCCGGACGGAGACACCATTCGCAGTTGAATTCCTTACGACGTTCTTCGTTAACAGCAACCTTCCAAACTGGAGATGAGAAGCCCTTCTTATCATGCAATGCTGTATAATAAGTCTTGGCATCAGCTACTTCGTCTACATAGCTACCGAATGGGATAGGATATTCTTCAAGCTGAACAGCATTGGCATTACCCATACCGTTGATAAATGTAGCAAAGCCATTATAGAATGGTAAGTATTTAGCTGTCAATTCTGCTTCATGACCATCTTCCAACTTACCGAATGCACGTTGACGAAGAGCATTGATTTGCTTCCAACCTTCTGTTTCATCACCTAAGATAAAGCAACATTCAGCATAGTCCAACATTACGTTCGGGAGACGTTTCCAATAGATAGGAGCAGAACTCCACATACCACCACCCCAAGAGTTATATTGAGCAGAAGCAGTACGCCAGAATTTAGAACTCCAAATAGAAGGTGCATATTCACCATTGAAGAAGTGGAATTGCTTAGTCTTGGTATCAGCTGTACCGTTACCCAAACTTTCTTGCAAGTAAGGATGCTTACCATATACAGATTCTACATACCAACCTTCGTATTGAGGATCATAAGCAGGATCATTTGGATTAATCTGAGGAACAGCACCTGTTACAGCCGAACCTTCACGACGCTTGTCACCTACTTCATAAGATGACCACCATTCCCATGACAAGAAGAGTGAGCCCCAACCGCCATTACCTTCTGGACAAGCTACATACCACTTCAAGTTGATGTTAGAAGTCAAGTCGCCCCAGCTACTCCAGTTGCCACCTTCGTCCAATTGTTCAACCCAGATAGCTTCCTTACCCCATGCAGAAGCAGGGTCCCAGTTAGTAGTAAATGAACGGTTCAATTCATAAGTACCGCTATCCAAGATTTGCTTCAAAGCAGTCTTAGCTTGTTCGTAGCATTGCTTGGCAGTAGCTTCATCTTTACCCATACCATTGTCACCGTCTGTCAAACGATAAGCTTTCCACATGTAAGCATCAGCCAAATAAGCCAAAGCCATACCCTTGGTAGCACGACCATATTGTCCATCCAATGGTTCCCAATCCAGTAATTCGGCAGCAGCCTTAAAGTCTTCGATTACGAAGTCCCACATTTCAGCATAAGTTTCTGCACGAGCTTTCTGAGGAGTATTAGAGAAGTTTTCACCTGTAGCCAACATTGGTACACGACCGAATGTAGTACCCAACCAATGATAGAAGAAACCACGGAGTGCGCGACCTTCACCTTCCAACTTAGCCTTAACAGGAGCACTTACTTTTTCAGAAGATTCCAAACCTGTCAAATAGTCATTAGCACGACAGATTGCTGCATATACATGCTTCCAACCGTTAAGCAATTCACCACTTGATGCATTCCATTTCTGTACGTTCCAGTCCTTATCCCAACCGGTAGCTTGTGTATCGATAGTTGGGTGAGAACCTGTAAAGAGGTTTGGTTTGAAACCCCAGTCACCGTCATAAGCACCATTGGGGTACATCATATCATACACACCATTCAAACCTGTCTTGGCATTGGCATCATTTTCATACATGGCTGCCATTTCAATGACATTGTATTGGGTTACATTCAGGAACTCGTCATTGTCACATGATGTGAAGCCGAGAGCCATGGCGCTGCAAACCAATGTTCCAAATATATATTTTGCTTTCATATATGTAATCTTATTTATTTATAATTCAATTAAACGAATCTCCTTTGGATTAGAATGTAACATTCAAACCAGCCATGAATGTACGTGGCATTGGGTAACGACCAGTATCCAAACCAGTGTAAAGAACTGAACCTTGACCAACTTCAGGATCACCATACTTCTTGTAACCAGAGAGGAGTAACAAGTTTTGAACACCCAAATATACGCGAGCCTTCTGGATAGAAAGTTTCTTAGAAATTTCCTTAGGAAGAGTATAACCTACTTGCAAGTTGCTGATACGGAAGAAGTCACCGTTCTTCACCCATGCATCACTGGCACGACGGTTAGAGTTCAAGTCAAGCAAAGAAAGACGTGGCAAAGAACCTTCACCATTGCGGAATGCAGCGTCATAAGATTCCTTCAATACGTTTACAGTAGTCTGGTCATCAGAAGCAAACATGTTGCTCAAACGCATAGCAGAGTAAGAGAAGATTTCTTGACCCAATACACCGTTCATAGCCATGCTGAAGTCCCAATCCTTATAAGTAGCGCCTACAGTAATACCATAGTTCAATGCTGGGAAACCGTTACCCAAGATTACTCTATCGTTACCATCGATAACACCGTTATTATCAATATCCTTGAAACGGAAGTCACCTACTGCTGCACCTGAGCCGTAGCTATCAGATGTGATATTCTTTTGATATTCTGCCAATTCAGCTTCATTCTTAATGATACCGTCAGTCAAGAAACCGTAGAATGAACCTACTGCTTCGCCTTCCATACAGATTGAGTGGTCGCCCCATTTGAAACCGTTCGGGTCACCTACTGCCTGTACGTTAGAACCGTCGAGTGTACCGGCACCGTTAGCCGAACATGTGCTATAGATAGGATCACCCATCTTCTTAACCTTATTGCTCAAAGTAGAACCGTTCAAAGAAACATTGAAACCGAAGTCCTTGTTCACTTGCTTGTGATAGTTAACAGTAAATTCAAAACCCTTGTTTTCAATTTCACCATAGTTGGTATAGATAGAAGTGAAACCAGCTGTCGGACGAATTTGTTGAGTCAACAACAAGTCCTTAGTATTCTTGATAAAGTATTCCAAAGTAACATCCCAGTTTTCGAGGAAGCTGAAGTCGATACCGAAGTTCAACATTTCATTGGTTTCCCACTTCAAGTTAGTGTCCACCAAACCAGCATACCAACCAGTCAAACGATCGCGGTTACCACCGAAAGCACCGGCATGACCACCTGCAGGATAGAAGTTATAAGCAGCATCACCACTCAATGCAGCAACAGCACGACCGGTCATGTTACCAGAGTTACCAGTTTGACCCCAACCCACGCGGAGCTTCAAGTTGTCAATATATTCAATATCCTTCATGAAAGCTTCTTCGCTGATACGCCATGCAGCAGCTGCTGATGGGAATGTACCCCAACGGTTACCAGAACCGAAGTTAGAAGAACCGTCGCGACGGATAGTACCTGTCAAGATATAGCGGTCCATCAAAACGTATGATGCACGAGCAAAGTAAGAAATGCTACGAACTTCAGCATTGTAAGCACCACCTGATTGCTTAGAACTTGGGTCTTGAGTCAAGCCCATATCACGGTTGTTTACAGACGGGAAGTCCTTAACGCTTGCGTTCAACCATTCACCCCAAGACTTGCTAACTTCGTTACCAGCCATCAAATTCAAGCTGTGGAGGTCATTTTGGAAGTTATAAGTCAAATAAGTCTGAATACCGAGGCTGTTATAAACGCTCTGGTTCATAGAGAAGTTATAAATCTGGTCAGTCTTAGTTTGGAATTCTTCAATTTCAGTCAACTTACCACCAATGTAGTTATAACGCTTGTGGCCACCAGTAAAGTCTGAGCTGTGGTTACCGGAATAAGTATAAGTACCTTGAGACTTGATATTCAATTTGTGATTCTTGGTATCCAAGAAAGTCAAATCAATATAACCTGTAGTTTGGATACGATGACTTGCATTACGGTTACGTTCGCCGTTTTCCATCTGAGAAGCATATGGGTTATTGAAGATAGAAGTATTACCTTCCCAACCATCTGATGTATCCAAGAAACCAGTACCATAAGTTCCATCAGGATTTTCCAAATTAACATGAATAAGTTCACCGTTAATACTATTACCTACCAAGTAGTCCAAAGTCGGAGTCATGAAGGCAAAGTCACGGAGTGAAGACATGTTACCATTGTTACCCAATGCCATGTTAGAACCGTGGCTTGAAGAACGTACATAGTTGATATCACCACCAATTTCCAAGAACTTATTGATCTTAGAATTTACATTGGCACGCATAGTGAAACGGTTATAGTTGGTATTTACAACCAAACCTTCAACGTCCATATAACCGGCAGACAAACTATATTGAGTCTTTTCATTACCACCGTTCAAAGAAATACCATATTGCTGACGAAGAGCCGGACGAGTCATTTCCTTTTGCCAATTGATGTATTGACGCTTGCCATCAAATTTTTGGTCCCAAATCTGATTGTAAAGACCGTTACCATCGTTAGCGCGAGCTTCACGGATAGCTGCAGCATAAGCATCGATACCTTGAGTATCCAAAGTATAAGGAAGAGTTTGGAGACCAAAGTCAGCTGTAATATTGATTTGAGAAGAACCTTTCTTACCATGCTTGGTTGTAATCATTACCACACCGTTAGCACCGGCAGAACCGTAGATAGCAGTTGCAGAAGCATCCTTCAAGATTTCGATACGTTCGATATCCGATGGATTAACGAAGTTTGCATTAGTACCTACCTGAACACCATCCACTACATAAAGAGGAGAAGCGTCACCATTGATGGTTCCGACACCACGAATACGGATAGCAGCGTTAGCATCAGGAGAACCGTCTTGTTGAGTTACCATAACACCAGCAGCAGCACCTTGCAAAGCTTGACCGATATTCTGAGGAATACGGCGCATCACTGCTTCTTGATTTACAGTTGTCACAGCACCAGAGATATCACTCTTCTTCATGGTACCGTAACCCACTACTACCACTTCATCCAAAGTTTTGGTATCTTCTTGCAATACCACACTAATTGATTTTCTTCCCTTTACTGCTACAGTCTGAGTTTTGTATCCAATAAAAGAGAATGTAAGACTAGCGTCCGCAGGGACATTCAATTCAAAATTACCGTCAAAATCGGTAATAATACCATTCGTTGTTCCAGTTTGCAGAACATTCACACCAATTAAAGGTTCACCATTTGCATCTTTAACAGAACCTTTCACACTAATGTTTTGGGCATTCACACTTAGAGGCATTATTATTGCGAACAATAACAGGCCCAGCCACTTTGTAAAATTAATGTTTCTCATACATAAATTAATAATAGATATTAAGCAATTTTCAATAATTATTCAAGGATTTTACCTTAGTACATTAAGTTCTTCAATCAAAATACTTTCACGTTTTCATAAAGCTTTTTCATTTTCGTTAGAATTAAACTATTTTTCACAACCGCAAATATATCTTACAATAGCAAAAACTATTTAATTTTAATGAAACATGAATCTTTTTCAATTCAACATATTTCAATTCAATGATACATTTTCCTTTAAAAATCAGCAAAAATCCCTTTTGTAAGCTATCAGAAGGAGTATCATAGAAAAACGAGTCCTTTAAAAGCAAAACGGGCAGATGTACAAATGTACATCCGCCCGTTTCATTTACCTTTATGCCGATTGGCCCGTTTTTTTCGAATATCCGCTTTCATTTTGGCCGCACCCGATCCATGAAGACCCGTAATATACGTCTTCTTTTTAGCTTTCGTCTTCACCTTTTCCTCTTGCCGGTTTGCAGAAGTACCCGTCTTCTTAAAAACCATACCTTGCGTCAATATCTTTTCAATATCCATATATCCATTATTGTTTTTAAAATTCAATCACGGTCACCTCATCTGCCGAAGCAAAATCTTCAAGCAACCGTATCATATAATCTGCAGCCTCCTTCAGTCCTTCTTTACCGCTATACCCATTGATAATAGCGAGCAAATGCGTCGTATTCAAGTCCAATTTAGTCCTTTCATGATCGCTTGTAGGGGTTCCAATACCTCCACACGCATCTCTATATACAGGCATACCTTCAATATTCAATATTCCTCTCCCTATGCCTTCGTAAGGTTCGCCGACTTGTCCTATCCCCAGCACCAACGAATCACCCTGAATCTTATCCGCATCAAAGCCTCCAATAGAATAACCATATCGGATGGATACGACATTAATCAAATCAACTAATGTATCAATTTGATACAAAGGCAAGCCTCGAAGAATCCGTCGACACAATGCTTCTCCAGAAGGGCGATACCGACTCGGATCCTTCCCACATTTCTTATAGGCTTCACGAGTGGCATGAATTGTTTTCATATTCTTAATCGAATCGGGAGTGTACTTTTCCCGATAACTCACGGTGAATTCGTCAATAATCTTCCATAATTCATCGTTGAAAGGTGTATTCTTCACCTTCGCCCAAACGGCAATTCCCGCAAATACGGGGCACGCCTTTCTAATTTCCTCCGATACTGTAATCTTTATCATTTTCCATTCATTTGATGCAACATGATACCCGATAAAATGCGTCCGGAATGGATTCCCAATCTGCGCGCCGAGAAAAAATCCTCGTAATGGTTATAGGTACATAGACCAGCCGTTTCAATCCGTTCCGGCTTCACACCTTGTTCCAATAGCTGAATACGATTAGCTTCCCATAAATCAAGATGCCATTTCTCGTATTTCCGGGCAATCCGATTCATATCAAACCCTGCCTCTTCAAATGCAGCATATACCTCATCACCCACTTCAAACGCTTCCAAAGATATACCTGGGCCGATACACGCCATCACATCCTTTCCATCCGTACCATAGTTTTTTTTCATGGTTACTATCGTTTTACCTACGATGTTCCCCACTGTCCCTCTCCATCCGGCATGAGCCGCAGCTATCACCTGATTCTTATCATCATAAAGCAAGACCGGAATGCAATCTGCCGTAGAGATGCACAAACAGAGCCCCTGCTCACGAGTTACCAACGCATCTACATCTTCCAGTTCCTCTCTTTCAGGTATAGAAGTTACGATTCTCACATTTGTACTATGCGTTTGCCGGGGAATAACTAAAGCACGAGGAGGTTGAGCCAACAATGAAGACAACAAGCGTTTGTTCTGTTCTACATTTTCCTGCAAGTCCCCACAATAATGAGTACAGTTAAATGAAGCATAAGCCCCTTCACTGCATCCTCCGTGCCGTGTAGTGGAAAAACAAGAAATGTTGGGATACGGCTTCATCAGTCCGTATTCCAACATTCTTTTATCTGATGTCAGTCTTTTCATTCTTCGTCTTCCTCGTCCCAGTCCTCTTCTTCGTATTCATAATCAAAATCATCATCATCGTCCTCATACTCAAATTCAAACTCTTCGTCTTCACCCATATCTTTCAATTCCTGCTGAAGTTTCAAGACATCCTTTGCCCGATGGACAATCGTTTCTGTACTGGCACCACCCAACTTATTGCTTTCCTTATTCAATTCAGTCCACAAAATATCCTTCAATTGCTGGATACCCATTCCTGTAATAGACGAAATAAAAATGTGAGGAACATTTTCAGGCAAGCCCGGCTCCAGCATTTCCATCAGTTCTTCATCGAGCATATCACTTTTGGTAATAGCCAAAACACGTTGTTTATCGAGCATCTCCGGATTAAACCGAGCCAATTCATTCAATAGAATATCGTATTCTTTACGGATATCATCCGTATCACCCGGCACCATAAACAACAGGAGCGAATTACGTTCGATATGACGCAAGAAACGAAGTCCTAAACCTTTTCCTTCACTGGCTCCTTCTATAATACCAGGAATATCAGCCATAACAAACGAAGTTCCTTCACGATGGGAGACGATTCCTAAATTGGGTTCCAGTGTAGTAAATGGATAATTCGCGATTTTCGGACGAGCAGCTGATACAGACGAGAGCAAAGTTGATTTGCCGGCATTCGGGAACCCGACCAAACCGACATCGGCCAGCATTTTCAATTCCAGAATCACCGTCAGTTCCTGCATCGGTTCACCCGGTTGTGCAAAACGAGGTGCCTGACGGGTAGCTGTACGGAAATGCCAATTGCCTAAACCACCTCTTCCTCCTTTCAACAAGATCACTTCTTGTCCATGTTCCGTTATATCACACAAATATTCACCAGTTTCAGCATTGTATGCCACTGTTCCACAAGGTACTTCAATAATCTTGTCTTCACCGTCCTTACCAAAACTTTTGTTTTTGGAACCATTTTCTCCGTGTGTAGCGAAAGCATGACGGTCGTATCTCAGATGGAGCAATGTCCAATAATTGCGGTTACCACGCAAGATAACATGACCTCCTCGTCCTCCATCTCCTCCATCGGGGCCTCCATTGGGAGTATATTTAGCCCGATGCATATGCACGGAACCTCTTCCGCCCTTACCCGAGCGGCAATAAATCTTCACATAATCAACGAAATTCGATTCAGCCATTGTTCAATCTATTATAATTTATCAATCGCAGCAGCGATATCTGCAAAAATGCCTTCCATTGTACCCAATCCTTGGATATGTTGGTACTTACCTTCGTTCTTGTACCAATCAATCAAAGGAGAAGTCTGAGAATGATATACCACCAGGCGCTTCTTGATTGTTTCTTCATTATCATCAGCACGTCCCGATTCCTGACCACGTTTGATCAAACGAGCCATTAATTCATCTTCAGGCACATCTAAATCCAACATAATGGAAACTTCCTGACCGCGTTCATTCAACATTTTCTTCAATGCTTCCGCCTGAGCAATTGTTCTGGGGAAACCATCAAAAATAACACCCTTACTATCATTAAAGCTGTCTAAAGTATGAGCTAGGATATCGATAATCAGTTCATCCGGCAACAATTGTCCTTGGTCGATATAACCTTTTGCCGTTTTTCCCAATTCCGTTCCAGCCTTGATTTCTGCACGCAACACATCTCCTGTAGAAATGTGATTGATACCATACTTTTCCACAATACGCGCACTCTGAGTACCTTTACCTGAACCCGGAGCACCGAAAATTACAATGTTCAACATCTTTCTCTTACTATTTAGTTGTAAATTATTTCAGTATCGTATATATATCCCTATAATTACGTCCTAAACCATCGTAATCCAAACCGTATCCTACGATGAAATCATTGGGAATCTTCATTGCTATATAGTCCAATTTCAAATCCACTTTCAACTTATCCGGTTTGACAAGCAAAGTCGCAATTTTAATTTCCTTGGGTTTAAGAGCCTCCAACGTTTCCAACATACGTTTCATGGTAAGTCCCGTATCTACTATATCTTCGACTATTACAACCGTTCTTCCCTCAATACTTTGATTCAATCCTACCAGTTCTTTAACTTGTCCTGTGGAAGAAGTACCCGAATAAGATGCCATCTTCACAAAAGAAACTTCGCTGGGAATAGTCAAAAAGCGCATTAAATCGGCAGTAAACATAAACGAGCCATTCAAAACGCTAATAAACAAAGGGGCGGCATTTTCCAAATCCCGATTAATTTCATTGGCTACACGTTCCACTTCTTTCAGTATATCAGCCTCTTTTATAAAAGGTACAAAACATTTGTCCTTAATTTGAACGGTATTCATAGTAGTTATTTTTTATAAATTGCTGCAAAAATAACATTTTTATTCCAAGTATCCCACTATTCCATTCACCTCTTTTTATAAATAGTATTATCTTTGCAACAAATAATGACTGACAAGCATGAAAATTCTATCAAGCATCCAATTGAAGGAACTGGATAAATACACCATAGAGATGGAACCTATTACATCCATAGACCTTATGGAACGCGCTTCCCATGCACTGACAGAAGCAATTGTCCGACGATGGGATACATCTTATAGAATCATTGTTTTTGCCGGTCCCGGTAATAACGGAGGCGATGCATTGGCCGTGGCTCGCATGCTTTCAAAGAAGAATTATCATGTAGAGGTATTCCTTTTCAACACCAAGGGAACGTTATCCAACGAATGCATGACCAATTTGGGGAGACTGAAAACCTGTGGTTCCATCTATTTCACAGAAATCAGCACCCATTTTGATCCACCGGCATTGACAGAAAAGGATCTTATCATAGACGGTTTGTTTGGAACAGGCCTCAACAAACCGTTAAGCGGAGGATTTGCATCGGTTGTAAAATATCTCAATGCCTCTAAGGCAACCATCGTAGCCATTGACATCCCATCAGGACTTATGGGGGAAGACAACACCTACAACGTTCGTCCACACATCATTCATGCAGATGTTACCTTAAGCATCCAACTTCCCAAACTGTCTTTTCTATTCCCGGAAAACGAAGATATCATCGGTGAATGGGAATTACTCGACATCGGACTTAAGCAATCTTTCATTGATGCTTCCGAAAGTCCTTATTCCATTTTAGACATAAAAGACATACGGCCTTTGATAAAATCTCGCAAACGATTTGCACACAAGGGCAGTTTCGGGCACGGTTTGCTGATTGCCGGATCTTACGGCATGGCAGGAGCCTCCATCTTATCCGCCAAAGCATGTTTGAGATCGGGAATCGGACTTCTGACCGTTCATGTACCTATCCACAACCACGACTTGTTACAAATCACAGTACCCGAAGCTATTGTTCAAACCGACATACACGAGCGTTACTTTGCAGAACCGGTGGAATTAAGGAGATACAACGCATTGGCCATCGGACCGGGGTTGGGACAAGAAGAAGATACTGCGCTTGCCATGATGGAACAGATTCAAGGATGCCACCTGCCTGTTGTTTTGGATGCTGACGCCATCAACATCTTAAGCACACATCGGAACTGGTTGAGCAGATTACCTAAACAATGTATACTAACCCCTCATTTGGGCGAGTTAGAACGTTTGACTGGGAAATGCATGGATTCCTATGAACGCATCACCAAAGTGAAGGAATTGGCCAGTTACCTACAAAGCTATATCCTCATAAAAGGAGCTTGGACTGCCATTGTCACCCCAGAAGGACACTGTCATTTCAATCCGACAGGCAATCCTGGCATGGCTACAGCAGGTAGTGGTGACGTTTTGACCGGAATCCTATTGGCTTTATTGGCCCAAGGCTATTCCCCCGAAGAGAGCTGCAAACTTGGAGTTTACATCCACGGTTTGGCAGGAGACATCGCAGCAAAGAGCTTAAGCGAAATATCCATGACCGCTGGTGACATCATCGAAGCTTTACCTTCCGCATGGAAGAAAATTCTCAATGACACGTAAAAGAAACAGAAAGAATAGTTATATTTGTTCGTCGTATTAAAATTTGCATTTATGATAAAAAAAGGAATGATTGTATGGGGACTATTAACAGCATTAGGCAGTTACGCACAAGATGTAAGTCCATACCAACCAGGGAACCTACCTGAAGGAATAGTATACTTCTTGCCCCGAACAGAATTACAGATAAAAGTTACCGTAACAGAATCCCAATATATTCCCGGTGAATTCTGCCAATACGCAGACCGATATTTACGTCTCCAAAATATATCCTCACAACGCAAGGAAGAATGGAAAATCAAATCCATAGAAGTAACGCCGTTCGGTGTACCCAATCCCGAATTAGCCTATTCCATCAAATTAAAAGATAAATCGGTAGCTTCCCAAGTCGATTTAACCACCGATGGTATTATCAAGGCCATCAATACGACTCTACCCGAGAAAGAAGAAAGCACACCTCCTGTCCTTAAGAAAAAAGAGCGTGTCAATCCTCGTAGTTTCATGACAGAAGAAATGTTGATGGCCACATCCAGCATCAAAATGGCTGAACTCGTTGCCAAAGAAATCTATAATATCCGAGAAAGTAAAAACAGTTTAGTGAAAGGGCAAGCCGACTACATGCCCAAAGACGGAGATGCACTTCAAATTATGCTTGACAATTTAAATACTCAAGAAAAAGCGTTGACCGAAATGTTTTCGGGATATACAGAAACAACCGAGCACGAATACACCTTCGTCATCAATCCGGAGAGCAACATTGACAAGAAGGTTATCTGCCGCTTTTCTCAAAAATTAGGTATTTTGAAGGAAAACGATTTGGCCGGTGCACCTATCTACATCTCCATTACTCCAAAGAATCCTCTTCCTGCATCCCAGGAAGAAAACAAGAAAAGGAAGAATGGAATCATTTACAACATCCCCGGGAAAGCGGATGTCATCGTGCAAAGTTCCGATAAGAAATATCTTGAAGAGGAAATCTCTTTCGCCCAATTCGGTGAAACAGAAGTGCTGGTCAACGACCTTTTCAATAAAAAGATCAATACGCGTGTCATCTTCAACCCGACAACAGGCGGTATTGTAAAAATAGACAAAGACTGAAATCCTTTTAATAAAATAGTAGGGGCGGCTACATTGGTGGCCGCCCCTACTATTTTATCAAAAGGACATTACTTTATATTCGGTTCTTCCAAACCATATCCTTTCTTCTTGTCTTCGGTCTTCAACCAGAATCCCAGTAACAAAGCCAATACGCCCAAACTGGCAAATACCAACATAGGAACTGTATAATTATATTCCAAAGGATTGGTTACACCCGGATTGGATGATTGGATAACCGATCCAATAATCATTGGGAAAGCATAAAGACCGATATTCTGAATCCAGAAAATTACCGCATAAGCAGAACCTAACAATTTGCCGTCAACCAATTTGGGGACAGAAGGCCACAAAGCTGCAGGTACCAACGAGAATGAAATACCCAACAGAATAATGCTTAAGTAAGCAACCAGAACCGATTCAGTAGCAGGCAACAACAAAGCAAACGACAA
Source organism: Bacteroides sp. (assembly GCA_015060765.1). Lineage (GTDB taxonomy): Bacteria > Bacteroidota > Bacteroidia > Bacteroidales > Bacteroidaceae > Phocaeicola. The sequence goes on from SUXW01000016.1 coordinate 15,536, forward strand.
GTGGCAAAGAATCATCAAGATAGCACCCAGCATCAACATGGAAGCCCCTTTACCCTTACGATCCAAATAATTACCCAGGAATGGAGTAATGGCAGCCGCGCCTAACGGGAACACAAAAAATACCAAACCTGCCTGTTCAGAAGTATATCCCAAATTACATTGAAGCATATTGATGGCATACTTTTGGAAAGGGAAAATAGCCGAATAATATAAAACACAAAGCAAAGCAACCAGCCAGAACACTTTAGAAGACAATATCTTACCCAAATCACTGATTCTGAAAGGATCGTCTTTTTCTTCTTCTGCTCCTTGTGCATCCAATTTCTTGTCCATTACTGCATAACAGATAAATGAAATCAATCCGATAAGCAACAACAATACCGCTACAGCAACCGGTCTTGACACATCCACAGGATGGATAGAAGCCAAAAAAGGAGAGCCTAACACTACAACAGCTACTCCAACACGAGCAATAGCCATCTCCACTCCCATAGCCAAGGCCATTTCTTTTCCTTTAAACCATTTTACGATACCACGAGAAACTGTAATACCCGCCATCTCTACGCCACAACCAAACAACATAAAACCACAAGCTGACATTTTTGCAGAAGCAGGCATTCCTTCATAAAACGGTGTTACATTCCACCATGAAGCAGGCAAATTCAAAAAATCATTCATAAAGACTTCCGCTTCACTTCCAATAAAAGAATTCGAAACGGCGTACCAGTTCACCAATGCTCCCACCAGCATGACACTCCCAGACAGAATAGCGGTAAACCGCACTCCCATCTTATCGAGAATAATACCGGCAAATATCAGGAAGAATACAAAAACATTTAAGAAAGTTTCAGAACCTGCATAATGTCCATACGCTACTGGATCCCATCCACGCTGCGTTTGCAGCAATTCCTGAAGCGGAGACAAGATATCCATAAAGATATAACCAAAGAACATCGCGGATGCCAACAACACCAATGCCGTCCATCGCATGAACGGTGAATCATTTAATTTCTTTTGAACAATTTCTTTCATATTTTGATTATTTAATTTATAATTATTCATTATTGAAGCACAAAGATACATTTTTTTCAGAAAATGTTCTCTAATCTATTAAAAAGTTCTACATTTGTATACAATATTATCACAGTCGAAATTAAATCAAAAACATTAAAGAACAAGTATTATGAGAAAAAGTAAAAGTATGATGGTGTGTGCAGTATTGGCTGGCAGCATCCTTTTCACATCGTGTATCGGTTCCTTTAAATTGTGGAACAACCTGAAAGATTGGAATCAAGGAGTAGGTAATAAATTTGTGAATGAATTGGTATTCATTGCCCTTCATATCGTTCCTGTATACGAAATTGCTTATTTGGCTGACGTAATTGTATTCAATAGCATCGAATTCTGGTCGGGTTCCAATCCTGTAGCTTCCAACGAAACCAAGGAAATAAAAGGTGAAAACGGTGATTATTTGGTAACAAGTAACGAAAACGGCTACACCATAACTAATAAAGAAGACAATCAGTCCATGGACTTGGTATACAACAAAGAAAGCAAGACATGGAATGCCGTTACTGAAACTGAAAACATTGAATTGGTTAAGATGAATGACAATGGTACCGTTTCTATCAACATGCAAAACGGTACATCCATGACCGTAATGCCAGACATGCAAGGTGTAGCAGCAGCCCGTGCCGCTAGTGGAAGTACATCTTTCTTTGCAGCAAGATAATCCCCCTCCTATAATAAACGGAAAGAGGCTAATCATAGATTAGCCTCTTTCCGTTTATTTCTCGGGTATCGCATACATCGAAGCATCAATGGGTTGATTTGTTTTCAGTCCATTCATTTCATACAATGTACTATTTCCATTGTATTCATCCATTTGCATTCGAGTCAACAATTTGGTTTTCAAATCGTACAAAAGAACAATTTTAGCATATCCACGAGGCGTTTTCTTTGTAGAAGTCAAAACCACTTCGTAACCATTCGCCTTTTTGACAGCCGTAATCTCTGCTCCATTTTCTTGTGCCAAGACAGCGGGACGTCCATGCACGCAATACAACAATGTATTTCGGAGTCCTCGCATCATTTTATTCTTGGCTGTATTGAAGCGATTCTTCTTCTTTCCCCGAATCATAAAGAAATCATTACCGTTGATAATCAACAAGTCAGTAGAAGGAGCCTGATAATGTTGGGCCATCTGATTTTCTCCTGAAATATACAACAGGCCATCAGACTTGACCGAATTTCCTTTTGCCACCAAGGTCTTGGTTTGTACAAATTTCCCTTGGATGGTATTATAACCGGCATTTGCCTTTTCTATTTCCGCAAGAGTTGCATTCTGAGCATGCAGCAATGTGCTTACAAACAGACAGAGAGTAAACAATACTTTTTTCATATTTTTCAAGAATAAAGTCCACCATTGATTGAGATACATTCACCGGTTATATACGCCGCCTTATCAGACACCAAAAATGCGACCAATTCCGCCACTTCTTCCGCTTCACCAAAACGGTTGGCCGGAATTGTTTTTTTCAGTTCGGCTTCATCCAAACCATCTACCATTTCAGTACGAATGAATCCGGGTGCAACTGCGTTGACAGTAATTCCTCTTCGGGCTACTTCTTGCGCCAAAGCCTTGGTAGCAGCAATCAACCCTCCCTTAGTCGCCGAATAATTGCACTGACCGGGCAAGCCTTTCAACCCCGAGAGCGATGCCATGTTCACAATACGTCCGCGTTTTTTAACCGACATAGACTTAAGCAACGGCCGAGTTACATTGTAAAAACCATATAAGCCAATGCCCAGCACCTTGTCCCAATCCTCCTTTTCCATCCAAAGTAAAAGATTGTCCTTACGGATACCTGCATTGTTGATCAGTACTTCTATAAATTCGCCCGGATGTGCCTCCTGCCAAGCCTCTATAGCAGCTAGGGTCGCTTCATTATCGCTTACATCAAACTTCAGCAATTCACCTTCACTACCAGTTTCTTGTATCAATTCCAATGTTTTCTGCGCTTCTGCATCATTCGATACATAATTTACAATTACATTGTATCCCATTTGAGCCAGTTTAACACATACGGCTCTCCCAATACCACGGCTTCCGCCAGTCACTAATGCATATTTCATATTGCTTGATTGTTATTGAAAATTTCCATTATTTTATCCATTCCTATTATTTCAGCACACGTAAAAAGCGATGTCATAGACACTCCCAATACGCCATGCAAATTCAAACTTTGCCCAGTCTGCAACAAATTGGGAATAGGCGTACGAGGCGTAAGCACTGTAAACATCGGATTGTTATAATCTTTACGTATGCCGTATGCACAACCTTCTGCTGTGGCTATATAACTATGATATGAAAGCGGAGTACTGGTATATATACGGTCAATGGCTTCTCTCAACCCTGGCAAACGTTTCTCCACCAATTTCAAACAGGCTTCCGTCTTTTCTTCCTTGAAGCTTACATAATCTTCCCCTCTTCTTCCTACCGGAAAATCTTTCCATTTCTCTACTTCCTTCCAACTCATCGGTGATAATAAATCGACACATGCCGCTCTATCACTTCCTGTTTCTGGTACACCGAAATGCACCAACACACTTTCCGTCCGTCCCCAATTCACGTTCCATAAATCAGCATTACGTTCATGCACAAACAGATTCCGATTCAAATAAGGGAATCCTTCAGGTTTCAACCGGATATTGGCAGTAAACATACCGAATGTATTTTCCAAACCCGCCATTCGGTTCCGATAGATACGACGCATTTTTTTGCTTTCGCCTACCAATGAGACAGTATATGACGGATGCATACTGGATATAAAACAATCGCCCTGCAAGAATTCTTCTCCATTGACTATTACCCCCTTAATTTCTCCATCCTCTTCAATTATGTCAGTTACCGTTGCACCCACTCTGACCTCACCTCCCATCAAACGGATACTCTCCGCCAGTTTATCGGTTATTTGAGAGCCTCCACCTTGTAATCGCCAGGCACTACGAATAAAAGAGTCATTGATTTGCGCAAAAGTATACAACGGCAAAGTAGATGCATTCAGTTCCATTTTTAAAGAAGAGCCAGAAAGCACCTTCCGCAACAACGGATCATGAATCGTTTCCTTCAGGAACTCGTATGCCGAACGAGCGAACAAAGAATTGCTGAATGTCCCGTCGTTCTTCCCCTGAAAAGTATCGAAGATATGGTCTCCTACTTGTTTCAGGAACAAAGTATACTTTGTCAATCCTTCTCTTTCATGCGGGAAATAACTTGACAAGGTCTCCACGAAATTCTCATGTCCACTGGCAAAAGGATAACTATCCTCTCCAATCATCACTTCATCGAAACAAGTTTCATCCAACTGTAGCCAAGGAAGATTCATCAAATCGAAATAGGAAAATAGCGTATACAGGGATTCTCCTTCTTTTAGAGCACCCACATAATGGAAACCGGTATCAAACAAGACATTGCCCCTACGAAAGGTCTGCAAACAACCTCCCACCTGCGTTTCACGTTCCAGAATCGTGACCTTCATCCCATTCTTGGCCAGGATATATCCACACGTCAATCCTCCCAATCCGGCACCAATGATGACAACACTATTTCTTTTCATATTTCTTTGCAAAGAATTTGAATTTCATCAGATAACGGAATAAAGCCGGTTGCAACGTATAAGTAATCAAAATGGTGGCACTCATTCCAATCAAAGTGCTAAGACCAATGGAATGGATAGCCGGATGAGTTGCAAAGAGCAAGGAACCCACCACTGTCATAAGCACAAAAGCAGAGAAGAATATGGCCGTTTTGTGATAGGTCAACAAATTTTCATCTTCTCCTTTTACTTTAGCGATCAATCCACTCATCACAAAAATACTGTAATCCACGCCAATTCCGAAAATGAAAGTAGCGATTATGATGTTTATCAAATTAAATTGCAAACCAAAGATTCCCATGACGCCTTGCACTACATACCAGCTAAGTCCCATAGGGATAAAGGCCAATATTGCACAAGAAACACTTCGAAAAGAAAAAAGCAGTACCAAGAACACGAAAATACTGGAAATGCCTAAAATGGTATTGAAATCATCGTGCAACAGTTGAATCATATCGTTGGTATAATAATAAGGATCGATAACAACCGCTTGTTGACAAGATGCTACAGCATCATTCACCTTCATTTTCTGTTCTTTTTCCAGTAAGACAGACGTGAAAACCATGTACTTGCCATCAGTTTCTTCAATGAAATTGGATACCAAACTTTCGGGCAGGATCTCTGCTTCATATAAAGATTCCTCCTCATAATCTGACTCCAGCATCAGATAGAAAGGTTCGAACATGAGAGGTTCCAGTTGGTTCTTCCGAGCAGATCGGGTTATTTTCTGCTTTACATCGGCAATCCGCTCTTCCGTCCAATAATTTTTCCATAATGCAATACGTTCTTCCTGTGTATCTGTTGGAACGAACAAACTAGACACTTTAGAATATTGATGAATAATCTTTTCTTGCTGCAAAGAGTCGAGCACCTGTAATATAGCATTATTATTTTTTAGAGCTTCATCCAAATCGGTCGATGCCGCTGCATAATACTGAGAAGTGAAACCTTGATTGTTCTTTTCTGCATACAGTTCATTAGAACGAAGCACCTTCGGTTCATCATATCCTATGTTACGCAAATTACTGTCAAAAGTCACCCAACTCGATGTAAAGAAACAAACGATACATACCACTTCTATAGTGATACGCAAAATACGTTTTCGGTCAAGCGGATAGGAGTTGATGGCATTCAATACACGAAAGGCCTTTTCTGAACGCCGGTCGGTAGCCAATCTAAAGAAATGAGGCAGGAATATCAAAGCAAACAAAGTAGTACCCACCATGGCAAATGAGGCAAAGATTCCGAAATCTTTCAGCAACTCACTTTCTGTAAACAACAATCCCAAGAAAGCCCCGATGGTAGTCAGACAACCCAGACAAACGGGAGTAGCCTGATCCTTCAGTAACTGAATGGGGTCATTGACATATTTGGAATGAGTCAGCACATGCAGACAATAGCTCAAGGCCACCCCCAATACGATGGCACCTATCCCCATGGCCATAAGCGACATCCCACCTTTTATCCAAAAGACACAAGACAAAGCAAAGAAACTACCATAAACTACCGGAGCCAACAACAGAAGAAGGGTAGATTTAGTCTTGAAACATAGTCCTATAACCAAACAGATTATGACCAATGAGAGACCTATAGTCAACAATAAGTCCTTTTTAATTTGTCGAGCATTAAATACTCCCTGTACCGGTGCACCATGAAACAATACTTCGACTTCGGGATGTAAAGTAGTAAAAGATTCGATTTCATCTTCCAACAAACCTACCAACATAGCACCGCTTTGAGAATCCATCGAACTGAAATTAGGGGCAATGAAAGCAAGAGCTACCGTTGAATCCGGGACAAACAAATGACCGTCAATCAATGTATATCCACCTACATTGTTCCCCATCGATTCCCCTTTAGGTAATAAAGCCTTACGGAGAGCCAAAGGATCTTGACTCACCATTTCTGTCAGATTACCCTCTTCATCATTCATCACCAACGAATAGTTTTCCTTCATCTGCTCATCGATGGCCTCTTGAGTCAGAAGTGAATCAAAACGAGCATAACACGAAGCATCTACAAACGAGGGCACATGCGTTAATGCATAATCCAGTCCGTTCATTATCAAATCGTCATCTATACAATAAAGGATGTTTGATATTGAATGGACTGCACTATCCCTCTTCAACAGATTTTCCACAAATTCATCGCAACATACGGCTAAAGCTTCCGGATCCAAGACATGTTCCTTACCGGTAAATTGCAAAAAGACTTTATCTTTTACCCGTAAATTACCGAAAGCCAATCCACTCTCGGTCGCTGCTTCTGTTTGCGGAAGTAACTTGGCAATATTTTCTTCATATTGTACCTTCAAACCGAAATATACGAATATCAGCGAACTTATGACCAACAATCCGTACATCCAAGTCCTCTTCCTTTCAAAGAAACGATAAATAACGATGAAAAAACGATCCATTTATTTTGTTTTATAGAGTTTGAACTATGAGTTCCGCTTTCATATCCAGATAAACTTCTTCTTCTTTACCCAAAGTAGCTCTCAGTTTATAAGTATCCCCTTTTTCTTCTAAACAAACAATCACCTCCACCTGCGGATGCTTCAATGGAGTGACCAAAGTTGTCAACCGACATTGTTGCAGATTGTTCAGCAACAATTGTTTTCCAGCCACTTGTTCTGCACATTCCTTTATCATCTGGATATTGCACACACCAGGTGAAACCGGCTGTCCGGGGAAATGTCCCTGATAGATGGTACTGTCTGCACAAAGCGAAATATCGAAACGGGCCGTACCATTGTCCCCTTTCGATACATCATTAATTATATAGTAATCCTTTATCAACATAATCATTCCAATGAATATCTTTTCTTCCATTCGGTCAAAAACGACGGACAGGAAGGTTCGAATTCGCCTTCGTGAGTAGTAAACAACTGAGTCGACTCTGCCGTAAATACCAAGGCATTGTCTTTTTCCTTGCGTATCTCATAATCGAACACCAATTTCGCCCCTTTGGCAGGTCGGCAAGTAATGGTCACCAGCAAGATGTCGTCGACCGTTGCAGTCTGATGATAACGCATCTTGATGTCGAACATTGGAGCCAAATAACCGCAGTCATAGATATACATGTACTCCAGTCCATATTTCCGCCCAAAGGCTTCACGTGCATCCTCCATGTAAGTGATATAATGTCCATGCCATACCATCTTGATGGAATCGACTTCAGAAAAACGTACCTGTACGCGAATGGTCTCACTCAACCCCATATCAGTCCTCCTTGATAAATATCTTCATTTGGCAGGTAGCCAGCAATTCATATTCAGAAATGGTTTCGGCAGCAATCAACGTTACACCTGCCGCTTCGCCCAGGACCTTCAGACGAGTGTGTAAGAATTCTCCAATCTTCGGCAGACGAGTAATTTTGAACTTCTTTACCTCACCGATAAAGCCTAATTTGGGAGTTTCTCCTTTTGTATAAGGGAGATAACCGGCAAAAGCAGCAGCCGATTGCGCTACATGCTCTATCAGTCCTGGTTCAGAAAGCACATCCCCTTGACAGAAGATATTCCCACTTTGCACATGAAGTCCCGTTTCAGCACCTCCTTCATCGGCACAGAAAAAGGTATCCACCATAACAATGGGATTCCGTTGGGGAATGAGTTTATAAACCTCTTCCCCCTCAAGCAACGGTATCCTATTCATTATGCATTGGTTCTTTCAGCCACAAAATCATAAAGAGCCTGGAAAGTTTGTACCTGTACCATTTCTGCTCCCTTGATTTTCACGCCAAATTCCGATTCGATCAATGCTACCATATCAACCAGGCTCAAGCTATCGAGTTGCAACGTTTCCTTGATATTTGCATCTGGAGTGATATCTGTCACTTCAATTTCGAACTCTTCGGCCAATGTCTCATTAATCTTTACAATCAATTCATTCTTTTCCATTTTGTTAGTCTTAATTATTTAGCTTATTAATATTATTTCAAATTACGTACAATCAACGTTGAATTGGTTCCACCAAAACCAAAAGAATTAGACAGGAACGTATCAAAATGCTTTTCAATGCGTTGTGAAGGAATCCACAATTTGGCTGAATCCTCATCAGGATTCTCGAAATTGAGATTGGCTGCAATAAAATCATTCTTCATCATCAACATAGAATAAATGATTTCACTGGCACCTGCCATCCACATTTCATGACCAGTCTGACTCTTGGTACTGGTCACTTCGATACGACGATCACCAATTACCCTATAAATAGCTTTTGCTTCGTTGGTATCACCCACATGAGTGGATGTAGCGTGAGCATTGATATAACCAATTTCATCAACACCGATACCGGCTCTACGGATAGCCATTTCCAAAGACTTGGCAGGACCATCCACATTAGGGGAAGATATATGATCACCGTTAGAAGAGAAACCATACCCCAAGATTTCCGCCAAAATAGGAGCACCACGACGCACGGCACTTTCGTAGCTTTCTATGACAACCGTTGCTGCACCTCCACCTGGGACCAATCCATCGCGGTCACGATCGAATGGACGACTGGCTCTGGTCGGTTCATCTTCACGGACAGAGAATGCCGAGATACCATCAAATGAACCGACACTCCATGGATTCACTTCCTGAGCACCACCGCAAACCACCATTTCCTGCAATCCATTTTGAATGAGCAAAGCCCCAAGTCCGATGGCATGAGAGCCACTGGCACAAGCACCCGATACAGTCAAATTGATACCTTTCAGTTTGAATATGCATCCCAAATTCATGGTTACAGTAGAATTCATACTTTGAAAAATAGCTCCTGACCCACAAAGAGTAGTATCCTTTTTCTCACGCATGGTATCAACCGCTTTTACCACCGGTACCGTCGAGCTATCATTACCATACAACAAACCAACATCGTGACTATTTAAATAATCCTGATCAATACCAGCGTTACGAAGAGCATCTACTGTAGCACAATATGCATATTTGGCCTGTTCAGGCATATATACACGCTGGGAGCGACTCAATAGTTTTTTCAAATCGGGTTCATCGAGTTTGGCAGTCAAAGCTGAACGAAATCCCATTTCTTTACGTTCAGGATCGAATACGATACCCGATACCCCATTATAAAGAGAATCGCGCACTTCATCTAATGTCTTTCCAAGGCAGGAATAAATTCCCATACCTGTTATCACAACTCTATTCATCATATTTGTTTTCGATTATTTCTTTAATATATAGTCCAATCTTTTATATAAATCTGCTCTCATCCGTTTCAGTCTGTTCACTGAATCCGACTTCAGCAAACAACGCAAAGAACGTACTGCTTTTTTAATCCAACAAGCATATTCCCAACAGAAAAGAATCAATAAAGGGAACAAAGCCACATAAACCAAGGCTACTATCCAACCTACTTGAAATCCTACGACCAACAAGGTCAGGAGACTGAATAATGGAATAGTGAACAACACTGCCGATCCATAAAGCAAAGTACCTTCAAACATAGGATCTTTCATTTTTGCCTTGAAAATACTCATTGGGATGAAATAGATTGGCAAACTGGGCCACCAGGAAAGAATCCACAACGGAAGCAAGAGTAACATTACCAACCATTGCAAACCCACCAATAATGGATTCGGAGATTTTCTTAATTGGGTATCGGTTATCCCCATTTCTTCCAATCCTTGCCTGAGCAAACGGGCATCAGAATAAATTTCATCCATTTGACTTTGATTGGCCACTCTAGCTGCATCCAAACGAGCAACCAGTTCCTTATCGGACAACAATCGGTTGGGTAAATCTTCCGGATGTATTCCTTGACTACGAGCATATTCTTCGCCATAAGTCAGGCGGATAAAGTCGATGGCAGAATAGTTGTCCAAATCACGGATATCGAGCATCAAACCTGATATTTGCTCTCGTACCAATTTGTTCACTTCGCGTTGTGCCGTACGTGGCTTGGACTTATATAATTCGTAATAAGGCTGCAAGGATATCGGTGTACCGAACTTAACTAAAAAACGATTCTGCAATCCAAAATAGTTAGAATAATGGTTGCATGCGGGCAAAATAATAACATCCTTTTTGAATTCAGCCATTTCGGCCGCTTCGAAAGCCATTTTGGTATAGCCAAATGAAAAAGTGCCCAACCATCGTTTGTCTTGATGTCCTGCTTCGGGAAACATCATCACTGTCTTACCGTCTATCAACGCCTGTTCGGACACACGGAAAGTAGCTTCATTCTTATCCAAAGCACCCATTCCTTCGTAATCAAGACGAAAAGCCGGAAGGAGACCTATGGAACGTAGGAACTTGTCGGCTATGGGAGACACCGCAAACACATCGGCCCGAGTAATGAAGTTAGGTTTGCGATCACGAAATGCGAACAGAATGCCAAGCGGGTCATTCAAACAATTCTGGTGATTGGAAACTATTAGTAATGGGGTTCCATCAGGCGGAATTACTCCCCCATTCACACAATAGGTTTTCTTATAATATATCTTATCATGAACGAAACGCAAATACATTTTAAGCAAGCGGTATAAGCGTCCCGGTTTCTCTATCTTCTCCATATTATACACAAAAATGCGAAATTTGTGCAAAATTAGGATTTTCTTGCCGTTTTTTCAAATAATCCGACCCTTTTCAGCCGATATAGAACATTGAATATGTGATTTTGGCCGTTTCTCAAAACGGTTCAAAAAAGATTTGCGCATAAAAAAAGTGGATGTGTGAGCACATCCACTTTCTCTTTATAAAACTTAAGATATTAAGCCAACTTATTATCAGAGCCAAGCACGTTGATGATTTTGTGCTTGTACAATTTTTCCATATTATCGCGAGCTGGGCCCAAATACTTACGTGGGTCGAATTCTGCAGGTTTTTCAGCCAACACCTTACGAACAGCAGCAGTCATAGCCAAACGAGAGTCAGAGTCGATGTTGATTTTACAAACGGCACTCTTGGCAGCTTCACGCAACCATTCTTCTGGGATACCGATAGCAGCCTTCAAACCACCACCATATTGGTTGATAGTTTCCACTTCTTCTTGAGGTACTGAAGAAGAACCGTGCAATACGATAGGGAATCCAGGAAGTTTTTCTTCTACAGCCTTCAATACATCGAATGCCAATGGAGGAGGCACCATACGACCTGTAGCAGGATCAATTGTACATTGTTCCGGAGTAAACTTATATGCACCGTGAGAAGTACCGATAGAAATAGCCAAAGAATCACAACCTGTACGAGTAGCGAAATCAATCACTTCTTCAGGATTGGTATAAGTATGATGATCAGAAGAAACTTCGTCTTCAACACCTGCCAATACACCCAATTCACCTTCTACAGTCACATCGTATTGGTGAGCATATTCAACCACTTTCTTAGTCAAAGCAATGTTTTCTTCATAAGGAAGATGAGAACCATCAATCATTACAGAAGAGAAACCAGAATCGATACAGCTCTTGCAAGTTTCAAATGTATCACCGTGGTCTAAGTGAAGAACAATTTCAGGTTTAGCGCAACCCAATTCCTTTGCATATTCTACTGCACCTTGAGCCATGTAACGCAACAAAGTAGCGTTAGCATAATTGCGTGCACCCTTAGAAACCTGCAATATAACCGGAGAGTTAGTTTCAACTGCCGCCTTGATAATAGCCTGCATTTGTTCCATGTTATTGAAATTGAAGGCAGGGATTGCATATCCACCTTTTACGGCTCTGGCAAACATATCCTTGGTGTTCACCAAACCTAATTCTTTGTAACTTACCATGATTGTAATATTTATAATTGTTAGTAATTAAATTCTGCATGCAAAATTAAACATTAATGTCCGATTAAAGGGAAAAAGCCGATAAAAATATCTTTTAAAAACGGTCTTTTCACATCTTTTTCTTTTTCTATCATCCTTTCAGACATCTCTTTGTAAAGTAGAGTTTGCAAAAACAAGGGAGTAGAGAATAAGGCAACTTTATTATAAAAAACAAGTTAAAACAAAAAAAGTTGTCGTTTCTTTTTTCTGTTTCAAAGAAATACCCTATCTTTGCAGTCCAAAATGTGACCATTACACATTATTGTTACCAAATTTAGCAATAATAACAATAAAAAATACACTCAAATGAAAAAAGGAATTCATCCAGAAAATTACCGTCCGGTAGTATTCAAGGACATGTCAAACGGCGATATGTTCCTGTCTCGTTCTACTTGCAACACTAAGGATACTATCGAATTCGAAGGCGAAACTTATCCATTGGTTAAGTTGGAAATCTCTAACACATCTCACCCGTTCTATACAGGTAAGTCTAAGTTGGTGGATACAGCTGGTCGTGTTGACAAGTTCATGAGCCGCTACGGTAACCGCATGAAGAAGTAATTGAAACTCGTTGAGTTCTCAAAATAAAGGGTTGTACCAATTGGTGCAGCCCTTTATTTTTGAACAAACCTTCCTTCTTTCCATATATACTTTAAAGGCTCCTTTCGCAAATAAGGCAAAAGTTTCTCCCGGTCTTCCGAGTTTAGATATTGAGGAGTGGCATATTCAACCAAAAGCGCCGTTTCATCGGGAATCAAAGACAGCTTATACATCTTCACATCCAATTTGTTCAAGAGCATTTTAGATTCATCCGATATAGCCTCGGTCATCTGTATGAACATATCACTTGAAGGATATTGGAAACGTTCCATTGCCGACAACTCCTTCCAATCGGTAGTATAAAAACGGATCTCACTATCACACGCCGAAGCACAATAAGTTTTCACCATACATATCACCTTGACAGAATCATTCAGAGGGAGCAATTTCATTTCCATACTACTTACATCAGTCAACTGCATTTGCAAATAATCATCGGTCATCACCTTCAGTTCCGCTTGTTTGTCGAAACGGTTCTTCACTTTAGCAGCCATATTGCTTGCCAAGAAATCAACACAATCTTCCCGGTTCACTTTAGTCAATAAAGGTACGATGGAATCGGGCATTTGGATAAAAACAGCTTTCATATCTTGAGCGCACATCACACCAGCGCTCATCCATATCAAAACAAGAGAAAGTATTTGTTTCATATTCATTTCCTATTAGAATGTTCAAAGATACATATTTGTTTTAAGGTAACAAAAAAAGAGTGGACGCAGATTCACATCTACCCCCACCCTTCATGTAACTTGAGTTAAACTATAATAAGATTAGGATTTTACTTTTTAATACCACTTAACAGAAGGATCGTTTACATAGTCAAGGAACTTAGGATACTTGACACTTATACGTTGTCTTTCTGAAGTGATTTCATAACTTGGATCTACACAAATCTTCTGTGGTGCTTCTCCTGTAGCTACAGACAATGTATAAGTACTTGTTTCAGGATCATTCACTACAATTTGAATATTATCTATATTATTGCAATTGGAAACACGGAACATTACCGGTGCTTTAGCTGCGCCAACGCCTGTATTCACCATTACATCTGTTTCCACACCAAACAGTTCGTGAACTTCTTTACCAGCAACAGTCAATGGCAATGTACCACCAGCCGCCTGCAAAGTTACGACTGCATCGCCACCATCAATATAGGCATCGAAAACTACATCGTTAAAGTCGAAGTCACCGATTGTACCTAAATCTTCTGCAATGATACGATATGATTGAATGTATTCACATGGAGTCAACTTAACAATCCAGTCATTGTAATAGCCATCTGCCTCTACTGCAGGATCGTGAGGCGTAGAATAATCAAAGCCCAAGAAGAACATACCATCCAATGAAGCATCAATAATAGAGCCTGGGACTATCACAAAATCTCTACAAACAAGGTCGCCATTAGAAATCTTACAAGTATAACTTAAGGTATTACCTCCCTTTACATATAAGATTTTATCATCATATTTAACTTTAGAATTTTGATCAGAAGGATTGGTAAGTTCACCAGCCCAAACATTAGTTGTACCTTGATCACCAGCATTAAAATTATTCAAATGCGTACCATCACCATCACAAATATAATCCATACCCTTACCATATTCAGAACTACTAACTTGTTGTGCGAAATAGTCACACCATTGTACAGGAGTACTTATAGGATTTTTATTGCTTTCAAACCATCTTGTAACCAAATTCTTCTGATTTTCAGTCAAAGGAGCAGGAACTTCTACATAACCACCCCACATATTAGCATTTGTATCCATGGAGCCAGCGCGAGAACCTAAAGAAGAAAATCCCCAAGTATGATTCGGAGCAATATCACCATACATTGCATGGAATGCTTCTGCATACTGGTTAGCCTTCAATTTTGCAGCCATAGCTGGATCATACAAATCATCATGGTCATTACCACAAGATGAGAGCATCACTGCAGTCATCATTACAAATCCTAAAATCTTTTTCATTTTCATTTTATTCTTTATATTAATTGTTATTATTTTCGAGGCTTTTTCAAATCAACGTCCGCAAAGTTAAACGATAAAAAAAAGCAAATCAAACATTTATTTAAGTATTTTCTCTTCGAG
Source organism: Bacteroides sp. (assembly GCA_015060765.1). Taxonomy (GTDB): domain Bacteria; phylum Bacteroidota; class Bacteroidia; order Bacteroidales; family Bacteroidaceae; genus Phocaeicola. Next base: position 30,638 of record SUXW01000016.1, read on the forward strand.
GTAAAAAATGATAAAAACGCCTACCTTATTGAATGAATCGCCCACCCATGAAAGAATGATACATATTTCTTTTTCTAATTTTCTTCGAATCCATCGAATAAACCGATTAACATTTTATACCACTCCATATAACAAACACACCTTCTCAATAAACAAGCAAGTTTTACAGGATCTATATATATCAGTAACATTTCTCACCCTTTGCAACTCTTGCAACAAAAAAAAGGCTAGGGCAAGAGACATCGTGTGGCAAGAGTGGCAAGACATTACAAGCTCTTGCCACAGAATCACCTTGAAAATCAATAGTTTAAACCGTTGTTGCAAGAGTGGCATGAGAAAACAAAATCCACTGACAGAGACGCTTTTGAGGGAAGAAAATGAAAAAAATGTTCCTAATCATTTGTTCAAAAGATACGTATCTTTTGAACAAATGATACGTATTGTTTGCACAAAAGATACGTATGTTATTAAACAGAAAAACGATAGCCTTACTGGAGGATAAGACTATCGTCTGTAACGTTCAAGATTACCATCGAACCTTACGAAAGCAGCTTGATTCTCATTTATTAAATTTTAATACACGTATTCTGTTTCAACCGTATTATACCAAGTACCATTTCCATAATTCTGCCCCCACAAACCAAATTCAGGATATGCAGTACCGATATTAATCGTTTCAGTCGGCCACCTCCAATCAGAAGGTACACAAATCATCTGAGGTATATTACCCGACTCTTTTGGTTCAATCTGAACATCATAGATTGTATTGTTACCATTTTCTATTAACAGATAGAACCCACCCATATTTTCGGATACAGAATAGTTCGTCGGAACCTTCATCTTAATGGTCTTACCTTCGAAACCGTTACGTCCATTCCAATCGTAAGCTACACCTGTATTAATCATCAAGGTAATATCATCGAAACCGAACAATTCATGGATTTCGCCCAACGTCATGTTAGCAACTCGGTTACAAACATGTGTACGCAATGTACCTCCAGCTGCCACCGGTTTTACATAAGCTGTATCATCACCGGCCACATAAGTCACATCGAATACAATATCATTAAAGTCATAGTCACCTACAGAACCAAGGTCTTCGCAAGCCAAGCGCCAAGTCTGTGCTTTATCATCTTCGGGAGGACCGTAATTATTAGGGATATTTCCTTTACCTGTACAATCCGATTCTGCAATTTCGTCGCCTTTGTAAACAGGGAAAATGGCAAAATTAGATTCACCGACCTTCGTTACACCATAAGCATCAGCTACAGCGCCATCAAATAATCCAGCAACCCAGTCACTATTGAATTCATTCGCCTCAAAATAAATGGCACCGTCAACTTTCACCGCACCTGCTGGAGAAGTAATCTTTTGAGCAGAAACCAAAGCGGAAGATTCCGATTTTCCGACATAATAAAATTCTGCCGTACCATCACCCACTTCCAAATGCTTAGCACGAAGTATTGAATTTTCACGCAAAGTAATGCAATTGGCCATTATATGTTCGCACTCAAGTGCCGTATTACCATCTTGATTCAAGTAGATTATCTCTATTTTTTCTTGAGAACGCAACAAGCAACCATTATTTAACGTTCCTTGCTTACCGCCATTACCAGTTATTCGGTTTACTTCAATTTTACCCCAGTTGGTCAAAACTGACTCGGAAGTAGTAAACTTAATTCCATCCACATACATAACACCATCTGGAGCATTATAGAAAGTGGCGAAATTCAATCCAATCCATCCGATTGAACAAGTCCCCGCATTATAAATCAGCGCACTTTTTGCATTATGATCAATTCCGTAATTCCATTCATTAGCCCCTTCCTTCCTATCCACCACATTACCGCCGTGCATTACTATAATTCGAGCATTATCTGCCATATAAATCCCATTCAATTCGAGTGTACCTCCAGATGCAACAATTACATCAACATTCTTGATTTGCCCAGAAATCCGATAAACAGCTCCATTGGTTATCACTAATTTCAGAGTACCTTGTTCGGTAATAGACACACTTTCATATCTATCATCATATTGTCCATATTGACTTTTAACTTTCAAATAGGAAGTACATTCCAAGCCTAAAGAAGATGTGAAACCCGGTTTCACTACACCAATCAAACTACCTGTTGTATTATTATTAGGGCAAGCAATCTGCTGCATATGGTTAATTATGCCATAATCAGGTCTTCCGTAATTTGTATACTCTATACCATTATTCAAGTCATAGCCTTCTGCTATAAATTGATTCACTTGTGCCACTGTATACGGAGCATCCATCGTTGGCAATGCCCCTGTTTCCATCGCTCTACTACGAGCTTGCGTCTTCACTACACCAAATGAAGCGTCAATCGAGCCATTGTTCACCTTAATGGATTTCAGCAACCGACGATTATGATCATCCATTCTCACTACATAGTAATTTTCCTGACCGACCAACGCATCAAAAGCAATGGAAGTTTCAGCATAACCTTCTGCATCGGTAGTAACCGTAGTCTTCGCCATCAAAAGAGCATCATCATTGTACAAAGGATTGGCTGTGTAAATCTTGAACGTATATTCCGACAAGGCATCTTCCACAATAGTAAGATTAGCCTTGACTTGAGTCGCCATATTGAAGTTCTGATTAGGGTCAATGTCCCCAAAATTCATCTTCCACTGATTTTCGTATTGTTCACGAACCCACTCCGCATCATACATGTCATCATGACTATTGTCACAAGCACATAAGAATGAAATCAAACCTGCTAAAAGAAAAAAATTCCTCTTCATACTATGATAAGACTAAAAGTTACATGTTATTATAGATAATATGCCACAAAAATAAGGAATAATAAGATACGTTGTACCTTATATTCCTTATTTTTAGGGGTATAAAATGTTATATTCCTACTTTTTCATCGGTTTTTCACGAGAAACACGGCTATTCCAAATCAAATAAAGCCCTAAAAGAATCAACGGCAGACTGAGCAGCTGACCAATATTCAATGTCATTCCAACCTCCTCTGTCACTTGCGGATTCTTCATAAATTCCAATGCAAAACGAGTGCCGAAGAATATCAGCAGACTTACACCGGTTATCAGACCTACATACTTCTGTAAGTGAAACTTATGATACATTACAAAGGAAGTGACACCGGCCACCAAGCAATAAAGCATTTCGTATATCTGGGTAGGATGACAAGGAAGACCTGCATACAACTGATTCCACTCGCGGGAACGGACAAATTCAAATCCCCAAGGCATAGTGGTGGGATAACCGAATATCTCCGAATTCATCAGGTTACCAAAGCGAATGCAGAAACAGAGAATAGCCACACAAGGGATAATACGGTCGAACAACCACCACACACTTTGGTGAGTTATTTTACGGGAATACAACCAAGCCGCAAAAATAACACCAAACGTTCCTCCGTGACTGGCCAATCCACCTTCCCAAATTTTCAATATCTCAATCGGATGAGAAATATAATAATCCCACTGATAGAATAGACAGTGTCCCAAACGAGCACCTACAATCACACTGACCAAACTATAGATAAACAGCTTGTCTACCCATTCTTCAGGATATTTTTCTTTCTTGAACAACCATTCGGCATACTTATAGGCCAGAATAAATCCCAAGCCCCACATCAAGCCATACCAACGGATCTCACGCCCGCCTATCTCGAATATGGCAGGGTCTACATCCCAAACAATACTTGCAAACATGTTCCTCTCTTTTATTATTTATATAGCTATTTTACGGTTCGTAAAGTGGCACTTTACGAACCGTAAAACTATGTTTTATTACACCAAATGAGCAATCAGTTCTTCACGGTTACCGTAGAGCAAGTCGATTACCGGTATTTCTATCATCGTATAGCATCCGGGAGCCTGCTTCATGGTTGCACGTGCACAACATACCATAACCTGCGCCGTCAAAGCCGGATTGTTGATTTTCATATTGAACTCGAACAATTGGTTATGAGTAGTACCCGACACGCCCTTACGTACTAAGTTCACTCCATGACCCACATCATTCAAATCGTCCACACAAGGTACTTGCTTCACATGCGTTTCATCATTCACGAAATAGGGGTCAGCCTTAATTGCCGCTTCTACTGTTTTGAAATCAACGCCTTCTTCCAGTTCTACATACACCATGCGGCGATGAATGCCTGTTCCCGTAGGAATAGTCATAGACAAGGCATCTTTCACTCCGTCAATAGCACGTACAGCAACCGAATGGCCCATGCTCCGTCCCGGTCCGAAATTAGTATAGGTAATTCCTTTAGGTGCAATGGCTTCAAGCAAAGTACGAACTACCGAATCACTTCCTGGATCCCAACCGGCGGAAATGACGGCTACCGCATTACCGGCCTTACCCGATGCATCCAACGAACGGCGTAAAGAGGTAATTTGTGTATGAATATCAAAGCTATCCACCGTATTAATTCCCATAGCTAAAATTTCCTTAGCATATTCCTCCACTTTACGGGTTGGAGTTGCCAAAATCGCCACATCAACATTTTTCAGTTCCTTGATGTCTTTTACGACTTCATATCCTTCCAGCTCTGCGGGCTTGTTTGCTGCACCACTACGACGAACTACACCTGCAATTTCAAAATCGGGAGCAACTTCAAGAGCCTCAACAACCGATTTGCCAATATTACCGTAACCAACGACGGCAGCTCTAATTTTATCCATACTTTTATCTGTTTTAGTTACCATTGTCTTTATTTATGGCGCAAAAATAATCATTCTGCTTTACAATTCATGATGTATAAACAAAATATTTTCAAAATATTCTTCAACAACTTACCATTTATAAGATAGAAAACTTATTTTTGCATAAAATTGAATTCGTTTATGATAGAATATCTGAAAGGTGAAATAGCCGAAATCACTCCTGCCATGGCAGTTATCGATTGCAACGGAGTGGGGTATGGAGTAAACATTTCGCTCAATACCTACTCTGCCATCCAAAGCAAAAAAAATGCCAAACTCTATATATACGAAGGTATACGCGAAGACGCTTATATTCTCTACGGATTTGCCACGAAACAAGAAAGAGAACTTTTCTTGTTATTGATAACTGTATCAGGTATCGGAGGAAACACAGCACGCATGATACTCTCCGCCCTTTCACCGGCCGAACTTTGCAATGTCATCAGTTCCGGCAATGACAAACTACTGAAGACCGTAAAAGGTATCGGGTTGAAAACAGCCCAACGTATCATTGTCGATTTAAAGGACAAGATTAACACTACCGGCATTGAAACGGTTGGAGGAGACATGTTCCCACAAACCGTTCACTCCGAAGTACACGAAGAAGCCATAGCCGCACTTACTATGTTGGGATTTCCACAGGCACCATCACAGAAGGTTGTTACCGCTATTTTGAAAGAAGAGCCTGCATTACCCGTAGAAAAAGTCATCAAATTAGCATTGAAAAGGCTATAGGAACACCTTACAAGGATTTGTCTTCCTGCATTTTCCTCTTGACAAATTCAATTTTCAACTGGGCTTCTTTCTGTTCTTTACGTATCTGTTCCATTGCCGTAAGAATCTTGGAAAGTTCCATCAGTTCGGCTATCGCCTTACGGTCATTGGGCTGCATAGTGGTACGATAGGTACGATCACCGACAAAAGTCAGTTGGATATTCTTGTCTTTATGCGTAGCAACAAAAAGAATGACTCCGCCATCTTCTCCCGCTTTAAAATCGGCTTTTTCAATGGAACGGCCCAAATCTGTCGTTTCGTAGCATTCTTTAGCAGCAGGAGTTTCGGCATACAACTCACCTACGCCGACCTTTACCGCCGAATGGTGAATACTACCTCCGGCGCAATAAATGGAAGTCAGTGACATTTCTCCCAATTCATTTACCTGTCCACGCAAAAAAGAACGACCGATATTTTTTTCTACAACTTGTGAAGGATAAAGCCAATTGCCTATATCCTGATAAGCTGTATCCTTTTCTAATACAAAATTACCCTTAATGGAGTCGAATTGTAATTGTTTGACCGCCATCATACTATCCAAATACAACAGACTTTTCTGCTGTTCCTTCAAGTCAACCTGTTGCATCAGCTTGATGCCCTGTCTACGTGCTTCGAATGCCTTTGGATAAAGCTGTTTAATACTATCAATCAAAAGTTTAGCTTCACTAAATTTTTCTCCAACCAAGGCATATTCTGCCTTACGAAGAAATTTTTGTGCATTCTTCTCACCGCCATCACCGCAACTAACCAGAAACGACAAGGCAACTATAAATATCAGACCTTTTTTCATATAGCTTGTTCTTTGATTAGGCAAAAATACAAAAAAATAGTATTTTTGCAGTCCCATTATCAGATTATATGGAATTAAGAGAGCATTTTAAAGATAAAATATTTCATCTGATATCCGAAACCGCCGACGAATTAGGTTTGGAATGCTATGTAGTGGGTGGTTATGTGAGAGACATTTTCTTAAACCGCCCCTCCAAAGACATCGATATAGTAGTGGTAGGAAGCGGCATTCAAATGGCAGAAGCCTTCGGCAAAAAATTAGGACGCGGTGCGCATGTCGCCATTTTCCGCAATTTTGGTACGGCGCAAGTGAAATATAGAGATACGGAAGTGGAATTTGTCGGTGCCCGCAAAGAATCATATAGCCACGACAGCCGTAAACCGATTGTAGAGGATGGTACATTGGAAGACGATCAAAACCGTCGTGACTTTACCATTAACGCTATGGCGGTATGCCTCAACCAAAAACGTTTTGGAGAGTTGGTCGACCCATTCAATGGTTTGGACGATCTGAAAGAACGGACCATCCGAACTCCTCTCAATCCAGACATTACCTTTAGTGACGACCCTCTCCGCATGATGCGTTGCATTCGTTTTGCTACCCAACTGAATTTTTACATCGATGATGACACATTTGAAGCATTAAGCCGCAACAAGGAACGCATCAATATCATCTCTCGTGAACGGATAGCCGACGAACTGAACAAGATTATTTCGTCGCCCATTCCATCCAAAGGATTCATCGAATTAGACCGATGCGGATTGCTCTCCCTCATTTTTCCCGAATTAGATGCGTTGCAAGGAGTGGAAATTAAAAATGGACGGGCACACAAAGATAATTTTTACCACACCTTGGAGGTTTTGGACAACATATCCCAGCATACCAACAACCTTTGGTTGCGTTGGGCTGCATTATTACACGATATCGCCAAGCCACGTACCAAACGATGGGAACCTAAAATTGGTTGGACATTCCACAATCATAACTTCATCGGCGAGAAGATGATACCAGACATTTTTCGTAAAATGAAACTTCCGATGAACGAAAAAATGAAATATGTACAGAAATTGGTTGGCTTGCATATGCGCCCCATCGTCATAGCCGATGAGGAAGTTACCGATTCCGCCGTTCGTCGCCTCCTTTTCGAAGCAGGCGATGATATAGACGACTTGATGTTGTTATGCGAAGCGGACATTACTTCCAAGAACGAAATGCGCAAGCAACAATTTCTTGAGAATTTCAAATTGGTCCGTCAGAAACTGAAAGATTTGGAAGAAAAAGACCGTATCCGTAATTTCCAGCCCCCAGTAGACGGTGCCGAGATTATGCAAGTATTCGGATTGGAACCTTGCAAGGAAGTAGGAAGTTTGAAAAGTTCCATCAAAGACGCCATTTTGGACGGAGTAATACCCAACGAGCACGATGCCGCTTATCAATATATGCTTGAAAAAGCTAAAAAAATGGGACTATTCCCTAAAATCTGACATCAATCCAACAAAAAAGTACACATTTCTTGATTTAAATCATGAAATGTGTACTTTTTACACTTTTACATAGTTTCATCTTTGCCAAATAAAAAAGTTAGCATACATTTGCATCGGAATCAGTTGTGAAACTATCATTCCAAATAAATATTAGGATAATAGGTATTAAGATATAGAGATTGTTAAGGTATTAGTAAGATAAAGGATTAAAAGATTTATCAGGATTGTTTTCTACAGGTATTAATTAGTTTAGGTAAAAAGCGAAAGCAGGATAACACAGAAACAAGTAAAAAAAGAACCCCAACAGACGGGGGTTCTTCAGGTGATGAGCGGATTCAGTGATGAATTTTGCTCTTTTTTTATGTATGTTTAAAACAAGAATCTCAATACATCATTAAAATTCGCCCAAATAAGCAATGCAAACAATAGAATCATACCGGTCATCTGCGCATATTCCATAAACTTGTCACTCGGTTTGCGACGAGCTATAATTTCATACAATAAAAATAAGACATGTCCACCATCCAATGCAGGAATCGGCAGGATATTCATGAATGCCAAAATGATGGACAAGAATGCTGTCATCGACCAAAAACGATGCCAATCCCACACTTCCGGGAAAATACTTCCGATTGTACCGAAACCACCTACACTTTTTGCTCCTTCTTTTGTAAACACATATTTCATATCGTTTACATATCCCTTCAATGTATTCACTCCTAAAGCAATACCAGCAGGGAACGACTCAAAGAAGCCATAAGAAAGTTGAGTCACTTTATAATCCAAAACGCCCGATTTGAATACCCCAACTTTGTAAAGAGAATCTGTTTGTAAAGCGAGTGTGTCGCGAATGCCATTTCGAGAGTACACCAAGGCAAGTTCTGCAAATTTCTTTCCTTCAGCTTCAGCTACTTGTTGAAGATTGGACATCTCATAAAGGAAGGAATTCCATGAAGTGATATTCTTTCCATTCATAGCCAACAAGGTATCCCCCTTCTGAATACCAGCCTCAGCAAAAGGTAATCCAACGACAACAGAGTCCACTACATTTGGGATCAATGGAGAAACAAAAGCCGGATCATCTTTGGCTATATCCAACAAGCTGACTTCAGGCATGAAGACTTCTACTTCCTTACCATCACGCATCACCTTTACAACACGTGCTTCAGCCACTTCACGAAGCATGTCAACTCCATAACGTTCCAACGGCTTTCCATCTGCACTCAACAGAATATCTCCATCTTGGAATCCTATTTTCTCTGCACGTTCATTGAACTCCATACCATGAGTCATATCTTGCAAAGAAACGTAAGAATCTCCCCAAGTAAACAATATCATGGAATAGATAAACAAAGCCAACAAGAAATTCATTAGGACGCCACCTATCATGATAAGCAAACGCTGCCATGCTGGCTTGGCACGGAATTCCCATTCTTCAACCGGATGATTCAAATCTTCCGTACTTTGAGTTTCATCCACCATTCCGGCAATCTGTACATATCCACCAAAAGGAAGCCACCCCACTCCATACTCCGTTTCACTATTCTTTGGTTTGAATTTAAACAGAGAGAACCAAGGATTGAAGAAAAGATAAAATTTAGTTACCCGAACCTTAAAAAGTCTCGCAAATAAGAAATGCCCCCCCTCATGGATAATGACCAACAACGAAAGGCTCATCATCAATTGGAGTGCACGAATCAAAAATGTTTCCATCTATAGTTATTTCTATTTAGTTAGTATTTTCTATAACAATTCTTCAGCCACACGGCGAGCTTCTGCATCAGTCGCTACATAATCTTCATACGAAGGTGTTTGTATAAAAGCGACTCTATTCATCGTTTCTTCAATCAGACCGCTGATTCGAAGGAACGATATACGATCGTTCAAGAATGCCGAAACGGCTATTTCATTTGCCGCATTGACAATACATGCCATATTTCCACCCTGATTCAATGCTTCATAAGCCAATGCCAAGCAACGGAAACGTTGCATATCGGGTTGTTCAAACGTCAAAGCATTCATCCGAGAAAAGTCCAAACGATCAAAAGAAGAACGAATTCGTTGTGGATAAGAGAAAGCATATTGAATAGGTAAACGCATATCCGGCATCCCCAACTGTGCTTTCACAGCCCCATCCTCATACTGCACCATGGAATGAATAACCGATTGCGGATGAACTACCACCTCAATTTGCTCGGGACGTACTCCAAAAAGCCATTTAGCTTCGATCACTTCGAACCCTTTGTTCATCATCGTTGCAGAATCGATGGTAATTTTAGCACCCATATCCCAGTTAGGGTGCTTCAAAGCCTGCTCCTTGGTTACATGCTCCAACTGTTCCTTTGTAAAAGTGCGGAAAGGACCACCCGAGGCAGTCAAAATAACTTTTTCCAACGGATTATTCATTTCCAGGCATTGGAATATGGCTGAATGTTCTGAATCCACAGGCAGAATAGGAGTATGATACCGAGCAGCCAACTCCGTAATCAGTTCACCCGCCACCACCAACGTCTCCTTATTAGCCAAAGCTATTGCTTTACCTGCTTTGATGGCATTAATGGTAGGACGCAATCCGGCATAACCAACCATTGAAGCCAAAACTACATCAATCGGTTTTGCTTCAACCACTTCACAAAGAGCATCTGCACCGGCATACACATGAATAGGTAAATCGGCAAGCAGTTCCTTCAAACGAGGATATTTATCTTCATTGGCTATCACGACTGCAGCCGGCATAAACTTACGGGCCTGTTCTGCGAGCAAATCCACCTGATTGTTGGCAGTCAGGGCATATACTTCATACAAATCCGGGTGTTCTTCAATGACTTGCAGGGCTTGAGTCCCAATGGATCCGGTAGATCCCAATATAGCGATTTGTTTCTTTTTCATTTTAAAACACAATATATTTGGCAGGATCAAGAGCACGTCCCTTATTCCACAATTCAAAATGCAAATGAGGTCCCGTAGTCTTTTCCCCCGTATTTCCAACTAAAGCGATGGCCTCACCGGTCTTCACTGTATCTCCCGCCTTTTTCAACAAAGAGCCACAATGTTTGTATACCGACACAAGATTTTGTCCATGCTGTATCTGAATGACATAACCCGTTTCGGCCGTATAAGTAGACAATATTACCGTCCCATCCAAAGTAGCCAATACACTTTCTTTAGGAGTGGCCGCAATATCAATACCATAATGTTTTTTATGAGCATCAAACTTTGACGAAATCATCCCTCGAGTAGGCCGATGGAAAATGATACCAGAAGCAACCGCGTCATTTGCCGCCGTCAAATTATAGCGTTCCTGTTCCTCGTATTGTTTACGGAATTCCTCCTCCTGTTTGGAACGTTCCATCAATTCTTCCGAACGAGCAACCGTCAAGGAATCAATGGAATGTACCGTATCGATTCGGACTTCTCCACGGAAAATATCCTGGATGTTCGTTATATACAGATTCTGACGATTCAGCGCCTCCTGTAAAGAATCTGCACGCAACGCATTGCTTACCACCTGTTCACGTACTTCACTATTCATGTACCCAGGTAAATAATTACGTAGGGGAGTAAAAGTTATGATGGATGCTGCTATCAGAAATATAACCGTTACCGTAAGGAGCAGCACGGATACCCCATTTAATTTGGATACATGAATGGCAACGACCTCCTCCAAGGTATTCTCGTTGGTGATCGTCAGTTTATATTTAAACTTAAAATTATGCCAGAATGCTTTCCTCTTATTCTTCATGCTCCTAATCGTTATTCCAAAAGCCCTTCCGGTATGGCTACCACTACTTCCCGCTTTTTCTTTTTGATACTTACAATAAATTCCTCATGGGCAGGCAGCAATATTTCTTCACCATCCATTCGTTCTATCGCAAACAATACATTCATCGTACTGTCATCTACCGCCACAATGCGTCCCAATTCACTGTTAGTGACGTCCTTTACTTTAAACCCAACAAAATAATTCCAAGTCGGGATATCTTCCGACTCATCTTCTTCCAAGTATTTTGTTGGGAAATAGACTTCGACATTCGTAAATTTACGAGCTTGTTCCGAAGTATCCACCCTCTCCAACTTCATTAAAGCAGTTGTATCCGAACGAAACCGATATTCTTCTATAAAGAAAGGAACCAAGATTCCATCCAACAAACAAATCAGGTAATCACAATCCACCCGATCAAATATATCATCAATAAAAGTAAAAGACAACTCCCCCTTTACTCCATGTGGTTTGTTGAACACACCAATCTTAAACACCTCTTCCTTCTTTATCATATCAAATACGGGTTATTCTTGCCCCTAATGCATTCAAACGCTGTTCAATATTCTGATAGCCACGGTCTATCTGCTCAATATTATGAATACGGCTACTTCCTTCAGCACTCATTGCAGCAATCAACAAGGCTATACCGGCACGAATATCCGGTGAAGTCATATTTCCTCCCCGCAAGTGGAAATTATGGTCATGTCCAATAACCACCGCACGATGAGGGTCGCATAAAATAATCTGTGCACCCATATCAATCAGCTTATCCACGAAGAACAAACGACTTTCGAACATCTTCTGATGAATCAGCACACTACCCTTAGCTTGAGTGGCGACTACCAACATTACGCTCAACAAGTCGGGTGTCAATCCAGGCCACGGAGCATCTGCTATCGTCATAATGGATCCATCCATAAAAGATTCAATCTGATAATGATCTTGTTCGGGGATAAACAAATCGTCGCCACGTTGCTCCATCTGTATCCCCAAGCGGCGGAAACTTTCGGGAATGATTCCCAAGTTTTCATACGATACATTTTTGATGGTTATCTCACTCTGAGTCATTGCAGCCATACCGATGAAGCTACCCACTTCGATCATATCGGGAAGAGCCGTATGGACACAACCTCCCAAAGAGTCCACCCCTTCAATTGTCAACAAATTCGAAGCTACTCCCGAAATTCGGGCTCCCATAGCATTCAACATCCGGCACAATTGCTGAAGATAAGGTTCACAAGCCGCATTGTAAATCGTTGTTTTTCCTTTTGCCAGCACTGCTGCCATCACGATGTTCGCCGTACCCGTTACAGACGCCTCATCCAACAACATATAGGTTCCCTTCAGTTCCTTTGCCTCTATTTGGTAAACTCCCCGTTCGGCATCATATTTAAATTCAGCACCTAATTTCTGGATACCCAAGAAATGCGTATCCAAACGACGACGACCAATCTTATCCCCACCTGGTTTGGATATCAAAGCCTTGCCAAATCGAGCTACCAGTGGACCGACCAACATGACCGAACCGCGCAAACTGGAACATCTCTTCAAGAATTCATCACTTCCCAAATAATCCAGATCCACGGAATCTGCTTGGAATGAATAAGAAGACATTCCTTTTTTAGAAACCTTGACTCCCATTTCGCGCAACAATTGAATCAAATTGTTAACATCCAAGATGTCCGGGATATTGTTTACCGTCACCTCTTCCGAAGTCAGCAGTGTAGCACAAAGGATTTGTAACATTTCATTCTTTGCACCTTGCGGAGTAATTTCTCCGTGTAATTTATGTCCACCTTCTATAACAAATGAAGCCATAGGTATTCTTTTACAAATTAATATTTTCTTCGCTGGTTATTGTTCTGCCTACGTTGGTTATTCTGCTTACGCTGACCATTGTTATTTGCCGTCCGCACATGGTTGAACTTCAAATCTTCCACTTTCAAATCAATGGCACCATTTGAATACTCACGCAAATCATCAACTATTTTCTGATCTTCCACACCGTCTTTATTCCAATTGGCAAAACTCTTTTTCATCTGATTGGCCAACAGATTAATCAGTCTTTTCCGTTCCTGTTCATCTTCTATCGTCATGGCCTTTTCAATCAGTTCACCTAAAAAACGTCCATAATGGCGGTAACGGATATACTTTTGAGGATATTCAATCGTTTCCGGTTTGACAACCAATTCTTCCGGCTTCACCACCTGAAACGGATAATCTATATCCAACTTAAAATCCGACATAATGGCTAAATGGTCCCATAACTTATGTTTAAAATCGGGGACATCACGTAAATGCGGGAACATGCTTCCCATAATTCCAATAATAGTCCGTGCACAGCGCTGACGTTCCGCCCTATCCTCTATGGTCAATGCATAGTCAACCATATTCTGTACACTTCTGCCATATTCCGGTAATGGCAGTTTTTTTCGTTGGGTATTATATTCCATTCTTTTGTTTTAGTATTCTTTCAATCAAATCAGTTTCTTGGGCTTTGAAGCCACAAATTCCTTCAAATAGAAAGGTTCGAAATAGGCCACATCCTTAAAATCTTTCTTTGCATACGCCTTTTCAGCCAATGGGAACATCCATCGGGCCAACGGACGGATATTCTCAATAAATTTTGCATGAGAATGTGTTATCTTTTCACGGCACTTGGAAGCTCCATTGCCAAAGAAATAAACCGGATGTTCTTCTAAAAATTCCAGATAAGAATTCTCATCAATAACATCTGCTGATATATCCCGAACAACATTCAGGGAACGATCGTATATCGCTGCATATACTTCCATCCTTCGAGCATCGATCATCGGACAAAGCAAAGCATCTTCCGGCAATTCCTGTTGTAACAATACAGGTACACACATCACCTCCAACGTAGGCAATGCAATCAAAGGCAAATTACGTCCGTAGCAAATGCCTTTTGCCATGGAAACACCTATGCGCAACCCCGTATACGAACCAGGGCCACAACTAACAGCTACCGCATCGAGTGGCATGGCATGACTATCAACAAATGACAAGGCTTCGTCTATGAAGACACCCAGTTGTACCGCATGAGAAGGACCTTGCAGGTCCTCTACTTTAAATTCGGCCAATCCGTCCTCGCTGACAGCTACTGAACAAGCCTCCGTTGATGTCTCAATATGTAAAATACACGGCATAATTCGATTCTTCTTATTTAGTTAGGTGCAAATATACAAAAAACATAGCGATGCAATGAAAAAAAACAGTACTTTTGCAGAAAAACAAGATTTCTTATGATACAATCAATGACCGGATACGGAAAGGCAACCGCATCTTTCGGAAACAAGAAAATTAATGTAGAGATTAAATCTCTGAACAGCAAAGCTATGGACCTTTCTGTCCGTATCGCACCCTTATACCGCGAAAAGGAAATGGAAATACGTAACCTGATATCCAAGTCTTTGGAAAGAGGGAAAATAGACTTCAGCCTATGGATAGAAAAGGAAGCAGCGGAAGCTGCCACTCCTATCAACGCCGCTTTAATGAATGCTTACTACGAACAAATCAAGCAAATAACAACAACGACCGATATCCCGATGCCCACCGACTTATTTGCGACATTGCTCCGTATGCCGGATGTAATGACCAAAGTAGACATACAAGAACTGTCCGAAGAAGAATGGAGCACCGTGCGTCAGGCCATAGAAGAAGCTATAGCCCAACTGGTTGAATTCCGCAAGCAGGAAGGATTGGCTCTTGCACAAAAATTCAATGAAAAGATTGATAACATTGAGGCCTTGATGAAGGCCATCGAGCCCTACGAAAACGAACGGGTAACCAAAATACGCGAGCGCATTACTGAGGCTTTGGAAAAGACTCTCCAAGTGGATTACGACAAGAACCGTTTGGAACAAGAGTTGATTTTCTACATCGAAAAATTGGATATAAACGAAGAGAAACAACGTCTGGCCAACCATCTCAATTATTTCCGCGAAACCATGAGCAACGGACAAGGACAAGGCAAGAAGTTGGGTTTCATAGCCCAAGAAATGGGACGTGAAATCAATACAACCGGTAGCAAGTCGAACCATGCCGAAATGCAGAACATCGTTGTACGTATGAAGGATGAACTGGAACAAATCAAAGAGCAAGTATTGAACGTAATGTAACCAATCTATGACAGGAAAACTGATTATATTCTCCGCTCCTTCGGGTTCAGGGAAGTCAACCATCATCAATTATCTGATGACACAAGGTTTGAATTTAGCATTCTCCATCTCTGCTACCAGCCGTGCACCTCGCGGTACGGAACAACACGGAGTGGAATATTACTTCTTATCGCCCGAAGAATTCAAACAGCGCATAGCCAACAATGAATTCTTAGAATACGAAGAAGTATACGAAAATCGCTTTTACGGCACATTGAAAGCCCCCATCGAAAAGCAATTGGAAGAAGGATACAACGTAGTTTTCGATGTGGATGTCGTAGGTGGATGCAACATCAAAAAATACTACGGGGACCGAGCCATATCCATCTTTATCCAACCACCGAGCATTGAAGAACTTCGCAAACGGCTCATCGGTCGGGGTACCGACACCATGGAGGTTATTGAAGACCGAATCGCCAAAGCAGAATTTGAACTGGGATTCGCCGATAAATTCGACGTTGTAATCGTAAACGACGATTTGGAAACGGCCAAGGAAGAAGCATTGTCCACCCTTCAAACATTTTTAAAATCCTAACAACGGCAGTTGAGTATGAATAAAATCGGTATCTTCGGAGGTTCATACAATCCCATCCACATTGGTCATTTGGCTTTAGCCAATTACCTGTGTGAATTCAGCGATTTGGACGAAGTGTGGTTCATGGTTTCCCCCCAGAACCCCTTAAAGAGAGACCGAAAATTATGGGATGATGAATTCCGGTTGGAATTGGCCCGCCTTGCTACCGAAGACTATCCCAAGTTCAAAGTTTGCGACATTGAATTCCAATTGCCACGTCCTTCCTACACCATCCATACACTGAATGCCCTGCAAGAGAAATATCCGGAAAAGGAATTCACTTTGCTTATAGGAGCCGACAATTGGCAATTGTTCCCACGATGGAAAGCTGCCGACGAAATCATTGCCAAACATAAGGTACTGATCTATCCAAGACCCGGTTATACTATCAACGAAGATGAGTTCCCTTCCTCCGTCAGTCTCATACAAGCCCCCTTGTTTGAAGTCAGTTCCACTTTCATCCGCGAAAGTCTGGAAAAAGGGAAAGACATCCGTTATTTTCTGCATCCCAAAGTATACAAACGGATCATAGAAAGATTTTCATCCAAATAGCTCTTCTATTTCCAAAATTATTACTACATTAGCGCAAATTTATTAACCTTTATATAAAATTATCATGGGATATAAGATTGAACAAATCGAAGGTATCGGTGCTGTATATGCAGAAAAATTGCAGGCTGCCGGTGTAAAGACTACAGAAGACTTGTTGGAAAAGTGTGCCGCCAAGAAAGGCCGCGTTGCTTTGGCCGAAGAAACTGGCATCAGTGAAAAATTGATTTTAAAGTGGACCAACCATGCCGACTTGTTCCGTATCAACGGTATTGCCGGTCAGTTCGCAGAATTGTTGGAAGCGGCAGGTGTTGACACCGTAAAGGAATTCCGTCACCGCGTACCTGCCAACCTTCATGTTAAAGTAACAGAAGTGAATGCTGAAAAGAACCTTTGTAACCGCGTACCTTCTTTGTCTGAATTGGAAAAGATGATTGCTCAGGCAAAAGAATTGGAACCGCTGATTACTTACTAAGAATTCATTGGATAGACAAGATGCACAGGCCTCCGGTTTGTGCATCTTGTTTTATTATAAATTAGCCAAAGCTTTACAAAGTTCTGTTGACGGAACAAACATTCCCACCTTTCCTCTTGTTGGATACCAACCAAAAACAAACTTGCTATGGCTAAATTTAGATTCATCCTCATTGGAAGCATGCTGATTGTATACACATCGGCTTCTGCCGGTTGGGCACCCCAAGTGGTACAAGACTCCCTGAAACATCTTTATCCCAACGTAGGAACTTTGGCATGGGATACCGACCAAAGCTACTACGTAGCAGCATTCACGTATAATGGTTTCAACACCAAAGTATGGTTGGATGCTAAAGGCCGTTGGGTAATGAAACAAACCGACTGGCAAACGATGGACCAAGTCCCCATGTCCGTTTATCACACCTTCACTTTCGGCCCTTATGCTTCCGACCAGATAGACGATGTGACGTATGTTGAGTTTCCATATAGTCCACCCCAAATTGTCATCCTCATTTCTTTGCCAAACGCATTGACCCAATACCAATTGTTTTATCACACCGACGGGACCTTGGTCAACGCCCGGAACGTAACGAACATGTACAATATTTGGGGAGCAAGCACTTTCTTATAAACTATTGGATAAAAAACATTATCTTTGCAAAAACAATCTACCATCATGGAAACCATTCCAACAAACTCCATCAAGGCATGGATACTTGCCGCCCGCCCCAAGACATTGGCCGCAGCCGCCACACCTGTGTTGTTAGGCTGTTCCTTGGCACATTCCGCCGGCTGGTTCCAAATAATACCCGCCATTCTATGTTTTCTATTTGCTTTTACCATGCAGATAGACGCCAACTTCATCAATGATTTCTTCGATTATCTGAAGGGTAGCGACCGGGAAGACCGATTGGGTCCCGAAAGAGCATGTGCACAAGGATGGATTACACTCGACGCCATGAAGCACGGCATTGCCTTCACCACCATGCTTTCCTGTTTTTGGGGATTCCTGATTCTGTTTTATAGTGGTTTGGAAATGATTCCCGTAGGATTGCTCTGCATCCTTTTCGCCTTTTTATATACAGCAGGCCCCTATCCTTTGGCCTATCACGGTTGGGGGGATGTACTGGTCATTATCTTTTTCGGTTTCGTACCTGTGGGATGTACCTATTATACCCTTTGCCATGACTGGACATGGAGCGTTACCATAGCTTGTATGGCCAGCGGCCTTGTTTCCGATTTACTTTTAATGCTGAACAATTATCGTGACCGTGACCAAGATCGCATTAGCGGAAAGAAAACCTTGGTAGTCCGTTTCGGAGCGAAAGCCGGTCGATGGATGTATCTGATACTGGGTATTACCGCCTCTTTACTTTGCCTCCTCTTTCTCCTTACCGGACAACTTTGGGCAGCCATCCTTCCACAACTATTCCTGTTCCCCCACTTGAATGCTTGGCAACACATGGTCAGCATCAACAAAGGAAAGGAATTGAACCGAGTGCTTGGAGAAACCGCCCGAAACATCGCCCTGTTCGGCGTTCTGCTCTGCTTGGGTTTAATTCTTTCATAATACCCGTAGACCGTTCCGAGGGGAGTAATTGCCTACGAAGTATAAACCTATCGTTTTAAAATGCACGTGCATAACGACAACACGAGTGTAAGCTAAATTAGCCTACACCCGTGTTCTACATCGAATTTCTTTAATTATACTTTCCCCAAATTAAAAAGCATTAAGAATTTTTATAATAACATATTAGTACTATACATTAATTTCCGTATTTGATGCAACCATACCTTGCACTTGAGTTCCTGCAGGAATTTCGGCTTGTCCACCTTTTATCAAGAAACCAAACAAACAACAAAAAGTCAAGACAATAGATAATGCAACTTTGTTACTACCTTCGTCAGAAACATTGTTACTACTCAAATAAACGATAGTTCCATCTACGGCCTCAATTGTCTTTACTGAAATTTCAAGTTCACCTTCTGAACCAAGTAAACCACTTTTCTTTGCTCTAACAATTTGTCCCTGTGCGATAGAACCTGCAGCAATAACAGTTTTTCCATCCACCTTTACGTCACTCATAACCCTAAAATCAACCATCTGACCACTACGTGCATTTTTACTTGTAATAGTACTTATCAATTCCATTGGTATAACCGTACCAGCCTTAAGTAAAACTGTACCATTAGGCATAGTAAACGACATTGTAAGCATAGCCAAAGCCATAAGCAATACCATTGGCTTAAAATAGAAAGATTTAAATAATTTGATAAACATAGTAAAATTTGTTTTAGTTAATAAAAATATGATTATTATTCTCGAGTTCTTGAATATACATTTTATATATCCTTTCATTATATCTGACAGCACTCCGACCAGCTCCATTAATATTTCCTATATAAAATGATAGCCCCAAGAAGCCGCAAACGCCTGCTACTCCATAGTTTTTGCTTTTAATACTTGTATAAGTAGCATATCCTAATAAGGAATTAATAATAAATGCCGTTAATGCACTACCCTTGTGATTAGCATATAAATATCCACCACCAGGTATTACTGATAATAATTTAGCTATAAAAGGACTTTTTTTCTTTTGCTCTTGCATTTTCTTCAAGACCGATAAATTCTTATAATATCGTTCTTTATCGTATTTAAGAAATAACGCCTGCCGAAATATCTCCATTGCTTCTTGAAATTCTCTTTGATGGGCCTTGATTATACCTTTAAGTAAATAAGATTTTTGCCATTCATTTACTTGGGAATTCTTTTGGATAACTTTATCCAAAATACTTAAAGCATCACCATAATTGGAAGTACTATAATACAATAACGCAGCTTGAATATTTACTTTGTCTTCACCCTTTACTAAATCCGGAAATTCCGTTTCATATTCAAATATACCCCGTTCCAGTTCATTAATAGCCCTATAACACAATAGTTTTTGTGAGAATAATATAGGATTAGAATTTCGTTTATTAAACAACGCCCTTTCTATTTCAATTATAGCATTTTGATAATACTCCTTATTTATAAGATAATTTATAAAAGGAAGTATAGAGTCACCACTATTTGCTATCTTCAAATTATCAGTATGCGGAAGCGTTTTTCTATTATGAACAATATCTATAGGAGGAGGCATATAATAAGGATAATCTATAGCACTTCTATAACCGTACTGATAAGTAACATCATATAATTCACGTTCATGGCTACACCTTATAATCCGATCTGTAAGCAATGTTATAGCTTCCATAAAAGGTTTATCTCTTAGAACCATTTTTCCATAATTGGAACAAGATGGAAACATTGCACATCTACTATTTTTTTGATTACTAAGCACCTGTTGATAGAAACCAATATATTCATCCGCTGCTTTATTCTTCAAATATTGAGCCTTGAGATGAGGAAGTATTCCGACAAATAATATGATAAAACAGACCTTATACATTACACTTGAATTAACGATATTTTCATTCTTCTTTTCCCATGTTTCTCCAAAATAAAATACGCTTCTTTTTTGTGAGAAACCTCTTTTATAAATAATTTTGCAATATGTGATTTCTTTCTTTTAGAATAAAATTCTCCGTTCATTCCAACATCCCTATAAAATTCTATACATCTTTTAGTTTTGTTGCATGATATATAAGCTACATTATCAATAATAGATATTGAAATTATATTATCGGCCTCTTTTTCAATAAGTTTTTCTGCTATTATTTTCAAAATAAAGTTGTTAGATTGTATATATTGTACAACAAAGTCTTCGCCACGCAAAGTCATAGGAAACAATATTAGTAGAATGATATAACCTAACTTCTTCATCTATTACATTTTCTACAAATGTAAAAAGAGTTGGAATAGCAGCCTATTATAACACGTTTACATAATTCTACGATATGTAGAATTATTTTCTACAACTCTTTCAAAAATTCTATGTAACAATCAAAGAAATTATAATTTAAAGCTTTAGAAATTTTCACAAGTAGAGCCGTATCTATACTTTCTCGCTTAAATATATTATACACATTGGTTCGGTCACAACATAATTTGTTGGCAAGCCAAGAAACGGAACGTCCTTGACGATAAAATTCTTCTTCTATAATTTTCCCAATGTGTATCATGTTAATAAAAAAAGGCGGAACCATTCGTAGCTTATTCTATCTTGAGGAACCGCCAAGCACCTTCGCATGTAAATAAGCACAAACAGTCCACGCCCATACGAACGTGAACCTTTATCTGCTTATTCTCACATGCTTTCAAATTGGCGGTTTTCAAGATAGAGAATAAGAGCAAAAGCTCAAATATCGTCAATAAGTAATGAATGGAAACACTATTCCAATTGTTTATTCTTTTATAGATTAATAATCTACTTACGTAAAACGTAAGTATTTATTTATCTAATATTTTTCAATTAAAACTGTGGCATAGGCCGAAATGCCTTCTTCGCGGCCAGTGAAACCGAGTTTTTCTGTAGTGGTAGCTTTAATGGACACATCTTCTGCATCCACTTGCATCAAGCGGGCAAGCACCTCTTGCATTTCAGGGATACGGGCCTTCAACTTAGGGCGCTCGGCACATACCGTAGCATCGACATTACCTACCCGATAACCTTTCGTAGCTATCAGAGCTACAGTCTTTTCAAGCAGTATCTTACTATCGATGTTCTTGAACTCACCGGCAGTATCAGGAAAATGATAACCTATATCACGCATATTGGCAGCTCCCAACAAAGCATCGCAAATGGCATGAATCAATACATCGGCATCCGAATGGCCCAACAGGCCTAATTCGTGTTCGAACTTAATACCTCCCAACCACAATTCACGTCCGGGCACCAATTGATGCACATCGAATCCAAAGCCTACTCTTATTTTCATCTTACATAAAAGTCCAATAGTTTTTCACCTTCCAGATACCCTTCCAGATGCTGACCAATGCTGACGGGGCCTACACCTACAGGAGTACCGGTATACAACAAATCGCCTATCTTCAATGTATAGAACTGACTGACATAGGCTATGATTTCATCGATCTTGAAAATCATATCACGAGTATTTCCCTGTTGAACCGTATTCCCATCGATATTCAAATGGAAATCCAGGTTCTGAACATCCTTGAAACGATTTACGGGAACGAAATCGCCTATGGCCGCCGAATTGTCAAAGCCTTTGCAAAGTTCCCAAGGCTTGCCTTCGGCACGGAACTTCCGTTGTAAATCGCGGGCTGTAAAGTCGATTCCTACCGTTACCGCATCATAATACCGATGTGCAAACCGGGGAGCGATATTCTTTCCCAACCGGCAGATCCGTACCACCAATTCTGTTTCGTAATCCATCTGCTTGGAAAAATCGGGTATAAAAAAAGGCTTGCCGTCTTTCAACAGAGCCGAATCCGGTTTCAAAAAAATGACCGGTTCTTCCGGCAGTTTCTCATCGGCATGCAATTCATGGCAATGAGCCACATAATTCATACCTATCGCTATGATTTTCATGACTATTATTCCTGATTAAAGTTCAACCGATTAAACATAACAGCCAAATGGGCATACAACGATGTATTCTGGACAACAATATTCTCGGGCACACGAATACGGAACGGAGTAAAGTTCCATACAGCCTTGATTCCTCCAGCCACCATCTTGTCCGTAATCTCCTGAGCAATATTGATCGGTACAGTCAGCACACCAATATTCACATCCCCCGCTTTCATCTTTTCCTCGAATTCATCCGAATGATAAATAGGAATACCATTGATTTCCTGTCCTACCAACTGAGGATTGATATCAAAAGCACCGACAATCTCCAAGCCGAAATGCTGCAAACCGGTATCACGAAGCAAGGCACCTCCCAAACTACCGACACCAAACAGATAGGCCTTGTGCATGTTCGTAAATCCGAGAAAATCTTCCAGCACCTTGATGAGCGCATCAATTTCGTACCCCACACGCGTACGCCCTGCAATCTTCACATACGACAAGTCTTTTGCCACTTGTGAAGCGTCAATATTTATCTGTCGGGATATTTGAGTAGAGGATACATATTTCTCGCCCCGTTCACGCATCAGCTTTGCATTAGAAAGATACCAAGGGAGCCTACGCAAAGTGGGTTCCGGCACTTTATCTGCGATTTTCAATATGGGTGTGTCCGCCATTCAGTTAGTATTATATTTATAGTTTCCGCAAAAATACGTATTTATTCGTAACCACCATCAAAAGAAACACAAAAATGTCGTATATTTGACCATTCATTTAAAAATAATTCACATGAAAAGAAACGATTGGAAAGACCGGTTGAATGTTGTATATTCCACCAATCCCGACTTCAATTACGAAAACATAGAGGAGGAAGAAGCCGAAACACTTCCCAAAAACCAGCAGAAACTACGCGTCAGCATGGAGAAAAAAGGACGTGGAGGAAAGACGGTCACTCTCGTCAAAGGCTTCATTGGGAAAGAAGACGATCTGAAAGATTTGGGCAAACTGCTTAAGACGAAATGTGGTGTGGGTGGTTCCGTAAAAGAAGATGAAATCATCATTCAAGGCGATTTCAAGCAACGCATCACAGAGCTCCTAAAAACCGAAGGATATACCCAAACAAAATAAAAAGCCGGATTCTAAAATCCGGCTTTTCTTATGTTGATGATGCATTATTCTGCACGCAATGTAAAGCGCTTGAATTCCACAATCTTCAATTCTGGATCTGCTTCCTTCAATACTTCTCTTACAGTCTTCTTGCCATCCAAGATATCTTCTTGGTTCAACAGACAAACTTCCTTCAAGAACTTAGACAAACGACCCTTAGCAATGTTTTGGATCATAGCTTCCGGCAAGTTAGCAGCCTTTTCAGCAGAAACGGTTGCAATGATTTCCTTAGCCTTAGCTACATCTTCTTCAGTGATCCAACCCTTAGCCTTGTTACTTTCCATGTGGTCTTCGCTGTCTACGTGAGCAGGATTGATACCAGCCTTCTTCAAAGCAGCATCAACAGCCTTTTGTACTTGTTCAGCCTTAGTCTTTTCGATAGCTACATTGATTTCAGTCTGCTTGATTTGTTCTGATACGCCGTCTTCGTCAACAGCAATCGGATTCATAGCAGCAATCTGCATAGCTACGTTCTTAGCCAACTGAGCATCTACTTCCTTATTGAAAGCAGCAATTGTACAAAGGCCATTCTTGTTCTGGTGATTATAAATAGATGTTGCTGCACCTTCTACGAAGCAATAGCCATCTAATTCCATCTTTTCACCAGTAATACCGCTACGGTCGGTTACAGCATCCTGTACAGTACCGTTACCCATAGGCAAAGCCTTTACTTCTTCCAAGTTCTTGCACTTGTTAGCAACAGCAGCATCCAAGATAGCTTGAGTCAAAGCAACAAAATCCGCATTGTTTGCCACGAAGTCAGTTTCGCACTTCAAAGCGATGATAGCTGCGAATTCTCCAGTTGTCTTAGCCAATACACAACCTTCAGAAGCGTCACGGTCAGAGCGCTTAGCAGCCACAGCTTGACCCTTCTTACGGATGATTTCCATTGCCTTTTCGATATCACCTTCAGCTTCATTCAAAGCATTTTTGCAATCCATCATACCAGCACCAGTCATTTTACGGAGCTTGGTAATTTCAGCCATAGTTACAGCCATAGTATTTCTTTATTTAATAGTTAATAATAATCAAAACAAAATTGAGAATTGAGAATTGAAGACCAAGAATCAAGAGCATACCCTTTATTCTCAATTTTCAATTTTCAATTCTCAATTATTTTAGAATTACGCTTCTTCTTCCTTAATGAAAGCTGCAGCCTTAGAAGCATTGAGTGCTTCTTCTTCTGCCTTTTCCATACGAGCCTTAGTAGTTCTCTTCTTGCCAGTAGCTTTAGGAGCATTTTCACCGGCAGCTTCCATATCTACTTTTTCAGCTTTTCTTTCTTCCAAACCTTCAGCCATAGCACCACAACAAGCATCCAAGATTACTTCGATTGACTTAGTTGCGTCATCATTAGCTGGGATTACGAAATCTACATCTGTAGGATCTGAATTGGTGTCAACGATTGCAAATACAGGAATACCCAAACGGTTAGCTTCACGGATTGCAATGTTTTCCTTCAATACGTCAACAACGAACAATGCAGAAGGAAGACGAGTCAAGTCAGCGATAGAGCCCAAGTTCTTTTCCAATTTAGCACGTTGACGAGAAATCTGAAGAATTTCTCTCTTAGAGAGGTTAGAATATGTACCATCGCTAGTCAGCTTATCGATAGTAGCCATCTTCTTTACAGCCTTACGGATAGTAGGGAAGTTGGTCAACATACCGCCCGGCCAACGTTCGATAACATAAGGCATATTTACAGATGCAGCCTTTTCAGCTACCACCTGCTTAGCTTGTTTTTTAGTAGCGACAAACAGGACTTTCTTTCCTGATTTTGCGATTTGCTTCAAAGCTTCTGCAGCTTCATCAATCTTAGCAACTGTCTTATGGAGGTCAATGATATGAATACCATTGCGTTCCATGAAAATATAAGGAGCCATTGCAGGGTTCCACTTTCTCTTAAGGTGTCCGAAGTGGCAACCGGCTTCCAATAATGTATCAAAATTTGTTCTTGACATTTCTTTTAATTTTTAATCGTTTACTTTCTTTTTTGTTTTTCTCAACCAACCATCGGGTAGTCTGCCAATAAAAAGAATCCCGGCGGTTTAGATACTAAACGCTTTTTAACCAGTTCGACGTAAAACCGGATATTAACGTTTACTGAACTGGAATCTACGACGTGCTTTCGGTTGACCCGGTTTCTTACGTTCTACTGCACGTGGGTCACGAGTCATGAAGCCTTCTGCACGAAGAGCCTTCTTGTCATCAGCATTAATCTTCACCAAAGCACGAGCGATAGCCAAGCGCAAAGCTTGAGACTGACCTGTGAAACCACCACCGCAAAGATTAACTTTGATGTCATATTTTTCAGCAACTTCCAACTTGTTCAGAGGCTGCTTTACTACATACTGAAGAATAGTTGATGGAAAGTACTCTGCAAGGTCTCTCTTGTTAATAGTAATCTTTCCTGTACCTTCGCTTACGAATACGCGAGCAATTGCGCGCTTACGTCTGCCTAATGCATTAATTACTTCCATTCCTTATTATTTAAGTGTGTTAATATCAATTGACTTAGGGCATTGAGCTTCATGCTTGTGTTCGTTACCTGCATATACATACAAGTTCTTCAACAACTGAGCACCCAAACGATTTTTCGGGAGCATACCCTTAACGATTTTCTTCAACAGCTTTTCTTCGCCGTTTACTTTCTTCATCATTTCAGCTGGAGTAGTAGCTCTCTGACCACCAGGATAACCTGTATAGTGCAGGTAAACCTTGTCATTCCACTTATTACCAGTAAAAACGATCTTGTCTGCATTGATAACAATCACGTTATCGCCACAATCAACATGAGGGGTAAAGCTTGGTTTGTACTTTCCTCTCAACAGTTTCGCAACTTTTGAACCGAATCGGCCTGCGACCTGACCGGCTGCATCAACAACAACCCATTCTTTTTGAGCTGTCACCTTGTTTGCAGAAATGGTCTTGTAACTTAAAGTATCCACTCTTAAATCTTTTTTAAATATTACTACTAAAAAACAATTCTTCTTTCGCACGCCATCCGTTCCCGGACAAAGAACGATTAACGTACTAAGAATTAAACTTTTATAAACTTTTGACAATAATCGGCTTGCAAAGGTACGCCTTTTCTTTGAACTGGCAAATATTTTACACGATTTTTTCTTTCAAAGTTCAAAACGATAAGGCTTTAAATGCACAACAAATGAAAAAAGAGAGTGCAACCACTCTCTTTTTTCATATATTAAAATTCGGCATTTCTTGGAGTTCGGGGGAATGGAATCACATCACGGATGTTTGCCATACCTGTAACGAACAACAACAAGCGTTCAAAACCGAGGCCAAAGCCGGCATGCGGGCATGATCCATACTTACGTGTATCCAAATACCACCACATATCCTTCATCGGGATATTCAATTCCTGAATACGGGCCATCAACTTATCATAACTTTCTTCACGAACACTACCTCCGATGATTTCACCGATTTGCGGGAAGAGCACATCGGTACCCTGAACGGTCTTTCCATCTTCGTTTTGCTTCATGTAGAATGCCTTGATTTCCTTCGGATAGTCGATCATAATTACCGGCTTCTGGAAATGTTCTTCTACCAAATAGCGTTCATGTTCGCTGGCCAAGTCGCATCCCCAATAAACCGGGAATTCAAACTTCTTACCTTTCGCCACTGCTTCTTCCAAGATCTTGACACCTTCAGTATAAGGCAAGCGAACGAATTCAGTATTCACCACTTTCTGCAGACGTTCGATCAAGCCCTTGTCGATCATCTTGTTCAAGAATTCAAGATCATCCTTACAATGATCGAGTGCCCATTGTACACAATACTTGATGAATTCTTCTTCCAAATCCATCAAATCGTGCAAATCAGCAAAAGCTACTTCTGGTTCCACCATCCAGAACTCAGCCAAGTGGCGTGGAGTATTGGAATTTTCGGCACGGAAAGTCGGGCCGAAAGTATAAATAGCACCCAAGGCAGTAGCAGCCAATTCACCTTCCAACTGTCCGGAAACGGTCAAGCTGGCTTGCTTTCCAAAAAAATCATCGTCATAAATGATGCTTCCATTTTCGTCTTTCTTCAAATCATAAAGATTCTTGGTCGTTACCTGGAACATTTGACCAGCACCTTCGCAATCAGAAGCGGTAATGATCGGGGTATGGAAATAGAAGAGTCCATGGTCATGGAAGAACTGATGAATGGCAATAGCCATGTGATGACGGATACGGAAAACAGCACCGAAAGTATTGGTACGAGGACGCAAGTGAGCGATTTCGCGAAGGAACTCCATAGAGCATCCCTTCTTCTGCAACGGATAAGTATTGTCGCAACCTCCCAACACTTCGATTTCACGAGCCTGAATTTCTCCGGCTTGTCCCGAACCGATGGATTCCACCAATTCGCCATTGACGCTGATACATGCACCTGTAGTGATTTGCTTGATCATTTCTTCATCAAAATTGGCAAGATCCACCACTACTTGTATATTATTAATTGTAGAACCGTCATTCAGAGCAATAAAACTCACTTGTTTGCTACCACGACGGGTACGTACCCAACCCTTTACATTAACCATGGTACCCCAATCGCGGAGTTGTAAAAGGTCGGCTATTTTTGTTCTACGAATCTTTTCCATATTCATTTTCCTCATTTATATTATTCAAATGAACCCATGCGGAGCATGTTCACTTCCATTTCTGTCAAATAACGCCAATCACCACGTTTCAAGCCCTTCTTTGTCAGACCAGCGAAATAAACACGATCCAACTTGACTACCTTATATCCCAACGATTCAAAAATACGGCGAACGATACGATTCTTTCCTGAATGGATTTCAATACCTATCTGCTTCTTGTCTGTTTCAGAAGCATAGCTGATTGCATCTGCATGGATTTCACCGTCTTCCAGTGTAATACCAGCAGCTATCTGATCCAAATCGGCCTTTGTTACATTCTTGTCGCAATGAACGTGGTAAATTTTCTTCTTCAGGTACTTCGGATGAGTCAATTTAGAAGCCAAGTCACCGTCGTTGGTCAACAACAAGACACCTGTAGTGTTTCTGTCCAGACGGCCAACCGGATAAATGCGTTCTTTACAAGCACCCTTTACATAATCCATTACAGTCTTACGTGCCTGTGGATCATCGGAAGTAGTTACGCAATCCTTCGGCTTATTCAATAGGATGTATGTTTTACGTTCAATGCTAATAGGTTGGTCGTGGAACTTGATTTCGTCCGTACGCTTAACTTTGGTACCCAATTCTGTTACAACAACGCCATTAACCGATACGACACCTGCTGTAATGAAATCGTCGGCTTCACGACGAGAACAGATACCTGCATTTGCCATGAACTTATTCAAACGAATCGGTTCGTTCGGATCGGTCAAGATATCTCTGTATTCTATCTGCTTCTTCTGGCTATATTTAGCATTCGGGTTATAATTACCGGTACGAGGACGTTGTGGACGGTTTGGACGAGGACGTTGTTCGCCATAACCACCTTGATTGTAACCATTTGAATAAGGACGTTGCGGACGTTGTTCGCCATAACCACCGCCTTGATTATAGCTGTTATAGCTATTTACACGAGGACGATAAGGACGTTGTTCGCCGTTTTCCGGATTAAAACGAGGGCGTTGCGGACGTTGTTCGCCATAACCACCTTGATTATAGTTGTTATAGCTGTTCACACGAGGACGGTAAGGGCGTTGTTCGCCGTTTTCCGAGTTGAAACGAGGACGTTGCGGACGTTGTTCGCCACCATTGTCGTAACGATTGTAAGAAGAACGATACACACGTTCTCCACCTTGGCTGTAACCGTTATTAGTACGAGGGCGGTAAGGGCGTTGCTCGCCATCGTTGTTGTATCTGTTGTAATTTACATACTCTCTGTTGTAGTTTCGGTTGTAACCGTTTTCACGTTCTTCATTTACAGAATCTTCAGGTCTGAAATCATTTTCGTTATTCATAATTTTGTTCTTTAATTAATTAATATATAGGGCCCTCTCGGGCATTCTTTATTTTCTCAAATTACATGCCTGTATAGTTATGCGGAGTTATCACACGCAACTCTTTCTTTATATCTTCGCTTACTTCCAGTGTTTCAATAAATTCCTTGATTGATT
This sequence comes from Bacteroides sp., assembly GCA_015060765.1. Taxonomy (GTDB): domain Bacteria; phylum Bacteroidota; class Bacteroidia; order Bacteroidales; family Bacteroidaceae; genus Phocaeicola. The sequence continues at coordinate 60,680 of SUXW01000016.1, forward strand.
TTTCTGTTATGGCTTGGTTCGTACGAGTCAAGGCCTTCAATGCTTCATACGGATGCGGATAGGCTTCGCGACGAAGAATGGTCTGAATTGCTTCGGCCACTACGCTCCAACAATTGTCAAGATCTTCATAAATAACTTTTTCATTCAACAATAACTTACGCAAGCCCTTCAACGAACTTTGAATGGCAATGACGATATGGCCGAAAGGCACACCCACGTTACGAAGTACGGTAGAATCGGTCAAATCTCGTTGCAAACGAGATACCGGCAACTTGCTCGACAGATGTTCCAAAATAGTATTGGCCATACCCAAGTTACCTTCCGCATTTTCAAAATCGATAGGATTCACTTTATGAGGCATCGCGCTTGATCCTACTTCACCGGCCTTAATCTTCTGTTTGAAATATTCCATCGAGATGTATTGCCAGAAATCGCGATTCATATCAATCATAATGGTATTGATACGCTTCATGGCATCGAAGATGGCACCCAAATTGTCGTAGTTGGAAATCTGAGTGGTATACTCTTCTCTTTCCAAACCCAACTTTTCAGCAACGAACTTATTGCCAAATGCTTTCCAATCATGTTCCGGATAAGCCACATGATGTGCATTGTAGTTACCTGTAGCACCACCGAACTTGGCGGTAATAGGACAAGCCTTGAGGGTAGCCAACTGACGGTTCAAGCGATAAACGAACACCATCACTTCTTTACCCAAGCGAGTAGGTGAAGCCGGCTGACCGTGTGTCTTGGCCAACATCGGGATGTTTGCCCATTCTTCAGCGTATGCCTGCAATTGGGCAATCAACTCTTCGATAAGCGGATAATATACTTGTTCCAACGCTTCCTTGATAGAAAGGGGAATAGAAGTATTGTTGATGTCTTGTGAAGTCAATCCGAAATGAATGAATTCCTTGTACTCTTCCAATCCACCCAACTTGTCGAATTCTTCCTTAATGAAATATTCTACAGCCTTCACATCGTGGTTGGTGATGCTTTCTATGTCCTTAACACGTTGTGCATCCGTTTCAGAAAAATTCCGATAAATGTCACGCAACGAATTGAAACGAGACGAATCCAAGGATTGCAATTGTGGCAAAGGGAGTTCACACAAAGTAATGAAGTATTCAATCTCAACCTGCACACGATACTTGATTAGTGCAAATTCCGAGAAATAAGAGGCCAAAGCTCCCGCTTTCCCTCTATAGCGGCCGTCAATCGGTGATATGGCCGTAAGCAAATCGAGCTCCATAAATGTATTCTTTCTATCTTGATAATTATCAGAATGCAAAAATAATGCTTTTTATTAATATAACGTACGAATGTCTGATAAAGTTTTTTAAAGCAACGAAAATCACTTCACAAAACCTTTCCTTGCCCACTTCATGCTGTTCCATCGGCGTACGAAGATAATGCCGCGGATATTTTCATCGAGCAGGAAGGCAAACCACATGCCTACCAGCCCCCATCCCCAATGTATGCCAAACAAATAGCCACAACCTACGGCTACGCCCCATTGCATCACCACACCCACATAGAAGGGGTAATTCACATCACCCGTTGCACGAAGGGCATTGGTGGCATAAATATTGATGGCCTTTCCTATTTCGAGGATGATGTCTACATAAAGCACCATGACCCCCATGCGGATAATTTCCGGATTGTCGGTCAGCCAACCAAACATCGTCTTGCCCATCAAGGCCCAGATGCACGATAGAGTTACAGATACCAGCACCGACAAACGCATGACGTATTTTCCCAACAGATAGGCGCCCCGAATACGCTTCTTGCCCACCAGGTGTCCGATGCTGATGGCTCCCCCTTGCGCCATGGCAATGGTAAACAAGTAGACAAACATTACCACATTCACCACATACATACGGGCGGCAAGCGCTTCGTTGCCCAACAAATTGATGAAATACGTAAGCACCACTTGCGAAAGGCTGTACGACATGTTCTCGCCCGCCGAGGGGATACCAATCTTCAATAAGTTTTTCAGCTCTATCCAGGGGAAAGGACGAAAATACTTCAACGGGAAACGGGAAATATGTTTGCGGAAAAGTATTACGAAAAGAATCACCATCGACACGCCACGGGCAAAAGCAGTAGAGATAGCAGCACCCTCAACCCCCAATGCGGGCATACCGAACTTACCGAATATCAGCGTATAGTTACCGATAATGTTCAACACATTGACCACCACGACCACCATCATGGGATAAATGGCCTTGTCGGCACTTTTCAACGACGCCGAAATGGTGAGCGATAGGGCTTGGAAGAAAGCAAAAGCCCCCACAATCTCCATATAGTTCACCCCATAGGTCATCAGTTCCGCACGCAAACCCATCATGTGAAGCAACCAGGGAGCACCGAAATAAAGCACCGCACTCACACCCAAACCTATCAGGATATTGAGCAACAACGACACACCTACTACCTGAACCACCTTATGAGGCAACTTGGCTCCGAGATATTGCGAACAAAGCACAGACGTACCCATATTAATGATCTCGAAGATGAGGAAGGCGAACATCACCAGTTGGTTCACCACCCCTACGGCCGCGACGGCTTCATCGGAGTATTGGCTGAGCATAACGGTATCAACCGCCCCCAGCATCATGATGAGGAGCGTCTCTATAAAGATGGGGACTACCAGCTTACGAAGTCCTTCCTTGATCCCGTTTTTCCGTTTGTTCAATACCATTCTTATACCCATTGAAAACCGCGTGCAAAAATACAAATATTCCTACACATAGAGGTTTGACATAAGTCAAGAAAACGGACAAGGAACAACATACCGCATTCGTTTACACAAAGAGAGTGTGCCTAAAAAATAGTGGATGTGTATTTCGACACACATCCACTTTCTTGGTTCTATCCCGATATTCACTCGTCATTCAAGATCACTTCTATTGGTTCAGTAACTTCCAATTGCAACTTGGCATCCGGCCCTGTAGGCATATAAATCAACCGGCGGCATTCTTTGGAAGAAATCTGATTACGGACAAAACGGTTTCCTTTGATATATTCCGTATCAATATCGAAGGAATCGGCATTTACCTGCCAATTGCGGACTCTGTCGCTATTGACATAAAGATGGTCGGCCCGTCCTTTATTCAAATGAATATAGGATGTGTTTTCTATTACCAACGTATCAAAATAACAATGATTCACTTCAACATTATTCGAAAAGTTTACGGTAAACTTTGGTCGGTTCATATGTAACAAGTTGGCACGATGGATATTCAAATCCACATTCAACAAAGATACTTCCTTCGGCAGAAACAAACTAACGGGAGAAGTTGATACTCTCAAAAAGTGTCTTTCATCCAATCCTTCCGGCCATTGGTTGCAAGGAGTAGAAATACCTATCACTAACGTATCCCCTTGAAGTTCCGTGCGGATATAAGGTTCCAAATCAGAGGCAATCTTCAATGCCGGAGCCGAATCTTCCGTTCCCACCAACTGAAAATCATTCTCCAATACAAAATTATGATAGCTCTCCACAATACCAGGTTTCACTTCCACGTTATGCATACCTTCTTTCTTAACCATCACATATTTACAGGCAGGTAGCGAAAGAACCTTCTCCTCCCCCTTGAGTGTAATCAACGAAGATACGCGCTCATCACCTTGGGTGGACAAAAAAGCAACTCCCCCAACAATCAAGCACACGGTAGCCACCAGCATGCCCATCATTATATATGTAGTCTTTTTCATAATCACTTCTTATTTTTGAGTCTTGATATATTCACTATACATTTTCTTCAAATCTTCAGGCGACAACCCTAAGGTATAGATTTGTCTGAAGAAATATTCAGCTTCTTCTTTCATGAAAACTTCCTTTCTATAATTCCGAATCATTTCAATGGCACCCGTAGATACAAAGTATCCAATACCACGTTTGTTATAAATCACTCCTTGCGATTGCAAGTGTTCAAAAGAACGCATCACGGTGTTGGCATTCACTTCTACCATAGCCGCATATTCTCGTACCGAAGGGATACGGGCATCTTCTTTATAATTGCCCAAAAGTATCTCATCGCATATACGGTCGGCTATCTGAAGATATATTCCTTTACTATCCTTAAAATTCATACGTCAAACGATTTAATGGTTACCAACGGTTAATGACTTCCATTTCCTTATAACGAAAATAAGCAAGCACGGTATTGAACAAAGCGATGGCATAGAAGAAAATTGATACCATAAGGCGGCCCGTTTCTTCTGAAATGTATTCATATTTATTCATTCGTATATAGAAATCATCTGAGATAAACAACTTTGTTGACCAATAGGCTACCAGTCCAATCCCTGCACATAGTGCAAAGAGGGCAACTGCTGTTTTAAGAAAGGAATTCTTTTGCCACAATGTACTGCCCAGCACAAAGAACGATTGCATGGCCCAAAATACAGCAATCACAATAGACAAAATTTGTTGTTCTTTACTCGAAACAATTTCATCAGTCCTAAAATCACCTGTAGTCATCACTTTCCATATCGGGAAACTGTTTATTGTTTCCTTGGGATAATAATTGGAGAATACCACCACTCTTATCCAATCAGCCATTTCGAAAGCAAGGAAATAGACCAACAAGAAACCAATGCTATAGGTCAGCCATCTGACCGAAAATTTTTCAAAAGAAGTGGCTGGTAACATCATCACCGATATTTTACCGGTTTTATTCTTCATCTTTTCTGTGATATAGGTAGCACTCAAACACGCACCAAAGAAAATTCCAAATATGAAAAATACAGTCATAAAATCCCATAATATGTCATAAGTTCTGGAAAAGTAAGGATTTGTACTATAAGAATTAAAACCTACAAATAAAAACAAAACCAGAAAAATGCCAAACAATACAATACACCGCATGATAGTCTTTTTCATATCTTCCATCAGTTCCTTCTTGAACAGATAGCCAAAGCGGTTACCACTAAAAAATACGTCACTTACTTTCATCTTCATTCTGGTTTTTAGATTGATAATAGGCATAGAATTCATTAGGTGAAGTGGTCACCGCACCAAAAAGCAATTCCAAATTGATTTCACTTTCTCTGTCATCTTCATTCGGCAACATCAACAAACTGCCCTGTAAGGATGGAATCGAAAATACTGATTTTGCCAACAAAACCGCATCATCACTTTCCATGAAAATGAATTTCTTTGAAACCTCATAAGTAGAAGCATCCAACAACACATGCTGATTATCCATAATCAGGATATGATCCAACAACTTATCTATATCACGTACCTGATGTGTAGAAATTAAAATCGTTTTATCATCACTCATTCCCGAAGCAATAAACTTTCGGAACTGACTTTTACCAGGTATATCCAATCCATTGGTAGGCTCATCCATTAACAACAAAGAAGTATTGGTTGCCAAGGCAAAACTCATGAACACCTTCTTCTTTTGTCCCATAGAAAGCGAATCCAGTTTCTTGATATTTATATCCATTTCAAACAGATTCAGATACTTAACCATATCCTCCTTACTGAACTTGGGATAAAAAGGAGCATTGAGTTCAATGTAATCAATCAATGATACCGAAGGTAATTCAAATTCTTCAGGTACCAAGAACATATCACGTAAGGTAATAGGTAACCTTTTACGTACATCCACATCACGATAGGTTACACATCCACTTTTAGGAGTCAACAATCCACATATCAAATATAGCAAAGTGGATTTCCCGGCCCCGTTCTTACCCAACAGCCCATAAACTTTTCCCGGAGCAAGGGTAAGTGAGAAATCATTCAAAACATTCATCTTGTTTCGATGATAACCAAATGTAAGGTCTTTTACTTGTATCATAATTGAATTATTAGTGTATTAGTTTATTAGTACACTGCAAATATATAATACATTAATAGAATACACAAGGGAAAGTGCAACAATTAACCTACATTAACAAATAAAAGAAAAAAGAGAGGGTACTAAAAAGTTTACAACCATTCTCTGATTAGGAGAATATATACAAAAAAAGTCCTCCGAAACATTTCTGTATCGGAGGACCCTTTTTAAAAAACGGCAGCTACCTACTCTCCCACCTTAGCAGTACCATCGGCGTGACGGGGCTTAACTTCTCTGTTCGGAATGGGAAGAGGTGGAACCCCCGTGCTATAGCCACCTGAATATCTTATAAACAAT
>SUXW01000017.1 GCA_015060765.1 Bacteroides sp.
TTGCCACTTTGCATGTATTCGATGGCAATCTGACGCTTGAGACCTTTACTGAATTTTTGTCTACTCATAACTCAAAATTTTAACAATTAAACTTGGTTATGAGTCAACCTATTTCAGTACAAGACATAGGGACTAGAAAAATAATTCCTCAAATACTTGACAACCGCTATACCGATGTTGTATCTTTGCCACATAACAAAAAGAAAACATCGTTTTACGTTGAAGAAAACTATGTTTTCCACCCCGCAAAACGATGTTTTACTAAACCTAACTAAATCTATGATTCTATTAATTACTTTACTTTGCCACCTTCAGCAATTCTTCCTTCATCTTGGCTACGCCGGGGAAGCCGACCGACTTGTACTTGACATCGCCTGCCCGGTCGATAACCAGGTAAGTGGGTACACCATCGATGCCGAAAGCCTTGCCCAGGTATTCCCATTGTTCAGCGGTAAGGTAGAAGTGCTCGCCATGAATGTCGGGAATCATATTCTCCCAAGTAGCCTTGGGCGAAGTCTCGCCGGTGATGTAGATGTAGACAATGTCCTTGTCCTTCAGCGATTCCTTCATGGGCACCATTTCCTTGTTGGCCATGCGGCACGGTCCGCACCAGGTAGCCCAGAAGTCCACCAGGATAGGCTTTCCGCTGAACTTGCTGATGATGGATGCAAAGAGGTCTTCGTTGGCCACCTCGCCCGCCTCGTTGATGCGGAATCCCGACTTCTTCTTGTTGGCTTCGATAGTGGCAAGGAACTTTTCGTTAGCCGCGCTGAGGTATTGCTGGCAGGCTTCGGGTAAGGTCTTCATCTCTTCCTTCTGAGCCTCGGTCAAGGGTTGGAATTCGGTGAGGGTCCCGTATATCGAACGAACCTTTGCCATCTGCTTCAACAATCCGTCTCCTACACCAAAATCTATATAATTTGCTACATTGACTATGGTTGGATATGAATTAGTCATGAAAGCCACAGAAGTATTCAAAAGTTGGTGTACCTCATCTGGCACAACATGATATTTGGGTGGAAGTGAGTTCAGCATCTTCTGAACATATGCAACATATTCCTCGCGCGTGACATTACTATTAGCTTTCATATAAGCATCAGCATAACGGATATGCACATTCGACAAAGACGAAGCCATACGTGTAGCAGCTTCTACCAAGGCAAATTCCTTAGCTGGTTGACTCAAATCAGATTGTTCAATAGCTTCTTTCGAAGCTTTCCAAATTTCAATTTCTGCGTTTTTGTAGCCTTCTGCCGAAGTATCCATCAAACCAGGAGTTTGTATATTATATAATACATCATACAAAATAGAATTATTTTTTTTAAACTCTTGTACTAAGACCGATAAAGGACCGTTATAATATACTTGTTCTCCATAAGATGCCGCTTCCCAATGGAATTTAGATTTTAGACGAGAAGATTCACGAATATTGATGCATATATCAGTCGTTTTATTAGGTTCCGCAAAAATAGTAGTTCTATTTCTTGCATACTCAATGTCTACTTTTGTAAGTCCCAAAGCATCTATCATACAAGCAAAGCTACCATCCGGTTTCAATCGTATTTTCGAATTCTCACCCAAGATATAGCCTGTAAATGGATTATATACCATGATAGTGATTTTGTCAGGCATTCCTTCTATATAATCCAGCACGTGTCCTTGAACAATAGCTTGTCCAAAAACTAACTTTTGTTGAAATAGCGAGACATTCTTATCTGCTTTAGATTCCTTAAAGCCTTTGGGAAACTGAAGTTTTGGAAGTTGGTTTCCTCTTAGCTGGATACCCCATATTTTCCAAGCGTTTTCATTTTGAGGATTTTCTGAGAAGTGTATATACTCGGCATCTCGTTTCAATGGAGGAAAGACTATTTGGAATTCGGTTACACCTGTCTCTGGCAACATGAATTCCTTGTCGAGTTCAATGCCTTTGCACATTTGTATGGAGTATGTATTTTCCTTATCGTCAATCAACGTACACGTTGAACCCAATTTTAACTGAGTTCCCGGCCGAAAACTTGCATAAATATCGAGCACCGTGCTAGAGTTAGTCAAAGTTACCTTACTTACTTCGAAAATGGGTGTATTCTTAGTTAGGAATACCGGCTTGTCAATCACTCGGTTCTCGGAGGTGCAGCTCACCACGAGCATCAGCAAGCTCCACACATACAGACAAATGTTTTTCATGACAAATGTATAATATTCTATATTTTGCGAATATACGTATCCCCTACTCACCATCCAAACATTTTAATAGTAGGTAGGGGATATTTAGAATTATTTATTCTTTTTGGTAGTCACAAGTATCACCCCATTCTTGCCCAGCTCACCAAACTTTTCAATGCCTGTTTTGTCCTTCAGGACCGAAATGCTTTCGATGTCCACCGGATTGAGGGTAGACAAAACTTCCGAACCATAGCCCTTGAATTCTCCATCCACAACGACAATAGGCTTTTTGTCAGGATTTTCACCTCTGAGGACAATACCATTTTTTACCAACGGATTGGTTTCACCTTCTTCCAGCTTTTCATAATTTATACGTGTAACATACCCTTTCCGAAGATAATCTTTCACTTCGGTAACAGTTCCCATCTCCATGTCCTTGTCAACCTTGAGGTTTACAACAGACACTTGTGGTTCCTGTTGCTTTTGCAAGCGGAACATCACCGGCATGGTGTACTTCACGGCTACGGCTTTGCCACGTTGCTTGCCCGGGTTCCACTTGGGCATCAAGCCTATCACACGGACGGCTTCGGCATCGAGTTCGGGAGATACGCTACGCACCACTTGGGCATCCTTGATGGAGCCATCCCTATCCACCACAAACTGAACAATGACACGACCCTCAATCTTGGCTTGTTGGGCGGCCACGGGGTACTTCATGTTCTTGGCAAGGAACATCATGCATTCATTCATACCACCGGGGAAACTCGGCATTTCTTCCACCACCTGGAAGACGACTTGTTCTTCGTCGGCCTTAAGAGCAGGCGTTTCTTCTTCCTTCTTCACACTTGTCACTTGTATCACCCCATCATCTTGCGGGGCATACCCCACAATAACCATTTCTTCCAGGTTCTGTACCTCTTCCTTCATGCTGATAACCATCGATTCAGAACCACCCTTGGGCACAATGACCGATTGAGTTTGCAAGCCAATGAAAGAAACCACCAACACATCACCTTCGTTGGCCTCGATAGAGAACTTGCCATCGATGGCCAAAGTACCGTTTGTAGTACCTCTGATAATGATACTGGCACCAGTAACGGGTTTCCCATTCTTCTCTTCGATAACCTTACCGGCCACCTTCACCTTCTTTGGGGAAAGATTTTCCACACTTTTTTCGCCATCGGCTTTCATAATTGAAGCCAAATCGCTAACTTTGACACTTGAAATCTCCTCGAACGAGTTGGAGACTTCGGGACGGGCAAATGCCGCTACAGAAGCAGCCGCCAACGGAAGTATATACAGATACTTCAAGCGTGCCCACGGATTTGATTTTTTCTTGATCATCATAGTGATTCGCTTTTTAAGTGAACTGTGATTCAGGTTGTTGGCCATAGAGTAGAGCCTTGTGCCAACAGCCTTTTTAATTAATAATAGTTGATATCTTTTTGCATCGATGCCTTGATTGATAACCCACTCGTCGGCTTCGTACTCGTGGATGTTCTGAAGTTCCTGCTTCAAGAGCCATGCCGCAGGGTTGAACCATTGGAAAAATACACATACATCGGCCAGGAGCAAATCCCATGAATGAAGATGATGAATGTGTGCGCGCTCGTGTGTAAGAATGGCTTCTCCTCCCTCCTCGCAATCTTTCTTGGAAAGGACGATGAACTTCATCCAACTGAAAGGCGCTATTTCCTTTTCGTGAACAAACAAGTAAATGCCGTCCTCCAAGCATTCCTTTTTGCATCCATCCAGCAACCCGAACATGCGGGCCAACGACCACAGAGTGCGAACCAAGAAAAACACAATACCTATCAGGTAGACCAACAACAGCACTTCCTTCCATCCCCACGACAAAACAGTCTCGGCCTCCGCCACCTCGCTCGTCTGCAATTCGGACATCAAAAGCATCTCTTCCCAAGAGAGGAACTGACGGTTGATTTCGTTTACTCCTTCACTACCCACTTCGATGAGCGGAACCACACACGAAAGCACCAACAAGCACAAAAGGGCTACCCGATTGAATCGGTGAAAGGTTTCCCTACTCAGCAACAACCGATAGAACAAGTAAAACAAGGCCAGACAAAAAGCAGACTTCAAAATGTACACAAAAAATGTTCCCATGGTAGATTGATTGTTTGGTTCTTATTTCTTGTTGGCTTTCTCCACCTCGCGAATCAATTCCTTCAACTCGTCCAACGAAATCTCTTCCTGCTTTACAAGGGACGACACCACACCCAAATACGAATTGTTGAAATACTTGCTGATAACACCTTTCAGTGTCTTGCTTTTGAACTCATCGCGACTCATCGTTGCGTAATACTGATGAGAACCTCCGTATACCTTATGAGCCACATACCCCTGCTTTTCCAACCCGCGGACAAAGGTAGAGACGGTATTGAAATGAAGCGGTTCCTCCATCTGTTCCAGCATGTCGCTCACAAACATCGGTCCGTTTTTCCACAACAATTCCATCACCATTTCTTCTCTTGCACTGAATGTTTTCATACGTCAATCATTTGTTCTGTGCAAATAAACGAAATGTTTTAGTTATAAAACGAATTCTTTTCGTTAAATAAAACTAAAGGGTATAGTTTTACTTGGTTAATAACATTATCAAGTAGTAGCGAAGCAATAACGGGGAGCATCAACAAAAAAAAGAGAACACTAAAAGCATTCTCTTTCTTTGTAGCGGGACCCGGGATTGAACCGGGGACCTCATGATTATGAATCATGCGCTCTAACCAGCTGAGCTATCCCGCCATCTTCCAATAAAAATACCGCCAGGCGTGGAAGCCACCCAACGGCAAACTCTTTCTTTGTAGCGGGACCCGGGATTGAACCGGGGACCTCATGATTATGAATCATGCGCTCTAACCAGCTGAGCTATCCCGCCATCATTTCTGAATTGCGGGTGCAAAGATAGAATGTTATTTTCAAATTTACAAGTTATCGGCCAACTTTTTATGTTACATTCATTGAATTTTATTGGCATAATATTAGGGTAATACAAAAAAAATGCCTTATTTTGGCACCTGAACTTAAATAATGATACATGGAAAAAGAAAAAATACGCATGGAATACATGCTCAAAGCAGGTTCGCCTAATATTGTATGGTCTATTATCAGTACACCAACAGGATTGGAGACCTGGTTTGCCGACAAAGTTTCCGTAAAAGATAAGACCTACACCTTCCAATGGGGGAAAACCGAAAAAAGAGAAGCCGAAGTAACTAATATACGTAGCAACAGTTTCATACGTTTCCATTGGTTGGACGACGAAGAAAAACGAAGCTACTTCGAATTGAGACTTATCTACAACGAATTGACCGAAGACATGATGCTCGAAGTAACCGACTGGGCTGAGCCCGATGAAATAGAAGACATGAGGGGGCTTTGGGATTCGGAAATAGAGAAAATGAAGAGGGTCAGCGGACTATAATTATAAAAAATAGTCAAAATATACCGCTGCTCTGCATTTTTTATGCTACTTTTGTACCTTAATTGTTGTACAAGAAGAAAGCATGCTACGCATAAAGAAATTAGATTTATTTGTCCTTAAGAGTTTCCTACTACTCTTTGCCGGTACATTTTTCATCTGCCTCTTCATCTTCATGATGCAGTTCTTGTGGAGATATGTAGACGAACTAGTCGGCAAAGGGTTGGAGATGAGCGTTTTGGCGCAATTTTTCTTCTACTCGGGACTAACTCTGATTCCATTGTCACTACCATTGGCCATTCTATTGGCCGCCCTGATGACTTTTGGGAATTTTGGAGAGCGCTTCGAATTGTTGTCCATGAAAGCGGCCGGCATCCCTTTGTTGCGCATCATACGACCGCTTATCATTTTCTGCTTTTTCCTCAGTTGCATATCATTCTATTTCCAAAACGTAATAGCGCCCAAAGCACAACAACAATTGTGGACGCTACTCGTTTCCATGAAGCAGACTTCTCCGGAGCTGGATATTCCCGAAGGAGTGTTCTATGACGAAATAGACGGATACAACATCTATATCAAGAGCAAAGACCGGGAGACCGGTATCATGAAGGAAGTGCTTATCTACAATTTCTCCGACGGATTCGAAAATGCACACATCATCTTCGCCTCCGAAGGGAAAATGGAAATGACGGCCGATAAGCAACACCTTCAATTACATTTATACGAAGGAGAGCAATTCGAAAATCTGAAATCGCAAACCATCTCTTCAAAGAATGTGCCCTACCGAAGGGAGACTTTCCGTGAAAAGCATATCATCATCGAATTTGATAGCGGATTCAACATGATTGACGGTAGTTTCCTTAGCGAACGTTCGGATAGCAAGAACATGAAGGAAATCAGTCATTCTATCGACTCACTGAGTCTGAAAGCGGATAGTATAGGACGTTCCATCTACGACAACGCCCGACAAACAGCTTATCAAAAGGTCAAATACTCCAAACAAGATTCCACCCGACTGGCCGAAGGTAAAATTGCCGGAGTCATCAACATCGATAGTTTGTATCGGGCCTATTCTCTTTCCGAAAAGGAAAAGGCACTTAAAAACGCAACCGAACGAGTTACTTCTTTAAGTACCGATTGGAATGTAAAAAGTCTGCAAATCGTCGAAACCGACAAAAATATCCGGAAGCATGAAGCCGATTGGCACAAGAAAATCACCTTGTCACTCAGTTGTCTGATCTTCTTCTTCATCGGTGCTCCACTGGGTGCCATCATCCGTAAAGGTGGATTGGGATTGCCGGTCGTTATTTCCGTCATCATATTTGTACTTTACTATATCATAGATTCCGGTGCTACCCGTGTCGCCAAAAGTGGAGAGATGAACATGGTATTAGGAGTATGGATGAGTACGTTGGTGCTGGCCCCTATCGGCGCTTTCTTCACCTACAAATCCAACAAGGATTCGGTGGTCTTCAACCTGGAAGCATACCTAAACTTCTTCCGTTGGCTGCTCTGCCTCCGTACGTCCCGCCATGTATCCAAGAAGGAGGTCATCATTGAAGATCCTAACTATCCACGCATTGACAACGATTTGGATGAACTGAACAATCAATGCGAAACCTATCTGGGAAATCATTCCTTAACCACACTTCCTAATTATTATAAGGTATTCACCAACGACGGACACGACAATGTCATCGCATCTATCAGTGAAAAGTTGGAAGAATTGGTGGAAGAATTGTCGAACAGTAAGGATCAGGCTATACTGAATACCCTGAACAATTACCCTATCTTGTCGACCAATGCCCATAAGAGTCCTTTCAACGAACGATGGATGAACATCTTGGCAGGAATTATCATACCTATCGGCATATTCTATTACATCCGCATCTGGCATTTCAGCAAAAGACTGGACAAGGATTTAAGAAGTGTCATTAAATACAATAAAGAGATACAAGAAAGAATAAAAGAACAAGCCACTATATAAAGATTATGGAAAATTTCAAATTGAATACAATCGAAGAGGCCATAGCCGACTTCCGCGAAGGCAAATTTGTCATCGTTGTCGACGATGAAGACCGCGAAAATGAAGGTGACTTTATTATTGCCGCAGAAAAGATAACCCCCGAAAAAGTGAACTTCATGTTGAAGGAAGGACGGGGATTGTTGTGCGCACCTATCACCATGCAACGGTGTATAGAACTTGAACTCGACAAGCAGGTAAGCAACAATACCTCTATATTAGGCACCCCCTTTACCGTCAGCATCGATAAATTGGAAGGATGCGCCACCGGTGTATCGGCACACGACCGCGCCGCTACCATCCAAGCCTTGGCCGATCCGACCTCTACCGCCGCCACCTTTGGACGTCCCGGGCATGTCAACCCCCTTTACGCACAAGACAAAGGGGTATTGAAACGTGCCGGACACACCGAAGCCGCCATCGACATGGCCCGATTGGCTGGTTTGCAACCTGCCGCCGCCTTGATCGAAATCATGAACGAAGACGGTACCATGGCACGCTTGCCGCAACTGGTAGAAAGAGCCAAAGAATGGAACATGAAGATTATATCCATACGCGACCTGATAGCCTACCGACTCACACAAGAGTCTTTGGTTGAGAAAGGTGTGGAAGTGGATATGCCGACCGAATACGGACATTTCCGCCTCATCCCCTTCCGTCAGAAAAGCAACGGATTGGAACACATAGCCATCATCAAGGGAGAAATCCAACCCGATGAAGCCGTATTGGTTCGCGTACATTCTTCGTGCATTACCGGCGACATTTTCGGTTCCAAACGGTGCGATTGCGGAGACCAGCTACACAAAGCCCTTCAGATGATTGAAAAAGAAGGTAAAGGTGCCGTTGTATACTTGAATCAAGAAGGTAGAGGCATCGGATTGATGGAAAAGATCAAAGCCTACAAACTTCAAGAAGACGGCATGGATACCGTAGATGCCAACATTCATTTGGGGCACCAAGCCGATGAACGCGATTACGGGATAGGAGCTGAAATCCTCCGTAGCATTGGAGTTACCCAAATGCGCCTAATAACCAACAACCCCATCAAGCGCGTGGGATTGGAATCATACGGTCTTTCGGTAGTGGAGAACGTGGGTATCGAAATTACACCCAACCAGTACAATGAACGCTATTTGAAAACAAAAAAGGACAGAATGGGGCACAATTTGCACTTCAATAAGTGATTTTACTTTCATATTTCAAATATTATTGCTTATTTTGCAGACAAATTAATATAATTAATAAAAATAACAGCTATGAATCAATTATCAGATCGTCTGAACCGCTTGTCACCTTCGGCTACATTGGCTATGTCACAAAAGAGTAGCGAATTAAAAGCCCAAGGTGTAGATGTCATCAACTTGAGTGTAGGTGAACCCGATTTCAATACTCCCGACCACATCAAGGAAGCAGCCAAACAAGCTATTGACGACAATTTCTCCAGATACTCTCCTGTACCGGGTTATCCGGCATTGCGCAACGCCATTGTTGCCAAACTGAAGAATGAAAACGGATTGGATTATACTGCTGCACAGATTTCTTGTGCCAATGGTGCAAAGCAATCGGTATGCAATGCCATCATGGTATTGGTAAACGAAGGCGATGAAGTCATTGTTCCGGCTCCTTATTGGGTTAGTTACCCTGAAATGGTCAAGATGGCCGATGGTACTCCTGTTATCGTAACAGCCGGTATCGATCAGGATTTCAAAATTACTCCTGCCCAACTTGAAGCCGCTATCACTCCCAAGACCAAGGCATTGATTCTTTGCTCTCCATCCAACCCTACCGGTTCGGTTTATAGCAAGGAAGAATTGAAGGGATTGGCCGAAGTTCTGGCCAAGCATCCGCAAGTATTCGTCATTGCCGATGAGATTTACGAACATATCAATTATGTAGGTAAGCACGAGAGCATCGCCCAATTCGAAGAAATACGCAACCGTGTAATCATCGTAAACGGTGTATCCAAGGCATATGCCATGACCGGTTGGCGCATCGGATTTGTAGCTGGTCCTGAATGGTTGGTGAAGGCCATCAACAAGTTACAAGGACAATACACATCCGGTCCTTGTTCGGTATCTCAAAAAGCCGCCGAAGCCGCTTATACCGGTACTCAAGCCCCGGTAGAAGAAATGCGTCAGGCATTCGAACGTCGCCGTAATCTAATTGTACAATTGGCTAAAGAAATCCCGGGATTTGAAGTAAACAACCCGCAAGGTGCTTTTTACCTTTTCCCAAAATGCGATTCGTTTTATGGTAAATCTGTAGAAGGACGGGCTATCAACAATGCCGACGATTTGGCCATGTATCTTTTGGAAGAAGGTCATGTGGCTTGTGTAGGCGGTACTTCTTTCGGTTCTCCTGAATGCATCCGTATGAGCTATGCCACTTCTGATGAAAACATCGTAGAAGCCATGCGCCGCATCAAGGAAGCATTGGCTAAATTGAAATAAGACTTCACTATTTATTTATAAAAAAGAGTGGATGTATCATGTGATACATCCACTTTATTTTTGGAACCAACTAAAGTATCCTACTTTAGTCTTATACCATTATTCTTCTACCAATTCCAAGCCGTAGTCGATGCCCTTCATCGTTGAAGGCACACCGTACTTCATCCACTTGGGCATCGGAGCGCCCTTCAAGAAATGATCCATGAATTGTGACAAGCGGATGGTGTAATCCAACGCATTCACCCGATTGGACAAGTTATGCGTTTCATTGTTATACTGAAGCATCCATACCGGTTTGCCCAAACGACGCAAAGCGGTAAAGTATTCAATTCCTTGATACCAGGGCACAGCCTCATCCTTGTCATTGTGCATAATGAGCAAAGGGGTATTTACCTTATCGGCAAAGAACAACGGAGAGTTTTCTATGTATAGATCGAAACCACCTTCATCCCATAAGGTCTTGCCAATACGGCTCTGCGTATGTTCGTATTGGAATTGGCGCACCACACCACTTCCCCAACGGATACCTCCATACGCACTGGTCATGTTGGCCACAGGTGCACCCGAGCCCGCACACTTGAACATATTGGTTTGTGTAACCAAGTAAGCCACCTGGTAACCACCCCAACTCTGACCTTGGATGGCTATGTTGTCCTTATCCACCCAACTGTTCTTGCAAAGGTTCTCCACTCCCGACACGATGCAATTGTAGGCACTCTTGCCCGGATGGCCCACGGTATAATGAATATCGGGCATGAATACCAAGTAACCGTTGCTCACAAAATATGTAATGTTAATGGTAGAACGGCTCACATCCGGTTTGCGATAGTAATGCTTGTATTGCGACGAAGTTTCGTAGAAATACACCACCATCGGATATTTCTTATCCGGATCGAAATTTTCGGGCTTGTAGAGCAAACCTTCCAGCTCGCGACCATCGTATGCCTTCCAATATACCGATTCACAAGTTCCCCAATTGTAATCCTTCTGTTGCGGATTGGAATGAGTCAGTTTCTTCGATGTCTTGAACTGGTTGAAAGTAACCCATAGATTTTGACTTTCTACAAAATTGGATTTAGCATAAGTAATGACATTCGCATTCTTGGCTTTGTGCAAATAACCCAATTGGAAGTTGGGCTCCATGATCAATTCCTTCATGGGTTGCCACTTGCCCTTACCAGCCTTACGCATGTAATAGCCTGTACCCTTCGTTTTGTTATCGAAAGCGGTAAAGTAGATGTTATCGGTAGACTTGATTGGCGTTTTCTTCACTCCCGGTGTACCATCAGGCAATTGCATGGCATCCCAACGCATCATTCTGAAGGTATATTCCTTCTCACGTCCCAAACCTTGAGTCAGCATTTCGGGAGCACGTTCGCCTTTAGGATCTACCGCCCATACATCGTATTTGTCGTAGATGCAGAACATCTTTTCATCTTCACTCCATCCTCCATTACCATAAGGACCGGCCATTTGTGGCTTATCGTGTGATTCCTTCCACAAAGGATGTGGAATGCCCTTACTGATGTTGACCGGCTTGATTTCAGCGTCAATGTCTTCACCCTTGTTTACCGCACTCATATCCATGGAGTAATACTGATTGTCTTCTGGATTGAACCACACCAGATAATCACCCGAAGGAGAAGTGTGCATGCCAAATACATAGCTACCCTTGGCCAACAAACGCGAAGAACCGTCCTTCAACGAGATGATATACAAGTCACCTATCGGATTGGCATCCCATTGCGCCTGAACCAAATACGGCTGACTGGTATGTGTGTAGGCATAGCCTGCGCTCCATTCATCGGGAACGGTAGGAATAGGATATTGTTCGGTTGCCAGACGGACCATCTTTCCTTTCAACGAATAATCCAACGTATCCAGTTCCACCACCGACAAATAGCTTCGTTTCTGTAGCATACTCTTCATGTGCAAATCCTGCGTAGCGATATATGGCGCCTGATAATGCCATACATCCAATTGGGCTTGTTCTTCCTTGATGGTGGTATCCTTTTTGGCTATCGGATAAGTGATACCGAAGAACAACTTGTCGCCTTTCTTGCTGAAGTTGATGGCTCTGTTTTTGGACACCAACATTCCTTGGGGCAAGCCCGGCACTTCATTGGTTATGACCTTTACGGGTTTCGGTTCATCCACATTCATGCGGCAAGTATAGATTTCCACATTCTCGTCGAATTTCTTGGTCGAATCGGTATTGGCATAGAAAGCAATCCGATTGCCATCATCCGAAATGACCGGCCGTTGCATATCCGCTTTTTTATGAGCCTCCAGAATCATTTTGCTCGAACGCGTAGCAGGATTGTAGACAAAGAGTTGCTTGGTAGAATCTACCGCAATGCAAAACAATTGTTTTCCGTATTTATCGAAAGCCATTACATCGATATGTCTCAATGTATCGGTCACTTCCCCTTTCTTGAAATCGTAGACAAGTGTCAGTATTTCTTTCTTGCTTTTGGCCTTTTTCTTCTTTTTATCCGCTACAGAATCAGTAGCAGCTTCTTGTTTATCCACTTCGATATTGAATGCTATGAAATCACCCATTTCGCGTGGCGACTCCACCCTCTTGAGAGCCGGGAATTTGACAATTTCCTTCGTCTTCAAATTCAATATACCCAATGTATCCTTAGGAGCCTTGTCTCCTCTCAACTTTTTTTGCTTGGCTTCTTTAGTCTGTTCAAAAAAAGGACGGATGGTAAAATACATGTATTTTCCATTACCCGAAAACTTGGCTCTTGATCCCCTGTTTACCGTTGTCGTTTCAGAAGTCTTCAAATTCACCACGCTCACCGAACCGTCTCCCTCTCCCACATTGGTAAGATAAGATGCATACTTGCCATCATCCGTCAATTGGAATCCTCCCACATTCTGCCAAATCTTATAGACAGAATGATCGAGTGCCGGTTTCTGTTCCTGAGCCTTCACATTCGTGCCACACCATAATGACGCCAACACAAACAAACCATTCAACACTTTTTTCATTTTATATCCTTTAACAATTTTACTGACCAAAAACGGCTACCCTTCTATTTAGGATAGCCGTTAGTAATTCTTCTTTTTCAGATTGTATTTTAGCCCAAGCTGATAGCTTCTGACGGACATGCATCAGCACATGTTCCACATTCTGTACAAGCATCTGGATCAATTGAATACTTATCACCTTCAGAAATTGCGCCAACTGGGCATTCATCGATACAAGTACCGCAAGCGATACAATCGTCACTAATTACGTAAGCCATTTTGTTTAATATTTAAATTATTAGTACTAATTACTTTGCAAATATACGGTTTTTCTTTGAAAAATTGCTATCTCCACCTTACAAACATTCTTATTTGTATCGTGTCTAAATACACTCACTTCTTCAGAGCCTGATACATAATCTGTTGGATACGCGGACGGATATTCAAAGTCATCAGTCCTTTATGGTCGAACACCCGCGGATAGATACGATTGCTCAAGAACACATACACCAGTTGGTTCTTGGGGTCGGCCCATGCGCAAGTACCCGTAAAGCCCGTATGCCCCACCACTTCGGCGGGTGCCTCCTCGGCACACGGACTCTTGGGCAGGTTCTTCGTGTCGGGTTTGTCGAAACCCAACGAGCGCCTGCTTATTCTCGACACATGGTTCATGAAAAAGTCGCACGTGTTGGCACTGATATAGCGCTTGCCATCGTACATGCCCTTGTCTACAAACAGTTGGTACACCTTGGCCACATCGCGCGCCGTTGAGAAGAGCCCTGCATTGCCCGACACCCCTCCCATGAACGAGGCTATCTCGTCGTGCACCTCGCCTTGCAAGGTTTTTCCCTTCCGCAAATAGTCTCTCTTCACCGTTGGCACTATCTGTTCCTTCGGGAATCGTTGCAAAGGGCGGTATAGGGTATGTGTCATGCCCATGGGGATATAGAATTCCTTTTCCAGGTAGACTTCCATCGGCATGCCGGTTATCTGCTCCACCATCTCCTTCAGGAGCATGAAGTTCAGGCAACTATACCGATAGCGCCGGTCCCTCAATTCTATTTCATCCGAAGCAATCATTTCAATCATCCTATCAGAGAAAGAAGCACCTACATACATCCCATCGACAATCCGGTGGGGATACTTTTCTGAAACCTTGTCGGATATCCATTCTTCCTTGTACTTGAAGCGATCTACCACCCATAAACGGCGGTCCACTTGCGTAGTATGCAAGGCATCCCGTCGTGCCTTGTAAAAAGTAGTCTGATAGCTGCTATCGTCTATCGCTTCTCGATAGAATGGCCAGAAGGCGGGCAATCCCGATTGGTGCAACAACAGTTCTTCGATGGTGATACGTGCTTTGGAACTTCCCTTCAGGGCGGGTACGTACTTCGTTATCTTGTCGGTAAGGCCGAACTTTCCTTCATCGTACAGCTTCATCACGGCCAGCAGGGTAGCCGTAGTTTTGGTGAGCGAGGCGATGTCGTACAAGTCGTCGGGCCTTACCTGACGTTTTCCTTCGTAGGTAAAGGTACCGAAACATTTGTCGTACACAGGCACTCCGTTCTTCAGTATCAGCACCTGGCATCCGGGGTATGCTTTTTTCTGTATGCCTTCCTTCGCTATTTCATCTATCTTGGCCAGTACGGATGCATCCATGTCATAGTCTTCGGGGCGATATACTTTCGATTCCTGCAGAAGAGGCAAGGTCAATCCTTCTCCCGGCTTCCGGAAATTCTGCACTTCTACCGACATACGTCCTTCGGCCCTCTCTTTTCCTACCAATACCCCGGCAACAAACTCCTGCACTACCTTTGTCGACGAATAGCCCATCACCACGGCACCGGCCTTTTTCCATTCATTACCTTTATTATATATACGGCGCAAGGGGGTGAGGTACACATACACCACCGGCACCTTGGTGGCCACGGCATCGAGCATGGGCTTGTAGGCATCGTACTTCTCGGTATAGAGGGCCACCACTACCCTATCGGCCTTGAGCAGGCGGTTGCGATGTGTCACGATAGAATCGGGATGCGCCTGCACCACGGTGTGTGCCAGGTATCGTTGCAATTGTTTGGAGAAGAGGTTGCCCTCGGGAGCCTTTCCTATCTGTAGCAGGGTGGTTCCCTGCAAAGTCATTTCCATGGGCAGAATACCTCCGTCGTTGCTCACCACCGTTACAGCTGCTTTCTCAAGCTTGCCTATCAGTTCTCCGATAGCCGGTCGGTTCAACCGTTTTTCCAAGCCCGATAGTTGTATTTGCGGTTTTTCGTTCAATCCAAGTATATACTTGTAGGTCAATACCTTTCGGCATTTCTCGGTAATCTGTTCTTCGGTCAGCTTTCCGGCCTTGATGGCTCTCATCACCCCGTCCAGTTCGCGCTTCAGGTTGCGGGGTGCCAACAACATGTCATTACCCGCCATCAAGGCACGGGCACATACATCCTTGTTGTTCGATACCCCCTTCATTTCCAGCGCATCGGTGAATATCAGTCCTTCGAATCCCATTTCGTTTTTCAGCAAGCCAATAATGTCTTCGGACAATGAGGCCGTTTTCTTGCTCAACGCGGGCACTTCCAAATGGCCTATCATCATGCCGTTTGCTCCAGCCTGTACGGCTTTCCGGAAAGGTACTAGTTCGATGCTGTCCAACCTTTCACGTGAGAAATTCAGTACGGGCAAGGCCTTGTGCGAATCCACATTCGTATCGCCATGACCGGGGAAATGCTTGCACACCGCCAGTACACCCCCATCTTCCAATCCTTTGGCATACGATGCCACCTTTCCGGCCACGTTCATGGGGTCTCCTCCAAACGAACGGGTGTTGATGACGGGATTCTTCGGGTTGTTGTCCACATCGGCCACCGGAGCAAAGTTCACATGCACCCCTATCTCCCTACATTGACGGGCCACCTCCTTGCCATATTCATAAATCAGGCGGTTGTCCTGTATGCATCCCAGCACGCGGTTTTTTGGGAAGGCGGGTGTATTCTTCAGTCTCATGGCCAATCCCCATTCACCGTCGAAAGTCATCATCAAAGGTATCTCGGCCAACTCCTGCGCATAATTGGTCAGCACCACCTGGTTCATCAGTTCCCCTCCGGAAAACAACAATCCCCCCACCTTGTATTCCTTCACGGCATCGGCTATATTCCTCCTGTTCTGTGGCGTATTGAGCGGTGCTACCGTATGGATGAACAACTGACCTATCTTCTCCTTCAGCGACATCTTTGCCAATCGTTCTTCCACCCATGTCCTACACGCTTCATTGTCCGCTTTGGCTTGCCAATCCTTGTTTTCTTGTGCGAAAGCCAACAAGGTACAAAGCCAAAAACAGATATATATTCCAAATCTTTTCATTTCACTCATGCATTTATTCCCCAAAATTACAAAAAAGACACAGTAAGCCAACCATCTACAACAAAATTATCCGAAATTTATTTGTACGAATCATAAAAAACAAGTACCTTTGCCCCGCTTTCCGCGCAATCGCTGTCATGAAGAGTTACTTGATATGTTGCGTTGGTAACGATAAACAATTTAATAATTACAAACAATGGATTTAATTAAAATTGCTGAAGAAGCATTTGCTACCGGTAAGCAACACCCTGCATTCAAGGCTGGTGACACCATTACAGTAGCATATCGTATCGTTGAAGGTAACAAGGAACGTGTACAGTTGTACCGTGGTGTTGTTATTAAGATTGCCGGACATGGTGACAAGAAGCGTTTCACCGTTCGTAAGATGTCTGGTACTGTAGGTGTTGAACGTATTTTCCCGTTGGAATCTCCGGCTATCGACAGTATTGTTGTCAACAAGATCGGTAAGGTTCGTCGCGCTAAGTTGTACTACTTGCGTGCATTGACTGGTAAGAAGGCCAGAATTCAGGAAAAGCGCGTTAACAACGCATAATAAGAATGCTTATTATTCCTACATAAAAAAGGAACATCGGTTGATGTTCCTTTTTTATTTTTACGTTATTTTATGATTTTCAAAAATCATTTGGAAAGTATCTTCGGCCAAATTTCTCTTCAAGCGATTTTTACGAGCGCGAAGAGCTCCACTCGTTGTTTTCATACAATAACATATAAGACGTTTTCTAAAATGTAGAGCTGATAAAATACAAAAGAGCAAATCTTCTTCATTTAAATGGGGATATATTTCTAAAAAATCATTTCTAAAATCCCGAAAACAAAACAACAATTCCATATAAAGTTCCTCTTGTCCTTGCTTAATATAATCTCCAGGATTTATAACTTCATCAACCTTTTCTAATATTATTTTCCATCGCGTTCGTTGGAAAGCTTTAATACCGATCTGTATTTTTCTTTGCTTAAAAGTAGTAATATCCTCCAACGAAGTTTCTTCGCCTAATTTTTCATTCAAATAACTATGAATATGTTGTGATTGGTCTTTGAAATACAAACATTCTCGTTTCAACAATTCTTCTTTATGCCTCTTCCTCATGTATATAAAAAAAATGGCCCCTGCCAACAACATACACAACATAGACAATCTGGTTTTCCACGATTCAAGTTTATTTTTACTTTCATTTTCCTTTGCTTGAAGAGCCAATTCGTGATTTATTGTTTGTTTTTGGATTTCCTCATGCAATTTCAATACATTGATAGAATCTCTATATACATTAAACGAATCAATATAGGCATAAGCCAAAGCATGTTTCCCTTCTTCCCTCTTTATTTTAGAAAGCAAATCAAAACAACTCGCTTTCGTATAAACGCTACCCGATTGCAGACCTTCTTCCAAATACATTTGGGCAGAATCCAATTCTTTTTTCAAATATAGAAATTGGCTTTTCCAATAGATACTATAAACATCAATATAATCACGAGCTAAATATTCATATATACCCAAAGCCTTAACCGTATCCTTTTTATAAAAATAAGCTGAGCTCATATCGCTTAATACTATAGCCGTTCTATCATCACCATGAAAAGAACGGCTATTATCCAAAGCTTTTTGATAATAGTACAAAGTACTATCATTATTTCCCATTGCCATGTAACATTGACCTATTCCATAATAAGGGAAATAAAAAAGCGACGAATCATTCATCAGCACTATTTCTCCCAAGCAGTCCTGATACATATCCAAAGCCTCTTTATAAAGAGATTGAAGGTAATATCTTTCAGCCAAATTATAATATATTTGCATTCGTAACTTAGTCCACTCCCCTTGAGGAATTCTTTGCAAAGCTTTATAAAAAGCTTCTACCGCTAAAGTGGACCGATCACCATTACGATAAATGCAACCTAAATAAAAATAACTTAAAGAAGCATGCCAATCATCTTTTTGTTTACTATAATAATCGACTGCTTTCAGAATCAATGAATCATTCGTTGGGAACATCTGATTCCTATCACATGCCTGAGAATACAACAATGCATAATCCGCCAATGCTCTTCCTTCCAAAGCAGACGGATTGGATATGCTTTCTATTATTTTCAACGCATTATCAGGAGCTACATCCATCAAACAACTTGCGATTTCAAGTTCCTTCGGATAATTAGTATAATTAATACAAGAGAAAAGAACACTTCCTATTATACTTATCCAGACGAAATACACTAGTTTTTTCATTTTTTCATTTAAGTTTTTTTAGGAGCGCAATATTAATCAAATTATTCGAATTTTACAATATATACCCATAAATGAAACATTTTATTCCGTGTTACACCATGTAACACATCAAGTGTAACGGTTTTTGGCTTTTTTGTAACGCTTTTTTTGCTACACCTATTAAGACAATACGATAACTTTGCGACGTATTAATCAACTAAAAAATTAATTATTATGAAAAAATTATTTTTATTAGCGTGTAGCTTATTTATTATTTCTGCATCCCATGCAGATGAAAAGGAAGAGATTCAACAAAAAAGTCAGTTTCTTCAAAACATTACAGTTCGTCCATATTATTCGGAAAAAATTTCCACCATTGATGCAACCCTTTATGGACAAACACAAGATTTAAACAATACAACAATTATTATAGAAAATGCGGAAACGCAAGAAGTTGTATATTATTACAGATCTGGGAGTTTCGAAAATCAGTTTGATTTAAATGAATTGGAAGAAGGAGTTTACATCATTCGTATTAAATTAGACGGAAAAGAATATTGCGAATATTTCACTATTTAATTCCGACAAGACTACCTGAATAATATAAAGGGCGACTACTGTCGCCCTTCATTCTTTTATTTCTTCCCCCGACGTTGAGTTTCACCTTGCGTATCACCAGGGAAACGTTGTCCCGGTGCCATGCCTTCGGCGGCAAAACCCATGGAGGTGACACCTCCCTTGCGGGGAGCTATCCGCTTCTCGATAGGTACCGTGAAATCTTGATATCGAGGTTGGGGATTCTTTGGATCGATGTCTATCAAGTCATCCTTGAGATAAGCTGATAGGCCCAACCGGTTTTCCTTGATGCCCTTTGCGATGCAGAGGGAGTAAAGATAGCCGCCATAGTCATTGGTATGGGTACCATCGGAGTAGACATGCAACCCATCTTCGCCCACCGCATTGATAATGTCGATACTCATCCTCCAAAGGTCGATAAAGGCACATTGGGCCAACTGGGCGGCCTTGGGTGCATTCTTACCATACGCATCCATGACGTGAGTAGGAGCCAGACGGGTACGGTCAAATTTGCTCATAGGAGAAACAATGACGGGAATCACACCGTGACGACGGGCTTCGACTACCATGATGGCGAGTTCCCAAATGTAATCGGTTTCGGCATCGGAATGGGTACGAATCCAATCGCCGGCACGGTCGTCGCTGGGCCACATAGGGTCGTGCCCCTTGAGTTTCTCGTCGTTGGTGCCCAACTGGATGAAGAGGTAATCGCCAGGCTTGACGCTTTCCATCACCTTGTCCCAACGGCGCTGGAAGCGGAAGCCTTTCAATGTTTGGCCCGACTCGGCATGGTTGGCTATCACCACATTGCCGGTAAACCAACGAGGCAGGTATTGCGCCCAAGTGCCGGCTGCACGCTGGTCGGTCACCGTAGAGTCGCCAATCACGAATACGGTAATGGCATCATTCAAGGGAATGATCTCGATGGCACATACACACGGGTGAGTGTCGTTGAAGTGAAGAGTGAGTTTATCGTCCCACGTCAAGGTCTTGATTTCTCCGGTCGCCGCATCCCATTCGTGCGAATCGAGCTTGATGAAGTTTCCAGCCGAGAGTTTCGGAGTACGGATGTTTACATTGAACGTTTCCTTTCTAATCTGTCCTTTGCTTGTCTCGATGCTTTCCAACATCAGGCGACGGGTTTCGGCTTTGACGGTGGTGCACGAAGTGCTCATCGGGTCGCCCAAATAAACGGATACTTGATAGTTGCCTTCGGGCAACTTAACCGAGAAGCTGAAAGGGGTCTCGTCTTCACTGGTGATGAAATCATAACACAAAGAATCGATGGCAGCCTTTTTTCTTTTGGGTTTCCGTACGGTATCAATCATTTTGGCGCCGGGCTCAAATCCATAGCCCAAAGTTTCGTTGTATATAGTAGCAGAAGTAACTCCTATATATCCTCCGGCTACCTCTCCACTTCCCAAATCAAAGCGGAGAGAAGCCGTTTGTTGGTTATCTGCTTCTTGTGCGGATATTCCAACAAGAAAGGAAAAGCAACAGAACCATGTCAACAAGAATTCCCTTTTCATATCATTCACAATAACCTACGGTTTGACCCAAAACAACAATCATGGTTTCTTTCAATCCCAATGTCTCTACTACTTTCTGCTGGTTCCATCCACCACGAGCGCGACTTCCAATACCTGCATTGGCACAATAGAGATAGACATTTTGGGATACATAGCCTACATTGACATAGGATACAGTATTGGCATCACCGGGACGATGGCCCGGACCTGTCTTGTCGCTATCGGCAATGAACAGGAGGTTGAGGTAAGCCTTCTGGGCATCGGCACGGCCGGTAATGGAACGATGGTCGCCCTCGGCCACCAATTCAAGGGTGTGGTCCTTATAATTGTAATAATAGGCACCGGTCTTGAAAAATGCATAAAGTTCTATTTCCTGACGGTTGGAACCGGTAGGGGCAGTACGCTTGCCATCGGGACGATTCACGCCCAAGGCAGCCCACATCATGTTGGAGATATCTTGCAACGAGATTTCTTTTTCGGTAAAGCCCTTGGAAGACCGACGATTCTGAAGTGCCTGCATCAAAGTCATGCCTTCGTCGTAGGTAGGAGGAAGCAACTTGATGATTTTGGGTGCACTTTGTGCGAACGAAAGGGTAACTGCACCCAATAAAACAACTATAAATGATAAAATTCTTTTCATGTTCATAAAATTTAGGAATGATATTTTTTAATCGTATTGCCCAATGGGATTGTTCTTATCGTATACCAACACTTCCCACACCTTGCAACATTTCGATTCGCCTTCCGGGCCCGAAACGGTAAGGGTAACGGTATAGTGCACGCCATCCTTTTGATAGGTATGGATGGGGTTCTGCTCGTTCGAAGTGGTTCCATCGCCAAAATCCCAATGCCAGGAAGTAATGTTGCCATGACTCTTGTCTTCGAACACTACCTTACGGGTATCTTTGAGGGTGGTATGAGTCCATTTGGCTTCGATGGGCTTGCGGTACTGGACTTCCAATGGCATCAAGGTAAACAAGCGTTGCATGGATGCATTGCCATACATTTTGTGGTGTTTGGAGAGGTTCCAGAAGCCATTGTTGCCGGGGCCTCCATCGTAATCGATTACCGCCCAGCAAAGGCCAATCTTCTTGCCTTCGTAAAGTTTGCTCTCGGTCGAAGCAGCCGGTCCTCCATCGGGGCTGGCATAATCAAACGGAGTGATGTAAAACTCAAACTTCAACACACCGTCTTCTCCATGCTTGAAGTTGTAATCGTAAGCATAATTGGCATAAGGAAGGTCCTTGAGCCATTGTTGAGGGCCCCACACCATGGTCCACGACTTGCCTTCGGTGGGTGGTGTCATGATGTGATAGTTCTGGGCATGTACATTCTGATGGAGGAAGAAAGATTCGAAACGAGTAAGAGCCTCTTGATTGTGACGGAATTGGTCGATATGAGGACCACCCGAGAGGTCGGCATCCACCACAATCTCGTAGGTATCGTTGCGAAGGTCCAAAGTATTGAAATCCCAAAAATCATCGTAGGCTTCGTAATAGAAATACAAGCGGTTCAAGCCTTCTACCCAACCCACCTTCACCTTGATATCGAGGGTGGACTTGTTGATGCCCTGGTGCTTGCGACTATCGTCCCACATCTCTTCGACGGGCACCACATAGCTATCGGGCACAATATCCCAATCGGCGAAAGTGCCGTCTATCCGAGGAATTTGATTTTTAGGGAACTGGAAAACCTTGAAACCGGGTTCGGTTACCTGTACATCGGGAATTTGTGCAAGGGCACTTCCTGACAAGAAAGCACCCAACAACACACAACCTAATCTACTGAAACTATTCTTTAGAGCTGTCATAATCAATATTTATAAAGTTCTACCTTCAAGAATTTAGGAGTGGGCTTGTCGAAATCCAATCCTTGGCCAGAGAAACCTTCATCGGCAGCAGGCAACAAGTCGTAGCGCAACTGGATATCGTCACCATTGAGCCAACGGCCTTCTACCCATTTCCCATCCACAAAATTACCTTCTACCGTCTTCGCCAAACCCACAACACCCTTTCCATCTACTGGCAGAAATTGCACACGGATATTAGAGCCCAAGAACAAGAATGAATCATTGGACATCTGGATAGCGATAGCATAGCCTTGTGCATCGGGTGCATAGGTACCGCCCAAACGTTGTGGAGCACCACCCTTTCGTTGTCCACTCGAAACCAATTCATAAACGAGTTTATAATCACCCATCACAACTTCGTCTTTCAAACGAGTAGGATCAAGCGCCTTTACCCAAGTAGCAGAAATAGTACCTTTAGCTTGGGCATCCAAAATCAAATCGGCCGCACTACCTGCCAATTGATAGAATTGACGAAAGCTCTCATTGGTTGGAGATACAATACTTGCTTCCACGCCAAACGGAGAATAACCGATACCTCCCATCTGACCGATGGTATAAGCCGCATTAGCCGCTCCCCCTTGTCCTGCACGAGATTCGGGCACAAATACCGGATTGCCTGCACGGGCATACATTTGGATAATGGTGGGATAATCGGGCAAATAAATGTCCGGAGAAAGGATGTCGATAGCGGGAGCTGCTGCACGCCAAATGTCATGATTCTGTGCTTGAGGTCCACCGGCTGGGTAATTGCCCGGATGCTTATCCTCGGGTTGTACTATCCACGCATTCACGAAAGTAGGTATAGGGTAAACATCCTTACCTGCTTGAGCAATGGCATTCATATAGTGGCCATAATTCCAAGCCATGAACATTTCGTCGGTATAGTCACCTTTACCAAACACTTCTTCCCAAGTACCGGAAGTCTTGCAACCTTGTTTCTTCCAAGCATTCAAAGTTTCGGGCAATAATTGTTCCTTGTTCTTGACCAGATAGTCAATCAATGCCTGAGGTACGAGGCCATTGAATGCCTTTACAGCTTCGGGATGATAATCGCGGGTATATCCATGCAATCCCACTTCATTGTTCACCTGCATCATGATGACGGTTTGCTCTTCCCGATCGACTTCCGCTATATGTTTCATAGTAGCTGCATAAGCTTTGGCATCGGCCTCCCAGCTAGATTGCGCTAATGTGGTAAGAATAGACAATTGTTTGCCATCTTTGGTCAAAGCCAACGGAAAACGCTCCGTATCCTTTTTCACCCATTTGGGAGTATAACTGGTATATCCATTTTTCCAGCTACCAAACCAAAGCAAGGCAACCTTCAAATCATTCGCACGTGCATCTTCAATGATTTCATCCACAACTTTAAAATCAAATTTGCCTTCTTCGGGTTCTATCATTTCCCAAGTGATGACAGCCAAAACCGTATTGACCCCCGACTCTTTCAGTTGAGACCAATAAGGTTTCATATACTCTCTGCTAGAAGAAGCTGAATTGGTAAGTTCCATAGCCAAAGCTAAATACGGTTTTCCCTCTACAATCAATTGAGTTACATTTCCTCGCTTCTCCAAATGAGGTATAGGAGGCAATTCACGCGGTGCATTTTCTTTTTGTTCTCCTGTACATGAAATAAAAAGGAACAGGGATACTACTAACAATACTATATTTTTCATATTTATTTAAGATTAAAATCTATCATAATGATTTACTTATATTTTCCAAAACGGCAAGCATTGCGGGCAATGGGTTCATCCAACAACTGGAAAGTGGTAGCCGGACCTAAATTACGATCACCCTTCCAGGAAGATAGTTGCCAAGCCACATATCCGTCGGGGGTTACTTCGACCATCTGCAACGGTGCACGCGAAGGATTGAATTGGATTACATCCTTCTTGTTCCATTCATTGAACCAGTTGGTGACAACCGTATTTCCATTGGCCAAACGATAAGCCTTCTGAGGATTAGTCAAACCATAATCTACCGCGTTGATTTCCCATACTACGGTACCATCGCGCTTGATTTCCTTTACCGGCCCCTTACGACCTACCATCAGGATGTTTCCATTAGGTAATTCCGATGCCGACCATGGACCAAAGAGTTCCCAACGATTGAGTTCCTTACCACGATGATTGTACTCGGCCACAAATCCCATGGCCATATTGGATACCAACAATGTGCCCTTGCTGGTGAGGCGGGCATTGCGGAACTGACCATGTACACTACCCTTTTCATCGTATGGCAACACAAATTCATGAACAATCTTCTGATTGGAAATTTTCATGACAACCACCTTGGCAGGTTTGGCATTCAAAACATACACCACATGGTTCTTCCCAATGGGTTGGATGGTGTGTATTTCCGTTCCTTTCGGAGCCAACGAACGCCAGATTTCGGCACCTTGTTCATCCAATTCGGCTATGCCGTATTGGTCGGCAATCAGGATGTGTCCATCATTCATCAAGACCGCATCACTAATTTCGCCTTTTCCTTTAGCATTATCGTATTTCCATACAATTTCACCATTCTGAATCTTATAGATACGACGGTTCTTTGACTGACCGGTATACATAAAATCGTGACGGGACAAATCACCCAATTGCAATTCATTATACAATTCGCGGATTTCCTTCTCGGTCAAGGCCGAATCGTACATACGGACATCACTGATGTGGGTACCTTTCAGGTAAGAATCGCCTTTGAAAGGTGCACGACCCATCCAATTATAAATAGGTGCCTCTTTGGGGAAAGTTTCGGACATGGTAAACATTTTGTTATTGAACGCCACCAATTTACCATTCAAGAACAAACGACCTTCGTCATCGTTTTGGGTATACACCACATATTGCCAATTGCCTTTTTCAGAGGGTTTGCCAATGTCCATCAAGGTTTCGTTCTTCCATCCGCCTACTGAATTTTCACTACGCTGGACATTCAGTTTATAAGCTTGATACCGACCTTCTGTCTGGGTATTGAGAGGAAGTGTAGAGAAAGCCCAAAGGAAATAGCCTTGTCCTTTAAGGGAAGCCTCAGCATCTACCTTGTATCTCACGGCAATAGTGAACTGACGCAATTGTTGCAACTTTTCGCCAATGCCCTTTCCCAAATCAATGTATCCGTCTTCATTACCCAAATAGACACAACCGGATTCCAACGAGGCAGAGCCTTGCAAGGTACCATCAAAATGGGAAGCACTCTTATCGCGGACAACCTTTCCGTTGTCGTTCATAAAATCATAATGCAGAATCAAGTTGTTTTGTGCTATTGCTCCTATAGCAACTACCAACAAACATACAAATAAGATTATTTTTTTCATATCTATTCTTTATTTAAAATCGAACCATACATCCATACAGATACCATCATCGCCTTTCTTGATACGTACATTCGAGGCCTGACTACGAGGGCCCATCTGCGACAGAGGCTTATAAGATCGCATAGCAGGTATTTCGACCAAGAATGAAATATCACCTTCGGGCCAAGGTTCCATGGTATTATCTTTCTCACCAATATGCATCGGTTCACGAGGAGTAAACACATGCAAATACATACCTTGCATATTACTATACAACGTGAAAGGCATTTGGTCGGACTCTATCTGTGCCCAATATACATCGGCATGATAACCCTTGAACTCAGGATAAATAATAGGAGCAGCTCCCTCGCCATACTCACCGGTAATGGTATTGTTATAGTCCTTCTGGTGAATACCGAATTGGGTGCCCTTAACACGATTCTTCCATACACGATACGGACCTCTGCCCAACCACTTCATACCCTTCACTTGTTCTTCCGGATACGAAAAAGTAAGGCCTAAGTTCTTAGCTCCACCGGCATCGACAAACGGGCCTTTGAAACGTTTTCCATTTTCGCTATTCAACAATACGGCATTCATATTAAGCAAACCATCGGGATTCATACGCCATACAATGCTATCAATACCGCCCTTATATTTCACCACAAAAAGAGCATCGGCCCCATCTTGTTTGGTATAGCTACCTATTACTTCAGCTTTCATACCCACCGGACGAGGGCCATTATTGAATGCTATTTCTTTTCCGTTACTCATTACCTTAGTCAGCAAGCCCGTCTTTGCATTGAATGCCGCTTCTACACCTTGGGCTTTTAACAAAGCAACCTCACCGGCTTCACTCCATTGGGCTTTGCCTGTGGTAGCCTTTCCTTGTTCTGCCCAATAACGGGAAGCACGCTTGATAGGTGCTGACCAAGTACATATTTCATGACCAAAAGGATCGATAGCAGTTACTTCCAATACATCGCAATCAAAGAATCCTTCGGGTAAATCGAAAGATGCTTTGCCTCTTTCACCTGGCTCAATAGCGGGCAACCTCACCTCGCCTTGATGAATACGTACCGAAACAGCCTCACCCTTCAAAGGAGAAGGAGTGCGATAAGTGGCATATTTCATTTTACAATCCTTCAAGTTGGTATATATATAAGCATTGTCTACCAAGAACTTGCCATCGAACGAAGGAGTTACGTGCAATTTCTCCATACGAATAGGCGACCATACCTCACGAATAGTAAAAAAGCTACCTTCCTTTTCACGATAAGCTCCTACAATACCATCGGGGCCATTACGTCCGTCACTATCCAAAATGCCTCCCTTATCGGTACGTCTTACAGCCTCATCTACATAAGCCCACAAGAATCCACCAGCAAACATCGGGTGACGGGTATAGCTTTCCCAAAAATCATCCAAACCGGCGCCATGCCCTCTATCGTACAATCCATGCAAGAATTCGGTCGGCATAAAAACCTCATCTCCATTGGCCAGACGATAAGGTCCCGTTTGATAAGCCGGATAGTGATTGGTATCCAACCCATTAAAATCGGCCCATGGATGAATAACATGGCGTTTCTGAGGATCGAAATCTGCAAAACGTTCATCAATCGTAGTATTCCAACCTCCTTCATTACCATTGCTCCACATGAACACAGACGGATGATTCACATCGCGTACAATCATTTCTTTCAATTGCTTCAATGCGGTGGTATCATCGTAATGGGTTTGCCAACCTGCCAATTCATCCAAATACAACAAGCCCAATGAATCGCAAACATCCAAGAAATGATCATCGGGTGGATAATGAGAACGAACGGCATTCATATTCATCTCTTTCATGAGCATAGCATCCTGAATGCTCAATGCTTTTGAAGTTGTACGTCCACTCTCCGGATGGAACGAATGACGATTGGTTCCTTTGGCAATCACACGTACATTATTAATATATAAACCATCATGGCGACGCAGTTCTACGGTACGAAAACCGATTCGTTCGGTGATGGAATGCAATGCTTTTCCTTCGGGAGAAAGCAATGTTAGAGTCAGTTGATACAAATAAGGTTGCTCGGGGTTCCACGACTTGACTCCTTGCCATTGGGTGTTCAGTACCTGTTTGTTGTCAGATTTCAACTTCAAAATTTGGCTTTGTACCTTTCCCGTTGACTTCCCTTGATTCATCAATGAAGGGGCTTCAACCAAATCCATTTTCAAAGTAGTACCCACTTCCAATCCTTCTGTATAAAGTTCAGTAAGCAGAGAGCCATCCATTTGTGCATCCACAGCTATGCGCTCAATATGCACTTGTGGCAAGGCCTTCAAATAAACAGGACGATAGATACCTCCAAACAACCACCAATCCGCTTTACGCTCAGCGGAGTTTACAGAGGCATTGGCCGATTCCTTACTAACGGTCACTTCCAAACGATTCCGCTTACCCGTCTTAATCAATGAAGTGACATCGTATTCAAACTCACAGAATCCTCCTTGATGAATAGAGCCAGCACTCTGCCCATTTATTTTCACATCGGTATCTGTCATCGATCCTTCGAATACGATATATATAGTACGTCCTTCCCAATTTTGAGGGACCTTAAAATTCAAACGATACTCTCCTATTTCACTGGCTGGTTTGGCAGTCTTGTCCAAATAATAACGTCCATAGGTATAGCCGCCATACCCTTGAAGTTCCCAACACGAAGGTACCTCAATCTTACCCCATTTCCCGGAGTTCATTCCATCACTACAACGAAACTCCCATGTTTTAGTATCGTCAGAACCTGTCCCCGACAAATAAAGGTATTCTGTTTCTTGTGCTATAGCCGCCATACCAGCCTGCGCCATTACAATAGCGGCTATCCATTTCAAGTATTTTTTCATGATAGCAAGAGATAGATTATTTAATCAATCGATAAATCAAGTCCAGCTTGGTATATTTCCGTTCTTGCGCATTGTTCCAATGCTCCATCAAGCCCAATGGAGCAGTTAGAGGCGTACCGTCGCGTTCTGGGTCGTACACCGTACCACTTACCGGATTAGGAATAGTAGCAGCTTCGCGCAAGTATTCATCACAATAATTGAAATTACGGAATTCCGGCCATTCACCTACCAACATATCCAAACCTACGGCATCACATGCCACTTCGTCTTGTGATACAATGATAGAACAACACCAATCATTATTGAAAGGAGGTTTCTGCCACTTGGGTTGCGGTTTTCCGTTTACATCGCGCGAACCATAGGTACCATCAATCAAGAAAAGCAAAGTCTTTTGTCCCAAATCCTTGTGACCAATAAAATCGACAAAAGTCTTGTAACCCGGCTTACCATGACGTTTGTCGGGACTAATATTGTTATGAGCATTCTTTCGCCATTGCAAGAAAATGTCGGTTGCCCCATACCAGTTCTTGGCAGTAAGTGTTACGCCCGGGCCATTATGAGTTTTCAACAAAGCGGAATTGATGAGATAATCAGCATCGACAATACATTTGGCCAAACCTCTTGCCATCTTGCCATTGTCTACCGAATACTTGATTTGCTCAGGATAATATTCGCACTTGATTCTTCCATCACCACCGATATTGTCAATGAATATCACTTCGGGGAATAATCGATGTATCTTGTTGTAGATACTATCTGTAATAGCACGACTGGGTTCACATACAATAATATCATTCTCGGCCACCCTTGCATCGTTTACCAAGCTTTTGACCAAAGCCAACGTCACAAATGGAGAAGAGTTTAATTCGATGGTATCACGATGAGTCAATGCATTGTTCATATTCAATTTGATGGCAATTTTTTCTCCCTTCTGATAACCTTTCTTCATTCCTCGTTTGGCTTCATTGAACGAACGGAACAAAGCTTTCCATGCTTTTTTCACATTCTTCTTACCAGTCAACTGAATAACAGCCTCCTTAATCATCGCATCAGCCTTATCTTGATCATTCCAACGATCTTCCACCCAAAGACCGGTTTCCAAATCCCACTTGGCTACTCCCGGGCTATGTACCCATACCACTCTACCCGGATGAATACCCTTACCTTCACCCAATGGTTCATTAGGGCCGACAAACAATTTAGGTTGTGCATAAAGTAGTCCCACGTTCAAAGACAAGGACAACAAAAACAAAAAGATCCTATTCATTTTCATACTATTAAATTTAATTATTGTTATTGAAACAAAAATCCGAAATTGTTCATCACAAAACAATGGGAAAACGTACAAAAGGATGTTGAAATGTACATACTGAACAATTATAAACCGTCATGCGACAAAAACAAAGAAAGCGTGTCGGATTTCTTTTTACAAAGAACCAGACACGCCTTTATTATAACAATAATGCTCAAAAATTATTCCGCAGTATTTTCCCCATCGGTTGTTTTGGAGAATAGAGAAGGAGCCACACCAAACTGCTGTTTAAAACATTTACTAAAATAAAATGGGTCATTGATTCCCACCTGATATGACACTTCGGCAACTGTATATTTATTTTCTTTCAAAAGTTCTACCGCCTTCTTCATACGCATGATACGAATATACTCATTAGGCGAGTACCCTGTAACCCCCCTTACCTTTCGATAGAAAACCGTTCTACCATAACCCATCGCAGCAGCAAATTCATCCACCGTAAACTGAGGATTTGCAATCTCACGTTCCAATATTTGCAACAATTTATCAGCAAATTCTTTATCTTTATCCGACGTACATATAGCCGGCCGAAGCATAGTAGGATCACTGGAAAACTTTTCTCGCAATTTTTCACGTTGTTCTATCAGCTTGAAAACCCTAGCCAACAGCAATTTAGGACTGAACGGCTTTGTAATATAAGCATCCGCGCCACTTTCTACCCCTTCCAAATGACTTTCCGCTGAATGCATTGCTGTCAATAGAATAATTGGTATATGACTGGTATTAAAATCATTTTTCATTTTTCGGGTTACCTCAAATCCTGTCATACCAGGCATCAATACATCACAAATAATCAAGTCGGCATCGGATTCCTTTGCCTTTTCCAAGCCAGACACGCCATCAGATGCCAATTCCACTTCAAAATATCGTCCTATTTCCTCTTTCAAGAAATCACGAACATCATTATCGTCTTCAATAATCAAGACTTTACGTTTGTTCAATGGAGACGCAAACTCATCCTGCTTACTTTCAAACGTTTCTTGCTCTTCCGCTATAGCTGTATGATGCTTTTCTTCTTCGGCCATCAATACATTATGAGGTATCAAGAAGTCTTTTTCTTCATACATAGATGTATCAAGAGGCAAAGTAACTATAAAGATAGACCCTCCACCGTCATTTTCTTTATATTCAATGGTACCTTTATGCACATTGACCAATTCATGTGTCAAATGCAATCCGACCCCCACACTACTACTGGAGAAACTACTTTGCATAAACCGTTTAAACAACTCATTTCGTTTTTCCTTCGGAATTCCAACTCCCGTATCCGACACTGAAATGATCAATGTATTGGCTGTTTCATCCACCTTTACCGTCAATACAATTTTACCTTCACTTGGAGTATATTTAAACGCATTCGACAACAAATTATACGTCACCTTATCCAAATTACCTTTATCGACAAACATTTTGTAAGAAGCAACAGAAGGAGAAAATCTAAAGTCCATTCGTTTGGATTCAGCAGCATCATTGAAACTTAAGAATATTTCATAAAGGAAAGCTATTACATCTGTTTCTTCCAATGATAGAGCCAATTTGTTATTCTGCATTTTCCTGAATTCCAACAATTGATTAATCAAACGGAGCATACGCTGAGTGCTTTTCTCCATCACCTTCAACGAATAAGACATCTCCTTAGGAGCCTTACCACTATATTGAATCTTTTCCAAAGCACCTTGTATCAAGGTTAACGGTGTACGGAATTCATGTGAGATATTAGTAAAGAACACCAATTTATACTCTGTCAATTGTTTTTCCACTTGAATACGATTACGCAAACGAGTAAAATTACGGGCCACTCCATAAGCTATATACAACAGGACAGAAATCAAAACGGCATAAATCAGGAACGCCCATGTCGTCTTCCAGAATGGAGGTTTGACTACAATTTTAAGGACTGCTTCCTTTTCTCCCCAAACTCCTGCACTATTACATGCCTTCACACGCAGTTTATAGGTACCTGGTTGCAAATTCTTGTATGCAGCAAAATTCAAAGAAGAAGGGATACTCCATTCTCTATCATAATTATCTAGCTTATAAGTATATTTCGTTTCATTCCCTTTCAAATAATCAAAAATGGAGAAATCGATGACAAATGAATTTTGGAAATGCTTTAATACAACTTCTTCTGAATAAACCAATGCATATTCCAAAGAAGAATCCACATCACCCGGAGACATTGATATACCGTTAATTTTCAAATCTGTAAATTCGACTTCAGGAATCACTACAGAAGATGATTCTATCAATTCTGGAGTAATTACTACCAAGCCATAATTCGTTCCAAACAATAATTTGCCCGTTTCACTTATACACCCACTATTTTCACCATAAACATTTCCCAAAGCAAAAGTCGAAAAGAAATAATTCTTGAACGAATGTACTTCTGGATCAAATTTGGAAATCCCATACTCTGTTGCAATCCACAATTTCCCAGCAAAATCTTCAACGATGGATTGAACCATATTATTTACAAGACCATCTTGAATATCAAAATGTTTGAATGTCAAATTATCATAATCATCTATTTGGTCACACATTGCAAAACCAGCGCCTGTCGTCCCAACCCAAACACGTCCTTTACTATCTTGAAACAAGCATTTGATTTCGCTACTTTTCAGTTTGCCATTAGCAAAATTATAAACATTATAATTTTTAGGATCAGCAATTAAAGAGTCTGGGTGAAAGACATGAACTCCGTCACTGGTACCAACCCACATCCATCCATTTTGATCTTCCAAGATAGAACGTATCAGACGTTGGCTATAATCTCCATTCAAAAAATGCATAAAAGAATAGCCTTTTTCGCTTTTTACAGCCAAATCCAGCCCCCCGCCGAAAGTACCTATCCATACCCTTCCTTTCTTATCGCGATACATAGCAAATATGTTATTATTGGACAAGCTCATTGGATCGTATGCCTTATTCGTATACCATGTATCTCCAACCAAAAGCCCTTTTCCCCGACTGCCATACCAAACGGTTCCTTCCGTATCTTCTACTACAGCATAGATGTTCGATTGAAAATACTTATTATCACCTTTAGGGTTCATATCCGAATCGAACATATACAATCCTCCCTGACGAGACCCAATCCAAATATCCCCATTACTCATTTGAGCCATCATTCTTACCGCATTAGCCCGATTGGATATTCTATCCTTCTCCGGTAAAATACGCATTGCCCCTTCATTCAATACAGATAGAAGAGAAACCCCGGTATATTCAGAACTTACCCATATACCCCCATTTCTATCTTCCATTACATTCTGCAAATAATTGGAAGCGATATGACTGCTTCCTTCCATGTCCGCTACTAAATGTTTCATTTGGTCTGTTTTCAGGTCATAAACAAAAAGTCCGTTTCCATAAGTAGTAATCCAAATGATGTTTCTGGAATCATGTACCACATGGATTCGTTCTTCATCCAAATAAGGAAGTAAATGATTGGGGATCAATTGGAATGACTTGATTGCATAAGTCGTAGCATTCACATACCAAACGATACCTGTATGGTTATGTATCCAATAATTCCCTTTATTGTCAACAACGACCACACCTCTTTTTATATCGAGTTCGTCACTTCGAGTCAATTTAAAAGATTCCAAATCAAAAGTAAATCCACCCTCTTCTGTAAAAATGATCCATTGTTCCTTCAAACGAATGGTTCCATACACTCTGGCACCACCGGCTCGTTCAGAAGCGTTGGTTACAAACCAACAATTACCCGATGTATCACAAACATGGATTTTCCCTGCACCCGACAAAAAGAATATCTTGTCGCCATATTCTACAACTCGAAAAGCTTCACTATTGTCTGTCTTCAACACAAATCTGCCGTTTGTCCATTCGGCCACTCCTTCGGAAGTACCGGCCCAAATTCTTTTATGAGCATCCTCATACATATACGTAACCCGATTGCTATGAAGAGTTCCATTCTCTACCTTATATACTTCTGAAGCAAATTCGCCATCTTTATAGACCACTTTTCTACAACCATTACCATCATGCCACATCCATATATCTCCATTTGAAGTTTCCAGCTTATCCTTATAATATTGAGTATGCTCCCCACATCCTGTAAAATCAACAAAGCAATCCCTTTTCAAGTCATAACAACTGAAGATATTGGGAGTCGAAGATATCCATAAAAAGCCATTGCGGTCTTCTGAGATATCACCTATACGATGGTCTGCCAGTGACATCTTACCCAATTCCGGCCGGAAAGTCATGAATGAATTGCCATCATAACGGCTCAATCCATTCAAGGTACCCATCCATACAAATCCTTTACTATCCTGATACAACGTACGTACAGAATTGTTGGCTATACCATCTCCTGTCGTCAAATGACGGGATCGTATTTCAATGTCTGCAAAAACAGACACATCCAAGAATAAGGAAAGGATTAATAATAAGAATACAACCTTCTTCATGTGTTTTTCATTTTAGATATATATGCAAAGATACGAAAAGTTATGTGTCGAAATCCAACAAACCGTTAAATTTCGACACATTCCATCAAATCAATCCATGTGGAAGACTTCTGGCAGTGGGATTGTTACCGGCGAATTATCCGGATTCACCTCCATAATATCCGCCATATAATCCCACCATTTCTGTACGATAGGATTATCACCCATATCCTGTGAAGAGCCTTCACCTTTCGTTTTCTGACATGCAAACAAAATATTGGTATCCTTATCCCAATAGATGGAATAATCATAAACGCCACCGTCCGACAACATCTTTTTCAGTTCCGGCCAAATGGCAGCATGTCTTTTTTCATATTCCTTCTCGAAGCCTGGCTTCAAGAACATCTTAAAAGCTTCCCGTTTCATGACATTACTCATTTTATAAGTTATTCCTTATCTTTTCTCATGGAAAATTGGAGAATCTGTTTTTTGTTCTGTTGAATAGAACTGTACCGCACTATCGTTCATCTTCGGATACTGTCTTTTCAACAAATTTATCATTTCAGCACCAGCCCAAATAACCGGTCCATATCCATGTGCAGCATATACATTAACAGGACGATAATAATAGAAAGCCGGATCAAAGGCCATACCCGTACCTACACATGTACCTTCCACCTGACCCAATTCATTAATTTGAGTTGTTATGGCATTCCATCCTAATGTAACGACAGGTCCATAAGCTAATGCATCAATCCAACCCTTATTGATTGCATGAGCCATACAATACACATAAATGGCTGTTGCCGAAGTTTCTAAATAGGAGTCATTACGGTCGAGCAATTGATGCCACAATCCTTCGCCACTTTGGCAAGCGGCCAACCCCTTTACATGAGCACAGAACAAATCCATAATCTTACCTCTTTGAGGATGGTTTTCAGGCAACACATCCAAGACTTCGCACATGGTAAGTAATGCCCAACCATTGGCACGTCCCCAATGGAAAGCCGGATGATCCTTCATTTCTTCCACCCAACCATGACGGAACAAATTCTTTTCGGGTACCCACATACGTTCTGCAAATTGAAGCACTTGTTTTACAGCCTCTTCCTGATATTCCGTTTGTTTTTCATTAGCAATACAAGAATACCATGCTATTGGAGGAATTCCCATAAACATATCATCCAACCATAATGTATTGTAAAGTGGTCGTGTACGGGCAAATGTTCCATCGCTCAAACGATACTCCTTATTCATTATGAAATCCATATAATTCTGAATAAGAGCATTCAAATCCAACGATGAATCCTTCATTTGAGCCTTTACCATCGCTGCACACACTGCACCGGCATCGTCCAATGCACGAGGATCAAGAATCTGTCTCATTTGTCCATCCAATTTACCACCTTCATCCATCACCTTGCGGAAATGTGGTGCCACTTCAGCCAAGAATTTAAAACGTTTGGTTACATAGTCCATATAAGCTTTGTCGCCCGTAGCCTCGGCTGCAGCTATCATAGCGGAATAGGTAACTCCCCACTCATAACTTGCCAAGCGGAAAGTGCCACGTTCCAATTGTGCGTCTGCATTGATTTGTGCATAATCTGTAATGGTTTCCCCTGTATTCTTATTTACAACACGTGCCGGTGTACATTCTTCCAAATAACCAAGTATACGATCCATATCCACCTTGATGGATTCTACCGAAGGGACTCCATAAGGATTCTGATAATCCGGTTGCAACAAGTGCAACGGTGTATTGGAATCATTGATTTCTTCTTTTTTCTCTTGAGTCGGAGCACACGATGAAACCATCATCA
Source organism: Bacteroides sp. (assembly GCA_015060765.1). Lineage (GTDB taxonomy): Bacteria > Bacteroidota > Bacteroidia > Bacteroidales > Bacteroidaceae > Phocaeicola. The sequence goes on from SUXW01000017.1 coordinate 36,324, forward strand.
CCAAAGCCCCCATACATAATAATCCTATGTTTTTCATACTATTTTATTTAAATTCATATCCTCTAAAAATACCTTCTTTCAAATCTGCGCCAAAATAGAATCCCGGTTGTGTAGGTTGGTTGTATGCCACGTTTTGAGTCACAATACTGATTCGATACGCCGGGTCTTCCAAGAATGTATGGAAACGATAATTGGTCGGTATCGTTGTTACATACAGGCGCAAAGCCGAGTTATCTTCTGTGCGGAGCAATACCTCTTCCCGCCAGTCGCCTATCATATCACCTTGCAAACAAGGAGTCGCTTTAGTGCCATTGTTCCATACAGTACCTTCAAATACTTGCAACGGTTTACAGACACCTTCGTTCCAATCGTATTTATCCACTTTATTCTTATCCAATAATTCACGAAGCAAATCACCATCCCACCAAAGGCCCATGTTTACAGAAAGGCCTTCCATGTTCGGATTAACCACTTCTCCTTTTATATTGCGGATACCTTGCGATTCCCACGACCACATTTCCAGTCCCGGATTCGTAGGATCAATATCTGCAGCCATACAACGGCCTACATCAATTGAGCTCTTTATTTGGAAAAGCACTTCACCTGTACCGGCATTGCGAAAACTGCTTCCATCTTTTCTGTTCTCATGGCATGCCCATACCTGCAAGCCTTCCAGTTCCGGACTGAATTTAGTCAAATGAATAGCATCACCGTGATTCATACCTGTAGAATACAGCCCCGTACCATCATGATCGATGGCGCATTGTCCGTAAACAATTTCATCCATTCCATCACCGTCCACATCTCCTACACGAAGGTTGTGATTTCCTTGACCGGCATAAGCTTCATTACCTGGGAGGTTACTGTCGAACACCCAACGTTGCTTCAACTCCGTTCCATCCCAATCAAATGCAGCCAACACGGCACGGGTATAATATCCTCTACACATGATTACGCTTGGATGGATACCATCCAAATAAGCTACCGCCGCCAAATAACGGTCACTACGATTTGCACGATTGTCTCCCCAATCCTCTAAACGACCACGTTGCGGTACATAATCAATGGTCTGCATAGCTTTACCTGTCAGTCCTTCAAAAACAGTCAAGTATTCATTACCTGTTAAGATACGTCCTTGATTACGAGGAGTCATCTTACGAGGAAGACGCTTGGCATCGTTCGGACGTTTTTGCATATTGGCAGGACGTTGACGAGGAGGATTGGGAGCAAGGGTATCTCCTTTTTCACGATAATCGGCAGTTATATCTCCGATAACATTTCCCAAACCATCTACAGTGCCGTCCGAAGTCTTCATCACCACTTCGGCACATCCATCACCATCCAAATCATATACCATGAATTGAGTATAATGTGCACCTGCACGAATATTATGTCCCAAATCAATGCGCCACAACTTTTCGCCGGTCAAACGATAACAATCAAAATACACATTTCCCGTATATCCATCATGGGCATTATCATGCGCATTAGAAGGGTCCCATTTCAAGATGATTTCATATTGTCCATCACCATCCACATCACCCATCGATGCATCATTGGCATTATAGGTATAGGTATCTCCTGCAGGCGTAACACCTTCAGCCGGACGATCAAGTGGAATATTCAAATAGCCAAACGGCGCATTCTCCGGCAAAGTATAAATACCCTTTACCGTTTCCTTTTCTTTACCGTCTACTACAGCCTTCACTTCGTAAACTGCTTTTTCCATTCCGGCATAAGCATCTTTATAAAAAGTACCTTGATTGGCTGGAACTTCTGCTATTTTTTCACCATTCCGATACACATTGAATGATGTTTTCAACGGATCAGAAGACAAATATCTCCAGGATACAATTACAGACTCCGGATTCTCACGAACCGCAACTACTCCACGATTCAAACTATCCTTTTGCATTTTCAGTTCGGCTTCCCCACATGATTGTAGAGAAAACCCCAAGAGAGCTACCCACAGCAGATGCATTGAACTCAAGCGTTTTTTTTCGTTTTTCATGGTATTATCATATTATAAATGTTATTTCAAATAATCGGCCAACGGACATTCCACTTCCTTCAAGCCCTCTACTATACTTTCGGCATTCTGTCTGGCCCCTTTCAAAGAGGTATGAGTATGGTCTCTCTTGAAATATTCACCAACCAATCGCAATCCCTTTTCATATCCTATTTCCTGCAATTTGTCGGCCGTAATTTTATTCAAGTCCACATAATAGGCTCCCGTAATATCGGCAGCTGCCTTTGTCCATTGACCGAACGAAGAAGTATTGCGAATAATTTTTCCATTATCCCACATATTACGAGGTGTATGACTCAACACGATAGGAATCGCACCTTTTTCCTGTGCATCGCGAATAAACTTACGCAAATACCAGCCAAACGTATAAATCACCTGATACTTACCCGTTTTTTCCATCAAGAACACCTTACTTTCATCACCGGCACCACGAAGTTCACCACGAGCTTTACCCACATTGATATCACCTATATCATTATGACCGAACTGAATCAACACAAAGTCACCAGGTTGCAAGGCATTGTATACCTTATCCCAACGTCCTTCATCCAAGAATGTACGGGCACTACGACCAGCCATGGCATGATTCTCTACGGTTATACGTTCCAAATCGAACAGTTCATGAATCACACTTCCCCAACCCCACATATCATCCGGATTCTTATCGGCATTCTTCACTGTACTATCACCAATGGTAAACAGTACCGGACAACCTTTCTTACGGGATGCGCCAGTGATTGTATCCTGCTCAACGGGTTTCAAATACTTGGCCAATTTCAATCCCTTACAATTACGAATACCTTCAACGGCCGATTCAGCATTGACACGGGCACCGAAAGCACTGGTATGGATTCGGTCCAAATAGAACATAGTTTTCACCTTTTCCTTACCAAACTTCTCAAATTTCCGTGCGGTAATTTCATTCAAATCAATGAAAGGGATTCTTTCTTTTTTAGCCACCTGCTTGGACCACAAACCAAATGTTTTGTTCACACGAGTAATGATGGTACTATCCGCATCCTCCCATGCATTGCGTGGGGTAAGCGACATCAATATCGGATAAGCACCTTTCGCTTTAATATCACGAATATATTTACGCATGTATTCACCAAAGGTATAAACCGTTTCTTGCACGCCGGTTTCTTTAATCGTCACATCCAACGTTTCCTTACCTATGCCAGGAATGGAAGCACGTGCACGTCCGCTATCATAAGGGCCATTATCGTTGTGTCCCAATTCAATGATTACCCAGTCACCCTTCCGGATACCCTTCAACACATCCGGCCATAAACGATTATAGAAAGTACGGCTACTGGTACCTCCCAACGCATGATTTTCTACGGTTATTTTATTTTCGTCAAAGTATTCCCTAGCGTAATATCCCCAGCCCCATTGACCGTTGTTTCCGTTACCCAATGTACCGGTACGCATTGTCGAGTTGCCCACCAAAAACAATACCGGATTGTCGCCTTTCCGAGTGGAGCCCGCTTCGGGGCGTACCGTACGCGCCTTATTCAAGCTATCCAAGGTATTATCAATGACCAAATTTACATCCTTCATAGGACCTGCCACTTTCTTTTGAGCAGAAACATTCATGCCTGCCATCAACAAAAACAGGCCACATACTATACCAATTCTTTTCATAATCCTCTATCTATTGATTGATAGAGCAAATATAGACAATATCGCTTTATCCATAAAATAGAGAATCATCCATTTGCATGTATTTTCGTACAAATACGCACAGAACAAAAAAAGGCCACCCCATGCGGAGCGGCCTTCATTATCATTTGTTAACCTATTGATATTGATTGGACTGATCACCAACCTTCATTCTGCCATTTTGCTTTTTCTGCGTCAGACAAGTTATTACCGTTTTCATCCTGCAAAGCATCGATAAATGTTTGTGGAATCGGACGACGGTTATGTCTGTCTTGTACGTTAGCAGCAGCTTCTGGATTGAATGCCTTGGCACGCTTCACCAATGTTTCTGTACGAGCCAATTCTTCCCAACGGTTCCATTCGCCCAAACATTCACGAGTACGTTCGTTCAAAATGAAGTGAATCATACGTTCCTTGTCACCGCTTGCACCAATTGCAGTCAAGATAGCTTCGTCTTCAGCTGGAAGTTGGGTATAGCTTGCAATCTGTAAGTTAGAAGCTTCTGTAGTACGTTCAATACCTGTTGACAAATAGTAAGAGTTCTTTTGTGGGAATGAATACTTAAATGCTTGACGGTTAGTTAAGATAGTCTTTCCGTCTAGATCCTTATTCTTCTTCACTGTGTTGGCGTCAGCTGTTGAATTGTCAGAGTCTCCTCCGTATTCTTTCAAGAATGCCATAGAACCGTCTGTGTAATATTCACGGTCTTCACCAGCTTTCCATTCTGCACGCTTGCGAAGTGTATTAACTGTTGTAATGGCAGCATCGTATTGACCTAAACGTACTTGACATTCAGCCTTAATCAAGTAAGTTTCACCGGTACGAGCCATGATAACGTCGCGATGAGCATCGCCCTTTTCAGCGGTACGGCTACCATCTTCTGTCTTGTTGATACCACAGAATACATTTGATGTAGCAGTGTTGCCACTTACACCGTAATTATACATCGCATATTGACCACCCAAGTATACAGGGAATACATTGGGCACCCACTTTCCAGTTTCAGGATGAACGAAAGAGTGTTCTACACCACCGCGACCGAATGTACCGTAAGTAGTTTCGTCTTGGAAACGTGGATCATCCTTCTTATTCAAAATAAACAAAATACCATAGTCGCCCAATGTTGGAACATTGTCAGCTGCTACATAATCAGGAGCACCTTGCCAATGATTGATACCATAAATGGTTTTGAATGTCTTCCACATACGGGCATCGTTTACATTATCAAATGATGCGTAAGCGTATTCTGTAGGACGGCAACGTTGGAAGTCCATACCACCAATATACTGACCACGTTGTACCCAACCACCTGAGAAGTTAGAGAATTGCGGAGTGAAGTAGTTGTAAGTACGGTTACCAAAACGACCAACAGCAGAAGAAGTATGTTGTGCAGACATCAAGATTTCATCCAAGTCTTCATTGGCACAGTCAATACCTGTCCACTTAGCATACAAATCATTGTAGTCAGGAGCTAACGGACAAGCCTGAATAACTTCGTTACACAAAGTGATTGCCTTGTTCAAGTCTGTATCAGCTGGATAAGAACCGTTGAAATCACTACAACGCTCTGATTGACGATAAAGCAATGCCTTAGCCAAGAAGTGGGCAGCAGTGTACTTGGTCCAAGTACCTGTACCACGCCATTTGTCTGTTGGCAACAAGTTGTAGGCTTGTTCGAAATCTGCAATTACTTGATTAATCATTTCTTCTTCAGTAGCACGAGTAAAACTTTTTACTACACCTTCTGTTGCTTGCAATTGCAATACAGTAGCACCATACTGAGCAAAAAGTCGATAGTAATTATAGCCACGAAGGAAGTGAGCTTCACCCAAGCATTTGTTACGTATAGCCTCGTCAGTTACGCGATCTGCATAAGTGATAATGGTATTCGCTGTAGAAATACCATAATACATTTGATCCCACAAACCAGATACTGGAGGACAGTTCTTGTTGGCAGCACCATTAGCTTGAGTACAGTCCATGGATTGCAAACGGCTATCGTAGGTATTCCAAGGCTCTGCAGTCAAGTCGGCACCATTAGTAAATTCGTCTGTACCATACAATGTGATACCATAGGCCCATTCATAACCAAAATGCCAACGGATATTGGCATAAAGAGCAGTAGCCAAGTCCTGCATACCTTGAGCACTTTCAAAGTATTGGGTAGAGTAAGCGGTACGGTTGTCTTCTTCCAAGAAGCTGTCACCGCAAGAGGAAAAACCGGTCATTGCTGCAACGACCAAGCCCGCTGTAAGAAATTTGTTATATCTTTTCATAATTCTATTTTCTATATTCTATAATTAATTAACAATAAATGACCGGATTAGAAACCTAATTGTACACCGAAGGTTACACCACGGTTGTAGTAAGTAGTACCCAAATCAAGGTCGATAAAGTCAACTGAAGAATAGAGGTTTCCAAGGTTCTTGCCTTGTGCATAAACCTTCAAGGAACCGATACCTAACTTGTTGCAAACGTTCTTCGGGAAGTTATAACCTAAAGAAATGTTGCGAACTTTGATAAATGATGCATCTTTGTAACCCAACAAAGCAGAGTAAGAGTCACCACCAGCTGTGCTATAGACAGGCTTTTGCCATTCTGCATCAGTATTATCAGGAGTCCAGTAATCGATTTCACGCTGAGCGTACATACCCAACTGACCTTCACCACCAGTACTAATCATATAACCGAAACGGCCATACAGATCAACTGTCAATTCCAATCCTTTCCAAGAGAAGGTATTGCTCCAACCGCCCATAAAGTTTGGATTTCTCTTTCCTAAAATTACACGGTCTTCGTCGTCAATCTTGTAGTCACCGTTTTGGTCAACCGGACGAACGCTACCGGCAGAGAACTTATGGCCATTTTCATTGAACTTAGCCATTTCTGCAGCGTCGCTTTCTTGCCACAAACCGGCATTGTCAATACCATAATATATACTCATAGATTCACCGATGAACCAAGCATTGGCTATGTCGTCTACTTTACCATTAGACAATTCAACGATTTCATCTTCGTTGTAAGTTAGATTCAATGTAGTATTCCATTCAAAATCCTTAGTTTGAATAGGGATAGCATTCAAAGTCAAGTCAAAACCATAACTCTTGGTTTCACCAATATTGGCCATCATGTTCGGGAACCCTGTCAATGTAGGAATCTTCATATTCATCAACACATCAGTAGTTCTGGAATGATAAATATCCAATGCACCATTGATACGACCGTCCAAGAAACCAAAGTCTACACCATAGTTCCATTGAGTAGTCTTTTCCCATGTCAATTCCTTATTGGCCATACCTACAGAATTACTAGTATAATAAGGTTCGTTTGTAGCGTATGCTTGAGTCAAAATGCCACCGAAAGGAACGAAGAATGATTGTATGTTACCCAAAGTACCATAAGCACTTACTGATTCATTACCTGTAGTACCTACACCTACACGGAGTTTTAATTGGCTAACCCAATCAATGTCTTTCATAAATTCTTCTTGATCAATGCGCCAACCAAGTGCTGCAGATGGGAAGAATACCCATTTGTGGCCGGCAGCTAACTGTGAAGCACCGTCATAACGTCCTGATACAGTCAACAAATACTTGTCTTTATAGGCATAATTCACACGAGCCATGTAAGAAGCCATTGCTTTTTCTGTTAATCCTGTACCCATACCAGCACCATAAGTTGCAGCATCTGTAATATCTACAGAACCCAGATTATACCACCAGAAGTGTTCGTTAGGTATCTGATTAGCACTCATGCTACCACTTTCCTTACTATATTTAGAAGCACTTTGGATAAGTGTTAAATCAAAACGATGATCACCAATCGTTTTGTTATACATCAAGAAGTTATCCAATACCCATGAGAAATAAGTATCGTTGGCATATTTAGCATAATTCTTACTACCGGCCTTGACAGCAGAATCCTTGCTGATGAAGATACCTTGACGGTAATTTCGGAAGTCAGGACCGAATGAAGTCTTGAATGTCAAACCTTCCAATGGTTCCCAAATCTTACCGAAATCAACTTGTGCATAGAATGAACCAAGTGCACGGAAAGTCTTGCGGTTATCGGTAGACTTGTTCCATTCGTCGATTACTGTATATACATTAGTTACAGAACCGGCTGGGTTAGTTACGATGCTGCCATCATCTGTATAAGGAACAGCAAAACGAGGAATAGCCTTAGAAGCCGAGTAAATGTCTACCGGACCAGAAGAAGAAGACTGGCCAGTACGAGAATAACCATAATCTTGAATAGCATAAGAAGCATTGATAGAACCACCCATCTTGAACCAAGGCTTGGCTTGGATATCTACAGTTGCAGCTACGTTATAACGTTCATATTCCTGTCCCTTCTGAGTACCTTGATTGTTCAAATAACCTACAGAGAAAGAAGCCTGCATGTTTTCAGTACCACCATTAGCACTCAACGTATGTTCGTGAGTGATACCAGTACGAGTAACAATGTCAGCCCAATCTGTGTTGCTTACTTTGGAACCATCCCAATTACCGCCTGACCAACCTTTCATAACGTTAGCAGTTGCGTATGGGTCATCACCGCCAAAGTAGTCAGCATCCTTAGTTTGAGAAGGTTGGTCTCCACGTGGATTGTTCACAGGGTCGGCATTGTAATAAGCCCAACGACGCCATGTGATATAATCGCTTGCGCTCATGGCCGGAGACTTGTCCACCAAGTTTTCCATAGTCACTGTACCCGAGTAGTTCAACTGAAGAGCTCCTTGCTTACCACGTTTGGTCGTTACCAAAACAACACCATTTGAACCACGAGCTCCATAGATAGCTGTAGAAGATGCATCCTTCAAAATGTTAATGCTTTCAATGTCACGAGGGTTGATAGATTCAATACCACCTGCACTCAATACTACACCGTCTACTACATACAAAGGACCATTACCTCCAGACAAAGAGCGGTTACCACGAATACGGATCGTACCTACGGTACCAGGTCGTTCGCTTGATGTGATATCCACACCGGCAGCTTTACCTTGAAGAGCTTCAAAAGCATTGGCTACTGGACGAGCATTCAATTTTTCACTGTCTACGCTAATCAACGCACCGGTTACGTCAGATTTTTTCTGAACGCCATAACCTACTACTACCACTTCGTCCAGCATTTCAGTATCTTCTGCCAAAGTTACCTTGATAGAAGTCTTGCCTACAACGGAAACGTCTTGAGTTTTGTAACCTACGAAGCTGATTTGAATAGTTCCATCGTTAGGAACACCCTGAAGAGAGAAATTACCGTCGAAATCGGTAATTGTACCGTTGGTAGTACCTTTCACTACCACACTTGCACCAATTACGGGTTCACCTGTCTTGTCGACCACTGTACCCGAAACAGATTTGCTTTGTGCACTGGCTGTAATCGCCAATACTGACAACAAAGCAACAAAGAACAATCGCTGGACTTTGTCCAAGCAATTAAACAGATTTGCATTCTTTCTGTTCTTCATACTTTAATTATTAAGTTAAACAAAAGTTAATTAAATCTCTTTTTCATGTAGCACATACAAATATGCATGGAAACACGGTGCAAATATATCCGAGAATTTAATCAATTAAAATGAAGAATCGTACAAAAACATGGAAAAAATGGTCACATGATAGCTTGTATGCAAGATATAATGAAATACAATATCAAAATATATAGAGTGAAGAGCATTTTGGATATATCCTCTTTGTAAAATGTGGAATATTTGTTATCCGATTAAAAAATTAAGACGCATGATGCAATGAAATGTCGATGAAATGGCTTATTTTTAAAGAAAAAATATTGTTTATCCATTAAATTATTTTGCAAATGGCTATTTTATCCATTGTTGTTGTACCAACGAAAGAAATGGCGAATGGACGGAACCGGATACGTATATCCGTTGCACATCGTTCACAAACAAGGTACATTTCCACTCAATTTGTCCTTGACTCTTCCAAACAATTGAAAAACGGGAAAGTAGTAAAACATGAAAATGCTGATAGGATCAATCATGCTTTGCGGAAGATAATTTATGAGTACGAAGAAATCCTTTCGGAAGCAAGTGGATTATCTTCGTTGTCGTGCACGGAGGTTGTACATCTCTTATTGAACAAGAGAGAAAAAAAAGAGAAAACGTTCAATGACGTCATGCAAGAATACCTATCCACCATGCAAACGGAAGATCGGCATAAATCTTATAAATTGTATAAAATAGCAGGTGGCAAATTGATGAAATATATGAAAGGGAATTTTGCACTTTCTATCGTTTCACCAGCATTGATTGAAAAATATTCTCATAGTCTGGAAGAAGAAAAGCTATCTTCTACGTCCATCCGTATTTATCTGTCTTTAATAAAAGTCTTATTGAATTATGCCATAAAGATGAACTATGTGAACTACTCCGTCCACCCTTTCACATTTTTTAAGATGCCCATAGCACACATTCGTGAGATTGACTTATCGGTGGAGGAAATAAGGCTCATTCGAGATGTGAATCTTACAAAAAGCGTTCATGTTTATACGCGTGACGTTTTTTTGCTTACCTATTATTTAGGAGGTATGAATTTGCGCGATTTAATGGCATATAATTTTCAAAATCAGACAGAAATGCGTTATATCCGCCATAAGACTCGCCAAAACAAAAAAGACAAAACTTTCATTACATTTACCATTCAGCCCGAAGCGACAGAAATCATTAATAGATATATACAATCAGACGGCAAATTGTCTTTTGGCCCCTATCATACCTACGAGAAAGTATATAGCATGGTGTTCCGCTATTTGAATACAGTAGCTTGTTTGGCTGGAATTACTCGTAAAGTATCCTATTATTCAGCCCGTAAAAGCTTTGCGCAGCATGGATATGAATTGGGTATTCCCATAGAGCGGATAGAGTATTGTATCGGACATAGCATGAAAACCAACCGCCCCATATTCAACTACATACGGATTATGCGCGAACATGCCGACAAGGCTTTCCGTATGATATTGGATGAATTACGATAATTCTCACCCGTTTCTGTAATAACTCAGGGAATTCCTTTTTCTCATGCCATTCTTGCAACAGTCCTTTAACTCATTGAAAATCACGACAGATACGGTGGCAAGAGGCTACAATCTCTTGCAACCCTTGCAACAAGTTGCTCTAAGCACTATAAAAAGCCATTTCTTATATATGAATTTTAGGATAAATCAAGATGAAAATCCTAATCAGCGTCGGCGATCAACGAATCAGCGTCGGCGATTAACGGATCAGCGTCGGCAATCGGGCGATCCGCGACGCGGATTAGGTTTTAAAGTCCTATTATTCTAATTTTACATAGAGAAAAATAGCTTTTTTTCAGCCTTTAAAAAGGATTATAGTTATCTCCTTAGAAGAGGGCCTAAAAACAAGTGTTGCAAGGGTGACAAGGCGTTGCAAAGCTCTTGCCACATTATTTGCAGTGGAAATCAATTTGTTAGGAGGCTGTTGCAAGAGTGGCAAGAGAATTTTCTTTATGTAGAGAGTAAAGAATGAAGTTAACTTTTGTTTAAATTTATTCCTTTAATCGAGAAGAAAAAATGACTTTCTGTTCAGTTAACTTTTGTTTAACTTAATAATTGAAGTATGAAGAACAGAAAGAATTCTCTGTTTAACTGCTTGGGTAAAGCCCAACGGTTGTTCTTTGTTGCTTTGTTATCTGTATTGGCGATTACAGCCAGTGCACAAAGCAAATCTGTTTCGGGTACAGTGGTCGACAAGGCAGGTGAACCCGTAATTGGTGCAAGTGTGGTAGTGAAAGGTACTACCAATGGTACAATTACCGACTTCGACGGTAATTTTTCTCTTCAGGGTGTTCCTAACGATGGAACTATTCAAGTAAGCTTCGTAGGTTACAAGACTCAAGACATTTCTGTTGCCGGAAAATCGTCCGTAAAAATTACTTTAGCGGAAGACACTGAAATGTTGGATGAAGTGGTGGTTGTAGGTTATGGTGTTCAAAAGAAATCCGACGTAACTGGTGCGTTGACACGTGTGGATGCTGAGCAATTGAATGCGCGTCCCGTAAGTAACGCATTCGAAGCCTTGCAAGGTAAAGCAGCTGGTGTGGACATTACATCAAGTCAACGTCCGGGTACTTTGGGAACAATTCGTATCCGTGGTCAACGTTCTTTGAATGCAACAAGTGAACCGCTATATGTAGTAGACGGTGTACCCTTGAGCGCAGGTGGTATTGAATCATTGAATCCACGTGATATTGAATCTATCGACATTTTGAAGGATGCTTCTTCTACAGCTATCTACGGTTCTCGCGGTGCCAATGGTGTTATTTTGGTAACAACCAAGCGTGGTAAGGTAGGTCAATTCGCACTGAATTATTCAGGTACATTGACTTTAGAATCAATCGATGATAAGTCTCCGGTTATGTCAGCCAGCGAATATATCACATGGAAGCGTTGGGCACATTATAATAATAACAGCGAAAAATATGCTCCAGGTAATGCACCGACTTATGAAAACGACCAAATGATATTTGCCGGTGACACTAATGCTCTTGCTAATATTAATAAAGGATGGGCTGGCGGTTCTTGGGACCCTTCCAAGGTTGCTAACACCGATTGGATAGATTTTGTAACTCAAACGGGTATTACTCACGAACATACATTAAGTGCTAATGGGGGTACTGAAAATTTGCAAGCTTCTTTCTCTTTCGGTTACTTGAACAACGAAGGTACGCAGAAAGGACAAGAATATGAACGTTACACTATTTCTACAACAGTAGACGTTACTCCGAAACCATGGTTAAAATTGGGTGCTTCTATCAATATGTCGTATGCAACCCAACAATATGGTGTTGACCGTATGGCAGGAACTAGCAGTGGCCCTAAGGATATTTATGGATTGGCAAAGGCTATTCCTCGTTATGCAGTTCCATTTGACGAAGATGGTGATATTATCGCTACTCCGCATACCGAATCTCGTACATATACAGTAGTGGACGAATGGAAAAAGGTAAATGATGAACGTCAGAACTATCGTGCATTGGGTAGCTTCTATGCTCAAGTTGATTTTGGTAAAATTTGGGCACCGTTGGAAGGCTTGAGCTATAAGTTTGCGTTCGGTCCGGATTTCCGTTATAACCGTAATGGTATTTTCCGCGATTCTTCTTCTGCATCTTTGGCCGGTTCCAAGAACTATGCAAGTTGGGGCAATAACCGTTATTTCTCTTGGACATTGGATAACATGATTCTGTATAACAAGAAATTTGGCAAACATAATATTGGTGTTACTTTATTGCAAACAGCTTCAAAGAATAGCCATGAAAGAGGTTCTATGAGTGCATCAGATATCTTGGTCCCTGAAATGCTTTGGAATAACATGGGTATCGTTGATATTACACAGGCTCGTTATTCTGCGGGCATGAGCACAGGATTGACTGAAAGTCAGTTGGCTTCTTATATGGCTCGTGTCAACTACTCATTCAATGATCGCTACTTGTTGACTGTTTCTGGTCGTTATGATGGTTCTTCTGTATTGGCAGCCGGTAACAAGTGGGACTTTTTCCCATCTGCAGCACTTGGTTGGCGTATGGATCAGGAAGATTTCATGAAGGATATCAATTGGATTGATCAGTTGAAACTTCGCGTAGGTATGGGTACTACAGGTAATGCTTCCGTGAATGCTTATGGAACACTTGGTGCCATCAGTTCATACTGGATGCCGTTCAGCACCGGTAATACCATGATTTTTGTAACCAACGAACCTTACTACTCATCTGGTAGCAACAAGATGCCTAACAAGGAATTGGGTTGGGAAAAAACCACTCAATGGAACTACGGGGTAGATTATAGCTTCTTGAACGGACGTATCAACGGTAGTGTTGATGTATATCATTCTATAACAAGTGATTTGTTGATGCAAGTAACCATTCCATCTTTGTCGGGTTATCCTTCTATGATGCAGAATATCGGTAAGACCAAGAACTTTGGTGTGGATTTGTCATTGAATGTAATTCCAATCCAATACAAAGACTTTGAATGGACATCTTCTATCAATGCTGCTTATCAAAAAGAAAAGATTGAAGAACTTGCCAATGGTAAGAACGATATGGTAGACAACAGATGGTTCATCGGTGAATCAATCAATGTTCTCTATGACTTTGAAGTAGATGGCATTTGGAAAGAAGAAGATGCTGCAGAAATGGCCAAATGGAACGAAAATGGCAACAAGTTCAAAGTGGGTATGGTAAAACCAGTTGACCAAAACGGCGACTACAAGCTCGACGCTAATGACGACAAAGTAATCTTGGGTAGCAGAACTCCACGCTGGACTTTGGGATGGTCGAATACATTCACATGGAAAGGTTTGGAATTGGGTATTGAACTCTATGGTCGCTTTGGCTATATGATTTCAACAGGCGGTGAATCACAAACCGGTCAATTCCAACAACGTCAAATTGACTATTGGACTCCAGAAAACAAAAATGCTGAATGGCAAATGCCTATCTACGGTTCAGGTGACTCTTATGCAGGCTTGTTAGGTTACAAGGATGCTTCTTTCTTGAAGTTGCGCAACATTTCATTAGGTTACAACATTCCTAAGAATATTTGCAATAAGATGGGTATCAGTTCTGTAAAGGTTTATGTTCAGGGTAAGAACCTCGGTAACGTCTATTCATCCATTGATTATATCGACCTTGACCTTGGAACATCATACTATAACCGTGGTGTAACCTTTGGTTTGAATGTAGGATTCTAATATTTATTGTTAAACATTAAATGAAAGTGATTATGAAAAATATAAATAAAGTATTGTCGGGCGTTCTTATTGCCTCACTGACATTAGGAGCAACCTCATGTGGTGACGGTTTCTTGGAAGAGAATGCAAGTCACACTACTACCGATGCATTGCTCGAAACCGGTCAGGGAGCATTGGCTATGGCTGCCGGTCTGTATGGTAACTTACGTTGGCATTTTGGTTACGAACATGCTTATGCTACTACTCTTTATGGTTGTGATGAATTCTCCATGGGATCGGACGAAACCTCATTGGGCTGGATGGATTATAACTCGGCTGAAATGAATCCTGCCGGTTCTTCTCGTCGTAATCATCCATCGCCAGCAGATTTGTGGAATGAACTCTATTATGGTATTTCTACCGCCAACTTGCTTTTGCAGAAAGCACCCAACATTGCTTCAGAACAAGACCGTAAATCCGCTATGGGTGAAGCTTATTTCTTGCGTGGTTATAACTACTATCGTTTGTTCTGTCAGTATGAACGTTGTCCGTTACAATTGGAACCATTGGATGTAAGTGGTGGTGTACCTCGTAACTTTAAATTGGCAAGCGGTGAAGAAGTCTTGAATCAAGTAATTGATGACTTGCAGAATGCTTATGAGAATTTAAAAACAGACAATTGGCGTGGTGCCGGTACATGGACTAAGTATACCGCAGCTCATTTCTTGGCAAAGGCTTTGTTGTATCGTCAATCTGAACGTTGTACATGGAAGAGCAATTATCCTGCCAAGGCCGATTTGGACCGTGCTATCAAGCTTTGCGATGAAGTTATCTCTGCTCGTGGTTTGGAAGCTGATTACAACAATCTTTATGCTAATTGGACAGGCGTGGATTGTGCTATTGAAAAGTCTTCAGAAGTATTGATGGCCGCTTTGCATAACGAAGCTTCTACAACCCAAGGTCGTTTCGGTAACCGTTCATACAACTATTTCTCACCACAATTCAATACTTTCTCTGCAGGTTGGGTACCTCGTGGTCAGTATATTGGTGCTATGGACTTCCAACGCTGTCGTCCTACAGAATATACTTATGCCTTGTTTGACAACGTGAACGACTCACGTATGTGGAAAACGTTCAAGACTGTATATGGTATTTGTAGTTATGTAAAGACTCCGGATTATGTCGCTCCAGAAAACGCACCGACTTTGGGTGACCAAGGTATTGTTTTCTTGCTTAACAAGAAAGATGATATGCGTTTCCGTAAATCAGAATTTGGTAATGGTAAAACAGAACATACATTTATAAACCCGGAAACAGGTAAATGGGTTCCTAACGTTGTTCCTATTTATGCAGATGGTGAATATGTAATGAACCAATATGGTACTACAGCTCCTAACCGTGCAAATATGTATTGCGGTATCAACAAGACCGATGACGGTAGCCGTACAGCTGAAAAGGGTGATGCACACCGTGACGTAACCATGGCACGTGTAGGTGAAACTTACCTTGTAAAGGCTGAATGTCAGGTTCGTAATGGTGACGATGCCGGTGCATTGGAAACAATCAATGCTCTCCGTAAGCGTGCTGAATGGAAAGAAGGTGAAGACCGCGAATACTATGTAGACGGTTCTATCGCATTCAAGAAGAATTCAACAGCTTCCAGCAATACCGCAAAGAAAAATAAAGCGGCTGATGGTAAGACATTATTGACCAACCAACAAGCATTCGAATATTCATTCATCCAGAAGAACTCTTACTATTTGTCAACAGGCATTGAACGCACTACAGCTGCTTCTAATTTGCAAATTGCAAGTTGGAATGAAATCCCAGAAGCAGATAAAGCCGTTCTTGACAAAATGGGATTGAACATCAGTACAGTTGAAGGTAAGGTTAATTTCATCTTGAATGAACGTACTCGTGAATTGTTGGGTGAATGGAACCGTTGGGATGAATTGAGCCGCACAAAGACTTTGATCAAACGTGCTAAGCTCTTTAACCCTGAAGTTCTCTATATTCAAGAGCACCACAATCTTCGTCCAATACCTCAAGTATTCCTTGATGGTTTGACAAACGATGCTGGTGAACCTTTGACAGATCAGGAAAAGAAAGAAATGCAGAATCCTGGATATTAATTCCAGTATCAATAGGTTAACAATCGATAATGAAGGCTGCTCCACGTGGAGCAGCTTTTTTTTTGAACAAAATTCCATTACTTTGAATAATAATCTATTTTCATTCAAACCACGACACGCTATTTTTGTCAAAAAATTAATATTATGAAAAAGACATTATTGACAATGGCGGTTGCATTAGGATTCACCGCCCCTTCTTTCGCCCAATTCGGGAATTGTACTCCTTCTGAAAAATGGCAATATATAGATAAGGTAACGGGACAAACCATTACCGTGCTAACCGATACTACTAAGAACGACCGATTCTTGTATCAAACCGACCCCATGTGGACGGCCGACGGAAAGTATCTCTTGTTCCGTTCTTCAAGCAGAGGCGATGACAAGATGATTGAACAAACCACACGCGACGGAAAGAAACGTAGCTATCGGCCTACTCAAATCTATTTCATCGAAATGGAAACAGGCAATATCATACAAGCTACAGAAGGGCCCAACTTAGGCAATGCATTTCTTGCCAACAAGACCAACCGCATGTTCATGAGCCGCCGGGAAGAAGGCAACTGGAATATGTACGTGATGGATTTGGACAAATTCTTTGCCGATGTCAAGAAAGGGAAAGTTAAGAAAGCCAAGAACTACGAAACATTCATCGGTACCTTCCCTACAGAAATGGGTAAGCCTGGAGGTTATGCCGTAGATTGCAACGACGACTATGCCTATATCGGCGTGGAACGCGAAGGAACCGAAGAAGAAAAGGAACGCATGAACAAGAATGCTTTTCTACCTCTGACCAACCAACCCATCAAAATCAAGCCCGTACTTTCAGGATTGCGCAAAATGAATTTGCAAACGGGAGAAGTGACCAAAATCATTGATACCGAATTCAAAATCGGACATATACAAGCCAGCCGCTTTACACCCGGTGAAATTGTATTCTGCAACGAAACCGGTGGAGATGCACACCAACGCATGTGGTTCTGTACAGCCGATGGTTCCGTATTCAAACCTTTATATAAGGAAACTCCGCTCGATTGGGTTACACACGAAACATTCGGAACTAAAGACTTCGTTTACTTCAACATTCTTGGCTTCCAACCACGTCTCCGTAAACAAGTGAGCGGCATTGTACGCATCAATCTTCGTACCGACGATGTGGAACTGATCGGTCAAGTGGAATTGGGAATGGACCAAAATGCCATGGAAGGCCAACTGACCGGTAGAGGTTTCTGGCATTGCAACTCCAGCCGCGACAACAAATGGGCCGCAGGCGATACATTTGCAGGAAATGTATGGGTTATCAATGTAGAGACAGGACAACGTCATCAATTGGTATCGGATACCAAGATGAAACCCGACCATGCACATCCAAGTTTCAGCCCCGACGGTACTAAAGTGCTGTTCCAATCGGGACATTTCACCAACGGAAAACGGTTGAATTTGATGATGGTCGACATCCAATCGCTCAACAAATAATAAAAATGCATAATCTTTTATGCTTATGTACATTTTTCCATTGCAAAAGATACAAATTCTATGTTCCTTTGCATAAATCTAAAAAAAATTACATGAAAAGAAATCTTATCATATCCTTTCTCCTCGTTGCATTAGGAATAGGAACCATCAACGCCCAGGAATTACCTGACAGAAGAGAGACCATGAAGGCTATTGTCAAAGTAAACGACTATTTCATGAAGAAATGGCCGGATCCGGGACTTGCAACTTTCGTTGGGAACAAAGTACGTCCCAGTAGCTTATGGACTCGTGCCGTATATTATGAAGGTTTGATGGCACTTTACACCATCAATCCGCAAGACAGATATTTTAAATATATGTATGATTGGGGTGAAGCCCACAAATGGACTCCTCGTGGAGGAAACACCACCCGCGATGCCGACAACTATTGTTGTAGCCAGACCTATATTGACATGTATCGCATTACCCGCGATTGGCGCATGATTCAGAATGCCAAGGTGAATGCCGACATGATTGTAAATACACCTCAAAATGGTGACTGGTGGTGGATCGATGCCATTCAGATGGGTATGCCCGTATTGGCCAAGTTGGGTAATGTAACCGGTGAACAGAAATACTACGACAAGATGTGGGATATGTATGAACACACCCGCAACATTGAAGGCGGAAATGGTATGTACAACCCCAAGGATGGTTTGTGGTGGCGTGATCGCGACTTCGATCCTCCTTACAAGGAACCCAACGGTGAAGATTGCTACTGGAGCCGTGGTAACGGATGGGTATATGCCGCATTGGTACGTGTATTGGACGAAATTCCAGCCAACGAAGCACATCGTCAAGATTACATCAACGATTTTATCGCTATGAGTAAGGCTCTAAAGAAATGCCAACGCAAGGACGGTTATTGGAATGTAAGTCTGCACGATGAAAGCAACTTTGGCGGCAAGGAAGTATCTGGCACCTCTTTATTCGTCTACGGTATGGCTTGGGGTATCAGAAACGGTTTGCTCGACCGCAATGAATATCTTCCAGTATTGACCAAAGCTTGGAATGCCATGCTGAAAGATGCTGTTCATGCAGACAACGGATGTTTAGGATTTGTACAAGGAACCGGTAAAGAACCGAAAGACGGACAACCTGTAGGATATAACAATCTTCCTGACTTTGAAGATTATGGTATCGGTTGTTTCATCCTGGCGGGAACAGAAGTTTATAAATTGAAATGATTAAGGGTTTACAATAGATTCATAAATTTGGTTTTTCATAGACAGATTAAATTAGAATTAGGTTAGTTGGGAAGGAGTGACTGTGAAGCCACTCCTTTTATTTTTATCATTTGCTCTTGAAGACCAACACTCCTGCGGTAGGTATGATTGTTTCACCAATCAAAACCTTTGCACCTTCCGGCAAAGTAAATGTATAAGGCTTGTCACCATAATTCAGCACAATACCCATACCGTTTCTGTATTCCATGGTCACTCCGTAAGGAAGATCCATCACCGGAATATCCAATTGAGCATAAAGTTTCTTCAGCAAGTCCTTTTCCAATGTACCATCCGTACTGTCCACACCCATATAAGTGATGGTTCCCTTACCCAATTGACGGGTAGTGATAGCCGGTTTGCCTTCATAAAACTCATCCGTATAAGTAGCCCAAACCCGACAATCTTTTCCTGGTTTCAGAATTTCGCCCCATGTGTTCCAAGTATAAGTCTTTCCATCCATGACCACTTTACCCGGTTCTTCGGGCAACAACAAGTCGTAGAATTCCATTTCATTACCAGTCAGTTCATTGATCATGGCACCAAAGGAAGTTTCGGGCAAACGTCCGTAACGGTCTTTCTGCGCCGTCCGACAAGTCAAAACCAGGTTACCACCTTGTTTCACATACTCCATCCACCGATTCACAAGTTCCTGATCGGCCATCTGGTAGGCCGGTGCTATGACAACGGGATAATCCGTCAAATCCTTGTCTTCGCCAATAAAATCGACGGGAGCACCAAACGATTTCAATGTACGGTAATACTTTTCTATATGTCCGAATGTATCCCATGTATGATTCTGCTTCTGACGGGAGATACTCCAGGAATTCTCATGATTGAACAAGATAGCCGTACGACGAGCCAAATAATCGGCAGGCTTGTCTTCGCGAGCAGATACCTTACCCCGCAATTCCTTGATTTCTTTCATGAATTGGGCATACTCGTATCCACCGGGAGTTACGGTCACGCCATCCGTACCCACAATACCATAGTGATATTGTTCCGTACCATACAGGGGTTGGCGGAAACGATACGTACAGATAAAATCACTACCACCGGCAAAAACGCTCCACATCCACAAGCGGACGGCACCCGGCAACGGTTGCGGATTGATGCTTCCCCAGTTCACCTGTCCCGGTTGAAGCTCCATCACTCCATAAGTTCCTTGTATCGGACGGAAAAAGTCATTGGCCAAAGCGATTCGCAACGGATTTCCCACCCGATAGCCACGACGTCCGATACCTTCATTGTCGCCATACACCATGTATCGGGTATAACTCTGGAAATCCAGATCCGGACTTCCACCAATGTGTCCTTCCTCGTAATTAGGAATGTAATTGGTTGTCACCCATTGGTTCTTGGCATATTTCTTGATAAGCAGGCATTGTTCATTCAGAAACTCGTTGGTCTGACCGGCGGCAAACCGACGGTAATCCAATATTTGATGATGGTTCATAAACATCTGAGCCGTTTTAGGAAGTGTAATTTCATCAAACGAAGCATATACTTCACTCCAGAAAGCGGTACCCCATGCTTTGTTCAATGCTTGGATATCGTCATTGTATTTCCGACGGAGATAATCGCGGAAAGCCACTTCTGCTTTCGGATTATAATCGTGTTGAACCGCCGGTTCATTATCCAATTGCCATCCTACGATGCGTGAATCGTTTCCATAATGTTGAGCCAATTTCTCAATCATTCTATATGCCAGTTCCCGATACTTGGGAGAAGCAAACGAAGCATGTTGACGAGCTCCATGATCGAGTACCGTACCATCCTCCTGCTTGATCAATATTTCAGGATACTTGCGGCTCAACCATACGGGAGGAGTAGCCGTCGAGGTACACATGATGACTTTCAAGTCATATTTAGCGGCCAGAGCCACCGCTCTGTCCAACCAGGCAAAATCATACTTACCCTCTTCCGGTTCCAGTTGCGCCCAAGCAAATTCAGCGAAGTGCGTAAACTCGAATCCCAATTCGTGCATTTTCTTGAAATCCCTCTCCCATTGGCTTTCGTCCCAATGTTCAGGATAATAATACACCCCTGTCAATGTCAAGTCCTTGTCATCGAACCAAGGTGATTGCGCCCATAATCCGCTTAAAAGCGCACAGGCACACAATACGGTCAATATTCTTTTTCTCATAACGATTAGTTTTCAACAAAGATAACGATTTCCCCTCCGAGAGCAAACAAACTATACAAATATCCATGCATTTGTATGGGTTTACATGCAAGAATACACAAAAAAACATTAAATTAGCGACATAAAAAAAACAATTAAAAAACTCATGAAAAAGACACTTCTTTTTGGTATGGCAATTGCCATCTGCACCTCCACCTTATCAGCTCAAAGCTATAAGTTTGATTTCACAAACAGTAAAAAAGTCAAGGAAGGATACATCAAGGTCACTTCCGCCGACCGATATTCCGAAGACAAAGGATACGGATACGATCTTCAGGCCTCGCCCGATGGGAAAACCAATGCACCCTTTTTCTTCTCGGTCCAAGTGCCCGACGGTAATTATCATGTAACGGCCGTGGTAGGCAACAAGAAAAAGGCAAGCATCACTTGCGTTCGTGGAGAATCACGACGCTTGTTCTTTGAAGGCATCGCCACGGGCAAAAAGAAATTCGCGAATTGCGAATTCACCATCAACAAACGGAACACCCGCATTTCCGACAAGGAACATGTACGTATAAAGGCTCGCGAACGGGGCAAACTGAATTGGGACGACAAGCTCACGTTTGAATTCAACGGCGAATGGCCTGCCTTGAGCGAACTAGTTATCGAAAAGGTAGAAAATGTGCCGACCATTTTCTTGTGCGGTAACTCCACCGTAGTCGATCAGGATTACGAGCCATGGGCCAGCTGGGGACAAATCATTCCTCGTTTCTTCAACGACCAAGTCTGCTTTGCCAACTATGCAGAATCGGGAGAATCGGCCAACACCTTCATCGCCGCGGGACGTTTGAAAAAGGCGCTTTCCCAGATGAAGAAGGGCGATTACATTTTCATGGAATTCGGTCACAACGACCAAAAGCAAAAAGGTCCTGGCAAAGGAGCCTATTATTCCTATATGACCAGTCTGAAGACCTTCATCGACGAAGCACGCGCACGTGGTGCACACCCCGTTCTGGTCACTCCCACCCAACGTCGTTCTTTCGGTCCCGACGGTAAAATCAAAGACACTCATGAAGACTATCCGGAAGCCATGAGATGGTTGGCCGCCAAGGAAAACATCCCTTTGATCGACCTCAATGAAATGACCCGTACCTTCTACGAAGCCATGGGAGTAGAAGAATCCAAGAAAGCATTCGTACACTATCCGGCCGGCACCTATCCTAACCAGACCAAGGATTTTGCCGACAACACCCACTTCAATCCATACGGTGCTTACGAAATAGCGAAATGCATCATCGAAGGGATGAAAAAGCTGAATCTGCCCATCATCCAACATTTGCGTGAAGATTATGTGACATATAATCCCGCCCAACCGGATGATTGGAATACCTTCCAATGGTACGACAGTCCGTTTACCGAAACGGAAAAACCTGACGGAAATTAAAAATAGAGACTTGAAAATTAATAATTAGGGTACTATATGAAAAAAACATTATTAATAAGCTGCCTGTTGGTAGCAAGCGGTTCGGCCCTCGCACAAAATTGGCCAGCCATACAACCCGAAGCACGTCCCGGTGCCCGTTGGTGGTGGTTGGGTAGTGCCGTCGATGCCAAGAACATTACATACAACTTGGAAGAATATGCCAAAGCCGGATTGGGAGCCGTAGAAATCACTCCCATCTATGGTGTGCAAGGCAATGACAAGAATAACATTCCTTTCTTGAGTCCGCAATGGATGGACATGTTGAAACACACCCAAGCCGAAGGCAATCGGGTGGGAATCGAGATTGATATGAACACCGGTACCGGTTGGCCTTTCGGAGGTCCTACCGTCAGCATAGCCGATGCCGCTACCAAAGCCCTCTTCCAGACCTACGAAGTACAGGGCGGTACAAAAGTATCCTTGGATATAGCCGTACAAGACAAGAAGCAACAACCTCACGCTATTCTTAGTAGGGTGATGGCCTATTCGGACAAGGGCACTTGCCTGAACCTGACATCCAAGGCCTCCAACGGCACCCTGAATTGGAATGCCCCAGCCGGTAAATGGGACATCGTAGTATTATATATAGGTAAGTCCTTACAAAAAGTGAAGCGTGCCGCCCCGGGTGGAGAAGGCTATGTCATGGACCACTTCAACAAGAATGCCGTGAAGCGTTATTTTTCTCGCTTTGATCAGGCATTCAAGAGAAACAAGTCCGCTATCCCGCATACTTTCTTCAACGACTCCTACGAAGTGTATGGAGCCGACTGGACACCCGATTTGCTTGAACAATTCGCCAAGCGCAGAGGATATAAGCTCGAAAATCATTTCCCTGAATTCTTGAGCAAGGAACGCACCGATGCTACCGCACGTATCGTAGCCGATTATCGTGAAACCATTTCGGACATGCTTTTGGAGAACTTCACCCGTCAGTGGACAGATTGGGCGCACAAGCACGGAAGCATCACCCGTAATCAGGCACACGGCTCGCCTGCTAATCTGATTGATACTTATGCGGCCGTAGATATCCCCGAATGCGAAGGATTCGGTTTGTCACAATTCCACATCAAGGGATTGCGTCAGGACTCGCTCACCCGTAAGAACGATTCCGACCTTTCCATGCTGAAGTATGCCTCATCGGCTGCTCACATTGCCGGAAAGCCCTATACCTCTTCGGAAACCTTCACTTGGTTGACCGAGCATTTCCGTACCTCGTTGGCACAATGCAAGCCCGATATGGATTTGATGTTCGTTTCGGGAGTGAACCACATGTTCTTCCACGGAGCCACCTATTCACCCAAGGAAGCCAAGTGGCCGGGATGGAAGTTCTATGCATCCATCGACATGTCACCCACCAACAGCATTTGGCGCGATGCCCCCGCTTTCTTCGATTACATCAGCCGATGCCAATCATTCCTACAATGGGGTAAGCCCGACAATGATTTCTTGGTATACTTGCCCGTATACGACATGTGGCAAGAACAACCGGGCCGTTTCCTTACCTTCAGCATCCACGAAATGGCACACCGTGCACCCAAGTTCATCGAGACCGTCAACACTATCAACCGTTGCGGTTATGACATGGACTACATCTCGGATGCTTTTGTCAAGAGTACCCGTTGCGTGGATGGCAAATTGCTGACCAAAGGCGGAACCAGCTATAAAGCCATCATCATCCCTGCCGTCAAACTGATGCCCACTGAAGTTTTAGCACACCTCATGAAGTTGGCCCAACAAGGTGCTACCCTTATCTTTACCGAAAACTATCCGCAAGATGTGCCGGGTTATGGTCAATTGGAAAACCGTAGAAAAGCGTTTAGTCAAATCAGTCGTGCACTACCTGCCGTATCCTTCGGTCAAACTACCGTAACTCCTTGTCAGAAAGGAACCATCATTACAGGTAGCGACTATCAGTCGGCTCTTGCCAAGAGCGGTGTCGTTTCTGAAGAGATGAAGACCCGATACGGCTTGCAAAGCATCCGTCGTCAAAACCCAACGGGGCACCATTACTTCATCTCCTCCTTGCAGGACAAGGGCATGGACGGATGGGTAACCCTGGCCGTAGATGGTAAGGATGCCATGTTGTTCAACCCCATGAATGGCGAAAAGGGTAAAGCCAAGACACGGGTGGAAAACGGAAAGATTCAAGTCTATCTGCAACTCCAATCGGGCGAAAGCATCATCTTGCAAACCTTCGACCATCCATTAAGCAATGTAGCCGAGTGGAAGTATACCCAGGAACAACCCGTCAGCCTCAGCCTTGACCATGGTTGGGAACTTACCTTTGTAGAAAGTACTCCGGCCGTAGGAGGTACCTTCCACATCGATACTCCTTCTTCGTGGACAATCCTGAATCATCCTAATGCCAAGACCACCATGGCTACCGGTTTGTATACCAACGAGTTTACCTTACCAGCTATGTCGGCCGACGATTGGATACTCGATTTGGGCGACGTGCGCGAAAGTGCACGTGTACGCATCAACGGACAATTGGTAGGCACTGCATGGGCCGTTCCTTACCAGCTGAAAGTAGGCAAATGGTTGAAGCCCGGCAAGAATGTCATCGAAGTAGAAGTAACCAACCTCCCCGCCAACCGCATCACCGATATGGACAAGCGCGGCGAAATATGGCGCATCTTCAACGAAATCAATGTAGTGGATTTGAATTACAAAAAAAGTATCTATAATTGGGAACCGCTTCCATCCGGCCTCAATAGTGCCGTCAGACTGATTCCTGTAAATAACAAGTAACAAAATGAAAAAGCTTACAATATTAATATGCACTTTATTCACCCTCACGGTCTCAGCTCAAATTTCCAAGCCACGCCGTGAGTACGTGGAATACCTGGTCGGCACCGACCACATCGATCGCAATTACCAGACGGGGCAACCCGCTTACGTCAAGCTACAAGCTTTTGCCGGAGGGGTTCCCTTGGAAAATGTATATGTACACTACACACACGGTGATGAGATGATGCCCCTATCGGCCAACGACTCCATCCTTATCCAGAGTGGTGAAGCCCTGATACCCATCGGTACCCGTCAAGAGCCCGGTTTCCGCACCTGCCACCTCCGTTTTACGGTAGACGGTAAGGAGTACAAGGACATGGTCAAGGTAGGCTATTCTACGGAAAGTATCCGTCCAGTCATCCCCATGCCCCAAGACTTCGAGAAGTTCTGGAGCAAGGTGCTCAAGAAAGTCCGTTCCATCCCCATGGATGTAGAAGTCACTCCCCTGCCCCAATACGATAGTCCTACGGTCAAGGTATCGCTGGTAAAAATAGTTTGTGGCGAAAACGGGCGTTCCATCTACGGTTATTTGGCCCAGCCTAAGAAAGAGGGTAAATATCCCGTATTGTTCAGCCCTCCCGGTGCCGGAGTGAAAAAGATAGGTCCCAGTACAAGTTATGCCGAAAAGGGATTCATTTCTCTCCACATCGAGATTCACGGAATCCTGCCCTACCTCAGTGCAGAGGAATACAAGGATTTGAATCAGAAGTATGGCGACTATATGTACGAAGGTCTCGACAATCCGCAAGACTATTATTACAAGAATGTTTATGCCGGTTGCGTGCGAGCCATTGATTACCTTTGTTCGCTTCCACAATTCGATGGCAAGAACGTATGCGTTACCGGTGGTAGCCAGGGCGGTGCACTGAGCATCGTTACGACCGCCCTTCATCCACAAGTTACTTGTGTATCGGCCTTCTATCCCGCCATGAGCGACATGAACGGCTTCGTTCACGAACGTGCCGGCGGATGGCCCAAGTTCTTCCGCGACGAGAAGGCCATAGCCAATATGAATGGAGTTTCCATCGACCAAGCCGTACAGACCTTATCCTACTACGATGTAGTGAACTTTGCCAAACTGATCAAAGTGCCCGGCTTCTACTCCTTCGGTTACAACGACGAGACCTGTTCGGCCACTTCCATCATGTCGGTTATAAATAGTGTCAGCGCCCCTAAGAAGGTGGTCATCACTCCCACCTCCGGTCATTGGCGGTTCCCTACCACCAACGAAGAGTCTATTCAGTGGATGAAGGAACAATGCAGATAAATGACAAAAGGATGCTTTTCGCGAAGCATCCTTTTTTTTGTATTGTAGTACACCATGCAGGAAATCCCCCGAAGGTGGCCGCAATTCCTTTTTCAAACATTACAATGATAATGCATGCAAGTATCTTCGTGTAACAAAATTTGAAACAAATAAAATATTCTATTGTTATTCAAGAAAAACACTTATCTTTGCCACAGATTATAACTAAGATATAATACGTATGACACAGATTCTTGTAACTTTAGAAGACAATTCTTTAGCTCCCAAAATCATGAAAGCTATAGAAATGCTAAAAGGAGTGGTGCATACTTCTCTCTATGAGAAAGAAGAGGAAATTACCTCAAATCCTACGCAAGTCCATTCCTCGCGCATCCAGCGCTTGCGAGGTGTCGCAAAAGG
Source organism: Bacteroides sp. (assembly GCA_015060765.1). Taxonomy (GTDB): domain Bacteria; phylum Bacteroidota; class Bacteroidia; order Bacteroidales; family Bacteroidaceae; genus Phocaeicola. The sequence goes on from SUXW01000017.1 coordinate 63,657, forward strand.
AATTACCAAGCAACAAATTGAAGAAGATGAACGATTGGCCTATCTATTAAGCAAATGAAACGGATTTTTCTTGACACTAATATTATCATAGATTTCATTTTCGAAAGAGATGGTGCAGAAGATGCAGCCAATATACTACAATTGGGAGAAGATGGCAAAATTGAATTGGCCGTATCATTTCTTACAATGGCAAATACTGCATACATTACCCGAAAAGGACATACACAAGAACAACTTTATAGCATAATGGCCGACTTGTCTGCTATATTGAAAACCTTGCCAATGGATGAACCGCAATTACGGCAAGCATTGGAACAACCTGCTACAGATTTTGAAGATATGTTGCAATACCAATGCGCCAAGGCTAATTTTTGCGATATGATTATTACAAGAAACTCCAAACATTTTACCTTTGCCGAAATTCCGGTTCTTACTCCTTCCGATTTTTTGAAAGAAGATTATTCAGAGTTTAATCATAAAGGTTATGAATAGGATTATCTTTTTTATAATATTATTAGGATTAACTTCTATAAATCTAAGTGCACAAAAAATATCTGTTGATAGGATAGAAGAAGATGGCAGTCACCAAATTATGACTAATACAATGGATTTTTATGTTGGTGAAAGAATTTATTCGTTTGGAATGAAAGTCTTTGAAACAACGCATAGTAATAATTGGTTATTGCTCATTTCTTCTAAATTTAATATATCTAATAACTGTAAAGTATTATTTAAATTAGGGAATGGCGAAATATTATACATACCTGTGAATAATGTTCATATAGGCAAGATAAAAAAACCTGCATATGGTGTCACAATTGGTAATATTACTACATTCCATCCAGAGACTGAAATTGAACATTATTCTTCTGTTTATGAGTTAAGCGAAACAGATATGGATAAGATTGACACTCATGGAATTAAAAAAATAAGGATTTCGAATGGATCAGAAATAAGAGATAAAACATATACAAATAATCCTTTAGGTAAGTTCCTGACGAGATGTAGGAAGATTATTAAGAAAAGAATGGAAAATCCTATAACCCCCAAAAACTTATTTGATGATTTTTAATAATGATAGATAGATTATTCAATTATTCAGTTATTCAGTTAATTTTTACGCTACCCCCTACCATGTAGAATTTATCTTTATATATATAATATATAATATATATATTATATATATAAAATTGTATTTTAGTATGACCTACCTACGGGAAAAAAAACTGAATAACTGAATAACTGAATAACTGAATATTTTTCGGGGTGTCTTTTCCTAAAAAAGGTTGACTCTCTTTTTACTTTAAAAATTAACATTTCCATTTCCGTACGGAATCAGTTGACTTTGCTTACTGCATAAGTTGACTTGTTTTCCTGGAATGGTTGACCTCTT
>SUXW01000004.1 GCA_015060765.1 Bacteroides sp.
TGGAAGAAATTCTCTCACGTCATTATGCAGATACCGAATATCTATTGTCCGATAAGGAGTTGGCGCAAATCCAAAAACTAGCAGATGAGAAGTTTGCTTGTTGGGAGTGGAATTACGGTCGTTCCCCAAAAGCTACTTTGATGCAGTCGGCCCGTCTTGCTTGTGGAACAGTGGAAGTACACCTTGTCCTTTCCGAAAATCGCATCATATCTTGTCGTTTGGGTGGTGATTTTCTGGGGAATCTACCGATATCGGAATTTGAATCAGCCTTACAAGGAATCGTATACGAAAAAGAGTACGTCCGAAAATGTCTCTCGGGAATAGCCGTCGATCAATATTTCGATGGTACAACTGTAGATGATTTGATAGAGCTGATGTTTTAATTTAATTCAATAAATGGGATATTAAAGTACCATGGTGTTATATAACAGAGTCCTATTGTAAAATAATTTTCAATATTTTTCTGTCTCATCAAGAAAATTCCATATCTTTGTTGACGTGTCAATGTTATTCTTCGTCACGCCTTACGAACTATGGAAAATGGATATTATAAACTTTCATGGAGACAACGTATCGGTTTCAGTGCCGGTGATTTAGCTCAGAACCTTATCTACCAAACCGTCAGTATCTGGCTGTTGTTCTTCTACACCAATGTATATGGATTAAAACCAAGTGTTTCGGCCATCATGTTTCTTGTGGTGCGCATTGTGGATGTGATATGGGATCCGATTGTCGGAGCCTTTGTAGACAAGGCTAATCCGCCATGGGGGAAATATCGTTCGTGGCTCATCTTTGCCGGTATTCCATTGGCTGGTTTTGCAATGCTTTGTTTTTGGAATGGTTTCAGCGGTTCGCTTCTTTATGCATACATTACCTATGTAGGAATGAGCATGTGCTTTACATTGATCAATGTGCCTTATGGAGCCTTGAATTCTTCCTTGACACGCGACACTGATGAAATTACAATCCTTACCAGTGTGAGAATGCTTTTTGCCAACCTTGCCGGACTTTTAATAAAGACTCTGCCTCTTGTCATAGCCATATTTGCCCCTAAAGTATATAATGCTTCAACCGGCCAAATGGAAGCCGTATACAACACCCCAGAAGCGGCACCCGCTTGGTTCATAACCATGAGCATCTTTGCGCTTGTAGGGTTGGCATTGCTTATATTCTGTTTCTTTGAAAGCAAGGAACGAATTGCCATGGATACAGACGATGCTTCTCATGTCAAGGTGAGTGACTTATGGATGGAATTAGTCCGTAATCGTCCGCTCCGAATCCTTTCCTTCTTCTTTGTCATTGCATTTACAACCATGAGCATCAGCAATGCAGCCGATTCATACTTCATGTCATACAACATCGGAGCTACTCCCATGATGACTACTGTGTTCATGTGGTTAGGAACCATACCGGCCTTTATCTTTCTACCGCTTCTTCCAAGCATTAAGAAAAAGATTGGCAAGGCGGCTATGTTTCGACTTTTCTTGGGTATTTCAATAGTAGGAATGGTATTGATGTATATTGTCGTTTCCATTCCAAACTTGAGTTCATGCTTCCCCCTTGTATGTACTGTTCAATTCATAAAGAGTGTCGGAATACTTGTTGCAACAGGTTATATGTGGGCACTTGTGCCCGAAGTTGTAACATTCGGAGAATATACGACTGGTCGACGGGTAGCCGCCATCGTCAATGCAATCATCTGCATCTTCATGAAAGCCGGTATGGCTTTGGGAGGAGTAATACCTGGATTTGTATTTGCATGGGTTGGTTTCAATGCTTCCAACCAGGTACAGACTCCACTTGCCCAACAGGGAATTCTCTGGCTTGTGACACTGATTCCTGCTATACTTTTTATACTTGCTGCTTTCGTAATAAGCAAGTATGAATTGTCTGACGAGAAAATGGATGAAATCAATATGAAAATAACCAATAAATAACAGCTATGAAATATACTTCAAACCCTGATACCATCACGCGTGACTATTTCGATTCCCTTCTTTTGGAAACGAGATACATTGATTCCGTACTCCCTTCAACAAAGATGACTTTGTTCGGAGAGGTTTTCGATACACCCATCATGACAGCAGCATTGTCCCATCTGAACAATACGACCACAGAAGGTATGACTGTCTATGCAAAGGGAGCAAAGCTTTCAAATGCTGTCCATTGGGTAGGGATGGGTGAAGATGAAGAATTGGAAAGGGTAGTGGCGACAGGAGCCAAAAGCATCAAAATCATAAAGCCTCATGCTGATAATGCAGAAGTATTCCGCAAGATAGAGCATGCTCTTTCCATCGGTTGTTTTGCCATCGGAATGGACACCGACCATGCATTCAATTCAGAAGGAGGGTATGACAATGTCATGGGACTTCCCATGAAGCCCAAGTCATCCGCTGAAATTGCTGAATTTGTCCAGGCGGCCAAAGTTCCCTTTATTGTGAAGGGAGTGCTCAGTCCTCGCGACGCAGAGAAATGCGCCAAAGCCGGATGTGCGGGGATTGTCGTTTCTCACCATCATGGCATGGTGCAGTATTCCGTACCTCCACTAATGGTTCTTCAAGACATCCTTTCAGCGGTTGGTAACGATATGGAAGTCTTCATCGATTGCGGAATTGTAAGTGGAATGGATGCCTACAAATGCCTGGCACTGGGTGCAAAGGCCGTATCAGTAGGCAGACACTTGATGCCGCTATTGAAACAAGGTCCGGAAGCCGTTTCGCAAAGAATCAACGAAATGACGGCAGAGCTTGCGGGTATCATGGCACGCACGGGTATAAAGACACTTAAAGACATGGATTCAACCATCATACATAGGAGGAACTTCTGATGAAACTGGGCATTTCCTCCCGATTGGAGCATACCACTCCCCAGGATTGGGCCTCCAAGCACAAAGCCCTAGGGCTTGAAAGTGTAGTCTTTCCCGTCAGTTATTTGGATGGCGAGGATAGCGTAATGGCTTATAAAAAGGCGGCTGATGATGCTGGCCTTACCATAGCAGAAGTAGGGATATGGCGCAACACACTTGCCGCCGACCCTCAAGAGCGACGCCAATGGATAGACTATTCAATACAACAAGTAAGAATGGCCGACGAGATAGGAGCCAAGTGTTGCGTCAATGTGGTAGGTACTCCGTACGGTCCTCGTTGGGATGGGGGATACCGCAACAATTTCAGCAAGGAGCTTTGGCAGATGGCGATAGGCATGATTCGTGAGATTATTGATACCGCACGGCCGAAGCATACAAAATTCTGCATCGAGTCAATGCCTTGGATGATTCCAAGTAGTCCCGACGAATATTTCAGACTGATTGAAGATGTTGATCGCGCGGAGTTCGGCACTCATTTGGATGTAGTCAACATGATAACCTCTCCACAAAGATATTTCTTCAACGACGAGTTCTTGCATGAATGTTTTGAAAAGCTTAAAGGAACCATCTGTAGTTGTCACCTAAAGGACATCCGCTTGAAAGAGGAATATACCTTCCAACTGGAAGAATGTGCATGTGGACAAGGTACCCTTGACCTTGAACTGTATTCACGCCTTGCGGACACGGAAAATCCCAATATGCCCATGATTATCGAGCATCTCACAACTGACGAGGAATATGCTGCCAGTGTGGAGTATGTGCGCAACCGGTTGCGGCTTGTTTAAAATGGATGATTAAAAAAAGGACTTACCCTTGCGAGTAAGTCCTTTTCTTTTGTATATCAGAGAATATTGATTATTCTTCAACAGCAGCCTGTGCCGCAGCAAGGCGTGCGATGGGCACACGGAATGGAGAACAAGATACGTAGTTCAAACCAACCTTGTGACAGAACTTCACTGAAGAAGGTTCACCACCATGTTCACCACAGATACCGCACTTCAAGTCAGGACGTACTGAACGACCCTTTTCAACGGCCATTTCAACCAACTGACCCACACCGTTTTGGTCGAGTACTTGGAATGGGTCTACCTTCAAGATCTTCTTTTCGAGGTAAACGGGCAAGAAGCTGGCGATATCGTCACGTGAGTAACCGAATGTCATCTGAGTCAAGTCGTTAGTACCGAATGAGAAGTATTCAGCGCGGCTTGCGATGCGGTTAGCTGTCAAAGCAGCACGTGGAATTTCAATCATTGTACCAACCTTGAATTCCACTTCAACACCTTCTTCAGCGAAGAGGGCAGCAGCTGTTTCGCGGATAACCTTTTCCTGTGCTTCGAATTCGTACAAGATACCTGTCAATGGAACCATGATTTCAGGATGTGGATCGCCACCTTCCTTCTTCAACTGGATAGCGGCACCAAGGATGGCGCGTGTTTGCATTTCAGTGATTTCAGGATAAGTGTTACCCAAACGACAACCACGGTGACCCAACATCGGGTTAGCTTCGCAAAGGCTGTCAACACGTTGACGGATATATTCTACAGTTACACCCATAGCCTTAGCCATTTCTTCCTGACCCTTAGTATCGTGTGGTACGAATTCATGCAACGGTGGGTCGAGCAAACGAACGTTCACTGGGCAACCGTCCATAGCCTTGAAGATACCATAGAAGTCTTTCTGTTGGTATGGCAACAACTTGGCCAATGCCTTCTTGCGGCCTTCAGCATCTTGAGAAAGGATCATTTCACGCATAGCAACGATCTTTTCTGCTTCGAAGAACATGTGTTCTGTACGGCAGAGACCGATACCTACAGCACCGAAGTTGCGTGCAACTTGTGCATCGTGTGGAGTATCAGCATTAGTACGAACTACCAACTTAGTATATTTTTCGCAAAGAGCCATCAAGTCAGCGAAGTCACCTGATACTTCAGCAGCCTTGGTCTCTACCTTACCGTTGTAAACTTCACCGGTTGTACCGTTGATTGAGATGTAGTCACCTTCCTTCAATACGATACCGTCGATTTCAACTGTACGGTTCTTATAGTCTACATTGATTGCACCGGCACCCGATACACAGCACTTACCCATACCACGGGCAACTACAGCAGCGTGAGAAGTCATACCACCGCGAGCAGTCAAGATACCTTCAGCAACAGCCATACCAGCCAAGTCTTCTGGAGAAGTTTCGATACGAACCATCACTACCTTCTTGCCGTTGGCAGCCCAGTCAGCAGCATCGTCAGCGAAGAATACAATCTGACCGGTAGCAGCACCCGGAGAAGCAGGCAAACCACGAGTCAATACCTTGGCACTCTTCAAGGCAGCCTTATCGAATACAGGGTGGAGGAGTTCGTCCAACTTGTTAGGTTCGCAACGCAACAAAGCAGTCTTTTCGTCAATCATGCCCTGACGCAACAAGTCCATAGCAATCTTAACCATTGCCGAACCGGTACGCTTACCGTTACGAGTCTGCAAGAACCACAATTTACCTTCTTGTACAGTAAATTCCATATCCTGCATATCTTTATAGTGGTTTTCCAACTTAGTCTGGAGAGCATCGAGTTCTGCATAGATTTCCGGCATAGCTTCTTCCATAGAAGGATACTTGGCTACACGTTCTTCTTCAGAAATACCAGCGCGTTCAGCCCAACGTTGAGAACCGATCTTGGTAATCTGTTGAGGAGTACGGATACCGGCTACTACGTCTTCACCTTGAGCGTTGATCAAATATTCACCGTTGAACAAGTCTTCACCGTTACCGGCGTCACGAGAGAAGCAAACACCTGTTGCAGAAGTATCGCCCATGTTACCGAATACCATGGCCTGTACGTTTACGGCAGTACCCCATTCAGCAGGAATGCCTTCCATCTTACGATAAAGGATAGCACGGTCGTTCATCCATGAATCGAATACTGCGCAGATAGCACCCCACAATTGTTCGTAAGAATCGTTCGGGAAGTCCTTGCCAGTCTGTTCCTTCACGGCAGCCTTGAACTTAGCAACGAGTTCCTTCAAGTCTTCCACTTCCAGTTCGTTATCCAACTTCACGCCCTTAGCTTCCTTCACTTCTTCGATGATAGCTTCGAATGGGTCGATATCTTCCTTGTTAACCGGCTTCATGCCCAATACTACGTCACCATACATTTGAACGAAACGACGGTAAGAGTCCCATGCAAAACGAGCGTTGCCAGTCTTGCGGATCATACCTTCCACTACTTCGTCGTTCAAACCAAGATTCAGGATTGTATCCATCATACCTGGCATAGAAGCACGAGCACCCGAACGTACAGAAACCAACAACGGGTTTTCTACGTCACCAAACTTGGAGTTCATCAACACTTCAATGTTGGCAACAGCTTTCAATACGTCTTCCTTCAAAAGGGCTACAACTTTATCTTTACCTTCTGCGAAGTATTCATTACATACATCAGTTGTGATAGTGAATCCTGGAGGAACAGGAACTCCGATAAGGTTCATTTCAGCCAAGTTGGCACCCTTACCGCCAAGCAGATTTCTCATGTCTGCCTTACCTTCGGCTTGTCCATTACCAAAGGTATAAACTCTTTTCTTGTCCATAATTAATTATTTAAGTATATGTCTTTTTACATTTAGTGTGCAAAGCTATATATATTTTATTTATTCTCAAATAAAACTGAAGAAAAAATAGCCTCATTTTGCTATTTCGACATTACAAAATGAATAACTTTACTTTTATAGCGTCAATCTCGAAGAAAATGCGTAAATTTGTCCCAAATTAACTCATTCAAAAACAAGTGTCAAGAAAGAAGAAACCGCTTCCCCTTTTGGAGAAGATAACGATAACCGATGTAGCCGCCGAAGGCAAGGCTTTGGCGAAAGTGAACGATCTGGTGGTATTTGTACCCTATGTAGTGCCGGGCGATGTTGTGGATTTGCAGGTAAAGCGCAAGAAAAACAAGTATGCCGAGGCTGTTGCCGTGAAATTCCATGAATATTCTTCGCGTAGAGCTGTTCCGTTCTGCCAGCATTATGGTGTATGTGGCGGTTGTAAATGGCAATGCCTTGCCTACGAAGACCAGATAAAGTATAAACAGAAACAAGTCACTGATAACCTGACTCGTATAGGTAAGATTGAACTTCCTGAAATTTCTCCGATCTTAGGTTCGGAAAAGACGGAGTTCTACCGTAACAAATTGGAATTCACCTTCTCGGACAAGCGATGGCTGACCGAAGAGGAAGTGAAGGCCGATGTGCAGTACGACCAGATGAATGCCGTAGGGTTCCACATTCCCGGTGCGTTCGATAAGGTACTGGCCATCGAGAAATGCTGGTTGCAGGATGATATCAGCAACCAGATACGTAATGCCATCCGCGATTATGCTTACGAACACAACTATGCTTTCTACAATATCCGTAATCACGAAGGGGTACTCCGCAACTTGATGATACGTACATCGAGTACCGGCGAACTGATGGTTCTTTTGCAGGTGAGGGTGTCGTGTGACAAGGATTTGGACCAGACGAAGGAACTGTTGGCGTACGTAGCGGACAAGTTTCCACAAATCACTTCATTGTTGTATGTGGTGAACAATAAGCAGAACGATACCATCAACGATCTCGATGTGGAAGTTTTCAAAGGAAACGATCATATCTTCGAAGAAATGGAAGGCCTCCGTTTCAAGGTTGGCCCCAAATCGTTCTATCAGACCAATTCCGAACAGGCTTATAATTTGTATAAGGTAGCGCGCGACTTTGCCGGACTGACAGGAGAGGAGTTGGTGTACGACCTTTATACAGGTACGGGTACCATTGCCAACTTTGTATCTCGTCGGGCCAAGAAAGTGATTGGTATAGAGTATGTGCCCGAAGCTATAGAAGATGCCAAGGTAAACTCGGCTATCAACGGCATTGACAATACCCTGTTCTATGCCGGCGATATGAAGGATATGCTTACGCAGGACTTTATCAACGAGCACGGTCGTCCCGATGTCATCATTACCGATCCGCCTCGTGCCGGTATGCATACCGATGTAATTGATGTGATTCTGTTTGCCGAACCCCGACGTATCGTGTATGTAAGCTGTAATCCGGCTACACAGGCGCGCGACCTTCAATTGCTCGATGCCAAGTACAAGGTTATGGCCGTTCAGCCCGTGGATATGTTCCCTCATACCCATCATGTAGAAAACGTTGTCTTGTTGGAAAAGAAATAAATAACCATGTCGAGAGGAAGAAATACAAGCGGTCGCCCCATGGCCCGCAAAGCATCCCAATATACCGAGTTTCAAGTAACGGAACCGGCCGAACTGATGGATTTCCTGATGCAGAAGATGTCGGGCATCAGTCGTAACAAAGTGAAGTCGTTGTTGTCCAATCGGGTAGTCTTGGTAGACAATACCATTACCACCCAGTACAACTTCGAATTGAAGAAGGGGATGAAGGTACAGATCAGCCGCGCCAAGAACAATCGTGAATTCAAGAACCCCATGTTGAAGTTGGTGTACGAGGATGCTTATATCCTGGTTGTGGAAAAGAAGGAAGGACTGCTTTCCGTTGCCACCGACCATCAGAAGGAACGTACCGCCCAGCATATTCTGAATGAATATGTAAAACGTTCGCACCGCTTCAATCGGGTATTTGTGGTCCATCGGTTGGATAGAGAAACGTCAGGTTTGATGATGTATGCCAAGGACGAAAAGACCCAGCATACTCTTCGTGACAATTGGCAGGAGATAGTGACCGACCGTCGTTACGTGTCCATTGTATCGGGTGATATGGAACGCGATGCCGGTACCATTGAATCGTGGTTGACCGATCATAAGCTATACGTAAGCTCCAGTCCGGTTGACGATGGTACAGGCCGTTATGCCGTGACTCACTACAAGACCATCAAACGTGCCAATGGCTATTCGTTGGTGGAGCTTGACTTGGAAACCGGCCGCAAGAACCAGATCCGTGTACACATGTCGGAAATGGGACATCCCGTTATCGGTGATGAACGATACGGAAGCGATTGCAATCCCATTGGACGTTTGGGACTTCATGCCTTCAAACTCTGTTTCTATCATCCGGTAACCGGTGAACATATGAAGTTTGAAACCCCATATCCGTCGGCCTTTAAAACTTTGATGCTTAAAAAACCTCAGAAATCATGATACAGAACGAAAGAGAACTCCGTCACGAACAAGTGCTTCGCATCGCCATGCAGATGATGACGGCCGCCCGTACAGCTCCCAAAGGAAAAGGGATAGACATTATAGAAGTGGCATTGGTAACCGGTGAAGACCTGAAAGTATTGTCGGACCGTATGGTTGCTTTGGCCGAAGAACAAGGCATGAAGTTCTTTCTGCGCGATGCCGATAACATTCTGAGTGCCGAATGTGTAGTCTTGATAGGAACCCGCGAACAACCACAAGGCTTGAATTGCGGACATTGCGGTTATGCCGTTTGCGGTCATAGACCCGAAGGAGTGCCATGCGCTTTGAATACCATCGATGTAGGTATTGCCATTGGCTCGGCTTGCGCCACTGCTGCCGATCATCGGGTAGATACCCGTGTGATGTTCTCTGCTGGACTTGCCGCCCAGCGCATGAACTGGTTGGAAGACTGCCGACAAGTCTTTGCCATTCCCGTCAGCGCTTCATCCAAAAATCCGTTCTTTGACCGTAAGCCAAAGGAACAGGTTAAAGCATAAATTTTTCTACAACAGCGGCTACACCATCTTCTTCATTGGAGAGGGTGATGTAGTCGGCTGCTTGTTTCACTACTTCCTGGGCATTGGCCATAGCTACTCCCAAACCGGCAAATTCTATCATCGACTTGTCGTTGAATCCGTCGCCTATGGCAATCATTTCTTCTTTCGTATAACCAATCTTTTCAAGCAATACCGCCAACGATTGTGCCTTGTCGATACCTTTAGGTACCAGTTCCAGAAAATAGGGTTCCGAGCGGTATACACCCATGCGGTCTTTCAGTACTTCGTACATTTCCTTTTCGAGTCCGGCCAATCGGGTAGGTTCCCCTACAATCATGCACTTGGCCACCGGGAAATCCACCGCTTCCAGAAAATTGTCTACCTTCTTGGTCTCCATCACATTCAGAATGGCTTCTTTCAGCACATACTCATCGTTGGGATGTTCGGTTATAACATACTTGTCCTTGTAGGTGACGATGGCAAATTGGTTGTCCTTTGAGCATTGATACAAATAAGGCAGTACCTCGGCATCGAGCACATTGGCATACATCATTTCGCCTGTCTGCCAGTTGATGATCTCTCCACCGTTGTACGAAAGGATATATCCCCCATACTTTTTCAGCTCCAACTTTTCAGCGATGGGAGCCACTCCATAGGTAGGTCGTCCCGAAGCCAATACAATCTTTGTGCCTCGTTCCTGCGCCTCCATCAGGGTGTTGCGCGTATGTTCGGTAATCTCTTTCTTGGTGTTGGTCAGCGTTCCATCCAGGTCCAACACTAATAATTTGTACTTCATGCTCATAATCCAATCAATTTACTTGCAAAGAAACGAAAAAATATGAAATTCTCATGCAGTTTCCTTAAAAATACCATCTACAGGTCTTGGTGGAGAGTTATTTTTTGATGTAAGTCTTGGCACTTCCTCGTCCTATGAAGCCGATTCCCGAAGTCGGATCGTGACGGAATTCCTGAAGTTCCGTTGTAGAGGTAGTTCTCGAAAGTCCCGTCAGCTTCATGTAGTCCACGACCTTCATGAACTTGTTCTTTTCCAGATATTCCAAGGCAAGTTTCAGTCTTTGTTCCTTGGTGTAAGGCGAACGGTACAGACGGACTTCGTGTCCCCGTTCCAGGTTGCAATGCTTATTTGCGTTGTAAACCAGTTCCTTATCCGCCCGGAAATTCACTCCATTCAGTCTCAAACTTCGTGCGTTCCGTTTCGGGTCGTCGCCGTCGAGTGAATCCATTTCCTTATCGGGTTCCAAGCCGATGGTAGCCTTGAAATTCCCAATCTTATCGATGCTTACGGAGTAGCCTTTACCCAGCAGTTCTGCCAGATGCTCGGCAGCAGATACCAATACCCGTATGGCATCCCCCTCGGAAATCCCTTTGTAGTTTCTGCATAGTGTACTTACAAATTCGGTTGCATCGATGTTGCGTGTTGTCTGAAGGCGGTAGTAGGCTCTTGTTTCTCCTTTCCCGTTCAAATCATTCATTTCTTGTTTGATGTACTTGGCCATAAAATCATTTATTTAAGGTTGAATAATTACTTTTTTCTGCTTGTAAAGATACAAAAATATAGACGAAAATCCAAATCAGCGTCGCCGATTCTGCGATCCGCGTCGCTGATTCTGCAATCGCCGACGCCGATTTGTCGGTCGCCGTCGCGGATTAGGTTTTAGAACTACTTTTTTAGGTAAATACATATACTATTTTCAGTGAATTTATATGGATATATTCCCTTTTTATAGTTGCAATTTACCTCGTTTCATCTTTTAAATGCGTTGTTATTATCCCAAAAATGTAGGTAAAACACCTAATAATGTAGGGAAAACACCTAATAATGTAGGGAAAAATGCCTATTCATGTAGGTAAAATCAAGCTCCCGTAAGGGTTAATATGTTGATACACAGAACCGCTGTAGGGATGTAGGTAAAAATGCACTTTTAAACTCTTGGGTTGGTAGATGATAGAGAAGAGAATGTAGTATGCACGATCCCTTAAATTTAGGATTATTATAACAAAACCTCCGATTTTGTTTGCCTTAAAAGAATACGTTTGCTATTTTTGTTTTCAAAATAAGAATGTTAGGAGGCAACAATATGGATATGACAACAGAATTTATTATTCGACTGTTTTTGGCAGGTATCTTGGGTGCTTTGATTGGACTCGACAGGGAGTATCGGGCAAAAGAAGCCGGACATCGTACGCATTTCTTGGTTTCGTTGGGTAGTGCACTGATGATGATCATTTCACAGTATGGTTTCGATGAAGTGCTGGGTGAAAGAGGTATGGGACTAGACCCGAGTCGTATTGCGGCACAGGTAGTTACAGGCATTGGCTTTATCGGTGCCGGAACAATTATCTTGAACAAACAGATGGTTAGGGGGCTGACTACCGCAGCTGGTATTTGGGCTACGGCAGGAATCGGACTTGCCATTGGTACGGGAATGTATTGGCTGGGTATCTCGGCAACGGTTCTCACTTTGATAGGTTTGGAGGTGCTGACTTATTTCTTCAAGAATGTGGCACGGAAGAATATTACGATTGAATTTTCGACTGACAATGAAAAGACGTTGGACTTCCTGATAAAGAAGTTTAATGGGAAGGATTATGGTACTGTGTCGTATAAAATGGATGAAAGGTATAGAGGAGAAGTGACTACCTATTATGTAAGCATGGTGGTACAGTCCAAAAAGAAAAACGACGAAGGGGTGTTGATGGCGCAGTTGTTGGAACACAAGGATATTACCATCCATTTGGTTGAATAATGGACAAAAAGCAGTATCTTTGCTGAAAACAAATGGATATGGAACAGATATTACTTATCAGTATCGTTATATTGTTGGCAGTCAACCTTTTCTTGGTTCTGCTGAAGAATAACCGTAAACAAACGGAAGAACTTCGGGAAATCATTCATCAGGAAATGAAGGAGAACCGCGAGGAACTGGGACGGAGTATCAGGGAGTTGAGAGGTGAACTGACGCAGACCATGAACTTATCCATGAATCAGATTCAGGATACTTTGCATAAGAACTTGATGACTACCCATGAAATGCAACGCGATAAGTTCGATGATATGGGTAAAAAACAGGAGGCGTTGGTGAAGTCAACGGAAAAGCGCCTGGATGATATGCGCTTGATGGTGGAGGAAAAACTTCAGAAGACGTTGAATGAACGGATTGGGCAATCGTTCGAACTGGTTCGCACCCAATTGGAAAATGTACAGAAGGGATTGGGCGAAATGAAGAATCTGGCGGAAGATGTAGGCGGACTGAAGAAGGTCTTGGGAAATGTAAAGACTCGGGGTACCTTCGGAGAAGTGCAATTGGGCGCATTGCTGGAACAAATGCTTAGTCCGGAACAGTATACGGCCAACGTGAAGACCAAGAAGAATGCAACGGAATTTGTGGAATATGCCATCAAGTTACCGGGCAAGGATAATGGAAAGGATGTGGTCTACCTGCCTGTCGATGCGAAATTCCCGAAGGATGTGTACGAACAGTATGTCGATGCTTACGAAGCGGGTGATGCGGCTTTGATTGATGCGACTTCCAAACAACTGGAAACAACCGTCAAGAAAATGGCCAAGGATATTCATGACAAGTATATAGAACCTCCCTTTACTACGGACTTTGCAATCATGTTCCTGCCTTTTGAAAACATTTATGCGGAGGTAATCCGACGCACGGCTCTGATAGAAACACTCCAAAGGGATTACAAGACGGTGGTTACCGGACCGACTACGCTCGGTGCTATCCTTAATAGTCTGCAGATGGGATTCCGTACATTGGCTATCCAGAAACGGACCAGTGAGGTTTGGAATGTATTGGGAGCGGTGAAGACAGAATTCGGTAAGTTTGGAGGGTTGTTGGAAAAGGTACAGAAGAACTTGCAAAGTGCTGGCGACCAACTGGAAGAAGTGATGGGAAAGCGTACGCGGGCCATCGAACGCAAACTTCGTCAGGTGGAAGCGCTTCCGATGGAGGAAAGCAGGAAGATGCTGGAAGTATCGGATTTGACCGATGAGGAGGAAGTCTAACTATTTTGGAGGAGCGTATCTCTATTTCAAATATTTCCACTAACTTTGCCGGGTATTTGAGCATATAGCGTAATTAATGGGAAGAAAAAAGATAAATTGGCAGGTACCGAAAGGGGAAAAGCCGACGGAACTGGACGAAAAGGTACTTTATTATCAGGAAAAGGGATACCTGGTTCCTAAAAGAAGCCTGATCAAGACTCCTGAACAGATAGAAGGTATACGCAGAAGCGGTATTGTCAATACGGGAGTGCTCGATTTGGTGGCCAAAGAGATACGGGCCGGCATGAGTACTTTAGAAATTGATAAACTGGTCTATGAATATACTCGTGACCATGGAGCCATTCCTGCTACTTTGGGATACGAAGGATTTCCGAAAAGTTGTTGTACATCGGTGAATGAGGTGGTGTGTCACGGTATTCCTAATGAAATTGAGATTCTGGAAGAGGGAGATATCATCAATGTGGATTGTACAACTATATTGGATGGATATTATGCCGATGCTTCGCGGATGTTCATTATCGGTGAAACAACTCCCGAAAAAAGGAAATTGGTGGAGGTGGCTAAAGAATGTCTTGAAATAGGTATGCAAGCTGCCCGTCCTTTTGGATTTGTTGGTGATATAGGGAATGCCGTAGAGAAACATGCCAAGAAGAACAAATTTTCGGTCGTGAGGGATTTGTGCGGCCATGGTGTGGGATTGGAATTCCATGAAGATCCTGATGTGGAACATTTCGGAAGAAAGGGTACGGGGATGTTGTTGGTTCCCGGGATGACATTCACCATTGAACCGATGATTAACATGGGTACTCATGAGGTGTTTGTCGACGAAGAGGATGATTGGACGGTTGTTACGGAAGATGAACTTCCTTCGGCTCAATGGGAGCATACTTTTGTAATGACGAATGATGGTCTGGAGATCCTTACATATTAATATATAATAAGGTATAGAAGAATATGGATACAATTATATTAGGTATAGAATCATCATGCGATGATACTTCGGCTGCTGTTATACGCAATGGGGTGTTGTTGTCGAACGTGGTAGCCAGTCAGGCTGTGCACGATGCATACGGTGGGGTAGTACCGGAACTTGCATCACGTGCCCATCAACAGAACATCGTACCGGTGGTGCATGAAGCGTTGAAAAGGGCAGGTGTTGCGAAAGAGGAATTGAGCGCTGTCGCTTTTACCAGAGGACCTGGTTTGATGGGTTCTTTATTGGTCGGTGTTTCTTTCGCCAAAGGGTTTGCTCGTTCGTTGAATATTCCCATGATAGATGTTAATCATCTGCAAGCCCATGTTTTAGCTCATTTCGTTAAAGAATCGGATGAAGATAATCAACAGCCGAAATTCCCATTTCTTTGTCTGCTGGTATCGGGAGGTAATTCCCAGATTATCCTTGTCAAGGCATATAATGACATGGAAGTGCTGGGACAGACCATTGATGATGCTGCCGGTGAAGCGATTGATAAATGCTCCAAAGTGATGGGACTGGGTTATCCGGGCGGACCTATCATTGACAAATTAGCTCGTCAGGGAAATCCGAAGGCGTTTACTTTCAGCAAACCTCATATACCGGACTATAATTATAGCTTCAGTGGATTGAAGACTTCGTTTCTGTATTCTTTGCGTGACTGGTTGAAGGAAGATCCCGATTTCATCGAGAATAACAAGGAGGATCTGGCTGCTTCACTTGAAGCGACGGTTGTCGATATCCTGATGGATAAACTCAGAAAGGTTGCTAAAGCCCGCAGGATAAAAGAAGTGGCTGTGGCAGGTGGGGTGTCGGCAAACAATGGTCTTCGCAATGCTTTTCGTGAGCATGCACAGAAATATGGATGGAACATATACATACCCAAATTCAGTTATACAACCGATAATGCGGCCATGATTGCTATTACTGGATATTATAAATATTTGGATAAGGACTTCTGTTCGATAGATTTACCTGCTTATTCAAGGGTAGTTATTTAATTTAATGGAATTGGCTTATGATTTTACAGGGCAAGTTTATTAGCAAGATACTTAGTGATATCTTTTGGAAAGAAGAAGTGACTCTTTCAACGGCCGAAAGTTGTACGGCTGGAAATATTGCCGTTGCCATCACTTCTATTCCCGGTAGTTCGCATTTCTTTAAAGGAGGAATTGTAGCATATTCTGACGAAATGAAGGTAAATTTGCTGGGAGTTAGTCAAGCAACTCTCGATGAAAAGGGGGTTGTGAGTGAGGAAACAGTGATCGAAATGGTGAAAGGCGCGATGAAATCGATGAATTCTGATTGTGCGGTAGCTACATCGGGTGTTGCAGGGCCAACAGGTGGTACTCCAGAGACTCCGGTAGGTACTGTCTGGATAGCGGTGGCTCATAAGGATAAAATTATAACGATGAAACAAGAAGGAGACGAGGGACGAAACAAAAATGTGGAAAATGCGACCTTAAATGCCCTTAAATTACTTCAAAAATTGTTCCAAAATGAAGAAAATGAGCAATAAACAAGAATTATTTGCTGATTTTCTTGTATATTAAAAATAAAAGTCGTTATTTTGCACTCCGTTTGAAATACGTAAATGAATAAAACTATAAAAATAAGATAGCAATGTCGAAAATTTGTCAAATTACCGGAAAGAAAGCCATGATTGGCAACAATGTTTCACACTCTAAGAGAAGAACCAAGAGAACTTTTGATGTGAACTTGTTTACAAAGAAGTTCTACTATGTAGAACAAGATTGCTGGATTAGCCTGAACATTTGCGCTAACGGCTTACGTGTTATTAATAAGAAAGGTCTTGATGCAGCGCTTAATGATGCAGTTGAAAAAGGCTATTGTGATTGGAAAAGCATCAAAATTATTGGTTAATTAAAAGGAGAGATAGACTATGGCAAAGAAAGCAAAAGGTAATAGAGTACAGGTTATCCTTGAATGTACTGAAATGAAGGATAGTGGTATGCCGGGAACTTCTCGCTATATTACAACTAAGAACAGAAAAAATACCACTGAAAGATTGGAATTGAAGAAGTACAATCCTATTTTGAAAAGAGTAACAGTTCATAAAGAAATTAAATAATTATAACCTATGGCAAAGAAAGCAGTTGCAACACTTCAGACTGGTAAGACTGAAGGACGTTCATATACAAAGGTTATCAAGATGGTTAAGTCTCCTAAGACTGGTGCTTACATCTTTGATGAACAAATGGTACAAAACGATAAAGTTCAAGAATTCTTCAAGAAATAATTTGGTCTTTAGAATATTGTGAAAAGTTCCTTTCAACATTGTATGAAAGGAACTTTTTTTGTATCGAAGTTGTTGATGTTGAAGAATAGTTATATCTTTGTACAATAATTAGTTAATAAGGATTGTCTTATATGGGATTTTTTAGTTTTTTTTCAAAAGAAAAGAAGGAAACATTGGACAAGGGATTGTCCAAAACCAAAGAAAGTGTTTTTAGTAAAATTGCGCGTGCAGTAGCTGGTAAGTCTAAGGTGGATGATGAAGTGCTCGACAATCTGGAAGAAGTACTTGTTACCTCGGATGTGGGTGTGGAGACAACCTTGAATATTATTAAGCGTATTGAAGATAGGGTAGCCAGAGATAAATATGTAAATACACAGGAATTGAATGCGATTCTTCGTGAAGAAATAGCTGCCCTGCTGACTGAAAATAATACGGTGGATTCGGATGATTTTCATGTTCCTGCCGATAAGAAACCTTATGTAATCATGGTGGTGGGAGTGAATGGTGTAGGAAAGACTACTACCATCGGTAAACTGGCTTACCAATTCAAGAAAAAAGGATTGAATGTTTATTTGGGGGCAGCTGATACATTCCGTGCTGCAGCCGTTGAACAACTTGATATTTGGGGAGAACGGGTGGGTATTCCTGTAATCAAGCAGAAAATGGGAGCCGATCCTGCATCTGTTGCTTTTGATACCTTGAATTCGGCTGTAGCCAACAATGCCGATGTGGTTATTATCGATACAGCCGGACGTTTGCATAACAAGATAGGTTTGATGAATGAATTGACCAAGATTAAGAATGTAATGCAGAAAGTGGTGCCGGATGCTCCACATGAAGTATTATTGGTATTGGACGGTTCTACAGGACAGAATGCTTTTGAACAAGCCAAACAGTTTACAAAGGCTACTGAAGTGACGGCAATGGCTATTACCAAACTGGATGGGACGGCTAAAGGGGGAGTTGTGATTGGTATATCCGACCAGTTCAAGATTCCGGTTAAATACATTGGTTTGGGAGAAGGAATTGAAGACTTGCAGGTATTCCGCAAAAAGGAATTTGTTGACTCGTTATTCGGAGAAACTGGAAAATGAAACGGAATACAGTTGACATCATTACTTTAGGGTGTTCCAAGAATTTGGTTGATTCCGAAAGACTGATTCGTCAGTTGGAGGCTAATGGGTACAAGGTAACTCATGATTCACCGAATTCTCAAGGGGAGATAGCTGTTATCAATACTTGTGGATTTATTGGTGATGCCAAAGAGGAGTCTATCAATATGATTCTTGAATTTGGTGAAGCCAAGGAGGAAGGAAGACTGAAAAAATTGTACGTAATGGGCTGTCTTTCTGAACGCTATCTGAAGGAACTTGAAGTGGAAATTCCAAGTGTGGACAAGTTTTATGGTAAGTTCAATTGGAATGAATTGTTGAATGATTTGGGTAAAGCATACCAACCGGAATATGCGGTGGAACGGACGTTGACTACCCCCAAACATTATGCTTATCTGAAGATTTCGGAAGGATGTGACCGTACTTGCTCTTATTGTGCTATTCCCATTATAACAGGAAAACATGTGTCTCGCCCGATGGAGGAGGTTCTTCAAGAAGTGGAATCGTTGGTTGCCAAGGGCGTGAAAGAGTTTCAGGTTATTGCACAGGAACTGACTTATTACGGATTGGATCTTTATCATACTCAGAAATTACCCGAATTAATCGAAAGAATGGCCCGGATTCCTGGTGTGGAATGGATTCGTCTTCATTATGCTTATCCGGCGCATTTCCCTGAGGATTTGTTTAGGGTTATGCGCGAAAATGACAATGTATGTAAGTATATGGACATAGCATTGCAGCATATCAGTGACAAGATGTTGTCGAAAATGCGTCGGCATGTTACGAAAACGGAAACATACGATTTAATCGAAAAGTTCAGAAAAGAAGTGCCGGGTATTCATTTGCGTACGACTTTGATGGTGGGACATCCCGGTGAGACGGATGAGGATTTTGAAGAATTGAAGGAGTTTGTCAGAAAGGCTCGATTTGATCGGATGGGGGCTTTTGCCTATTCGGAAGAAGAGGGTACTTTCTCGGCAAAGGAATACGAAGATGACATTCCAGAATCAATCAAGCAACGTCGGTTAGATGAGTTGATGGCTATCCAACAGGAAATATCTGCCGAATTAAGTCATGCTAAGATAGGACAGACTTACAAAGTGATAATTGATCGTAAGGAAGGGGAATACTACATTGGAAGAACACAGTTTGATTCTCCAGAAGTAGATCCTGAAGTGCTTATCAAATCGGAAGAAAAACGCCTTTTTATCGGTCGTTTCTATTATGTTCAAATAACGGATGCCGATGATTTTGATCTTTACGGAAGGGTGATTTGATTTTTTTAGTCAAATATTTGGTTTTTGTTTGTTTTTTCATTAATATCGCGTCAAATTTAAAAGTTAATACGTTGAATAACAAAGAATTCATATCAGAATTGTCCAAACGGACTGGGTTGAGCAATAAAGATGCAAGTCAGCTTGTCTCTTCGTTTTTAAATTTAATGACACAAGAGTTGCAAAATGGAAAAACTGTTGTAATTCAGGGGTTTGGAACTTTTGAGGTGAAAAAGAAATTAGAACGTATTTCGGTTAATCCTACTACCCAACAGCGGATGCTGATTCCTCCTAAATTGGTTTTGTCGTATAAACCAAGTGCAAGCCTTAAAGAAAAGTTTAAATGATAATTCCTCTTCCTATATGAATGAAAAAATAACAATACAAGATTTGATTGATATTTTGGCAGAAAAGCATAGCATGAATAAAAAAGATGCAGAGCTTTTTGTCAAAGGTGTTTTTGAATTGGTTGAGGAAGCTTTGGCAACAGAAAAGTATGTCAAAGTGAAAGGCTTGGGTACATTTAAATTGATAGGCGTTGATAGTCGTGAAAGCGTCGATGTAAATACAGGAGAACGTATTGAAATACAAGGACATAATAAAGTTTCCTTTACTCCGGAATCATCACTGAAGGATTTGATCAACAAACCATTTGCACATTTTGAGACGGTTATTATTAACGAAGGTGTAAACTTGGATGAAGGTCAGCCACAGGTGGAAAATGATATGGAAAAAGTAGAACCTGTGGAAGAACCTGTATCGGTGGCTGCTACCGTAGTAGAAACCGTTGAAGAGCCGGAAGCGGAATCTGTAAAGGATGTTATAGAGGAACCTTCGAAAGATGATGTAGCAGAAGAGGTTGTAGCTGCGGCAGAAGAATTTGTAGAAGAATCTGTTGGAAAGGAACCGATAGAGGAACAAATCGAAGAAGTGGTAGAAGAAGTCGTAGACGAAATGATAGAAGAATCTGCGGATGATAGCGTTAAGATTTCAGTTCCGGATGTAATTGAAGAGATGAATGACACTCCGGAAGAGAAAGAGGAAGAAAAGACTTCAAAGATGTGGATTGTGGTGACTATAATCTTATTTATCATCATATTGGCTGGATTATATTGGCTTTTCCGTCCATCTGAAAGTGTTGTGGTTTCTGCCGTTGCGGATGAAGTGACAGTGGTTGTTGATACGGTTGCTGTGAAGGAAAATGAAACGAATGAAGTTCAAGATAGTGTGCAGAAGGTGGTTGTTGATGAACAACCGGTTGTAATGCAAGAAAAAGTCGCTTCTTTATCGGATACTACGGAATATCGGATTGTTGGCACGAAAACAACTTATACATTAGAAGATGGAGAAACGCTTATAAGAGCATCGCTAAAATTCTATGGCTCAAAGAATTTCTGGCCTTATATAGCTAAGCATAACGAAAAGAATATCAAGAATGTCAACAATGTTCCTAAAGGAACTAAATTGTTGATTCCTGAATTGGAACGAAAATAAGAATAGGGGAGGGAGTTCTTGAAAAGCTCCTCATTGGATGCGTCATTCTGAATTTAGCAAAAGGAACTGTACATTTGATGTTTACAGATCTTTTATAAAGTTCAGAATGACGCTTTTTTTGTGTGTTTATTTGTAGTATTACATCCTTTTTAAATTTCTTTAGTTCTAACTATGGAAATTTAGATGGATTCCTTGGGATTTTTAATAAAAAAATGTTGTGCCTGTTAATTAATTACCGTAATTTTGAAACCAATATTGTAAAGGGTGTTTTCTCCTTTCGATTAAATAGGAAATAATAGAAATAATTTAAAATATAGACTTATGGCAGAAGCTATTGATATTCGTGAATTGAACGAACGGATTGAAAGACAAAGTGCGTTTGTAACAAACTTGATGACTGGTATGGACCAGGTTATCGTTGGTCAGAAACATTTGATAGAATCCTTGTTAATTGGTTTGTTGTCGGACGGACATATTCTATTGGAAGGTGTTCCGGGATTGGCAAAGACATTGGCGATAAAGACACTTGCATCCCTTATTGATGCAAAATACAGTCGTATTCAGTTTACTCCCGATTTGTTGCCTGCCGATGTTATCGGTACAATGATATATAGCCAAAAAGATGAGCAGTTTATTGCTAAACGTGGACCTATCTTTGCTAATTTTGTTTTGGCTGATGAAATTAACCGTGCACCGGCGAAAGTACAAAGTGCTTTGCTTGAAGCAATGCAAGAACGTCAGGTGACATTGAGTAAAGAAACTTTCGAACTTCCGAAACCGTTTTTGGTAATGGCTACCCAGAACCCGATTGAACAGGAAGGTACATATCCACTCCCTGAAGCTCAGGTAGACCGTTTTATGCTGAAAGTAGTGATTGACTATCCGAAATTGGAAGAAGAAAAGAAGATTATCCGTCAGAATATTAGCGGAGAAACGATAGAAGTTCGTCCAATTTTGAAGTCGGAAGATATCATCGAAGCTCGTAAGGTTGTTCGTCAAGTATATTTGGATGAGAAAATAGAACAATACATTGCTGACATCGTGTTTGCTACCCGTTATCCTGAAAAATACGGTTTGAAGGAATTGAAGGATATGATTGGATTCGGTGGTTCTCCACGTGCTTCCATTAATCTGGCTTTGGCTGCACGCAGTTATGCTTTCATCAAACGTCGTGGATATGTAATACCGGAAGATGTACGTGCGGTGGCTCATGATGTGCTTCGCCATCGTATTGGTTTGACATATGAAGCAGAAGCAATGAATATGACTTCTGATGAAATAGTAAGTAAGATTCTTAATAGTGTAGAAGTACCCTAATCGGTTTTCCTGACAACAGTATGGAAACAAGTGACATATTAAAGCGAGTTCGCCAAATCGAAATCAAGACTCGTGGTCTTTCTAACAATATCTTTGCAGGGCAGTATCATTCGGCCTTTAAAGGGAAAGGTATGTCTTTTTCTGAAGTCCGAGAGTACCAGTATGGAGATGATGTCCGTGATATTGACTGGAATGTAACCGCGCGTTATAACAAGCCTTATGTAAAGGTGTTTGAAGAAGAACGCGAATTGACGGTAATGCTCCTGATCGATGTCTCTAACAGTTTGGATTTTGGTACGGTAAAGCAAATGAAAAAGGATATGGTAACGGAAATTGCCGCTACATTGGCCTTTTCTGCTATCCAAAACAATGATAAGATAGGGGTTATCTTTTTCTCTGATCGGATAGAGAAATTTATCCCACCGAAGAAGGGACGTAAGCATATTCTTTACATTATCCGTGAGTTGCTCGATTTTAAGCCTGAAAGCAAGCGGACTGATATCAAAATGGCTGTTGAATATTTGACCAATGTCATCAAAAAACGCTGTAATACTTTTATCCTCAGTGATTTCATTGATGACAACGATTTTCGTAATGCATTGACTATTGCCAACCGCAAACATGACATGGTGGCAATTCAAGTTTATGACAGACGCTTGGCCGAATTGCCGGATGTGGGTTTGATGAAAGTACGTGATGCCGAAACTGGATATGAGCAATGGATTGACACTTCATCGGTAAAATTGAGAAATGCTCATCATGCATGGTGGAAAGAACGTCAGAATTCGTTGAACGAGACATTTACTAAAAGTAATGTTGATTCTGTTTCAATTCGGACGGATGAAGATTATGTAAAGTCATTACTTAATTTATTTGCAAAAAGAAGTTGATGAAAATGAAACTGTTACGTTTAAGAGTGTTGGCCTTTGCTGTTTTGGGATGGATGGCTTCTCTTCAAGTTTCTGCCCAACAGGTTACAATTGATGCCAGTATAGATTCCCTTCAATTGCTGATTGGTGAACAGACTAAAGTTAAGTTGGAAGTTAGTCTTGACGCAGGCCAAAAACTTCAGATGCCTTTTATAGGAGACACTATCGTAAACGGCGTGGAAGTTTTGGATATAGCCAAACCCGATACTCAATATTTGAATAATGGGAAGCGGATGCTTGTAAAGCAGGAATATACTGTTACTTCCTTTGATTCAGCTCTGTATTATCTTCCTCCTTTTGAAGTGTTGGTTGACAATCAGCCGTATCATTCCAAAGCCTTGGCTTTGAAAGTATATTCTGTACCGGTTGATACATTGAATCCTGATCAATTTTATGGTCCTAAAAGTATTCGTGAGGTACCTATCAAATGGGAGGATATATCTACTGCTTTCTGGCTTGCTTTATTGATGATTGCTATGGGGGGATTGGGGTATTATTTGTATCTCCGTCTTAAGGACAATAAACCTATCATCAAAAAAATCAGAATTGAACCCAAATTGCCTGCGCACATGCAGGCACTGCAAGACATTGAACGGATAAAGTCTGATAAAAGTATGCGAATGAACAATCCGAAAGAATATTATACGGAACTGACAGATGTACTTCGTACCTATATGTCGGATCGTTTCGGATTTAATGCAATGGAAATGACTTCCGGAGAAATTATAGATAAATTGCTTGAAATAAAAGACAAGGAATCTATTCGTGAATTGAAAGATCTCTTTCAGACTGCCGATTTGGTGAAATTTGCCAAACATGCACCGTTGATGAATGAAAATGACATGAATTTGGTTAATGCCGTAGATTTCATTAATCAGACAAAAATAGAAGTCGATCCGAATGCTAAACTTGAACCGACTGAAGTGACCATCGAAGAAAAGCGTTCTAAACAAGGACGGATGGCGCTGATGGTGGGAATAGGTCTCATTCTGGTAATTGTACTTGTTCTTTTGTTCTATGTTGTAAGAGATATTTATTATCTCCTTTAATCTTTAATGTTGAAAGAAATGGTTTTTGCTAATATTGAATATTTGTTTCTATTGATATTACTTATACCTTATGTGGTATGGTATATATTCAAAAGGAAGAAAACAGAACCTACAATTCAAGTCTCAACCACCAGGATGTACGCTCAAGCACCTGGTAGTTGGAAAATATACCTGCTTCACGCACCGTTTGTATTGCGTATCATTTCCATTGTCATGATAATATTGGTATTGGCACGTCCTCAAACTACGGATAACTGGCAGAATACAGAAATCGAAGGTATTGATATCATGTTGGCTGTCGATGTTTCTACCAGTATGTTGGCTGAAGACTTGAAACCTAATCGATTGGAAGCAGCTAAAGAAGTGGCAGCAGAATTTATTAATGGTCGTCCGAATGACAATATCGGTCTGACAATTTTTGCAGGCGAAAGTTTTACCCAATGTCCGTTGACCGTCGATCATGCCGTATTGTTGAACCTTTTTCAAGGTCTTAAAGGAGATATTGCTCAAAGAGGACTGATTGAAGATGGAACGGCTATCGGTATGGGAATTGCTAATGCAGTGACTCGATTGAAAGACAGTCAGGCAAAATCCAAGGTGATAATCCTGTTGACAGATGGTAGTAACAATAGAGGGGATATTTCTCCGTTGACTGCTGCTGAAATTGCGAAACAATTTGGTATTCGTGTATATACCATTGGGGTGGGGACAAATGGTACAGCTCCTTATCCCATGCAAACATATGCGGGTATACAATATGTCAATGTGCCTGTAGAGATTGATGAACAAACTTTGACAGAAATTGCAGGAACGACTAACGGCAATTATTTCCGTGCAACCAGTAACGACCGATTAAAGCAAGTTTATCAAGAAATTGACAAATTGGAAAAGACCAAGCTGAATGTCAAGGAATTCAGTAAGCGGGAAGAAGAATTTGAAATCTTTGCATGGATAGCATTCCTTTGTGTTTTGATTGAAATTATATTGCGTAATACGATATTGAAGAAAATACCCTAAATAAGTAGAATTATGTTTCGTTTTGCAAATCCGGATTATTTATATTTGCTTCTCATACTTCCATTATTGGTAGGTCTGTTTCTTTATGCTAATTATATCCGTCGTCAACGTTTAAAAAAATATGGTGACCCGGTTTTATTGGAAGAATTAATGCCGACTGTTTCCAAATACCGGCCAAATCTGAAGTTTTGGATTCTTTTTGTGACTATAGCATTAGTTATTGTAATGTTGGCACGTCCTCAATTTGGTTCGAAGATGGAAACTGTCAAGCGAAGTGGAGTAGAAGCGGTGATAGCATTGGATATATCAAATTCCATGTTGGCCGAAGATGTTGCTCCAAGTCGTCTGGAAAAGGCTAAAAAGATGATTTCCAGATTGGTAGATACATTCAATAATGATAAAGTCGGTATGATTGTTTTTGCAGGTGAGGCATTTACCCAATTGCCGATAACCAGCGATTACATTTCGGCTAAAATGTTTTTAGAAAGTATCACTCCGTCGCTTATAACGACTCAAGGTACGGATATTGGTGCAGCAATTCGTTTAGCTATGAAAAGTTTTACTCCGAATGAAGGAGTAGGGCGGGCCATTGTGGTTATAACCGATGGTGAAAATCACGAAGGTGGAGCATTAGAGGCTGCAAAAGAAGCGGCAGAAAAAAATATGCAGGTTTTTATTTTGGGTATTGGTTCACCCGAAGGTTCTCCTATACCTGTTGAAAGAGGAAGCAATGATTTTCGTCGTGACAAAGATGGAAATGTAATTGTTACCCGTTTGAACGAGCAGATGTGTCAAGAAATAGCCAAAGCAGGTAATGGACTTTATATTCGTGTAGATAATTCAAATTCAGCAGAAAAAATGTTGAATAACGAAATAGGGAAATTGGCTAAATCAGATGTAGAAAGTCAGATTTTTACTGAATTTGATGAACAGTTTGAAGGTTTGGCTTGGTTGGTTCTTATTTTGCTTGTTGTTGAAATG
Organism: Bacteroides sp.; assembly: GCA_015060765.1. GTDB lineage: Bacteria > Bacteroidota > Bacteroidia > Bacteroidales > Bacteroidaceae > Phocaeicola. The sequence goes on from SUXW01000004.1 coordinate 25,985, forward strand.
TTGATTTTGGATCGGAAGAATCCATTATTCAAGAATGTCAGACTTTTTAAATGATAGAAATGATGATGTTACGAAAAATAAATATCTTATTTTTTTTCATATGTCTTGCTACTTACTGTTTTGCTCAAAAAACAGGACGGGATTATGTGAGAAGTGGTAATAAACTATATAAAGATAGTTTGTTCATTAAAGCGGAAGTTGATTATAGGAAAGCATTGGAAATGGATCCGAAATCTACGGATGCGATGTTCAATTTGGCTAATTCTCTTTTGATGCAACAAAAGGCTAACGAAGCTATGGAATTGTTTGAGTCTGTATCCAAAATAGAAAAAGACAAGAATAAATTGGCCGAAATACATCATAATATAGGGGTAATCCTTCATGTCAACAAACAATATCCTCAATGTATTGAAGCATATAAAGAAGCTCTCCGAAACAATCCCAAGGATGATGAGACACGTTATAATTTGGCTTTGGCACAAAAAATGTTGAAAGATCAGCAGCAACAGCAGCAGAATCAGGATCAACAAGAAGAAAAAAAGGAACAAAAGGAAGAGCAGAAAGAGGAACAGCAGCAAAACCAGCAGCAAGACCAGCAACAACAACAGCAACAGAATCAACAGAATAAAAATGAAATGTCTAAAGAAAATGCCCAACAATTGTTGAATGCTGTAATGCAGGATGAAAAGAATGTTCAAGATAAAGTAAAGAAACAGATACAGATTCAAGGTAAGAAATTGGATAAAGATTGGTAATTAACTAAATGAAATAATGAAAATGAGGAAAATAATACTCTTGTTTATATGTGTGATTACTGCTGTAGGAGTATGGGCTGATGAAAATATTTCTTTTACAGCCGATGCACCGGAAGTAGTTGTCAGCGGTGATCAGTTTCGATTGTCATTTACGGTCAATTCTCAAAAAATCAGAGATTTTAGGGCTCCTAATATTCAAGGATTTGATGTGTTGATGGGACCCAGTCGTTCTCAATACGTCAGTATGCAGAGCATCAACGGAAAAGAAACGACAACTACTTCCATCACCTTTACATATATTTTGATGGCTGAAAAGGAGGGAGACTATACTATACCGGGTGCTACAGTTGTAGTTGATGGCAATCCTTATATTTCCAATTCAGTGAAGATTAAGGTACTTCCTCCAGACCAAAGTGGAAATTCGGGTACAAGTAGTTCGTCTTCACGAAATACATCGTCTGCTGGTTCGAAAATTACCAATAAAGATTTGTTTATTACAGCTACAGCAAGTAAAACCAATGTGTATGAGCAAGAAGCTTTATTGTTGACTTATAAGATTTATACTTTGGTAAATCTGACTGGTTTAAGAGGGGATATGCCCGATTTGAAAGGTTTCCATACTCAAGAAGTGGAACTGCCACGTCAGAAACAATGGACACTTGAACATTACAATGGTAGGAATTATAGTACTACAGTATATAGTCAATATGTATTGTTTCCCCAACAGTCGGGTGAATTGGAAATTCCATCCATTACTTTTGAAGGTGTTGTAACTGAAATCATTCCTTCGTCTGATCCTTTTGATATATTCAGTGGTGGAAGTAGTAGGGAAATTAAGAAAAATATCGTTACTCCCAAACTAACCATTCATGTAAAGGAATTGCCGGAAGGAAAACCTGCTGATTTTTCAGGTGCTGTGGGATTGTTTACTCTCGATTCATCTATTAGTACTCATGAATTGAAAACCAATGATGCGGTTACTATCAAACTTGTCATTTCTGGTGCAGGTAATATGAAACTTATCAACACTCCAGAAGTGGCATTTCCACAGGACTTTGAGATCTATGATCCGAAAGTAGATAATAAGTTTACATTGACAAGAGAAGGTTTAGCTGGTAATAAGGTAATTGAATACCTGGCTATTCCTCGTCATGCCGGTGAATATACAATTCCACCGATTGAATTTTCTTTCTTCAATTTGAAAACTCAAAAGTATCAGACTCTTCGAACTGAACCTTTTTCATTGAATGTGGAAAAAGGAGAGGGGAATGCGGAACAAGTTGTCGCTAATTTTACAAATAAGGAAGATTTGAAAGTCTTGGGTAAAGATATACGTTACATTAAAATGGGCGATACTTCATATAGTAAAAAAGATGATTTCTTTTATGGATCATTTGCTTATTGGATGTGGTATATTCTTCCTTTTGTAGCATTCGTTGTATTTATGATTATTTATCGTAAGCAAGCAATTGAAAATGCCAATGTGGCAAAAGTTCGAAACAAAAAGGCTAATAAGGTGGCAATCAAGCGCATGAAGCGTGCAGAAAAATTGATGGCTGAAAACCAAAACAGTGCATTCTATGATGAAGTTTCTAAAGCTATGTGGGGATATATGAGTGATAAATTGAACATCCCGGTATCGTTGCTTTCTAAAGATAATATTGAGGAAAAATTAGCAGGCCATCATGTCCCGGAAGAACTTGTCAAGGCTTTCATTACCACATTGAATGAGTGTGAATTTGCCCGTTTTGCTCCAGGTAATCAAAATGAAGCAATGGATAAAATTTATTCGTCTGCAATTGATGTAATAAGTAAGATGGAAAACATTATCAAACGTTAAGGAAAGGAGATTGTTAAGATGAGAAGAATGTATTTGTTATGGAGTTTATTATTGGTTTCGTTTGTTGTTTTTGCTCAAGCACAAGAAACCATACAAACCCATTCTGAAATAACAAAAGAAAAAGCTGATAGCGCTTACATTGATAATGATTTTGCTACAGCAATAGATATGTATGAAACATTGTTGGAGACTCAAGGTGAATCGGCTGATATTTATTACAATTTGGGAAGTAGTTATTATAAAATGGATCAGATAGCCAAGTCTATCTTGAATTACGAAAAGGCTTTGCTTCTTCAACCAGGTGATGAAGATATTCGATTCAATTTGGAACTTGCTCAAAGTAAAACAGTGGATAAGATAACACCTGTCAGAGAAATGTTTTTTGTTACATGGATACGATTATTGACCAATGCAATGAATGAAAAGGGATGGAGCCAATTAGCTATTTTCTTTTTCATTTTCATGTTGTTGGGAATTGTATTGTATTTTTTCAGTAAAAAAATTCTTTTGAAAAAAGTCGGATTTATACTTGCCATTTGTTTCTTTCTATTATGTGTTGTTTCTAATATCTTTGCTTCCATTCAAAAAAATGAAATGTTAAAGCATGAAAACGGTATAATCATGGCGCCAAGTGTAACGGTTAAAAGTACACCCAATGAAAAAGGAACGGATTTATTCATTTTGCACGAAGGTCGTAAGGTGATGATCAAGGATAATACGATGAAAGAATGGAAGGAAATACAGTTGGAAGATGGAAATGTAGGTTGGATTCCTTCTAATGTTATTGAAATTATATAATTAGATGGAAATACAGCCATATATAGATTTTGACAAAGAATTGTTGCTTAAACTAAATGGAGGAGACTCCCTTTGGATGGATGGTTTCATGTGGGTAGCAACAAGTACCTATATATGGATTCCATTGGCTGTAATCTTGGCTTATGTCATATTTCGCAATAATCGGTTGAAAGAATCGTTATTGATATTATTGGCACTTGCTGTGGTGATTACGTTGGCTGACCAAATAGCGTCCGGTATATGTAAACCTTTCTTTGAACGTTTCCGACCAACGCAAGACCCGGATTTAATGTATAACGTGGACATAGTAAATGGTTATAGAGGAGGACGTTATGGATTTATATCCAGTCATGCTGCCAATACCTTTGCAGTAGCTATATTTGTTTCATTGCTAATAAAGGACAAAATTCTATCATTCATTTTATTGATATGGGCTCTCTTGAATTCATATTCTCGTATTTATTTAGGGGTTCATTACTGTGGTGATATATTGTTTGGTATTATTGATGGATGTTTGGTAGGATTGGGTATATATGTATTATACCGTATGGTAAGAAAACGATATTTTGGTTTTAATTGCTATGTATCCAACAAATATACTAAAGGTGGTTACTTGAAAAGTGATGTTCACTTGTTACAAGCTGCATTTATCCTGACTTGTATCATTATTGTTTTGTGGGGAATGATGTGTGCAAGTATTTTATATTTATAATTTGTTTATGTAGAGTAAATTTTGTAATTTTATAGCCTAATCTAATTAATATAAATAATTTTGATACTATGAATAGAACAATAACATTTAATGAGCTTCGCAAGATAAAAGATTCTTTGCCAAGTGGAAGTATGCATCGCATTGCAGATGAATTGAATATGTCTGTTGAAACAGTTCGTAATTTTTTTGGCGGACAAAATTTTAAGAATGGACAAAGCGTAGGTATTCATTTGGAACCGGGACCTGATGGTGGTTTGGTCATGTTAGATGATACAACTGTTTTGGACAAGGCATTGCAAATACTGAAAGAAACTAAAGAATCTGAAGAGGTATAATCTCATTGATTTGATAAGAAACAACGCTTAAAATAAACCTATTAAATCATCATAGAAAAATTATATAATCAATATTATGTTTAATTAGATTTATTTAAGTTAAAAAAAACTGTATACTACTCTTTCTTGAGTTTGTATACAGTTTTTTTATTGGATTATTGATTTAATACTTGTTCTACCTTATTTTTTATTTGTTCGAATTCATGGCTCAAGTTACACGACTGATGGGATTTGATTTTTTCCCAAAGCAGATTTGCCGGATCAATCAGTAACGATGAGTGTTTGAATTGCAGTGCTGCATATTCTTTTCGTCCTTCGATAACTGTAACCCAATTCATTCCGTCAATTTCATTTTCTAAGATTGTACCAAAAGCTAATCCTAAACGTTCCCATGCTATACGTTGGTCTGATTTAATCGTACCAAGATCCATCACTTTTTGGATTCGTTCGATATCAGATTCTTGTGAAGTGAAATCTTTTGTTAATGTTTTCTTTATAGTGGTAGATGTCCATTCAAAAGCATCATTGATTTCACTTATTTCCATTACTCGTACAGGAATAATTTCTTGTTTGGTAAAATCTTTATTCGTTCTTATGTGGATTGAACGAATCATCTCTTCAGCTATACTGTATTCTTCGCCTTTAATAACGGTAAATGAACATTCGATAGATGTGTTACCTTGTCCGGTTATCCATATATGGGATGTATACCATGTTCCCTTTTCTATGAATGTTTCGGAGCAATAGGCACATTCCCACTCTCCTACTTTTACTCTTTTTGATTCTTTGTTTCTATTTAGCTCATAATCAACACATTGCTTGGCATAATCCTTAGCGATATCTCGGTATGCAGATATACGAAAATTGCCACACCATTCATTCGGGTTGTAAAATAGAAATGTTCCTTCAGAATCTTCGAATTCAGACCATGCAACAGGATATTCCAAAGAAAACCATCCACCTGGTGATATATATTTCGAAGTCATCATTTCGTTGCAATGCATTCAATTTCTACTAACGCTCCTTTCGGTAATTCTTTTACAGCAAAAGCAGATCGTGCGGGAAAATCTCCTTCGAAATAAGTACTATAAATCTTATTCATTTCAGCAAAAAGCGACATGTCTGCTAAAAATACAGTGGTTTTTACGATATTGGCAGTAGTCAATCCAATTTCTGCTAAAATACTTTTAATATTTTCAAAACATTGAGCCGTTTGTTGGGCTACATTGTTTTCAACCAACTCACCTGTTGACGGATTCACAGGTAATTGTCCTGATAAGAATACAATATCGTTGATTTCAATGGCTTGGCTGTATGGACCAATAGCAGCAGGTGCTTTTTCTGTATAAATAACTTTTTTCATAAATAAATTATTTTAGTTGTAACTATTATTTTTAGGAAGCTAAATTAATCTATTTTTAGTAATAACCCATAAAAAACTCGATGAAAATGACGTGAGATAACAAAAAAAGTCATATATTTGTACCTGTAAAAGTTTAGAAGAGTCTTTTATAGCTTTTACGTTCATTATTATCAACCAATAAATCCAAATAACAATCATTAAGAAAAAGAAATCGGACATTTTATGCCCGATGTTGTTCTTAAGATATATAGACTATTATTTATTAATCCTATACTTATGTATAACATCATTCAATTAAACGACAAAGACTTGTCGGATTTACAATCTATTGCCAAAGAGTTGGGAATAAAGAAAGTGGAATCCTATAAGAAAGAAGATTTGGTCTATCTTATTTTAGATGAACAAGCTATTGCTAAAGCGACTAAAAAAGTAGCCAAGAATAACGAGGAAAAGTCGGAAAAGCCATCCCGTAAAAGAACACGTGTAAGTGTAAAGAAAGATGGGGATAAAGTGTATACGGCGACTAAAAATGCAGCGACCAAATTGGAAACTGCAAATTCTTCATCTTCAGATAAATTAGCTACTCCTGTAGAAGCTAAAAAAGATAATAAATCCATTCATACGGATGGTATTGAGAACGTAGAAAATGAAGTATCTTCAATGGATCTGAAAGAACAGAAAAACGAAACGAAAGTTGTTCCTGAAGCAGAAAAAGAAGAAGCACCCAAAGAAAAGCCTGTTGCAAAGAAAAAATCTCGAAAATCAGTTAAAAAGAAAGAGCTTGTTGAAGAACTTTCTGTGAAGGATGATTTGGCTGCTATACAAGAAAAAGATTCGACTGATTCTATTTCATTGGAAGTGAATTCAATTCCTGAAGGTACTGATGATTTTATACCTATTGAAGATTTACCTTCTGAAAACTTTGAGCTTCCATCCGAACTGATAGGTAAATTTGAAGCGACTAAAGGGGAAGCGGTTCCTATGAAAAATCCGTCTTTCCCCCAACAGCCTAAAAATCAAAAAGCATACAATCATTCTAATTCTCGGAAAAATAATAATGTAAATTCTGAAGCACCTGTATCACAGCAAATTCATGAACCGAAACCAATAGAAAAACCGTATGAATTTGACGATATTCTTGTTGGTAACGGCGTTTTGGAAATTATGTCTGATGGATATGGTTTTCTTCGTTCTTCGGATTATAATTATCTTTCTTCTCCAGATGACATCTATGTATCGCAATCTCAGATCAAACTTTTTGGACTGAAAACAGGAGATGTGGTTGAAGGTAATATCCGTCCTCCAAAAGAAGGAGAAAAATATTTTCCTCTGGTAAAAGTCGATCGGATTAATGGATTGGTTCCTTCATTGGTTCGTGACCGTGTTCCATTTGATCACCTTACTCCTCTTTTTCCAGATGAAAAGTTCCAATTGTGTAAAGGGGACAGTAGAGATAATTTGTCGGCTCGTGTAGTAGATCTCTTCTCTCCTATTGGTAAAGGTCAGCGTGCATTGATTGTAGCCCAACCTAAAACTGGTAAAACTATTTTAATGAAAGACATAGCCAATGCCATTGCTGCCAATCATCCGGAAGCATACATGATAATGTTGCTCATTGATGAACGTCCTGAAGAAGTGACTGATATGGCTCGCAGCGTAAAAGCGGAAGTCATAGCATCCACTTTTGATGAACCGGCAGAACGTCATGTGAAGATAGCTGGAATTGTTCTTGAGAAGGCAAAACGTATGGTTGAATGTGGACATGATGTAGTAATCTTCTTGGATTCAATCACTCGATTGGCTCGTGCCTATAATACAGTATCTCCTGCGTCGGGTAAAGTCCTTTCCGGAGGTGTAGATGCCAATGCTTTGCATAAACCCAAACGCTTTTTTGGTGCGGCCCGTAATATTGAAGGAGGTGGTTCACTGACTATTATTGCTACGGCATTGATCGATACCGGTTCCAAAATGGACGAAGTGATTTTTGAAGAGTTTAAAGGTACGGGTAATATGGAATTGCAGTTGGATCGTAACTTAAGTAATAAACGTATTTTCCCTGCTGTAAATATTGTAGCTTCAAGTACTCGTCGGGATGATTTGTTGCTTGATAAAACCACGCTTGATCGTATGTGGATTTTGAGAAAGTATTTATCGGATATGAATCCGATTGAAGCGATGGATTTCCTGAAGGGACAGTTGGAAAACACAAAAAATAATGATGAGTTCTTGATGAGTATGAATTCATAAAAATAACAGAGGCGATGCATAAACATCGCCTCTAGTTTTAAAATGGTAAATCATCCTTTTCATCACTGTTTGAAAAATCAACAGGTACTGTAGGAGGTGGAGGGAACGGTACGCCTTCCGCAGGAGTTGGTTGTGCTGCATTGACACGTTCAACTTTCCATGCGCGGATACTGTTGAACCAACGTCCTTGCCATTCGCGTGCATCTATATCAAATGATACGTTTAACTCCTCTCCTGGCTGGATGTTAAATTGATTGATTTTATCTTCACCGAAAACATCAAAACACATTCTGCGTGGATACTGATCATGTGTTTCAATAACATACTCTTGGACTTTCCATGGGTTGCCTGTCTTCGATACACCGCTTCTTGCTTCAAGTACGGCGATAACTTTTCCTGATAATTCCATATATTTTCGTGTTTTTAAGATTTTACTTTGCGAAAGTACTCTTTTTACTTTTATTATACTAATTTTTAAAGAACTTTTTCTCTTTTATATGCAAACTTTTCCTTATCTTTGGCTGATAAATAACAATAAAAAAATATAGAAAATAAAAATATATACGACTTATGAAATTCATTGTTTCAAGTACTGGATTATTCAGTCATTTGCAGGCTGTTAGCCGTGTTATTAACTCTAAAAATTCCTTGCCTATCTTAGATTGTTTCTTAATGGAACTGACCGATGGCACCTTGTCGATTACTGCATCGGATAGTGAAACAACATTAAGTACTTCCTTGGAAGTCAATGAAAGTGATACCGATGGACGTTTCGCCGTATCATCCAAGACCTTATTGGATGCATTGAAGGAAATTCCTGAGCAACCTTTGTCATTTAATGTAAATCTCTCCACATTAGAAATTACCGTACAGTATCAGAATGGAAAGTATTCGCTGATGGGACAGAATGCTGATGAGTATCCACAAACACCTGTTTTGGGTAGTAATTCCGTACATGTACAACTTGATGCTCAGGTTGCTTTGTCGGGTATTAACCGCTCGTTGTTTGCTACAGCAGACGATGAACTTCGTCCAGTTATGAATGGTATCTATTTCGATATAACTACAGAATGCATCATCTTTGTTGCATCAGATGGTCATAAACTGGTAAGAAACAAGACTTATGCGGCTAAAGGTGATGAAAAAGCTGCATTCATTCTTCCTAAAAAACCGGCTACTTTGTTGAAGAATCTTCTTCCGAAAGAACAAGGTGATGTACAGATTGACTTTGATGACCGTAATGCTGTATTTACATTGGAAAACTATAGTATGACATGCCGTTTGATTGAAGGACGTTATCCGAACTATAATTCAGTCATTCCGCAAAACAACCCATTTAAGGCAACTATAGACCGACAAATGTTTATCAGTGCCCTTCGTCGTGTGTCTGTCTTTTCATCTGCATCCAGTAGCTTGATCAAATTGCGTTTGGATGCCAATCAGATTCAGATTTCTGCACAGGATATTGATTTTTCAACGTCGGCGGAAGAAACATTCATTTGTCAATATGAAGGCAATCCGATGAATATTGGATTCAAATCTACGTTCTTGATTGACATTCTCAATAATATCTCCTCACAAGAAATAGTGATGGAATTGAATGATCCGTCTCGTGCTGGTGTAATCGTACCAGTAGAACAAGGTGAGAATGAAGATTTGTTGATGTTGTTAATGCCGATGATGTTGAATGACTAATTGAATCATTTTTATTCATGAAATTGAATTTGAAGAATCCTTTGGTTTTCTTTGATCTGGAAACTACGGGAACTAATATAAATTTAGATAGAATCGTTGAAATTTGTTATCTGAAGGTATATCCTAATGGTAATGAATCATCTAAAACTTTACGGATCAATCCGGAAATGCATATTCCAGAACAAGCTTCTGCAGTTCATGGGATATATGATGATGATGTGATGGATTGTCCAACTTTTAAAGAAGTGGCCAAGGAAATTGCAAACGATATTGAAGGATGTGATTTGGCAGGTTTCAATTCCAATCGGTTTGATATTCCTTTGTTGGTAGAAGAATTTTTACGTGTAGGGGTCGATATTGATCTGAACAAAAGAAAGTTCATTGATGTACAAGTGATCTATCATAAATTGGAACAACGAACTTTATCGGCAGCCTATAAATTCTATTGTGGCAAGAATTTGGAAGATGCGCATACGGCAGAAGCTGATACTCGTGCCACTTATGAAGTACTGAAAGCACAACTTGATCATTACCCTGAAGTACTTGAGAATGACGTGAAATTCTTGTCCGAATATTCCTGCTTTACCAAAAATGTAGATTTCGCAGGACGTATTGTTTACGATGACAATGGTGTTGAAGTATTTAATTTTGGTAAGTATAAGGGAATCCCTGTATTGGATGTACTTCAAAGGGATCCAGGTTATTATGGATGGATATTGAATGGCGATTTTACACTGAATACCAAGAATGTCCTGACTAAAATCAGGCTTCGTGGTTTAGGATTAGCACGTTGATGATGAAAGGAAAGAAAATAGTATTAGGTATAACAGGAAGTATAGCCGCCTATAAAGCGGCTATACTCATAAGAGGACTTATAAAAAAAGGTGCTGAAGTGCAGGTAGTTATCACTCCTTCTGGTAAAGAATTCATTACCCCTATCACACTGTCTGCCTTAACAAGCAAGCCTGTAATAAGTGAATTCTTTGCGCAAAGAGATGGGACATGGAACAGTCATGTTGATTTGGGATTGTGGGCGGATGCAATGATTATTGTACCGGCAACGGCTTCAACCATAGGGAAAATGGCAAATGGTATAGCCGATAACATGCTTATCACAACCTATCTATCTATGAAAGCTCCTGTATTTGTAGCTCCGGCTATGGATTTGGATATGTTTGCCCACCCCTCTACCCAAAAGAATTTGGATACCCTTCGTTCTTATGGTAATTTTATTATAGAACCAGGTGAAGGCGAATTGGCAAGTCATTTGGTAGGAAAAGGACGTATGGAGGAACCTGAAAAAATCATAGCTGTTTTAGAAGATTTCTTTTCTCAAAAACAAGATTTGGATGGAAAAAAAATTGTCATAACAGCTGGTCCTACCTATGAGAAAATAGATCCAGTACGTTTCATTGGTAATTATTCTTCCGGGAAAATGGGTTATGCTTTGGCTGAAGAATGTGCTTCAAGAGGTGCTGAAGTCACTTTAATAAGTGGACCAGTCAACTTGTCTGTACATCACTCTCGAATAAAAAAAATAGACGTAGAGAGTGCACATCAAATGTATGAAGCAGCCCAAGAAGCATTCTCTTCTTCCGATGCCGGTATATTGTGTGCTGCTGTCGCAGATTTTACTCCTGAAATACAGGCTACCACTAAAATCAAACGCGAAAAATCAGATTTGAACATCCGTTTGAGACCAACGGAAGATATTGCAGCCGCTTTGGGAAAGAATAAAAAAACGGATCAAGTATTGGCTGGTTTTGCTTTAGAAACGAACGATGAAATTCAAAATGCTAAAGGTAAATTAGAAAGAAAGAATTTTGATTTCATTGTCCTTAATTCCATGAATGACGAAGGGGCCGGATTCCGTGTGGATACCAATAAAATTTCCATCATCGATAGAGATTCTGTAGTAGCATATCCTTTGAAAAAGAAAGTGGACGTCGCAAAGGATATTGTAGATTGTTTAGTAGATAAGATTAAATTGTGTTCAGATAAATAAGCAATGTTGCAGTCTATTCATATACAGAATTATGCATTGATAGAAGAGTTGGACATTGACTTTCATGCAGGCTTTTCTGTCATTACGGGTGAGACAGGTGCTGGAAAATCCATCATATTAGGAGCAATCGGTCTGTTGTTGGGACAACGTGCTGATATCAAGGCCATTCGGAATGGTGCAACCAAATGTGTGGTAGAGGCTCGTTTCAATGTGTCATCTTACCAGTTGGAATCCTTTTTTGAAGAATATGATTTGGAATTTGATCCAACAGAATGTATCCTACGTCGTGAATTACATGCTTCTGGCAAAAGTAGAGCGTTTGTCAACGACTCTCCTGTTACTATTAACCAAATGAAAATGTTGGGTGAAAAATTGGTGGATGTACATAGCCAGCATCAGAATTTGTTGTTGAATCATGAAGATTTTCAGATTGGTGTACTTGATATATTGGCGGATGATGAGCATGAATTGAACGAATACAAAAGCACTTTCAAGACATACAGGAAATTAATTCAAGAACTGGATGAAATAAAGAATCAAGTAGAGAAATTTCATAGGGACGAAGATTATATCCGTTATCAGATGGAGCAATTGGATAACGCTGGTTTGGTAGAGGATGAACAAGAACATTTGGAACAGGAAGCAGATACTTTGCGGCATGCAGAGGATATAAAATCTTCTCTTTATAAAGTTGACCAACTGATGTGTGGAGATGACAAGGGGGTGATTTCATCTGTCAAGGAAAGTATACAGGCCCTTCAATCTTTATCGCGAGTATATCCCCCTTCCCAAGAATGGGTTGAGCGTTTAAGCGGGTGCTATGTTGAATTGAAGGATCTTTCGCATGAGTTGTCATGTGCACAAGATGAAGTGGAATACAATCCTACCCGATTGGAAAACATCAACGATAGATTGAACTTAATTTATTCTTTGCAACAAAAGCATCATGTATCAACATTGAAGGAACTGATGGCGGTAGCAGAGGATTATCGGGCTCAACTGGAACGTATTGCTTCTTATGATGATCATATAAAAGAACTGGAATTACAGATAGCTGAAATTCATAAGGATTTAATGGTTCGTGCAAAACGGTTAAGTCAACTTCGTACCAAGGCTGCCAGACAAATGGAAAAGCAGATGGTGGAATTGTTGATTCCTTTGGGAATGCCCTATGTACAGTTTTCTGTTGAGTTCGCGCCTCGTAAAGAGTTGGATATAAATGGAATGGATAGTATTAATTTTCTTTTCTCTGCTAATAAGAATGTTGCATTGCAAAATGTCGCTTCCACTGCATCAGGTGGTGAAATTGCCCGCGTAATGCTTTCTTTGAAGGCTTTGATAACAGGAGCTGTAAATTTACCTACTATTATTTTTGATGAAATTGATACAGGCGTTTCTGGTTCCATTGCGGAGAAGATGGCTATGATTATGCAACAAATGGGTAAGTCTAATCGTCAAGTAATAAGTATTACCCACTTACCTCAAATTGCAGCGAAGGGATCTAATCATTATAAAGTATATAAACAAGATACAGAAGAAGGTACTCAAAGTTATATACGCCAATTGAACGAAAAAGAAAGAATAAACGAAATAGCCTATATGCTAAGTGGCACAGTTCTGACAGATGCTGCTTTGAACAATGCAAGGGCTTTATTAAACAGTGAATCATTATGATAGAGAAGAGTGAAATGATTTTTGGTGTCCGGGCTGTAATCGAAGCGGTTCAGGCCGGTAAGGAAATTGATAAGATTCTAATAAAGCGGGATATCCAGAGTGATTTGTCCAAAGAATTGTTTGCTGCATTGAAAGGAACGGTTATACCTGTTCAGAGAGTGCCTGTTGAACGCATTAATCGCATTACCAGAAAAAATCATCAAGGTGTAGTCGCTTTTATATCATCCATAACTTATCAAAAAATAGAAGATTTGGTTCCTTACTATTTTGAACAAGGTAAGAATCCCATATTGATTATGTTGGATGGTATAACTGATGTCCGTAATTTTGGTGCTATAGCTCGTACATGTGAATGTGCTGGTGTCGATGCTGTCATCATTCCATCCAAAAACAGTGTGAGTGTGAATGCTGATGCAGTCAAGACATCGGCTGGTGCTTTGCATACTTTGCCTGTATGTCGGGAGCAGAATTTGCTGCATACCATTAAATTTTTGAAAGAAAGTGGCTTTAAAATTGTTGCAGCGACAGAAAAAGGGGATTACGATTACACTAAAGCCAATTATAACGATCCTGTATGTATTATTATGGGAGCCGAAGATACGGGTGTACCATACGAACATTTGGCTTTATGTGATGAATGGATTAAGATTCCGATGAAAGGTAAAATAGAGTCTTTGAATGTATCGGTTGCTGCCGGTATATTGATTTATGAGGCTATCAGACAACGAGGTTTTGAAGTAAATGACTAACTGATATGAAAAGAATTGTTTGTATTTGTTTTTGCGGTTTGTTCGCTCAGTGGACGATAGCACAAACTGCTCCTAAATGGATTGAAAAAGCTAAAAAGGCCGTATTTTCCATTGTTGCATATGATAAGGATAATAAGATAAAGTCAACCGGTAATGGATTTTATATCAGCGAAGATGGGATGGCATTATCCGATTATACTTTATTTGAAGGTGCAGAACGTGCCGTAATCATTACTGCTGATGGAAAGGAACTACCTGTTGAAAGTATCAATGGAGTCCATTCGGTATACGATGTGGTGAAGTTTCGTACTCCCATGATGAAGAAGCAGCAAACATTGACTGCTTCTTTGCAACCTGCTAAAGTGGGAGAAACGGTTTATCTGCTCCCCTATTCCACTCAAAAGTCGACCGTCTGTCCTACTGGCAAAATCGTTTCTGTTGATAGTATAGGAAACAACTCTTTTTACTATACGTTGGATTTGAAGACAAACGATAAAGCTGTCAGTTGTCCCATCATGAATGAAGTCGGAGAAGTGATTGGTATGATTCAAAAGAGTGTATCATCCGATGAAAAGGAAAGTTATGCCATTGGAGTCAGTTTTGGTACATCTTTGAATATTTCAGCTTTTTCTGCTAATGACAGAGCCCTGCAAAGTATTGGTATCAAGAAAGCATTGCCCGATACGGAAGAACAGGCTTTGGTCTATTTGTATATGGTAGCATCTAATTTGGATGTAGCTGCATACGAGATGACTCTTAATGATTTTCTACAACAATATCCTGAAAGTTCGGAAGGATACATTCGTCGGTCTGCTTTATATATGAATGGTGGTGATGCAGGGAAATATGCTCTGGCTGTAGAGGATATGGAAAAGGCTATAGTGGTTGCTTCCGATAAGTCGGAAGCTCGATACAGTGTAGCAAAGAATATCTATTCCTATCTGGTAGCATTGAACGGAAAGGAACCGTATGAAGCTTGGAGTTACGATAAGGCTTTGGAAATTATTCGTCAGGCTATTGCAGAATCCTCACAACCCCTCTATGTACAATTGGAAGGAGATATTCTATTTGCACAACAGAAATATGAAGAAGCTTATCAAAGCTATGAAAAAGTGAATCAATCGGAAATAGCATCTCCTGAAACATTCTATTCTGCAGCTAAAATCAAACAACATATGGAAGGGGTCGATTATAATGAAGTGATTGCCTTGATGGATAGTGCCATAGCTCGTTTTTCCAAGCCATATACTTCCAGTTCTTCTCCTTATTTTTATGAACGTGCAGAAATGAAGGTTATAGCTGGTAAATATAAGGAAGCTGTAATGGATTACAATATGTTTTACGATGTTGTAAAGGGAGCCGTAACCGCTGCTTTCTATCTCCAACGGGAACAGGCTGAAATTCAATGTAGAATGTATCAACAAGCTATTGATGACATAAACAAGGCTGTTGAACTTGAACCGGGTAATGCTGATTATTGGCTAGAAAAGGGGGCTGTTCATATGCGTTTCAATCAATTGTCTGAGGCTGTTCAAGCATTGAATAAGGCGATATCATTAAATGACAAACTTGGTGCTGCCTATCGCATGTTGGGTTATTGCCAGGTGAAGGAAGATAAGAATAGCGCTTGTGCCAATTTTGCCAAAGCAAAAGAATTAGGAGATGAATACGTGGATAAGTTGATTGAAAAGTATTGTAAATAATTCATTCTTTCACAATAAAAAAGGCTGCAACTTTGAGTTGCAGCCTTTTTTATTATTGGTGATTTCTGATTAATATCCCATTTCTTTTTCCAAAGCTTCGTATTCAGCCTTGTTCAATTTCCAGTAGATATTCAGCAAGAACTGTCCCCAAATGTTTTTGTTGTCAGGTTCCAATTCTTTAGCCTTTTCATAAAGTGGCTTGGCTTGTTCATACAATGCCTTGATCTTTTCTTCATTGGTATTGTATTTCGGGTCTTCGATAGACAAGGTTGAATTTTCTTCTACGATAGCTTGTGCAGGCCAGAAGTAGCAGTCTGCTTTTTTAGCATAAGCTTCAGCTGCCAATTCACCACCGATAGCAATGATCTTGTCACAAACGGTGTTTACTTCATCGTATTGTTTCTTTTCAAACATCAAAACAGCCTTTACATACAAATAATATGGATCTTCCTTTTGAGCAAGCAATTCATTGATTTGAGTCAATGCTTCGTCTACCATACCTTTGTTCAAATAGTAATCCATCAAGTTACCAACGAAATAATTTTGGTTAGGGAATTTTTGGGTACCTTCCTTGATTACTTCCAACCATTGAATAGTATCACCAGCATATACTTCTGCCATGCACATCAATGCTCTGTAACCTTCTTCCTTATGTTCCTTACCAATCTTACCATACTTCAATACATTTTCTTTATCTTTCAGCATATTTGCTGCCAAAGATGCATAAGAAGCATACAATGAAGTCAAGGTATCTGCCTTCATTTCAAGGTCATCTGCAAACATCGGAGCTTCAGCTACATCAACAAACATACCGAAGAATTTCAAAGCGGAAGCATAGTCACCGTTGTTGTAGGAATCTCCACCGGCATTAACCAGATTCAAACGTACTTTCTTCAACACTTCTGCATTTTTCTTTCTGAGTTTCAACTTCTTCAGTTCACCACTTGCTACCTTAGCTTGTTCTACTTCGTCACACTTCAAGTAATATTCAAACAATTTGGCAAGACTGTTGTAAAGCTTGGTAGTATCTGCTTTTCCATTAGGAAGATAAAGTTTCATATTTTCTTCATCATAGATTGCCTTTTGGAAATCACCTGCCAATTTCCATGTTTCTGGATTGTTGGCTGTTTCTGGATTAGTCAAAGCCGCTTCAATGATCTTGGCAGCTTCTACTGGGTTCCCTTTCTTTGATTTAGCTTCTTTTACCACATTTTGTTGGGCTGAAACGGTTAAAGTTCCAATTAATAAAGCAGCTGTAAATAATACTTTTTTCATGTTCTTGTGAATTTAAATTATTATACAAGTTTATTCTTCACTATTAATTATATTTTCTGTATCAAGACCATCTGTCATAGGTTCAATGGTAACAATGTTTTCCCCTGCTTCGTTCTTCAAATCTTCATCATTCTCTTCATTTTCACTCATGACCTTACATACTGAACCGATATGATCGTTTCGTTTTTCAAGATTAATCAGTCTGACACCTTGAGTGGCACGGCCCATAATCCGTACATCGGCTACTTTCAAACGGATGGTAATACCCGATTTATTGATGATCATCAGGTCGTTTTCGTCCGTAACCGATTTTATGGCGACTAATTTACCGGTTTTTTCTGTAATATTCAAAGTTTTAACACCTTTTGCACCTCTATTGGTCTTTCGGTAGTCTTCAATATCCGAACGTTTGCCATATCCTTGTTCGGAAACGACCATGATTGACTCGTTTTCAGGATCTTTGATACATACCATACCGATTACTTCATCGATGCCGTCTTCATCCAACGTCATACCGCGTACACCGGTAGCGGTTCGTCCCATGCAGCGTACTGCACTTTCGTGGAATCGAATGGCACGACCGTTACGGTTGGCTATGATAATTTCATTGTCACCGTTAGTCATACGTACCTCTATGACTTTATCGTCTTCACGGATAGTAATGGCGTTGACACCGTTTTGACGAGGACGTGAATATTGTTCAAGCAACGTTTTCTTGATAACCCCATTTTGTGTACAGAAGAATACGTAATGACTATTAATGAATGCTGCATCATTCAAATTCTTCACACGTAGATAAGCGGTAACCACATCACCCGGTTCGATATTCAGCATATTCTGGATAGCTCTACCCTTCGAGTTCTTGGTTCCTTCCGGTATTTCGTATACTTTCAACCAATAGCACTTTCCTTTCTGTGTAAAGAACATCATGGTGTTGTGCATCGTGGCTGGATAGATGTGTTCAACAAAATCTTCGTCACGTGTCTCACTACCCTTGGAACCTACTCCTCCTCTATTCTGTGTGCGGAAATCGGCCAAAGGAGTACGCTTGATATATCCCAAATGGGAAATGGTAATGACCATCTGATCGTCGGCATAGAAGTCTTCCGGATTGAATTCTTCGGATGCGTATACAATTTCCGAACGGCGTTCGTCTCCATATTTTTCCTTTACTTCTATGAGTTCATCCTTGATGACTTTCTTGCAGAGTTCGTCGTTTACCAGAATTTCTTCCAGGTAGGCTATCTGTTTCATCAATTCTTCATATTCAGCATGAAGCTGATCCTGCATCAGCCCTGTCAATTGGCGTAGACGCATTTCCACAATGGCACGAGCCTGGATTTCGGTCAACTCGAAACGTGCCATCAAGTTTTGAATGGCTTCATTAGGAGTCTTGGCTGCGCGGATGATGCGTACCACTTCATCAATATTGTCGGATGCAATAATCAATCCTTCGAGGATGTGTGCACGTTCCTTTGCTTTCCGAAGTTCATATTGGGTACGGCGGATGACCACTTCGTGGCGATGATCCACGAAACATTTGATCATATCCTTCAGGCTCAAGCATTTGGGACGTCCTCCTACCAAAGCGATGTTGTTTACGCTGAACGAACTTTGAAGGGCTGTCATCTTGAACAGCTTATTCAAAACGACTCCTGCATTGGCATCGCGTTTCACATCGATTACGATGCGCATTCCTTCACGGTCGGATTCATCGTTGACATACGATATACCTTCGATTTTCTTTTCATTGACCAAAGAAGCAATATGCTCAATCAGTTCGCGTTTATTTACATTGTACGGTATTTCGTTTACAACAATCTTATCATGTGTGGAATGTGATTCAATTTCAGTCTTTGCACGCATAATTACGCGTCCACGTCCCGTTTCATAAGCATCACGAACTCCGCTTATGCCATAGATATATCCACCCGTCGGGAAGTCGGGTGCCTTGACGTATTGCATCAGTCCGTCGGTATCAATGTCGTTGTTGTCTATATAGGCTACGCATGCATCGATTACTTCGGAAAGATTGTGGGTTGGCATATTGGTAGCCATACCTACTGCGATACCAGATGAACCGTTTACCAGCAAATTGGGAATACGTGTCGGCATAACGGTTGGTTCCTGCAAAGTGTCATCAAAGTTGTTTTGAAAGTCAACAGTTTCTTTGTATAGATCCTGCATCATCTCCTCACCTACCTTTTTCAAGCGTGCTTCCGTATAACGCATAGCTGCTGCGCTGTCTCCGTCAATCGAACCGAAGTTCCCTTGACCATCGACCAATGGATATCTCATAGCCCAGTCTTGAGCCATTCGGACGAGTGCACCATATACGGACGAATCGCCATGAGGGTGATATTTACCCAAAACCTCACCTACGATTCTCGCTGATTTCTTATAAGCTTTATCTGAGGTGTTACCTAATTCCATCATCCCATAGAGGATACGGCGATGAACAGGCTTCAGCCCGTCTCTTACATCCGGAAGGGCACGTGCAACGATTACTGACATGGAGTAGTCGATGTACGAGGACTTCATTTCCTCCTCGATGTTAATCTTGATAATTCTGTCTTGCTCCTGCATTTAAACAAATATTAATTTAAACTTATTTTTGTTCTACAAAAATCATGTAAAAGTACAATAATTTTGTGACATACCGAAATAAATGGGATAAAAAATGATAAAGTGTTTTCGTCTGTCTGGTATTATTATAGGACCGATTTGTAGTCGTGGAAAAAATATGGAAAACAAAATCCTCCATAATTAATTAAAATTCAGGTTATTATATACAGCTTGTGGAAAACGATTTATAAAAATCGTGGAATTCCACCTTATTATATATAAGAATAATAAGAATATACTCTTAAATTGAGTGTGTTTTTTGGTCGAAAAAACTGCTCAAAAACATACGTATCTTTCGTGCAAAAGATACGTATTGTTTGATCAAAAGATACGTATCTTTTTTGCAAATCATTAGGAACGTTTTAAAAAGTAATTTGTTTGTCAACTTTGGCACGATTTTTGTAGTTAAAGAAAATGGAATGCAGAAATACTTCAAAAATATGTGTATCTTTGCAGAACTTTTAGTAAGGAAATAGAACATAATTAGTAGTAATGGACAAACAGTTTACACAAAGATTGACCGATATAATCATGTATAGCAAGGAGGAGGCAAACCGTTTGCAGAACTCTTATATCGGTACTGAGCATTTGTTATTGGGCCTTATACGTGAAGGTGAAGGAAAGGCTTTCAAAGTGCTTTATAATTTGGATATAAATCCAATCCAATTGAAAATGGATATTGAAAATGAATTGAAAGATAATTCCATCCTTTCGAAAGGCGATAATGTCAATTTCAATGAAGAAGCATCTCGTATCCTGAAACTTTGTATTCTGGAAGCGAAGTTGCAGAAATGTCAGATGGCGGATTCGGAACATATATTGTTGGCTATGATGAAACAGAAAAACAACAAAGCTTCCCATATTTTGGAAAAGTATGATGTGACGTACGATAAGTTGCTGGAAGCCTTGTCGTTGCAGGTCAACAACCCTCATTCGGGATTTGGTTTGGATGAAGAGGATGAAGATGATTTTCAGGAAGATAACGGTCCTTTTTCATCCCGAGGAAAGGATGCTTCACAAACATCCTACAGTCAGCAGACTCGTTCGGCACAGACAAAACAAACGGCTGATACACCTATCCTGAATAGTTTCAGTACGGATATCACCAAAATGGCCGAAGAAGGTGTTCTTGATCCGGTGATAGGCCGTGAAAAAGAAATAGAACGTGTCGCACAAATCTTGAGTCGTCGCAAAAAGAACAATCCAATTCTTATCGGCGAACCAGGTGTCGGTAAATCGGCTATCGTAGAAGGTCTTGCCCTTCGTATCGTACAGAAAAAAGTATCACGTATTCTTTTCAACAAGCGTGTAGTTACATTGGATATGGCTTCGGTGGTGGCTGGAACCAAGTATCGGGGACAATTTGAAGAGCGTCTTCGTGGTATTTTGAAGGAATTGCAAAAGAATCCGGATATTATCCTGTTCATCGATGAAATTCATACGATTGTGGGGGCCGGTTCGGCTGCCGGTTCCATGGATGCCGCGAATATGTTGAAACCGGCTTTGGCAAGAGGAGAAGTTCAATGCATTGGAGCCACTACCTTGGATGAGTATCGTAAGAATATTGAAAAGGATGGAGCGCTTGAACGTCGTTTTCAAAAGATTATAGTAGAACCGGCCACTCCGGAAGAAACTCTTCAAATACTGCAAAATATCAAGGGACGTTACGAGGAACATCATAATGTTACGTATACGGATGAAGCTCTTTTGGCATGTGTCAAATTGACAGAGCGGTATATCACTGACCGTTTCTTTCCGGATAAGGCTATAGATGCACTTGATGAAGCCGGTTCGCGTATCCATATCAACAGTATTTCGGCACCGAAAGAAATTGTTGAACAAGAAAAGTTACTGGAAGAACTGAAAGACAAAAAAGCGGAAGCTGTCAAATTGCAGAACTATGAACTGGCAGCCAGTTTCCGTGATCAGGTAAGTGCCCATATGGTTGCTTTGGAGATGATGAAGGAAAAATGGGAGAATTCATTGAAGGAGAATCGTGAAATAGTGGACGATGATCAGGTGGCTCATGTTGTTTCCATGATGTCGGGAGTACCCGTACAGCGAATGGCACAAACGGAAGGTGCACGTTTGATGGGAATGTTGGCCGATTTGAAAAACAAGGTGATTGGACAGGATAAAGCCATAGAAACGTTGGTGAAGGCTATCCGTCGCAGTCGCATCGGTTTGAAAGATCCTAACCGTCCTATCGGTACGTTCATGTTCTTAGGACCGACGGGTGTTGGCAAGACTCACTTGGCTAAAAAACTGGCTGAATTGATGTTTGGTTCTACTGATGCGCTCATTCGTATCGACATGAGCGAGTACATGGAAAAACATACGGTATCGCGGATGGTAGGAGCACCTCCGGGATATGTCGGATATGAAGAAGGGGGACAATTGACAGAGAAAGTACGTCGTAAGCCCTACTCTATTGTACTGCTTGATGAAATAGAAAAAGCGCATCAGGATGTTTTTAACATTCTGTTACAAGTGCTGGATGAAGGTCGGTTGACTGATGCAAACGGTCGTACGGTGGATTTCAAGAATACAGTCATTATTATGACCTCCAATATCGGTACACGACAGTTGAAGGACTTCGGCCAGGGTATTGGTTTTACCTCTATGCAAGGACAGAATTTGAAGGAACATTCCCGTAGTATTATCACTAAAGCCTTGAATAAGACGTTTGCTCCTGAATTCTTGAACCGTCTGGATGAAATTATCAATTTTGACCAATTGGATATGGAAAGTCTGATGAAGATAGTAGACATAGAATTGGAGGAATTGTACAAACGTGTAAATAATATTGGATATAATTTGGAAGTGGAAGATGAAGCCAAGTCATTCATCGCGAAAAAAGGATATGATGTACAGTATGGTGCACGACCGTTGAAACGTGCGGTTCAGACCTATATAGAAGATGCTTTGTCGGAAGTGATCTTAGGTGGAGAAATCCAGAACGGTGACACCATTAAGGCAGTATATGATGCAGAAAAAGATACCCTTGTCATGAAATTAAATCCATAATATCTGGTTTGCTTATGCCAAAATGTCAGACATATGTGTCTGGCATTTTTTTTGCTCTTAAAGGGTGTAGTCGTATTTAAAGTATAAACAAGTAAATAACATAAGATTATGCAAAAAGGAAACATTGGGGTTACTACAGAAAATATTTTCCCCATTATCAAAAAATTCTTGTATAGCGATCATGAAATTTTTCTTCGTGAACTAGTGTCGAATGCTGTTGATGCAACCCAAAAACTGAAGACTTATGCATCAAAGGGTGACTTTAAAGGTGAAATGGGCGATTTGACAGTAAAGGTCAATGTGTCAAAAGAAACAGTCACCATCAGTGACCGTGGTATCGGTATGACCGCTGAAGAGATAGACAAGTATATCAATCAAATTGCTTTTTCGGGTGCCAATGACTTCCTTGACAAATACAAGGAAGATGCAAACGCCATTATCGGACATTTCGGATTGGGATTCTATTCGGCCTTTATGGTGGCTAAAAAAGTGGAGATTGTAACCAAGTCTTATCGAGAAGGCGCACAGGCTGTTAAGTGGTCTTGCGATGGAAGTCCTGAATTTACTCTTGAAAATGTGGATAAGGCCGACCGTGGTACTGATATCATTCTTTATATCGATGATGATTGTAAAGAATTTCTCGAAGAATCTCGTATTTTGGCTTTGCTCAACAAGTATTGTCGTTTCCTGCCTGTTCCGGTAGCTTTCGGTAAGAAGAAAGATTGGAAGGATGGCAAGCAAGTGGAAACAGATGAAGACAATGTAATCAATGATTCTGAACCGTTATGGACAAAGAAACCGATGGAGTTGAAGGACGAAGACTACAAGAAGTTCTATCGCGACCTTTACCCCATGTCTGACGAACCGTTGTTCTGGATTCATTTGAATGTGGATTACCCGTTCAACTTGACAGGCGTACTCTATTTCCCCAAGATTAAGAGCAACATCGAATTGCAAAAGAACAAAATCCAGCTTTATTGCAATCAGGTGTATGTGACTGATTCGGTGGAAGGTATCGTACCCGACTTCCTTACCCTACTGCATGGTGTAATCGATTCGCCGGATATTCCGTTGAATGTATCCCGCTCCTATCTGCAAAGTGACTCGAATGTAAAGAAAATCTCCACTTACATCACCAAGAAAGTATCCGACCGTTTGCAAGGTATCTTCAAGAACGACCGTAAGGATTTTGAAGGTAAATGGGATGATTTGAAGATTTTCATCCATTATGGTATGTTGACACAGGAAGACTTCTACGACAAGGCCAACAAGTTCTCGTTGATGAAAGATACTGACGGCAATTATTACACTTACGAAGAGTATAAAACGTTGATCAAGGACAATCAGACTGATAAGGATGGTAATCTGATTTATCTGTATTCCAACAATTATGAAGAACAATATAGCTACATTGATGCTGCAAAAAATAAAGGTTACAATGTACTGTTGATGGATGGTCAGTTGGATGTGGCTATGGTCAGCATGTTGGAACAGAAATTGGAAAAGTGTCGTTTTACCCGTGTAGACAGTGATGTAGTAGACCGTCTCATCGTTAAGGATGAACCGAAGGCTGATGAACTGCCTGCAGAGAAGAAAGAAATCCTTTCATCGGTTTTCCGTAGTCAGTTGCCGCAAATGAAGAAAGTGGAATTCCATGTGGATGCACAGGCTATGGGTGAAAATGGTGCTCCCATTATGATAACTCAAAGCGAATATATGCGTCGTATGAAGGAAATGGCCAATATCCAGGCTGGAATGAGTTTCTATGGTGAGATGCCCGATATGTTCAATGTGGTGTTGAACTCTGACCATAAACTTGTCAAGCAGGTACTAAAGGATGTCAATGATACTTGTAGTGAAGAACTGCTTCCTATTGAAACTGGCTTAGCTACTCTCAATTTTGAACTGAACGAACTTCAGAAGAAGCAAGAAGGTAAGAAACAGGATGAGATATTGCAAGCCGACAAAGATGCTCTTGACAAGGTGGAAAAGAAACTGGCTGATGAGAAAAGCAAGAAAGAAGCTGTTTTGGGCAAGTATGCAAGCAGTAACAAGATTGTCCGCCAGTTAGTGGATTTGGCATTGTTGCAGAATAATATGCTGAAAGGTGAAGCGCTGACCAATTTCATTAAAAGAAGCATTGAAATGATTTGATATCATAATTGGATATCGTAATAAGAAAAGCATCAGACATTGGACTGATGCTTTTTTTTATAAAAAAAGTGCTCAGGAATATTGTAAAGTCAGAAAAAGTGCGTATCTTTGCACTCGTCAAATGAAAGGACATGGCTCCGTAGCTCAACTGAATAGAGCATCTGACTACGGATCAGAAGGTTACAGGTTTGAATCCTGTCGGAGTCACAAAGAGAGTAGCAATACTCTCTTTTTTTGTATATAAATCATAATAAAAAAGGTCTGTAAATAATACAGACCTTTAATTATCTAATCTATTTGTTTTTATCTTAATCGATCGTATGCTTTGACGAGAACTTCGTCCTTGCCGATTGCTCTGATGGCCAACCAATTCAAAATAATGGCGATGAGAGGCAAACAAACACTCCATGATGCATTGAATGTGGTGTCTTCGGCCAATACGGTGGTTGCAAAAAATACTAGAACACCGTAATATCCAATCAATATGATTGAATTGAAGACTGTAAGTCGGATTTGCAGCATTCTCTTATTGAATAAAAAGATGGTGCCTAATGCAATAACCGATGATAGCAAGAGCAAAATAAACAAAGAACATGAAGCATAATCCTTTGTTCCATCGGGTAATGTGATGCATAAATTACCGAATTCTGATACTTCCTTATGGATGCTGATGATGTCACCGACCGGATTGCACATGCAAACAATCAGTAGAATAACTACAACCAATAAATACAAACTTTGTATACGCTGTATCATGGCATTATTGAAGTTTTTCTTTTTCCTTGACCGGATTACGATAATATACCTTACCTTCTACGTATTCCTGAGTTGCAATCAGACTGGGCTTGGGTAATTTTTCGTAGTAACGTGAAATTTCAATTTGTTCACGGTTCTCAAACACTTCTTCCAAATTATCATTGAATGAAGCGAATTCTTGCAACTTTCTTGAAAGATCACTTTTCATTTCAGCTCCAATTTGGTTTGCACGTTTACCAATGATTGCTACTGTTTCATATACATTACCTGTATCTTCGCACATTTCCATCATGTTGCGTACAACGGTATTGGTCGGAGCATTGGTTTTCTTATAGTCCATACTTTTTATTGATTAATTATTTTCATTTAATTCCTTTACATATTTACTTGCATCCTTATAGATGTTCTCTACTTCCTTGATGTATTTGCTTTCTGGAAATTCATTTTTGAAGGCATAATATTCATCAATTGCTTCACGCATACGTTCTTCTTTCTTCTCTTCCACACTCTCTGTGCCTAATTTATATTTTGCTCTCAGAAGTAAGATGGAAATTTCTTCACGCATACTCGTATAAGGATAATCTTTCAATGCATTTTGGGCTGTAGTAATACATGCCAAAAAATTGTTACCGTTGATTTGGCCGTCGGCAGTCATTGAAGCATTCCCATTATAGGTTCCCAAATCATAGTATAGTTTGGCTGACAAATAATCTTTGAGAACTAATTTGTCCTGCAGATTGAAAATCATCAACTGGGCTTCCGTTTTCCGATTGCTCTCAGGATGGTATTCCATGAACAATTGCAACTCTTGGATTGCCTTGTAAGTGCTGGATTGGTCCAAACGTGCTTCCGGGGTATCCAAGAACAAGGCTTTTCCGGAATGGAAACGGGCTAATTCTGTATAAATACCTCTTGGGTAAGTAGTGTAATATCCTGAAAAATAATGCGATGCTGTTATATAGTCACCTTGATTGTAATATGACATGGCCAACATATATAACGATTCTTCTGCATTATCTGTACCTTTCAAGATGGTTATCAATTCTTCAAGGATAGTAGCTGATTTCGTATATTGTCCTTTGCCGAAATAACTTTTGGCGGCTTCGTACTTGTATTCGTAATCCGAACTCTTCAATACTTTGTTATATTCACCACAGGATGAGAATAGGCTACAGCACAATATGGATATGAATAATGTATATTTTCTCATTTTATAAACAAATAATGTGCAAAGGTACGCCTTTCCATCGAATAATACAATAATCAATTTGTTTTTTAATGCTAAAAAACTTGATTATGGAATATTTTTTGCGGAATATCTGAATATGTGGGAAATATACTATACCTTTACCTGACGTAAATCGAAAGCATTATGAATTTTGAACTGATTTCTGACTACCGTCCGACAGGTGACCAGCCGGAGGCTATAGAACAATTGACAGAAGGTATTCTTCGAGGGATGCCGGCTCAGACTTTATTGGGGGTTACCGGTTCGGGAAAGACATTTACTATCGCTAATGTCATCAAGAATATTGGTAAACCGACATTGATATTAAGTCATAACAAGACATTGGCAGCCCAACTGTATAGTGAATTCAAGAATTTCTTTCCCAATAATGCTGTAGAATATTATGTATCGTATTATGATTATTATCAGCCTGAAGCCTATTTGCCATCTACGGACACTTATATAGAGAAAGATTTGGCGATTAATGATGAGATTGACAAATTGCGTCTCGCTGCTACTTCTGCCCTACTCTCCGGACGTAAAGATGTCATTGTTGTCTCCTCTGTATCTTGTATTTATGGAATGGGCAATCCGGCCGATTTCTATAATAACGTGATTGATGTTCAGTGTGGAAAATTACTTGATCGCAATGTTTTTTTACGAAGATTGGTCGAAAGCCTTTATGTGCGTAATGATTTGGAACTGAACAGAGGCAATTTTAGGGTAAAGGGTGATACAGTGGACATTTATCTGGCTTATAGCGACAACTTGCTAAGGGTCGTATTTTGGGATGATGAAATAGAAAGTATTGAAGAGGTTGATCCTATTTCAGGAGTTCGATTGGGTAAATTTGATGAATATAAAATTTATCCGGCCAATTTGTTCATGACTACTAAAGAAAGTCAACTTCGTGCCATTCATCAGATAGAAGACGATCTGACTAAAGAGGTGAATCGCTTTGAAGAAATGGGTAAGCCGTATGAGGCCAAACGTTTGTATGAACGTGTGACCTACGATATGGAAATGATACGTGAATTGGGGCATTGTTCGAGTATAGAGAATTATTCACGATATTTTGACGGACGTTCTGCGGGGACTCGTCCTTATTGTCTACTTGATTTTTTTCCGGATGATTTTTTAATTGTGATTGATGAAAGTCATGTAAGTGTACCTCAAATTCATGCTATGTATGGAGGGGATCGCGCCAGAAAGACTAATTTGGTCCAATATGGCTTCCGAATGGAATCTGCTTTTGACAATCGTCCTTTGAAATTTGAGGAATTTCAGGAATTGGCCAAACAAGTGATTTATGTCAGTGCTACTCCTGCTGATTATGAATTGATGCAAAGCGAAGGTGTGGTGGTGGAACAATTGATCCGACCGACAGGATTGCTGGACCCCATCATTGAAGTACGTCCGAGTATGAATCAGATAGACGATTTGATGGAAGAAATACAGAAATGTATAGAAAAAGAAGAAAGAGTTCTGGTTACGACTCTGACCAAAAGAATGGCAGAAGAATTGACTGATTATTTGCTTCGTCATCAAGTACGTTGTAATTACATTCACAGTGATGTGGATACCTTGGAGCGTGTGCAGATTATGGATGATCTTCGTAAGGGCATTTACGACGTGTTGATCGGTGTCAATCTATTGCGTGAAGGACTGGACTTGCCTGAGGTTTCTCTTGTTGCCATCATAGATGCGGATAAAGAAGGCTTTTTACGTTCGCATCGTTCATTGACACAGACTGCTGGTCGGGCAGCCAGAAACATTAATGGCAAAGTTATCATGTATGCTGACCGGATTACTGAAAGTATGCAGAAGACAATAGATGAAACCAATCGTCGACGGGAAAAACAATTGTTGTATAACGAAGCCAACGGGATTACTCCGAAACAGATCAAGAAGGCTTATGGAGGTTCTTTATTGGGTAATCAGGCGAATAGTAAAGAAATGTCGACAAAAGATGTTCCTAAAGCATATATTGAAACTGAACATGTGAATGTGGCGGCAGATCCTATCGTGCAATATATGTCAAAGAATCAAATGGAAAAGACCATTGAAAAAGTTCGAAAACAAATGCAGGATGCTGCAAAGAAATTGGAATTCATTGAAGCGGCTCAATATAGAGATGAATTGTTGAAATTGGAAGATATTATGAAATCCCGTTGGGGATAATTTCAAGAAAGTTATTCTTGACTGGATTCGTCGTCCATGAATCTGGCCGTTTCCACTTTTTCGAGACGGGCTCTTAATTTAGGCATATGAGAACGTCTGATGCGAAGCCTCATGATACAATCCATATCGTAGGATTGTTCAATAATATCAGGCCCCTCTTCCTTTACAATTCGCATGACATCATTCATGAAAGGGTATTCGAAAATAATGGCAATCTCCTCGTCTACGGTCTTTTCAATGATTGTAGCATGGGAGATGGCTTCTGCGGCTGCGGCCTTATAGGCAACAATGAGTCCGCTTGTGCCTAATTTGATACCTCCGAAATAACGTACTACGATAATTAATATGTCTGTCAATTCATTGGAATTTATTTGTCCCAAGATTGGTTTCCCTGCAGTTCCGGATGGTTCGCCATTGTCGTTTGCTCTGAAATTGGTACGTTCATGCCCTAACATGTATGCATAACATACATGGCGTGCATCATAATATTTTTTTTGATAATATTCCAAATGCTGCTTGACTTCATCGATGGTACGTACGGGTATGGCTATGGCTATGAATTTACTCCGTTTTTCTGTATATATACCTTCGGTTGGAGCCTCGATGGTTTTATAGGTATCTTCATGTATCATGATGCAAAGATAGCTATTATTTCCTTATTCAGTCCTTAATCTTGTCCCTATTTTAGAGCTGGTGTCTATTTGATGATATTCTTTTAAAAAAAGAACAAAAATTTTACAAGAATAAATAATTTGTATATATTTGCATAATTATGTAATCTTGTCAAGATGAATGAAATGAATAATAAAGGTATGGACCGGAGACGGTTCTTGAAAACATTGGGTATGGGTGTCGCAGCTACTACAATTAGCGGCTGTTCATCAGAGTCGGATAAAAAAAACGATACAAGTGTTTCTCCTGAAAAAATGACAGGTGGAATGACTTATAGAAAAAGTCTAACGGGTGATAACGTTTCTCTGTTGGGTTATGGCTGTATGAGGTGGCCCATGATTAAAGATGATAATGGAAAAGAAGTCGTCGATCAAGAAACGGTCAATGGACTGGTGGATTATGCCATTGAACATGGAGTGAATTATTTTGATACAGCACCGGTTTATTTGCAGGGACAGTCTGAAAGTGCAACAGGAATAGCATTGAAGCGTCATCCTCGTGACAAGTTCTTCATCGCGACTAAAATGTCAAATTTTGGTGATTCTTCTTTTGACAATTCCAAGAAAATGTATGAACAGTCATTCAAGGAATTGCAAGTGGATTACATCGACTATTATCTTCTTCATTCTGTGGGTGGTAGCATGGATGACTTTAACAGACGCTTCATAGACAATGGAATACTTGATTTCTTGTTGAAAGAACGTGAAGCCGGACGTATCCGTAATTTGGGATGGTCATTCCATGGTGATCAAAAAGTGTTTGATTATGTACTGAACATGGATGTGAAGTGGGATTTTGTACAGATTCAGTTGAATTATGCCGATTGGAAACATGCATCTCGGCGCAATGTCAATGCAGAATATCTATATGCGGAATTGGAAAAGAAAGGTGTACCAGCAGTAATTATGGAACCGTTGCTGGGAGGACGCTTGGCTAAGGTTAGCGATCATTTGGTTGGCCGTTTCAAACAACGTCGCCCTGACATGAGTGTGGCATCATGGGCATTCCGTTTTGCCGGACATTTCCCTGGAATCCTTACAGCTTTGAGTGGTATGACGTATAAGGAACACTTAATGGATAATCTTAAAACTTATTCTCCTTTGGAGTATTTATCGGAAGATGATTTGGCTTTTTTGGAAGAAACTGCCCAATTGATGCTACAATATCCTACTGTACCTTGTACCGATTGTAAATATTGCATGCCTTGTCCGTATGGTATTGATATACCAACTATCTTCATGCATTATAACAAATGTGTAAATGAAGGTAATGTACCCAAAGATAGTCAGGATCCGAATTATCGGGAAGCTCGACAAGCCTATCTGATAGGTTATGATCGGAGTGTCCCTAAATTACGTCAGGCAAACCATTGTATCGGATGTAATCAATGTATGAAGCATTGTCCACAACGGATTAATATCCCATCCCAATTGCATCGTATTGATGATTTTGTAGAAAAATTAAAACAAGAAACCCTTTAAACTAAAAATCTATGAACAGTAAAATAAGAAGAATCCTTGCGATAGTTTTCTTTACTTTAATTACTTTGCTATTTCTCGATTTTACGGGAAGCATTCATGCATGGTTTGGTTGGATGGCAAAAATTCAATTTTTGCCAGCTTTGTTGGCTTTGAATGTGGGGGTAGTCATTGGACTCATTGTCCTTACTTTGCTAATGGGAAGGATTTATTGTTCGGTCATCTGTCCATTAGGAGTATTTCAAGATATCATTTCATGGTTGGGAGGAAAAATCAAGAAAAACCGTTTTGGATATTCCAAACCTCTTACTTGGTTACGCTATGGAATGCTTGGTATATTTGTTGTATCTCTAATTGCTGGGATAGGTTCTTTGTTTACCCTATTGGCTCCATACAGCGCTTTTGGTCGGATGGTATCCAGTTTGTTATCTCCTCTTTATTTATGGGGCAACAATTTATTGGCTCATTTTGCAGAACAAGCTGATAGTTACGCATTCTATACAACGGAGGTGTGGATTAAAGGAGGTGTAACATTGGTTGTTGCGCTCGTTACGTTTATTGTGTTGTCAATACTTGCATGGAAAAACGGACGGACTTATTGTAATACCATTTGTCCCGTAGGAACAGTATTGGGGTTCTTCTCCCGTTTTTCATTTCTAAAGCCTGTTATTGATACGGAAAAATGTAATGGTTGCGGACTTTGTGCCCGTAATTGTAAAGCAGCTTGTATTGATTCAAAGAATCATTCTATAGATTATAGTAGATGTGTAGTATGTTTGGATTGTGTTGATAAATGCAAAAAGGGTGCTATCAAATACGTGCCGCGTAAAAAAGCTGTAGCTTGTAGTGCTGAAAATGTAGATAACGGAAGACGTGCTTTTATGACATCTGCTGTAATGGTTTCTGCTATGAGTGTAGCAAATGCACAAAAAAAGAAATTGGATGGTGGTTTGGCTACTATTGTCGATAAACAGAAACCTCTTCGTGAAACTCCTATTGTACCTCCTGGTGCCAAGAGTATTCGTAATTTTGCCCAACATTGTACTGCTTGTCAGTTGTGTGTACAAGTTTGTCCTAATCAAGTTCTTCGTCCTTCAACGGGATTGATGAATTTAATGCAGCCTGAAGTGTCGTATGAACGGGGCTATTGTCGACCGGAGTGTACTAAATGTTCGGAAGTTTGTCCGTCTGGTGCAATCAAGTTGGTTGATCGTGTTGAAAAATCTGCTATTCAGGTCGGTCATGCTGTTTTTGTTGAAAAGAATTGTGTGGTAAATACCGATCATGTAAGTTGTGGAAATTGTGCGCGTCATTGTCCAACCGGTGCTATTCAAATGGTTCCGAAAGATGCAAATGATCCAAAGTCGCCTAAAATTCCGGCTATAAACGTTGAACGATGCATCGGTTGTGGAGCATGTGAAAACCTATGTCCTTCTCGTCCGTTTAGTGCTATATATGTAGAAGGTCACGAAGTACATCGTACTATTTAATCATTTAGAGATTTGATAATGAAAATGTCCTCATTGGTGGTACCCAATGAGGACATTAAATTTTGTGACAGGATTTATTTTTCAATAGAATTGATTCTTTGCATCATTTTTATATCACGATATTGCGTTCCTGTTCGCATCCAGTCTTTTAAATGAGCACATTCTTTGTAACCACATTCTGTAAAGAGATGAAGACTGACTTTGTTGGTTACATCGATGTAAGCATATAGTTGGTGGATACCCAGATAATCAAAGCAATATTCACCAAGAAGTTGAAGAGCAAGTTTACCTATTCCCTTTCCCCGATGTCTTTCGGCTATGACTATGCCTACTTCGGCTCGACTATGAAAAGGGTCAAAGTTGCAGAGGTCGATGATTCCTACCACTTCTTCACCGTTAGCTATCATCAGACGGAGCTGGCGGTCGCTATAGATATCGTTCCTATTCTGTTCGATATATTGCTTCAAATAAAAACGTGAATAAGGTCCCGTAGCATTACCTACATCCCATAGCGATGAGGTATTTTCAAAGAGATACATACATACCAAATCTTCCGGTTCGGGAGCGCGAAGTACATATCCGTCAGATTTTAGGTATTCCTTGTTATTCATGGAGGTCTTCGGGTAAGTCAAGTTCATTGAGCAAACGATTGTAGGTCGGCACGCAGAATAATGAGGCGACTAATGCCATGCAGGCACAAAAAAGTCCCGTGGTATTCAGAGTTAGATAATAGAAAGAAGTACTGACAAGAGTCGGTACTGCCAATAAGAATATTCGTATTTCACTCCAAATAAGATAACTTTCCAATGCTTGCATCAGCGGAAGTTCTTTAATACGCTTAACCAGGTTCAGATTGAAAAGACGCAATGAAAAAGGAATCATTCCGACGGTTAAGAGGATGCAGATGCATTGCAGAATGTATTCCATTTGTACATTGTCTGTATAGATACCTTCGGCAAATATTCCGGTTTCGTATAAAATAATCAACGCTATAGGTAATGCCCATAATGCTATAAAGCAAATCTTCAAGATTCTTAATAGTCGTTCAATTCGATTTTTCATATGTTGTATATTTATATATTTCCTGTAAATTCTGTTCTGTTGGCAATGGAACGGCCTAAAGTGACTTCATCTGTATATTCCAATTCATCTCCGATGGATATACCTCGAGCTATGACACTCATTTTTACTTCATACGGAGCCAATTTACGAAAAATGTAAAAATTGGTGGTATCTCCTTCCATGGTGGAACTTAATGCCAAAATCACTTCCTTTACTCCTCCCGATTTTACTCTTTCAATCAAACTATCTATTTGTAAATCGGATGGACCTATGCCATCCATGGGTGAAATGACTCCTCCCAATACATGATACAAACCATGAAATTGTTGGGTAGCTTCTACTGCCATCACATCTCGGATAGTCTCTACTACACAGATGGTTGAAGAATCTCGGTTGGAATTCGCACAAATCAGGCATGTTTCTGTATCAGAAATGTTGTGACATACTTTGCAATACTTCACTTCACGTTTCAGGGTCATGATGGAATTGCCGAAAGTTTCTACGACTGCTGGTTCTTGCCGGAGCAGATGGAGTACCAGTCTCATTGCGGTTTTTCTACCTATGCCCGGTAATTTGGCGAATTCCCCCACTGCTTTTTCCAGTAACATGGATGGATATTGTTGACTCATGCTTGAAATCTTCTTTGAGAAATGTGATGCAAACTTAGCTGATTTTCCTTACATTTGCAAATCAAATGATTTGTATGAATGGAATTTATATTCTGCTGACTATATTCGTTTATTTTACCTTGTTATTATGGGTAGCCCGATTTACCGGTCGAAAATCGGATAACGATGCTTTTTTTCGAGGAAATCGCAAGTCGCCTTGGTATGTTGTATCTTTTGGCATGATTGGCGCTTCTCTGTCGGGTGTCACTTTTGTATCGGTACCAGGTATGGTGAAAAATACCGATATGACATATATGCAGACATGTTTAGGATTCTTTTTCGGCTATCTCATTATTGCTCATGTATTACTTCCTCTTTATTACAAACTTAATTTGACTACTATCTATTCCTATCTGAAGGAACGGATAGGGAATTATTCATACAAGACAGGGGCATCTTTCTTTTTTTTGTCGAAAATAATCGGTGCTGCTGCCCGTTTGTATTTGGTATGTTTGATATTACAACATTATGTATTCGATATATATGAAGTACCTTTTGCATTGACCGTGTCGGTTATTGTTCTGTTAATTTGGTTATACACTCGTAAAAGTGGTATCAAGACTATTGTTTGGACGGATAGTTTACAAACATTATGTCTGATAATTGCATTGGGACTGATACTTTACCAAGTTGCTAAGGAAATGGATTTAGGAATTGGAGGTATGATTCAAGTTGTAAGCGAAAGTGAACATAGCCGTATCTTTGTATTTGACGATTGGCATAGCAAACAGAATTTCTTCAAACAATTCATTAGTGGCATTTTCATTACCATCGTGATGACAGGATTGGATCAGGATATGATGCAGAAAAATCTGACATGCAAGAATCTGAAGGATGCGCAAAAAAACATGTATTGCTATGGTTTATCGTTTGTGCCGGTCAATTTATTGTTCCTTACTTTAGGAGTATTGTTACTTTTGTTGGCACAACAAACAGAACTTTCTTTACCTTCGAAAGCAGATGATATGCTTCCTTTCTTTGCTGCAGAAGGTCATTTGGGATCATCGATATTGGTATTCTTTACTATAGGTATCATAGCTGCTGCCTTTTCAAGTGCCGATTCAGCACTTACAGCTTTAACGACAAGTTTCAGTATTGACATCCTAAATATAAGTAATCGATCGGAAAAAGAAGCGGAAACCATTCGTAAACGAGTTCATTTAGGTATATCGGTTTTATTCATCGGAATTATTTTATTGTTTAAGGCTGCTAACAATGATAGCATTATTGACGCTATTTATATCATAGCTTCATATACGTACGGTCCTTTGTTGGGTTTGTTTGTATTCGGTTTGTTTACTCGTATGCAACCTCGTGACCGTTATGTCCCATATGTTGCTATAGCCTCTCCTTTCATTTGCTTTGGTATCGATAGAGCAGTCTATACGGCGACAGGATATCAGTTTGGTTATGAAATGTTGATGTTTAACGGATTACTCACGTTTGTGGGTCTTACATTATTAAGTATTAAGAATAAGAATCAAGTATATGGAAATTAAAAGTGCAGAATTTGTCATCAGTAATACTAAAGTAGAACTTTGTCCACAGGATAATTTGCCTGAATATGCTTTTATTGGCCGTTCCAATGTTGGGAAATCCAGTTTGATCAATATGTTGACCAATCGTTCAAAATTGGCTATGACTTCCGCTACTCCAGGAAAAACGTTACTTATCAATCATTTTTTAGTAAATAAGGAATGGTATTTAGTTGATTTACCTGGTTATGGATTTGCTTCCCGTGGAAAGAAACAAGTAGAAAAAATACAACGTATTATTGAAAGCTACATACTTGGACGCGAACAGATGACCAATCTGTTTGTACTCATAGATATACGTCATAATCCACAAAAAAATGATTTGGAATTTTTCGAATGGTTGGGTGAAAATGGTGTACCCTTTGCCATTGTCTTTACTAAAGCCGACAAAATCGGTATAGGAAAAGCAAAAGACAATGTCAATGCATATTTGCGTAAACTCAGTGAACAATGGGAGGAACTCCCCCCCTATTTCATTTCATCTTCTGAAAAGAAAATCGGTCGCTCAGAAATTTTAGATTATATTGATTCCATTAATCATAGTATAAAGGGATAAAGAATATGCCGGTACCTTATTTACAAGTAGACGGGTTGACCAAATCATTTGGTGATTTGGTCTTGTTTGAGAAACTATCTTTTGGAGTAGCCGAAGGACAACGAATTGGACTCATAGCAAAGAACGGTTCAGGAAAGACAACCCTTTTGAATATTCTCTCAGGAAAGGAAGGATATGATGAAGGAAGTATAATTTATCGGCGTGATCTGAAAGTAGGATATTTGGAACAAGATCCTCAATATCCTGAAGAATTGACCGTTCTTGAGGCTTGTTTTCATCAAGGTACTTCCATTGTACAGCTCATCAAAGAATATGAGAAGTGTATGGAAACTGATGGTAATCCGGGATTGGAAGAGCTGCTCACACGTATGGAGCAGGAAAAGGCATGGGACTATGAAAGAAAAATCAAACAAATCCTTTCTCAACTTAAAATACGAAATTATAACCAACCGATTAAAAATTTGTCGGGGGGACAGTTAAAACGGGTAGCATTGGCTAATGTCCTTATATCAGAACCTGATTTCCTGATACTTGATGAACCGACTAACCATCTAGATCTGGATATGATCGAATGGTTGGAAGATTATCTACAAAAAGGGAAACTGAGTTTGTTGATGGTTACTCATGATCGATATTTCCTGGATCGTGTG
Organism: Bacteroides sp.; assembly: GCA_015060765.1. Lineage (GTDB taxonomy): Bacteria > Bacteroidota > Bacteroidia > Bacteroidales > Bacteroidaceae > Phocaeicola. The sequence goes on from SUXW01000004.1 coordinate 63,218, forward strand.
TGTTCTGAAATTTATGAAATTGACCGTAAACAAATCTATTCTTATAAAGGCAACTATGCTTATTATCTTGAAAAGAGACAAGAGCGTTTGGATGCCATAAATGTAGAGATAGAACGAGCCAATAATTTGTATCGGACGGAACTAGAATGGATGCGACGAATGCCGCAAGCACGTGGCCATAAGGCACGTTATCGTGAAGAGGCCTTTTATGATCTCGAGAAAGTAGCCAAGCAACGTTTCGACAATCGTAATGTAAAATTGGATGTCAAGGCTTCGTATATCGGTTCCAAAATTTTTGAAGCAAATCATTTATATAAAAGTTTCGGTGACTTGAAAATCTTGGAAGATTTTTCCTATATTTTTGCTCGTTATGAGAAGATGGGAATTGTTGGAAACAATGGAACTGGTAAGTCTACATTCATCAAGATATTGATGGGTGAACAAAAAGCTGACAGAGGTACAATTGACATTGGTGAAACAGTACGTTTCGGATATTATTCACAAGAAGGGCTTCAATTTGATGAACAGATGAAAGTCATTGATGTGGTACAGGATATTGCTGAAGTCATTGAACTGGGAGGTGGGCGTCGTCTTACCGCTTCACAATTCTTACAACATTTTTTATTTTCTCCAGAACAACAACATAATTATGTTTACAAATTGAGTGGAGGAGAGAAACGTAGACTATATCTGTGTACGGTATTAATGAAGAATCCTAATTTCTTGATTCTTGATGAACCGACCAATGATCTTGATATTATAACATTACAAGTATTGGAAGAATATCTGCAAAATTTTAAAGGATGTGTCATTGTTGTCAGTCACGACCGATATTTTATGGATAAGGTGGTTGATCATTTGCTTGTATTCAATGGACAAGGAGATATTCGTGATTTCCCTGGTAACTATACTCAATATCGGGATTGGAAAGAAGTGAAAGTACAGATGGACAAAGAACAAGAAAGAGCAAAAGAAGATAAAACGGTTCGTGTTCGTTTGAATGAAAAAAGGAAATTGTCTTTTAAAGAAAAAAAGGAATTTGAAGAATTGGAAATTTTAATCACTCATCTTGAAGAAGAAAAAGCAGAAATAGAAGCAGCGCTCTGTAGTGGAGAACTCTCCATTGAAGAATTAACGGAAAAATCAAAAAGGCTTCCAATTTTGAATGAGTTGATTGATGAAAAAACATTCAGATGGTTGGAATTAAGTGAATTAATGTAATGACGAGTAAGTGTAAGGTTAATGATTAAAGAAATATTTCTGTAATTATAGAGCTGATATAGTGTATATATACCGAAATAGTTGTAACTTTGCATTTTCTATTTGTATTATATTAATTAATAAGGTATGAACAACGTTTTTAAGGAAGGATTATGGAGCTATGAAATTAATGTAGCTGATTTTGTACAAAAAAATATTACTCCTTATGAAGGCGATGCTTCTTTTTTGGTAGGACCAACTGAAAGAACTTTGAAAGTATGGAGTAAATGCCTCGAAGCGCTGGAAGAAGAAAGAAATAATAATGGGGTACGTGCTTTGGATCATGTAACCGTATCGACCATAACTTCACATAAGGCGGGATATATTGACCGCGAAAACGAATTAATTGTAGGACTTCAAACCGATGAATTGTTGAAACGAGCCATCAAACCCTTCGGTGGAATCAATGTAGTGGCTAAAGCATGTCGTGAAAATGGTGTGGAGGTGGATGACAAGGTAAAAGATATATTTACACACTATAGAAAGACTCACAATGATGGTGTTTTTGATGCATATACTGAAGAAATACGATCGTTTCGTTCGCTTGGTTTTTTGACAGGATTACCAGATAATTATGCTCGTGGACGGATAATTGGTGATTACCGTCGTTTGGCTCTTTATGGTATCGACCGATTGATTGAAGCCAAACAGCATGATTTGAAAGAATTAAAAAGTCCAATGACTGATGCTACTATTCGTCTTCGTGAAGAAATAGCAGAGCAAATAAAGGCCCTAAAAGAAATTAAAGTAATGGGCGAATATTATGATTTGGATTTAAGTAGACCGGCTACTAATGCACAGGAAGCGGTACAATGGGTATATATGGCATATCTTGCAGCCGTTAAGGAACAGGACGGTGCTGCGATGTCACTTGGGAATGTATCTTCTTTCCTTGATATCTATATTCAATATGATTTGGATAAGGGATTGATTGATGAAACTTATGCACAAGAATTGATAGATCAATTTGTAATTAAATTACGTATGGTCCGTCATTTACGTATGCAATCATACAATGATATTTTTGCAGGTGACCCTACTTGGGTAACCGAAGCCATCGGTGGACGGTTTAATGATGGACGTACAAAGGTAACTAAGACTTCCTTCCGTTTCCTTCAGACACTATATAACCTAGGTCCTTCACCAGAGCCTAATATGACAGTTCTATGGAGTCCTGAACTTCCGGAAGGTTTCAAGGAATATTGTGCTAAAGTATCTATAGATACTTCTTCTGTACAGTATGAAAATGATAAACTGATGCGTGAAGTACGCAATTGTGATGATTATGGTATTGCATGTTGTGTCTCATATCAAGCTATAGGTAAGCAAATTCAATTTTTTGGTGCTCGTTGTAATTTAGCTAAAGCGCTTTTGTTGGCTATTAATGGTGGCCGATGTGAAAATACGGGTACGGTTATGGTGAAGGATATACCTGTACTTACTGGCGAATTACTGAATTTTGAAGAAGTACTATCCAATTACAAAAAGGTATTGATGGAGATCGCCCGTGTGTATAATGATGCAATGAATATCATTCATTATATGCATGATAAGTATTACTATGAAAGAGCGCAGATGGCATTTATAGATACCAATCCGCGTATCAATCTGGCATATGGCGTAGCCGGTCTTTCCATTGTACTCGATTCACTTTCAGCCATCAAGTATGGTAAAGTACGTGCAATTCGTAATGAAATTGGGTTGACCGAAAGCTTTGACATAGAAAAAGATTTTCCAATGTTTGGTAATGATGATGATCGGGTAGATCAGTTAGGAGTTGATTTAGTGTATTTTTTCAGTGAAGAATTAAAAAAGCATACAGTATATAAAAATGCACGTCCTACCCTTTCTCTTCTTACTATTACTTCCAATGTGATGTATGGAAAGAAAACGGGAGCTACTCCTGATGGGCGTGCCAAAGGAGTAGCTTTTGCTCCTGGAGCCAATCCGATGCATGGACGTGACAAGAATGGTGCTATTGCATCTCTCAATTCAGTAGCCAAATTGCGTTATCGTGATTCTCAAGACGGTATCAGCAATACTTTTTCCATTGTACCTAAATCATTGGGGGTAGATATGGAGACTCGGATTGAAAATTTGGTGACATTGATGGATGGATATTTTACGAAAGGGGCACATCATCTTAATGTCAATGTGTTGAACCGTGAAATGTTGCTTGATGCAATGGAACATCCTGAAAAGTATCCACAACTAACTATCCGTGTATCAGGTTATGCGGTAAACTTCATTAAATTGAGTCGCGAACATCAATTAGAAGTAATATCACGTTCTTTCCACGAAAAAATGTAGTATTTGTTATCAAGTTACATGGGGCTATTAGTTGGCTCTGTGTAACTTATTTGGAAAATGATATGATAAAAGTACATTCATACGAAAGTATGGGAACTTTCGATGGTCCCGGATTACGTCTTGTGGTATTCTTACAAGGATGTAATTTCCGATGTTTGTATTGTGCAAATCCAGATACTATCGACTTGGGAGGTGAAAGTAAAGAAACTTCAATTGAAGAGATTTTACGTATGGCTATGAATCAGCGTCCTTTTTTTGGGAAAAAAGGAGGAATAACTTTTAGTGGAGGCGAACCTACGATACAAGCCAAAGAACTTCTACCTTTATTCAGAAGATTGAAAGAATTGAATATCCATATTTGTTTGGATACTAATGGAAGTATATGGAATGAATATATAGCTGAACTTTTGTCGCTGACTGATTTGGTACTTCTTGATGTAAAACAGATCAATGATATACGTCATCGTGAACTTACTGAACGTAGCAATCAACAAACATTGAAAACGGCTGAATGGCTTGAAAACAATAATATACCATTCTGGTTGCGCTATGTATTAGTGCCTCAATATAGCAATTTGGAAGATGATATATGTACTTTGGGTGAACATTTCAAGGACTACCGGATGTTGAAACGATTGGAAATACTCCCCTATCATACTTTAGGTGTACATAAGTATGAAGCAATGGGACTACCATACAAACTTACAGAAATTAAAGAAAATTCTCTTGAAGAATTGGATGCGGCTAAAAAATTGTTTGAGAGCTATTTCCCTTGTGTATATGTAAATTAATAAACCGTCTTCAAACGAATTACTACGTAAGAAGACGGTTTATTAACTAATAACTAATTGTGGTTTACGTAATTCTTTATGACTAACTATGCTGCAAAAGTATAGTCTTATTTCAAATTACACAATACTTAAAAATAAGTATATTACAATTAGTAAACTTCTACTTTAGCTGCAGCTGCTTTACATTTATTACGTAAAGCATCAAGATCACTTCCAATAGGAGCATAACATACCACTACTCCCATACGGCGGTTCATTTTAGTATATGGCTTTCCGAAGATACGAAGATATGTGTTTGTTTCTTTACATACTTCTTCTTCTCCACGATAACGAGGTGCTTCCTTGCTGGCAATAGGTGAAAGGATTACTGCACTTGCTCCTATTCGTTCTTGAGTAATTTCAGGGATAGGAAGACCGAGGACAGCACGGCAATGCAATTCGAATTCATTCAAATTCTGCGTGCCTGCTAAAGTTACCATACCTGTATCGTGCGGGCGTGGTGAAAGTTCACTGAAGTATACACCATTTTCATGACTCAAGAAAAATTCTACACCCCAGATACCTGCACCTGTTAAGGCTTCAGTTACCTTGGCTGCCATGCGTTGTGCTTCTTTCAAATGTTCAGGATCGATAGCTGCTGGCTGGAAACTTTCTCGATAATCACCACTTTTCTGTACATGTCCAATTGGTGGACAAAAAAGTGTCGGACCATTTTGTTGAGTAACAGTAAGTAAAGTGATTTCGCTGTCAAAATTAATAAATTCTTCGATAATTAATTCTTTGATATCGCCACGACTACCTTCACAACCATAAACCCAGGCTTGTTCCAAATCTTCAGCTGTTTTAACGAGTGATTGTCCCTTACCGGAGGAAGACATCAAAGGTTTTACTACACAAGGGAAACCGACTTCTTTGGCAGCTTCTTTCAACTCTTCCAATGATTTGGCATAGAAATACTTGGCTGTTTTTAATCCCAATTCTTTTGCAGCTAAATCACGAATGGCCTTACGGTTCATGGTATAATTTACCGCTTTAGCACTGGGTACTACCTGAATACCTTGTTTTTCAAAATCATACAAACGTTCAGTACGGATAGCTTCAATCTCAGGTACGATGATATCTGGCTGGTGCTTTTTAACAGCAGCTTCGAGTGCATCACCATCAAGCATAGAAAACACTTCAAAGGCATCAGCTACTTGCATGGCTGGTGCACCGACATAAGAATCACACGCAACTACATATTGTCCCTTACGCTTGGCAGCAATCACAAACTCTTTTCCTAATTCGCCTGAACCCAACAATAAAATTTTTTTAGTCATATCTTTTATAATTATCGGTTATTCATTAACAAATAAGCGGAAAACCTTGATTTTCCGCTTACAAAGATAGTTCTTTTTATCAAAAAGAAAAGGATATGACTATAAAAAAGCCGTTATCATTCCGAAAAACATAGCACAAAACAAAGCCATGAATAAAAGGACGGGGAATGCACAAATTATAATAAGTAGTAAAATCTTGCCGAATCCCAGTCCTCCAGAAGGATTGTATTTACTTGGAACAATGATCCATGCTAAAATATAGGCTAAAACTGAACCTTGAACAGCAAATAGACAGAATACTAATGCTAATCGAACGAGTGTTATATCCCATCCCATATAAGTAGCTAAACCTGAAGCTACACCACCTAAGATACGATTATCGGTGTCACGATAAAGTGTTTTCTTTTCTTCCATCTTCTTTTCTTTAATTGTTTTATTATCATCATAACAATAATCCTATGTTAATGTTGTATGGCGGCTATTCCAAAATTGAGCATAAAAAATGATCCTACCCCTATAGCAATTAGCCATAAAACAAGCAATGTGATGCGAGTCCCTAATGACATGGATTGCCAATTGCCAAAGGTGCTCATTAGGAAATGGATGAAAGCGACAATGGGAATTCCAATAACTAATATTCCTGAAATGGATAACAATAAAGTTGGTACAGAGGATGATGTTATAACTGACCAATCAACAAATGGCATACTTACATAAAAGAGTTCGGGAAGTGAACTGATTATACCGATAGCTGCCAAGAATAAAGAGAAACATACGACTAAACATACAAATAAAATAGGCGTACAACAGATAGCTGCAATTACTAATATGCATTTAATTAAGAATCCCACAACGGCAACAATTCCCTCGCCTAAACGTTGTAAAAAAGAACGAGGTTTCCCTGAATTCACATAGTTGTCTACTTTCTCGAATCCATCAGTCACAGTCTTACCGATATTTTCAACATTGACTTTCATACCTTTCATAGATAACTTTTCAGGAGCAGTATGTGCTTCAGGAATAATAATCCAAGCTACTATATAAAATATAGAAATCCAGTTCAATAAAATGAGACCATTCATAAAGAAAGGTAGGGACATTGCGATAAAGATGATACGAATCGCGGTTACATCCCATCCTAAATAGGCAGCAATACCTGAACATACCCCTCCCATTATTTTATTGTCTGGATTTCGATACAGACGTTTTACTCCTTTATTTTCTTGTGTTTTGTGGTTGGACTCGTTTTCATTATTCGATTCGTCATCTGAGAATTCTTCCGGTTTCCCCATTTGGGCAATGATCTCTTCTACATCTTTTAATGTAACAACCTGGTTGCGTTCATTCAATCGATTGCTAAACAATTCAGAAATACGTAATTCCATATCGTGTACGATTTCTTCCGCACTTTCTTCTTTTTTGAAATGGATGCGCAAATTATTTAAATAATCGTCCAACAAATCGTATGCATCTTCATCAATGTGAAAAACAATGCCACCTAAATTTATAGTAAAAGTTCTTTTCATAGAAGTAAGTTTTGTTTTCTTTTTAAATGATTAACAGTATTGGCTAATTCCATCCAGGATTCTTCTAATCCTTGCAGGAAGATTTCTCCATCACGAGTGAGTGAATAATATTTTCGTGGAGGACCTTGGTTGGACTCTACCCATTCATAGGCCAAGAGATTATCGTTCTTTAGTCTTGTAAGTAATGGATAAAGTGTACCTTCTACTACAATAAGGTGGGCCTCCTTCAACTTTTGAATTATATCTGATGCATAGGAAGCCTCTCTATGGAGCAACAATAAGATGCAATATTCAAGCATCCCTTTGCGCATTTGTGAGCGTACATTATCAACATTCATATCAATAAACATCTTTGTATGGCACAAATGTATGCAAAAGCACAGTACTATGCAATACAAGGAACTTTAATTTTAATTCTTTTAACAAAAGAAGAAAAATGAATGTTTTATAGGGAATAAAAAAACGATGGCTTAGCCATCGTTTTAAGAATCTTTATTGATGTTGTTCACGTAACAAATCGTTGACCGTTTTTACAGGATTGAAGGTACCCAATGGTACTTCCACAAACACTGTCGACCAATCACTCATTGCACCGTTCCAAAGTCCTGGAAGCTCGAGGGCTTTCAATTCTTTTCCACTCTTTGATTTGTAAGAAATGAATCCAGTTGCCTTATCTACGAAATCGACTAAATTAAATTTATTACCTTTATAGTCACGAACAGCACAAACCAAATCAACAGGATTGAAGTGCGTACCCTTTTCGAACATAGCTTTCTTTTCTTCATCATTCATGTCAATCTGAGAGCTTTCAAGAATCTGAAGTGATATTGTACCATCAGGATTGTAAGCTAAAAATGGGCCACCACCTGGTTCACCTACATTTTTAACCATACCGCATACGCGCATTGGACGGTTCAATTTTTTGCGAAGATAAATAACCAATTCTGCATCTTCCAATTCTTTGATGTCAGTTTTCCGGCAGCAAAGATCCTGTTGAACAAAACGGATGATTTCTTCAAGTTGTTCGTGTGTATACTTCCCTCCATCGAGCAATTCAAGATATTCGAATGCTTTTTTCTGCAAAGTAACCAATACACCTGCAATAAGCTTTTTGTAGGTTACGGTTTCTTCTTTCAGCCGATCGGGAACTACATTATCAATATTCTTAATAAATACAATATCAGCTTCCAAATCGTTGAGGTTTTCAATTAAGGCACCATGACCACCTGGACGGAACAACAATTTGCCATTATCACGGAATGGCTTATTTTCCATATCAGCTGCGATAGTATCCGTACTTGGCTTTTGTTCGGAGAAAGATACATTGTATTGAATGGCATATTTCTTGGCATATTCATCCACCTTTTCTTCCACCAATGCCTTGAAAAGTTCGCGGTGTTCAGTTGATACAGTGAAATGTACGTTCACCTGACCTGTTTTTCCTGCAGCATAGAGCGCACCTTCCACTAAATGTTCTTCCAATGGAGTACGTACACCGTTCTCATAGCTATGAAATTTCAATAAGCCTTTAGGTAGTGCTCCGTAATTCAATCCTGCAGCTTCAAGCAAATTGGATACTATTGCTTTGTAATTACTTTCTGCTAACAATGCATCAATTCCCTTTCCATGATTTTTTTCACATGCAGCATTTAAATCTGCAAAAAAAGCGAATTTGTGAATGTTATCGAAGAATTTCTTTTCAAAGTCGGTTGTTGGAAGATCATACTCGGCACCTAAGAATTCAAACATATTTTTGAACATACGACTAGCTGCTCCAGAAGCCGGTACAAATTTTACAATGCTTTTCTCATTTCCTTTATATGCATCCCATGCATTCAGATATTCATTTAATTCTGCTTCAGTTGGAACTAATATGCCTTTTTCTATAGAAGCGGCACCGTCTAATTGTAAAAATGGAAAGCCTTTTTCAAAACAAGCCAATTGTTCTGCAATCTGAGCTTCTGAAATGCCTTTCTTTTCAAGTAAGACTTTATCTTCAGGTGTAATCATGATGATAGATATTAAATTGGTTAAACAGATATAAATTCTTTATTCGTCAAAAATACAAAAAAAACAGATAAAGCAAATTAATAATGAAAGAAAAAAGCTAACTTTACCCCGGAAGAAATAAATTTTGAACTCATGGAGGATAAACTTTATTTTACAGAAGAAGAGCGTAAACTACTTTTTATTTTATATAAAAAATTACTTCGTTTATCAGGAGATACATTGTATCCTACTGACTGTCAGACCTTAAAAAGATATTTTACTAAAGCTTTAACGGAAGGTAATCTTATCCGGAATAGTTTTGGTATGAATCCTATTATTCGGGATATGCAGACGGCTGTCATTGTAGCTGATGAAATCGGAATGAGACGTGCTTCGATATTAGGTATCATGTTGCATGAATTAGTAAAGCAACATCTTTATTCGACAGAGGACGTACAGAATGATTTTGGTGATGATGTAGCAGGCATTATTCGCGGATTGGTGAAAATCAATGAATTGTATTCTAAAAGTCCGACTATCGAATCTGAAAATTTCCGTAATCTACTTCTTTCTTTTGCAGAAGACATGCGGGTAATTCTTATAATGATAGCTGATCGAGTTAATTTGATGCGACAGATTCGGGATACCGAAAATGAAGAGGCACGTCAACAGGTTTCTAACGAAGCGGCTTATTTATATGCTCCTCTTGCCCATAAATTAGGATTATATAAATTGAAATCCGAATTAGAAGATCTGTCCTTGAAATATACAGAAAAAGAAATGTATTATCATATCAAGGAAAAACTCAATGCCACTAAAACTGCTCGTGATAAGTATATTGCTGCTTTTATTGCTCCTATTCAACAAAAATTGACTGATGCAGGATTGGTATTTCATATGAAAGGACGTACCAAGTCAATTCATTCTATTTACCAAAAAATGAAGAAGCAAAAATGTCCGTTTGAAGGTGTTTATGATTTATTTGCTATTCGTATAATTCTTGATTCTGCTTTTGAAAAAGAAAAGCAAGAATGTTGGCAAGCTTATTCGATTGTAACTGACATGTATATGCCTAATCCTAAACGGTTGCGTGATTGGTTAAGTGTACCCAAGAGTAATGGTTATGAATCTCTTCATACAACGGTTATGGGCCCCGAAGGGAAATGGGTGGAAGTACAGATTCGTACTGAACGTATGGATGATGTTGCCGAACGTGGCTTGGCTGCACATTGGCGATATAAAGGTGTAAAAAGTGAAACGGGATTGGATGAATGGCTTACCAGCATTCGTGAAACATTGGAGAATGCAGGTAGTGATTTGGAAGTGATGGATCAGTTTAAATTAGAACTGTACGAAGATGAAGTATTTGTTTTTACCCCTAAAGGTGATTTATTCAAGTTAGCCAAAGGTGCAACAGTTCTTGATTTTGCTTTCTCTATCCATACTAAATTAGGATGTAGATGCATTGGAGCTAAAGTCAATGGGAAAAATGTGCAACTTCGCCATATACTGAATAGTGGTGATCAAGTTGAAATCATGACTTCAAATAATCAGACACCTAAACGTGATTGGTTGAACATTGTCACTACTTCGAAGGCAAGGACTAAAATACGTCAGGCATTGAAAGAAATAGAAGCCCGACAGACAGAATTTGCTAAGGAAACGATTGAACGTAAATTCAAAAACCGAAAGATGGAATATGATGATGCCATCATGATGCGGTTGATAAAAAAGATGGGATATAAGACTGTTACAGATTTCTATCAGGATATAGCCATTGAAAAATTGGATGTTAATAATATTCTTGACCGTTATTTGGATTTACAGAAGAAAGAAACTGAAGTACGAGAAGAAATTACGTATCGAAGTGCCGAGAATTATAGTATCCAACCTCAAAACGATGAAAAGTTGTTCAAGGATGATGTCCTTGTCATAGACCAGAACTTGAAAGGTTTGGAATTTAAATTGGCAAAATGTTGCAATCCTATCTATGGTGATGATGTATTTGGATTTGTGACTATAAATGGAGGAATTAAAATACATCGGGAAGATTGTCCTAATGCCCGTGAAATGAAAGCTCGTTTTGGATATCGTATTGTAAAAGCTCGTTGGGCAGGTAAAAGTCAGGGAAAACAATATCCTATTACGTTACGGATTGTAGGTCATGATGATATTGGTATCGTAACAAACATCACTTCCATAATCAATAAAGAGAATGGAATTTTGCTTCGTTCCATCAATATTGATTCGAATGACGGATTGTTTTCGGGTATGCTGACTGTTATGGTAGATGATACCTCAAAATTGGAAGCACTCATTAAAAAATTAAGGACAGTAAAAGGTGTAAAACAAGTGAATCGTGGATAAATTTATGATTAAACGCTTGAAGAGTTTTGGGTATGCATTTAAAGGTATTGCAATCTTTATCCGTAAAGAGCCCAACGCATGGATACATTGTTCGGCTGTATTTTTTGTTACTATTATGGGGATTATTTATGATATCACCCCAATGGAATGGTGTGTCGTATGTCTATGTTATGGCCTTGTATTGGGAGCAGAAGCTTTTAATTCTGCCATCGAACGGTTGGTTGACTTGGTTTCTCCTGAATATCATCCTATTGCTGGAAAAGTAAAAGATATAGCTGCAGGTGCTGTATTAATATGCGCTATTTCTGTTGCTATTGTTGGCTTAATTATCTTTATTCCTTATCTGTTTGGATAAAGATTTGCATTTATTACGAAAACAAGTTGCTATTGTATTGAAATTATACTTATATTTGCAAAAAATATTAAGATAACGATTATGAAAAAGATTTTTTTGACAACTATATTGTTGATTGTTGGTATATTTGCATTTGCAACTATTCATGGTGAAGCAGATATTAAATTTGAAAAGAATACACATGATTTTGGAACATTTTCAGAAGATTCGGCAGAAGTGACTTGTACTTTCAAATTTACTAATACAGGTGATGGTATGTTGATTATCCATCAGGCTATTGCATCTTGCGGATGTACTGTACCTCAATATTCTAAAGAACCGATTAAGCCAGGTGAAAGTGGTGAGATTGTAGTAACATACAATGGAGCAGGAAGATTCCCCGGACATTTCAAAAAATCAATTACAGTACGCACCAATGGTAAAAACGAAATAGTACGTTTATACATAACGGGTGATATGACTCCTTCGACAAAGAAATAAAAATTTTCCATAGGATTTAATGGGATGTGCAGAAATGTACATCCCATTTTATTTGTAATATTCTGCCGTTTAATAATAAGATAAAAAGGACATTTTTGTAGATTTTTGAATAGTATATGTTTCATTATTTATTTAGAATTTTGCAAAAAATAATGAGATGAAAACTATTAGGACTATACTATTTTCTATTTTTATATTCTATGGTTGTGACATGTTTGAATCACATCCTTATGACGCGTATGTACGTGGAGAGAAAAACATTAATTTTACACAAATCGAAGAAATTGAAGATAAACTGGAATATTCAAAAACATTTCGTTTCGCTTTCATTAGTGATACTCAACGTTGGTATGATGAAACAAAAGATTTTGTAAGACACATTAATCAGTTCTCCGATATTGATTTTGTAATTCATGGAGGTGATATATCTGATTTCGGGGCTACACATGAATTCATTATGCAAAGGGATATATTGAGTGAGCTCCGTATGCCATATGTAGCATTGTTGGGAAATCATGATTGTTTAGGTACAGGAGAAGATGTATATAAAGAAATTTGGGGATCACCTAATTTTTGTTTTCAATCAGGAAATGTTTTGTTCGTATGCCTGAATACAAATGCTTTAGAATATGATTATTCAGAACCTGTCCCAAATTTTGAATTCTTGGAGCAAATTTTAACCAATCTACCAGAGAGTGTAAAGCGTACTATCTTTGTCATGCATGCACCACCTTTTGATAAAGTGTTTAACAATAATGTAGTTAAGGTATTTCAGTTATATCTTAATTCTTTCCCAAATTTGATGTTTTGCATTAATGGACATTGTCATCGATTGGAAATAAACGAATTGTTCGATGATGGAATTGTATACTATCAAGTTCCCAATATAGAAAAACGTACTTATTTTGTATTTACTATCACAGAAGATGGATACGACTATGAAATCAATTATTTTTAAATTTATATTAATATTGTTGTTTCTGTTATATACACCTTTAGAAATGTATTCGCAAGATACAATTCAAAGAAATATACTTGAGTATCAAGTGAGATTGAAAAAATATCAAAAGAAATGGGACAATTTGATACCTATGCATACTGTATTCCAATATGCAGGAGGTATGGGCTTGATGTCTGTTGGTGCTGGTTGGAGTTATGGAAAAGAAAAACAATGGGAAACGGATATAATGTTGGGCGTCATACCTAAATATGTATCGGACAAATGGAAAATAACGATGACTATAAAACAAAATTATATCCCATGGAGAATATCTGTCAAAAAGAATATGGAAATAGAACCGTTTGAATGTGGAATCTATTTTAATACTGTGTTCAGTGATGAATTTTGGACAAAAGAACCAGATCGTTATCCTGATGGATATTATGGCTTTTCAACACGTATCCGTTCGCATGTATTTGTAGGACAACGATTACGTTTGCTGATTCCAGAAAAATATCGACGATTAGCCAAAAGGGTAACATTATTTTATGAAATCAGTTCATGTGATTTATATATAGCTAGTGCATTCACTAATCATTTAAACCTAGATGATTATTTAAGACTATCTTTTGGATTAAAATTTCAGATATTCTGATTATGATAGAGCTCATATCTTCTTTTTTTATTATTTTTGGAAAATGAAATCTGAAATATATAATTAAAGAGAATATGAAAGAAGAAAATGAAAAACATGTCGGATTGCCTGAAAATGCATTCCGTCCACTTAAAGAGGGTGAAGAGTATCAACCTCTGATGTCTCCGGAAAAAGAATATCCCGAAGTAAACCTATGGTCGGTTTCATGGGGAATTGCTATGGCCATATTGTTTTCTGCAGCGGCAGCTTATTTAGGATTGAAAGTTGGACAAGTATTTGAAGCGGCCATTCCTATTGCTATCATTGCAGTAGGCGTATCGAGTGCAGCCAAACGAAAAGGTGCATTGGGTGAAAATGTCATTATCCAATCTATAGGTGCTTGTTCAGGAGTGATTGTGGCTGGTGCTATTTTTACTCTTCCTGCTCTGTATATTTTGCAAGACAAGTATCCGGAAATGACTGTTGATTTTATGCAGATGTTCATCAGCTCTTTATTAGGTGGTATATTAGGTATCTTGTTCCTTATTCCATTCCGTAAGTATTTTGTAAGTGACAAACATGGCGAATATCCATTTCCTGAAGCGACAGCCAGTACTCAAGTACTTGTCTCTGGAGAAAAAGGTGGCAGTCAGGCGAAACCTTTATTGGTAGCAGGGGTAGTCGGTGGACTTTATGATTTTATTGTTGGTACCTTTGGTTGGTGGAATGAGAATTTTACAACTCGGATATGTGGTTGGGGAGAAATGATGGCCGATAAAGCAAAGGTTGTACTGAAAATCAATACAGGTGCAGCAGTTCTTGGATTGGGATATATCGTAGGTTTGAAATATGCAGCCATTATTTGTGCCGGTTCATTGGTTGTTTGGTTGGTCATTGTTCCAGGTATGTCCTTATTATTTGGTGATCAAGTTTTAAATGAATGGAATCCGGCTATCACCCAAACTGTTGGCGAAATGTCTCCTGAGGTTATTTTTAAAGAATATGCCAAAAGTATAGGTATCGGTGGCATAGCTATGGCAGGAATAATTGGTATTTTCCGTTCATGGGATATTATAAAAAGTGCTGTCGGACTTGCAGCCAAGGAAATGGGTGGAAAGAAAAATGAC
This sequence comes from Bacteroides sp., assembly GCA_015060765.1. GTDB lineage: Bacteria > Bacteroidota > Bacteroidia > Bacteroidales > Bacteroidaceae > Phocaeicola. The sequence continues at coordinate 78,316 of SUXW01000004.1, forward strand.
GTAAAAGTAAAACGTACTCAAAAGGATCTTTCTATGAAAATAGTTGCTTTCGGTTCAATTTTTACTATTTTGCTTACGTTATTATTTTTCTTTTTTGATGTAATGAATGGTAATGTACTTCATAGTTTTGTTGCTATTTTGCTTGTAGCTGGCATTTCTTTCCTCTTTACTACAGTTGCGGCCAATGCTATTGCAATCGTTGGAACTAATCCTGTATCAGGAATGACTTTAATGACTTTGATATTGGCATCTGTCGTAATGGTTGCAGTTGGTTTAAAAGGTGCTACAGGTATGGTAGCAGCATTGGTTATGGGAGGTGTTGTGTGTACCGCCCTTTCTATGTCAGGAGGATTTATTACCGATCTCAAAATCGGTTATTGGTTAGGTACAACACCAGCTAAACAACAAACATGGAAATTCTTGGGAACGTTGGTTTCTGCAGCTACTGTAAGTGGTGTTATTATGGTATTGAATGAAGCCTATGGTTTTAGTAGCGGTTCGTTAGCTGCTCCACAAGCCAATGCTATGGCTGCAGTTATTGATCCATTGATGAATGGGGTTGGTGCTCCGTGGTTATTGTATGGTATAGGTGCTATTTTGGCTTTAGTTCTGACTTATTTCAAAGTTCCAGCTTTGGCTTTTGCATTAGGTATGTTTATACCATTGGAATTAAATTTACCGTTAGTCGTTGGAGGTGCTATCAATTGGTACGTCACTACTCGTAGCAAGGACGAATCATTAAATAATGAACGAGGAGAAAAGGGAACTCTTTTAGCTTCCGGATTTATCGCCGGTGGTGCTTTGATGGGTGTTGTAAGTGCGGCTATGCGTTTTGGAGGTATCAATCTTATTAATGATTCGTGGTTAGGTAATCCATGGAGTCAAGTTCTTTCATTAGTGGCCTATCTCCTACTGATTGTCTATTTCATAAAAGCAAGTATGAACATAAAGAAATGAATAAAATGAAGAAAATTATTACAATGAGTCTGTTGGCTATATGTACAACATTGTCGGCTCAAAAGCCCATTGAAATCAAATTATGGCCTGATGGAGCCCCTAATAGCAATGAAATAACAAATGATGAAAAACAATTGAATGAAGGTCGAGTCTCAGATGTAACAGAGCCTACGTTAACCATCTATCCAGCACGAAAGCCGAATGGCTTGGCTATTGTTGCATGTCCAGGTGGAGGTTATGTCCGTTTGGCTATGAATCATGAAGGACATGATATGGCCAATTGGTTCAATGCTCAAGGAATTACTTATGCTGTATTGAAGTACCGTATGCCTAATACCCATCATGATGTACCTTTAAGTGATGCTTTGCAAGCTATTCGAATCATGAAGCAGCATGCTGATGAATGGAATTACAATAAAGTAGGTATTATGGGATCTTCGGCTGGTGGTCATTTGGCATCGACTGCCGCTACACATTACACGGCTGATTCACGTCCTGATTTTCAGATACTCTTCTACCCTGTCGTATCACTTATTAATCCTACCCATCAGGGCTCTAAAGACAATCTTTTGGGTAAAAATCCAAGTGAAGAGATGTTGAAACTTTATTCCAATGAATTGCAAGTCAATCCTCAAACGCCTCCTGCTTTCATTATGCATAGCAGTGACGATAAATCTGTACCTGTAAATAATAGTATTGATTATTATATGGCATTGGTTAGAAATGGAGTATCTGCATCTATGCACCTCTATCCTATCGGTGGACATGGATGGGGATTCAGAGATAACTTTATTTACAAACGCCAGTGGACTGGTGAATTAGAAAAATGGTTACGTGAATTGAATCAATGATTTAACAACTGAATTCAATAAAAAAGTATCTCATTGAGATACTTTTTTATTGTTATATAATAATTCATATTAATTCAGATATGAAGATAATTCTGATACGTGGATATCCTTGGCAATAATTACGCCATTTTTATCAAGTAAATAATTCTTAAATCCTTTGTGCAGACGATAAGTTTTATAAATTTCAGAATGTACACCAGAAAGTTCTACAAAACAATTGGTAGTGGAAATTTGATCTCTTTTGATGGTTTCATTAAATATTGATTTGTATTCATCAAATGAAACTGAAACCATTTCTACATTATTCGTTTGACTGATGGTATGGTTTAGCATGGCATTTTTCATTCTCGATTCTGCGTCATAGCTTGCCCAAAAACTGAGTAATACGTATTTGCCATTCAAATCTTTCAAGTTGACCAGCTGTTTCTCTCCACAAATCTTGAATTCGGGTGCTTTATCTCCTATAGTCAACCCTTCCGTTGGTGTATCCTTACCTACAAACGAAATGGAGATAAAGGAAATTGTAATCAATACAATAATAAAACCTTTTACATTTTTAATCATGTAATACGATTTTGGTTCATACTATCCAGGTCCCTTCATGATGGTGATTTCTACCTGGAACATTTATTCAAACTCTTATTAAGTTAGAGCTTTCTTATCGAAATCGGGTGCAAATTTAGGGCTATATCTGATATCTTCCAAAGAAAATGTGTTAAAAATATGTTTTATAGCATGTTTTTATTGTATTCAGATGAAAAGAGATAGTTGAATACATTACATTAAGGATTAATTTACGTACTTTTGTACATCATAACAAACAACATATTATGGATAATCATACAGAATTGATTCTGATTCGAATAACAGGGCTTGATCGGCCTGGTTTGACAGCATCCATTACGGAAATTCTTTCACAATATAATGTAGGAATATTGGATATCGGTCAAGCTGATATTCACAGTACTTTGTCGTTAGGTATTCTTTTCAAATGTAGTGAAAAGGATTCGGGTAATATCATGAAAGAATTACTTTTCAAAGCATCCGATTTGGGTATCAATATTCGTTTTTATCCCATCTCTCCTGAAGAATATGAAGATTGGGTTAGTATGCAAGGTAAAAATCGATACATTTTAACTTTGTTGGGTAGAAAACTTTCTGCAAAGCAGATTGCTGCCGTAACCCGTATTTTAGCCGATCAAGGATTGAATATTGATGCCATTAAAAGACTTACCGGCCGTATGCCGTTAGATGAACAAAAAGCAAGTGTTCGTGCATGTATTGAATTTTCTGTTCGTGGTACGGCTCGTGATATAGAAGAAATGCAACGAGAACTGATGCGTTTAAGTAGTGAATTGGGTATGGATTTTTCATTCCAACAAGATAATATGTATAGACGTATGAGACGTCTTATCTGTTTTGATATGGATTCCACCCTAATCCAGACCGAATGTATCGACGAACTTGCAGAACGGGCTGGTGTTGGTGATAAAGTAAGGGAAATAACAGCAAGTGCCATGCGTGGTGAAATTGACTTCATTGAAAGTTTCAGACAGAGAGTTGCTTTGTTAAAAGGCTTGGATGTCAGTGTTATGAAGGATATTGCTGAGAATCTTCCAATAACCGAAGGTGTGGAAAGATTGATGTTTGTTTTGAAACGATATGGTTATAAGATAGCAATTTTATCGGGTGGATTTACTTATTTCGGTGAATATTTGAAGCAACGATATGGGATTGATTATGTCTATGCCAATGAATTGGAAGTGGTTGATGGGAAATTGACAGGAAGATATTTAGGTGAAGTCATAGACGGTCGTCGGAAAGCGGAACTTTTGAAACTGATAGCTCAAGTTGAAAAAGTCGATATTGCACAGACTATTGCTGTTGGAGATGGAGCTAATGATTTACCTATGATTTCTGAAGCTGGATTGGGTATCGCTTTTCATGCGAAACCTAAAGTGGTTGCTAATGCCAAACAATCCATCAATACGATTGGATTGGATGGTGTACTTTATTTTTTGGGATTTAAAGACTCCTATTTGGAAGAACGAGGTATACTTTAATTAAAGAACATGAAATTTACAGAATTGAATTTAGAAGAAAGTGTACTTCAGGCACTCGATGCCATGAGGTTTGAGGAATGTACTCCCATACAAGAACATACTATTCCTGTCATTCTTGAAGGTAAAGATTTGATTGGAGTGGCTCAAACAGGTACGGGGAAAACGGCTGCTTATTTATTGCCTATACTGAATCAATTGAGTAAGGGGGGATATCCAGCTGATTCAATCAATTGCATAATTATGTCCCCTACCCGTGAATTGGCTCAACAGATAGACCAGCAGATGGAAGGCTTTTCCTATTTCATGCCAGCTTCGAGTGTTGCAGTATATGGAGGGAATGATGGAATACGTTTTGAACAAGAAAAAAGAGGACTTACCTTGGGCGCAGATGTGGTTATAGCTACTCCTGGGAGATTGATTAGCCATCTTAGTTTGGGGTATGTGAATTTAAGTCGTGTTTCTTTTTTCATTCTTGACGAAGCCGATCGTATGTTGGATATGGGGTTCTATGATGACATTATGCAGATTGTAAAATTCCTTCCGAAGGAAAGACAAACCATCATGTTTTCTGCAACGATGCCTACTAAAATTCAGCAATTGGCAAAAAGCATTTTGAATAATCCTGTTGAAGTGAAATTAGCAGTATCCAAACCGGCTGAAAAGATTATACAGACAGCTTATGTATGTTATGAAAATCAGAAATTGGGTATCATCAAGGATTTGTTCAAAGATCAACAGCCCGAACGTGTCATTATTTTTGCATCATCCAAATTGAAGGTAAAGGAAGTGACACAAGCTTTGAAACGGATGAAGTTGAATGTAGGTGAAATGCATTCGGATTTAGAGCAATCCCAACGCGATCAGATTATGTATGAATTTAAAAACGGACGTATCAATATACTTATAGCAACAGATATTGTAAGTCGGGGGATTGATATAGACGACATTCGTTTAGTCATTAACTATGATGTTCCCCATGATTCAGAAGACTATGTGCATCGTATCGGGCGTACAGCTCGTGCCAATAATGACGGGTGTGCCATTACTTTTGTCAGCGAAAAGGAACAGACTCAATTCAAGGCTATCGAAGATTTTTTAGCCAAAACAATCTATAAGATTCCTGTTCCTGAAGAATTGGGTGAAGCTCCTGAATATAATCCAAAATCCGCATCGAAAGACAGCCGAAAAAAATATAATTACAGAAAGAAAAGAAACAATCGTCCGCGAAAGAAAACGGAATAAGAATCATTTGATTCCTCTTGCTTTATAAATGCGTTCTTTTGCACTATTTATCTGCTGGAATTTTTCTTCAGCAGCTTTTTTTACATCTTCTCCTAATGTAGCGACCTTATCGGGATGATGTTTCAAAGCCAATTTTCGATAAGCAGCCTTGATTTCTTCGTCGGTTGCAGAAGGTTCCACTTCAAGAACTCTATAAGCTTCTTCCAAAGAATTACCACCTAAATTCAGCATGGAATCTACTTCTTTTTCCGATAGTCCCATTGTAGTAGCCACTTCTTTTAATGCATCAATTTCCTCCATACATATATTGCCGTCACTACGAGCAATTTGTGCTAAGAAATTGAGCAATTGAAGTCTTTCTTCATAACTCAGATTATTCTTGATTTGTACACCACATTCGTGGATGGTATTTTTGAATGCCAATGGGTTATTGGCATCCATGCGTTTACGTTGTTCAAACAGATTAAGCAATATCTGGTTGCCTTCGTTGACAGCAGCTTCTCCAAAATTATGACGAAGGAACTGGCGTACGTATTCCATTTCGCTATGCATAATCTTTCCATCTGCACGAATGATGTAGGATGCCATGACAAGTAATGAAAACATAAAGCTGTTGCGTTGACCGTATGCATGGTTTTCATCAGTGTGATTCCCATATCCACCATTGTTATAGTTTTCATTGCTATTTTCTAACATCGACCCAATAACATATCCTGCCAATGCTCCCAATGGTCCTGCCGCCATAAAGCCGACAATGCCCCCTATCCATTTTCCGAGTCCCATATTTCTTATTATTTAGCTTTTTAAATACAAACATACATAAAATTCTTCAGATTTTATGTATGTTTGTGTAGACTTTAAAATCTATATGCATATAATGAAGCAGAAAAAGAGTGTGGCATTGGTTTTGTCGAGCGGTGGACCACGTGGATTTGCATATATAGGTGCTATCGAAGCATTGGAAGAGAATGGGTATGCCATTACTTCAATAGCCGGAACCTCTATTGGATCATTGGTGGGTGGAATCTATGCAGTAGGAAAATTGAGTGAATTCAAGGAATGGCTTTATTCTCTTAATACGTGGGAAGTGTTTTCTTTGATGGACCTTTCTATAGCAAAGAACCATTTTATGAAAGGTGAACGAATAATCGAGGCTATTATGAAGATTGTTCCTGATGTAAACATCGAGGATTTGCCGATACCTTATTGCGCTGTGGCTACAGATCTTTATACTGGTCGAGAGGTCGTTTTTGATCGTGGTCCTCTTTTTAAAGCCATTCGCGCTTCCATATCCATCCCCTCACTATTTCGTCCTGTTAAATATGGTTTTACTACACTGATTGACGGTGCCATAGCCAATTGTTTACCACTGAATCGTGTACAACGTACAAAGAATGACATATTAGTTGCATTCGATGTGAACGATGTGGATGAGGAAGAAATCAACCAGATTCTTCGTCGGGAACACGAGGCTAAATTGATTGATAAAAAATTTGAATTGGAAATACACGAAGAATTAATGGATGTAATTCATGATTTCAAGCATGATACGGATATGGGGTTGGTGAAGCGTCTGAAACATGCAGGAAGTCGTAGTATGGCACTCCTGAAAGACTTCTTCAATTATCAAAAGGCCTTCAACGAAGACGATTCCTTGGATTATGGGGACAATTATTATGATTTGCTCGATCGTACCTTCAGTTTGATGAATCATAAAAACACGGAACTGATGTTGGAATTACATAAACCGGATATTCTCGTCAAGATGCCATTTGATAGCTATGGAGAAATTTCGGATTATGCCAAAGCAAAGGAGATTTCTGACAGAGGATATCAGTTGATGTGTGAGGCATTGAAACCTTTATGTTCTATGCATAAAGATTCGAATAAGTAGTGATACCATTGCTATGTAATGTCAGAATAGATGTTCAATAACATACGTATTGTTTGATTAAAAGATACGTATCATTTATCCAAAAGATACGTATCTTTTGGATAAATGATTAGGAACGTTTTTTTATTGCTTTGTTCTTGTTATCGTTGAAATTTTTTCAAGATTTCGCATGATCAAAAACCAAGGTGTATGAATCATACATAAAAAGAGCAGAGTCTATTTAGACTCTGCTCTTTTATATAATTGGTTAGGATAATTACCCTCCAAAGTTATCGTACATGATAGAGCTTTCTTCCACGCCGAGGTCGGTAAGCATAGCTACAACAGCCTTCGACATCGGGCCAGGACCACACATGTAGTATTCGATATCTTCCGGAGCTTCGTGATCCTTCAAATAAGTGTTCAACATTACTTGGTGAACGAAACCGGCTGTGTACTTAACGCCTGCTGCATCAGCTGCTGGATCAGGACGGTCAAGAGCCAAGTGGAAGTGGAAGTTGGGGAATTCCTTTTCAATACCCAAGAAGTCTTCCAAGTAGAATACTTCGTTCAATGCACGAGCACCATAGAAGTAGTGCATTTCACGGTCGGTAGTCTTCAAAGTCTTTGTCATGTGCATAATCTGAGCACGCAACGGAGCCATACCGGCACCACCACCAACCCAAATCATTTCCTTCTTAGAATCGAAGTGCGGGTGGAAGTCACCGTAAGGACCACTCATGATTACCTTGTCACCCGGCTTGAGTGAGAAGATGTAAGATGAAGCGATACCCGGATTTACATCCATGAAGCCCGGACCTTGTTCTTTCGGCTTGAACGGAGGTGTAGCGATACGTACGGTCAACATGAACACGTTACCTTCGGCTGGGTAGTTAGCCATAGAGTAAGCACGGATAGTCGGTTCCGGGTTCACGCACTTCAGTGGGAACAAACCGAACTTTTCCCATGCCGGCAAGTATTCGTCGCCAATCAAGCTCTTGTCGAAATCCTTGTCGTAGTCGATAGAGAACTTCGGAATCTGAATCTGAGCATAAGAACCCGGGATAAAGTCCATGTGAGCACCTTCAGGCAACTGCACCTTGAACTCCTTGATAAAGGTAGCCACGTTCTTGTTGCTGATAACGGTACATTCGTATTCCTTTACGCCAAGTACAGATTCGTCCACCTTCACGGCCATATCGCCCTTTACCTTCACTTGGCAACCCAGACGCCAGTTGTCCTTCTGTTGCTTACGAGTGAAGTGACCCTTTTCTGAATCGAGGATTTCACCACCACCTTCTACAACCTGACACTTACACTGACCGCAAGAACCCTTACCACCACAAGCTGATGACAAGTATACACCGTTAGTAGACAAGGTGTTCAACAAAGAAGAACCTTGTTCTACTTCCAATTCTGTCTTACCATTAATAGTCAATTTCACCTTGCCGCTTGGAGTCAAATATGCCTTAGCGACAAGCAAAACAATTACAAGTAATAGAATAATTCCAAGGAATACTCCAATACTAGTTAAAATTAAAGCTGTCATTGTATATTCCTTTCTTTATTAGATTTTCAAACCTGAGAAACACATAAAGGCCATTGCCATCAAACCTACTGTGATGAATGTAATACCCAAGCCCTTCAATGGAGCAGGTACATCAGAGTAAGCCATCTTTTCACGGATAGCAGCCAAACCGACAATTGCTAACAACCAACCGATACCAGAACCTAAGGCATAAGTAGTGGCTTCACCGATATTGGCAAAATCGCGTTGTTGCATAAACAATGAAGCCCCCATGATAGCACAGTTCACGGCAATTAATGGAAGGAAGATACCGAGGGCGGCATACAGCGACGGACTGAAACGCTCTACAATCATTTCTACTAACTGAACAATAGCTGCGATAACTGCGATGAAGAGGATGAAGCTCAAGAAGCTCAAGTCAACACCATCAACCAATGCATTAGGAGCCAATACATAGTTTTCCAACAGGTAGTTTACAGGGAGAGTTACAATCAATACAAAAGTAACGGCTGCACCCAAACCTACGGCTGTCTTTACGTTCTTCGATACTGCAAGGTAAGAACACATCCCCAAGAAGTATGCGAAAATCATATTGTCCACGAAGATGGACTTTACAAATAAACTTAAATATTCCATATTCTTATTTTATTGGGGATTAATTACTACTTTCCTGCAATTCTTTGTGCTTAGCACGTTGATACCAGATAACGCAAGCGCAGATAATCAATGCCATAGGAGGCATCAACATCAAACCGTTGTTCAAGTATCCCATTTCATAAACTGCATCAGGAATAACCTTGAAACCGAACAATGCGCCTGAACCGAACAATTCACGGAAGAAAGCAACGATAATCAAAATCTTGGCATAACCAAGGCCGTTACCGATACCATCGAGGAATGATTCCCAAGGTCCGTTCATCATGGCAAACGCTTCGAGGCGTCCCATCAAGATACAGTTTGTAATAATCAAACCGATGTAAACAGAAAGCTGAACACTTACGTCGTAAGCGAATGCTTTTAAAACTTCACTAACGATGGTTACCAATGTAGCAACAACGACCAACTGAACGATGATACGGATACGGTTAGGTACGGTATTGCGAAGCAATGAGATAACTAAATTAGCAAATGCAGTAATGATGGTTACAGAAAGCCCCATCACGATAGCCGGTTCCAACTGAGCTGTTACAGCCAATGCAGAACAGATACCGAGCACCTGTACAGTTACAGGGTTGTTCAAACCCAGCGGAGTGAGCAGAACTTCTTGGTTTTTCTTTGAAAATAAACTCATATTCTATTCCTCCTATTATTTAATAGTTAAAAATGGGGTGTATAACTTCAAGCAGTCCTTGATCATGGCATCTACACCCTGAGAAGTAATAGTACCACCAGAGATACCGTCTACTTCGTAATCAGGCTTAGCTACTTTGCCGTTCTTAACAACGCTCAAACCTACATTGCCATTTTCAAGCACCTTCTTGCCTACGAATGGAGCCTGAAATTTCAGAGTAGTGATTTCAGCACCCAAGCCCGGAGTTTCACCCGAGTGATTGAAGTATACACCAAATACAGTATCCTTGTTGTCGTTCAAGGCTACATAACCCCAAATAGGACCCCAAAGACCGGCACCGTAAATAGGAATGATATACTTGGTTGCACCATCTACTTTACATTCGAAAACATGCAAACGGTTTTCAGCAATTTCACCCTTAAAAGAAGTGTTGAATTCACCTTCGTAAGGAGCCAATGTGCCATCGGCCTGCATCAACATATCCTTCACTTCATACTTCGCAAATTCTGCATCTGCATCAGTCACTTCAGTAACGTTGATGGCAGAAAGGATTTGCTTCTTAGTGTCATTTTTAACATTTGCATTCTGAGTTTCCTTCAATGAAGAAGAAACGAATGCCAGCAAGAAAGCTACGATAATAACCATAATCGCAGCATAAATGACTGTATAACTATTACTGTTAGTATTCATAATGTTCCGATTTAATGATTATTTAACTTGGATTCTCTTAGCACGTGCTGAAATGTTCTTCTGTACGAAACAGTAGTCAATCAGCGGAGCAAATACGTTCATCAACAGGATAGCGAGCATCATACCTTCTGGGTAACCTGGGTTGAGCACACGGATGATAACAGCCATGGCACCAATCAAGAAACCGTAGATGTACTTACCACCTTCTGTACGAGCTGATGTAACAGGGTCGGTAGCCATAAATACAGCACCGAAGCAGAAACCACCCAAGCAGAGGTGTTCGTACCAAGGAAGCTGAGCCATCATGTTGCTTTCAGAACCGAGGGCATTGAAAATCAAAGCCATCACGATACCACCTACGAATACAGAACCCATAGTCTTCCAGCTTGCCACACCTGTCCACAACAAGATGAATGCACCGATAGCGATGGCAATCACACTGGTTTCACCGATAGAACCCGGAATCAAACCGATAATCATGTCGCAAAGTGATGCATCAGGAGTGATGTTAGTAGCAGCTTGTCCAAGCGGAGTAGCAGCAGTCAAACCATCTACTGTCTGGCCCAAACCGAAGATGCTGTCCTTAGCCACCCAAACGGTGTCACCAGACATCTTGGCCGGATAGGCGAAGAACAAGAATGCACGGGCAATCAATGCTGGGTTGAATACGTTCATACCTGTACCACCGAACACTTCCTTAGCGAAGATTACTGAGAAAGCTGTAGCGATAGCAAGAATCCACAACGGACAACCTACAGGAACAATCATCGGAATCAAGAGTCCTGAAACCAAGAAACCTTCCTGGATTTCTTCGTTCTTCCATTGAGCCACTACGAACTCAATACCCAAACCTACTACATAAGATACGATGATTTTAGGCAATACAGCCAAGAAACCATAGATGAACATTTCAAAGAAACCAGCATCAGGCATGCCTACGGCATTGAAATGCTGATAACCTACGTTGTACATACCGAACAATAACGCCGGAATCAACGCAATAACCACGATAGACATGATTCGTTTGCTATCAATCGAATCATGAACGTGTACTCCTGTCTTCGAAGTGCTGTTGGGAACGAACAAGAATGTTTCAAAACCGTCGAACACTGAACGAAATGCGTGGAGTTTGCCTCCCTCTTCAAAGTTAGGCTTTATCTTATCGAGATAATTTCTTAACGCTTTCATTTAATTCACTATTTTAATAATTAGCACATTTCTTTGCGAAGCATGTCGAGACCTTGGCGTACGATGCGTTGCAATTCCAATTTAGAAGAGCAAACGAATTCGGCCACCGCAAAGTCTTCAGGAGCCACTTCGTAGATACCAAGTGCTTCCATACGGTCAATGTCGCCGGCTATGATAGCCTTCACCAAATATTCGGGATAGATATCCATCGGGAATACCTTATCATATTCGCCAGACATAATCATGTGACGTTCACCACCCTTGATACGTGCATCGAGTGCATACTCTTTCTTGCCAAACAACCAACTGAAGTAGCTGCGGCTGGTAGAGAACTGGTTGAAACGCGGCATGATAAAACCGAGGAACTCATGTGTATCTTTTCCTTCGGGAATAACAGTCAAACTGGTTGCATGAGCGGCCAAATAACCATCCGCACAAGTTTGCGTGCCAGTCAAAGGGTTACCGTTGATGTAACGCAATTCTTGACTGTTGTTTACATTACCTGCAAATACTGAAGTCAATTGGGCTCCAACTTTTATCTTGCAATATGCCGGTTTCTTTACTTCTGAACCGGCCAATGCGATGGTACGTGTAAAATCTACGTGACCGTTATTGAATAGGCGTCCAATAAAAATAACTTCTTCGGCACCCAAAGTCCATACCACTTCCCCCTTATTGATTGGACTGATATGGTTTATTTGAACACCTACATTACCAGCCGGATTAGAACCGTCGAAAGCAGTGATTGTTACATTCTTTGCATCAGTCAATGCTTGGTTCTTCTGGCATACACAAATGTTCAAATAAGTCTTGGCTATTTTTGCCAAAGCGTCCAAACCTGTCTGGAAATCTTTTTCCTGACCATTCAGTACGTATTCAAAATTTGCCGCTAACGGATTCTTGTCGAATGCAGAAACGAATATACCTTTCGGAGTCGCATTCGGATTGGCGGTTACGGCATACGGGCGTTCTACGAAGAAAGCAAAAAGTCCGGCTTCCATCAAGGCAGCCTTCACTTCTTCACCAGTCATCTTAGAAACGTCTTTTTTACCAAATTCAACGTACTCTTGTTCCTTAGCTGCTTGAATGTTTATGCTAAGGACTTTACGACGTTCGCCTCTTACAACACCAGTTATGGTGCCGCTTACAGGAGATACGAACTTCACTTCGGGGTTATTCTTGTCTACAAACAAGGCTTCCCCTGCCTTTACATTTTCTTGTTCTTTCACCACTACCTTGGGAGTTACTCCATGAAAGTCAGCAGGAGCCAACGCATAATTGTCCGCTTCCTTCACATTGAACAACTCTTGAGTAGGATTCCCTTTCAAGTTAATGTTCAGGCCTTTGTGTAACTTAATCACCTTTGCCATATGGGTTATAAATAATGGTTTTTTAATTTGTTTGCAAAATTACGCAAAAAAAACGGTAATAAAGAAAGAATATAGCAGTAATTATGGAAAAATTTCAGCAATTAAGAGGTGACTACCCAAATAATCAGATTCTTAATTGATGATTACCATTGCCAAGCGCTTAATTCTTTTCGAGTTTCCACTTCATTTTCTAATTCGTCGGGAAGATTGCAGAAGAAATCAATACCAGTTTTCGACTCGAGTTCATCGATGGATATGGTACAAGCCTGTAAGTCTTCTATTGTAGGTTTTGATGGAAGATCCTCCCGATGTTCTACCCAAAATGCTATGGCTTGATAATTATCTCCCTTTTCAGCCAGGATAGCCATGAAATAATATTTAGGACACGCCAATCCACCTTTTGTCAAACCGTTTTCATCTGTATTTGGCCATTGTCCGTCACTTCCCTTCTTTTGTGCATAATGATTAATGATCAACTCATTGACGGTACCTCCTTTGGCTACATATACATGATCCAAACGACCGGAAATTGTGGAACGTCCCCATGTCTGCACTTTGTTTTCTAATTTTTGCCAGAAACCACCATTAAAACTATTGAATTGCGGTGACATATTTGAGTAATAGAAAGTCTGCCAATTGGCTTCTTTCATATAAACACGGTCTTCTGATGCACAGAGGTGACCTTTGTCGAAACCATCACTCTTATGGAAATTGTTCCAATAGTCGGCATCCGTATTAGGTTGGAGTATCGGGTCGTTACTCCATTTATCTGTACGAGAAACATTGTCTTCGGCTGTGGTAGGATTGAAAGAAAAAGCGACCCAGTTGGCATGTTTCTTTTCAGCTACCCATTCTACGGCAATATTCATTATTTGCTTACCATTCACTTCCACGTAATGTGCTGCATACGTATGTTTGCTGTTCAAATGAGGAATTTCCAATCCGCAAGCATTTTCTTGGGTGTTGGCATTGGCATTTGGAATTGTTTCGGTATGGTTACTGATGACATATTCTATGCCGACTTCATTACCAGATACATAAGCCACACGAATCCAGATGAAACGGTATAAAGTCTTCTCCTTGTATCGTGCCCAGTAATACTCCTTTTCTTTAATGGTCGTTTCTTCTAACCAATCGTAATCTTGTGGAATTGCATCTGATGTATCCCATGTTGGAGCGAATGAATAGTTCTTACCGCAGAATTTTTGGTCTTTTATATATATGGAACTGGCAAATCCATTTGCTTGAAATGGGACAAATCCTAACTGTGTATCTTGATATCCTTCCAGAATAAAGGATGCTCCCTTTTCTTGAGTTATTTCTATATATCCGTTGGGTAACTTTTGTTCTTCATTGCATGCTACAATAAATAGCAGAGAGAAACAAAGAAGGGTCATGTACAATTTATTCATAATTCAATTTTTTATAATAAAAATAGAGCGAATCCATACAGAAGTATAAATCCGCTCTATTATAATAATGAATATTATTCAACAGGTTTCATGGAATCGGTTACATATTCAAATGTACCGGGTGCAGTAACCTTATATTGAATGGTCCAATTGGTTCTTGCACCTGTATATACTACATAGTTGATAGTATATGTTACATCCACACCTTCTACTGGAACTGCATCAGGATGTATTGCTTCAAGAGCAGCTTTCATACATTCTATGTAACGTTCCTGCATCTTGGCTACAATTTCATCATCGGTCATGGATTCATATTCAGCCGGATATTGAGCCTTGGCTGCACTTGCACGCCAGTCAACGTTTCCGTAATATGCAGAAGCACCGCTATAATAATCATTGTTTCCGTAACTGCTTACATAACCTTGTCCCTTGTTAGTACATCCATTGGGTACATCGTATTTTTCCCAAACATAATCTACCGCTGCCTGGAAGTAAAGTTTGCTGGCATCCGACTTTTCAGGAATGTCAATGGTTACACTTGGGTCATACTTCCATGTATTGTTTGCTTTTACAAACTGGTCGGTTGCAGTCGTTGTATTGGTTGTGATAATCCATTCTTCATTGGTGTATACCAATTCCTTGGCTTCCACTTGTGAAGATGCGTTCTGATAAACGATTGCTACCACATCCCCTTCTTGTGCGTATGGATTATGTCCCTTCATATATTCAGGCAATACTGATGCTGGATTGCTGATAAATTCTGAACCTAATGTATTGTAGATGGAAGGATCAACAGCCTGTACATTGATACCTTCTTCTGTTACTTCTTTCCATGCGGATCCATTGAAAACAAATACAGCTGATGCATTGTATCCAATTGTCGGCAATGAACTGCGTGATGCAACAGGTGCTGCATTGTATTTCAGCAAGCATGGCATAATACCTTTTTGTGTATTGTATGAACCATAGCTGTTATATTGAGTGTCGTATTGAATGTATTTTTCTTTCAATACGTTGGTAATCTTGAATGTACCATCAGCTTGTGCTTCAAATGTCCAGTCGTAACCGTTTTCTGCTGCATAAGCATTCTTTACGTTAAAACTGTTGTAGGTACCTGATTGATAATAATACTTACCATTTACTTCATCCTTGATGCTATAACCGGCATCTGTCTTTGTCAATGTAAATGCAAGAGCATTCACTTCGTCGGTAGCAATGACACGGGTTCCTTCAAGGTCGGTCGGATTCAAATAACCATAGTTACCAGATAAAGGAGTAGCTGCCTTATACACACCATCTACATTGGAGGCAATGATGTATTTACCATTGTCTACAATGGTAGTAGTCTTGGCATAATAAGGAGAATTGGCTTCTTCTTTGCTCATCTTAAGGATTTCGCGAACCATTACCTTGATATAGTCGCTCTTGTTCTCAATTTTCAGGTAGTTCAATGCATGGTCAAAGTTAAGTACTGCACCAGCTGTAATGTTAATTGTTGGAGATACCAGATAGATGTCAGTTACATATCTTGTACCATTGGCATAAGCACTTGCCTTGGCACCATATCCTTTAGCATAACTCCACACATAACTTAATCCGTCGGGCAATTCACCTTCTGTTGTAAATTCGCCCAAACTTGATTCGAATGTTTCTTCAAAAATGCTTGTACCATTTGCCTTGACAGATACATTCTTCACTTCGTAAGTAGATGTAGCGGTATTAGTACCGTCACTCATGTAACGGAAAGCGAACTGGATATTTTTACCGGCATATGCACTTAAGTCAATATCACCGGAATTAACAAAATTCCAATTGTTGCCAGGTGCCATGTTGGGAATAGCTACTTCTGTCCATTCACCTGGTACTTCCACTTCAGTCACTCCCCCACTAATACTGGGTTCGGTTTGTGAATAACTGAAATTCAACAGCAATACATCTCCTTCTTCTGCATCAGGTTTGGCATTTTTTAGAATAGCCGGTATCTTTGATAACGTTTGCGGAGTAAGGTAACTTGCTTCAATTCCTTTAGCTTCCCATACAGATGTATAATCATCTTTAGTCAATTCATAAACGTTACCCTTATTCAAAGCCTTCAGGTATTCAGGTTCACCTACCAACTTATTATAGGTTACCTTGATAGCCGAAGTATTGTCTGCCGTAGGATAATTGGCAGCCAAAAATGCCGGTATATAGTCGGCAGCCTTGGTTTCCTCTGTAAAGTACTTGTTGTTTGTCAATTTGGTCAGCGCCTTATAGTAGACACTATCTACTGGGTCGGCTGCCAAAGCAATACTCTTGTTGGAAGAATTATTGGCGATAGTCTTATAGTCGGCATCGGTCAGTGTATATTCCAACTTTTTGACATCGGTCACTTCAAAATTACCGAATCCGTCCAACTTGTCTTCATTCCATTCATCGTTACAGCCAGCTAATGTAAGCATAGCTGCGGCAAATATAAATAATTTATTGATTTTCATAATCTACTTCTTGTTTGGGGTTAGAAAGCAACTTTTAATCGGATAGAATAAGTACGGCCAAATGAATAGAATACGCGGTATGCACTATCCCAAGTACCTGTACCACCATCGTAAGCATCTACAATATAGTGATAGTTCAACAAGTTGTTGATATTACCATACAAGGTCGCATTCAAACTTCCAATCTTGAAACGGTAGCTTGCATTGAAGTCAAATTCACCTCCATCTGGAATTTTCCATGGGTCGGCAACATACAACTCACCAGGATTGATGTCGCTGGACGACAAAGAATAGTCGGCATACAGATTAGCTCTATGTGTATAATCCAAACCAACGCGGAAATATCTATTCAAACGGGCATTGATACCGATGGCAGCTGTAGTTTGTGCAGAACCACCTACCTTGATACCTTTTTGCATCAATGTAAACTTAGCATGGTCGTCTGCCAATATGCCTGATGCAACTGTACCCTTCAAATCGGCTAAAGGTTGACCAGCTGAATTGTAGAAATAACCGGTTGCATTGCTATCCCATTTCCAGTCGCCAACAGAAAGCATACCGGTAATGTCCAACCATCTGAACGGTTGATATTTCATATCAAGTTCGATACCCATATGCTTGGCATTTACTCCACTCATGTTCAGAATGTAACGGTCGAGTGTACCGTCGGGTGTTGTATAGTCAGAAGAACGAGTTGTAGTCTTATCCAACCACTTGGTGAAATATGCGTTCAAGTTAGCTGTAAATGTTCTGCTCTTGAATCCATAGCCTATTTCGGCAGAGAAAATCTTTTCATTAATAGCATCTGGATTCACATCGTTGCTAGTTGTGCTTTGAAGGAATGCACCACCCGAGAAGAACGGAGCACGACTGATATATCCTACATTGAAGAAGACGTTGTGATAATCGTTGAGGTTGTAATTGGCACCACCCTTGATGGTATATCCCAAAAAGTTCAATGTTTCTGACTTTTCGTGTGCCTTGTCATAATAGAAACGGTCTACACGCCAATATCCGGTATTCGATAGTGAACCGGCTACAAATGCAGACAATTTGTTCTTGTTGTATTCTGCCTGGAAGAATGCACCTTCTTGCAATACGTGTCCGTCATAGTCGCGGTAAACGACATCGCCTATGCCTAATTTTTCATATTTCCAATTGGGATCGGCGGCGGCAGCATTTCTGGATGGCAATACTCTGCTACGATAGTAAGTGTCAGTATAATAATCACCGTTGTAAAGGTCTGTAATTTCGTTGGTATGTACACCTTTATAATAACGGAAGTCTATACCACCATAAAAGTCAATGTTCTGACCAATCTTTGTTGTATAGGTAGAGAGCAATCCATACCAGTTGTGGAAGTTCTTTGATTTGGTCATAACCATCTTTGAACCACAATCACTTTGTTCGTTCAATTCCTGAATCTGGTCGTATGCAAAAGTACCGTCTGCATTACGGAATGTTGTATTCAATACACCGTTGCTTGATCCATACCATGCATTCTTGTCGGCAGATGTCAGCCCTTGACCACTATTACCACCACCGCGACCGATAGAAACGTAAAGTGCAGTACTCAAGGATGATTTATGATTAATCTGCCATTGATGATTCAGACTGATTTGTGGTTTGTGGTAGAAATTCTTGGCAGAAGTCATCCGTTCGCCATTCTTTCCAAAACCATAAGTAGGATTATAACGGTAGTGCTGACCGTCGGGCATGTATTTGCGTACCTGTTGCCATCCTTCGATGGTTAACCCGTCATAATTACTACGTTGATTATGCCATTGAGGAGCGCCAAAAGCAGTTAATGATAAAGTATGGGCATCGCCAATTTGTTTGGATATATTCAAGAAGTAATTGTATCCTTCGAATTCAGTCCCTTGAATATAACCGTCACCCCATTTCTTGCCACCGAGCAAAGTGACAGCCCAACCATTCTTAGTCAATCCTGTCGATACAGAGAATGAAAGTTGGTTCATACCGTCGTTACCCATACCGTAAGAAATAGTACCACCCCTTTTCTGGTCGGTAGTACGTGTCACGATATTGATAGTTCCCCCTACAGAAGGAGAAGAAACCTTGGAAGCGCCCAAACCGCGTTGAGTCTGCATACTACGAGTTACATCGCTCAAGCCAGCCCAGTTGGACCAATATAATCCACCCCATTCCATGTCGTTTACAGGAACACCGTTAATCATCACACCAATATTGGCAGATTGGAACCCACGCATGTTGATTTTGGAATCTCCATAACCTCCACCATTCTTGGTTGCATATACACCTGGGGTTGACTTCAAAACTTCAGGAAATTCTAGAGTACCCAATTTCTCTTCAATATGAAGAGCATTGACTGAAGATACGGCAACCGGTGTCTTTCGGGCTACGGCAACCGATGAGGTAATTACCACATCCTTTAGCATCACCGCATCACTTTGCATCTTAATGACACCTAATTTTCCGTTACCTGCTTTCAACTTAAGTTCTTTGTAACCTACATACTTGAAAACCAATGTGGCATTTTTTGAAACACTTAACGTAAAATTACCGTCAAAATCGGTTGTAGTACCATTTGTAGTACCATCTTGCAAAATGGCAGCACCAATCAATGGTTCGTTTGTTTCTGCATCAACCAACTGTCCAGTTACCTTTGTCTGTGCAAATGTTGTTGCCGAAACAAGCATCAACACTGCCAACATGAGGAAATGTTTTAGATGATTTCTCATAATGATTTTAATTAAAAAATGTTGAATGTAATGTTATCTTTGTGAACAAAATTAAATAATTCTTTTTAAATATATCGCATTTTCAAGTAACTTTTCTTATAAAATAATGGTGTAATTCCTGACTTTTTACAAATATTCCTAACCACTTTGTCAACTATATCGTCATATTAATACGTTAATGTTTGCAACATGAAAAAGATAAAATAAAAAACCGTCAATTTTCCCATAGAAATTGACGGTTTGATATTCTTTATTTGAGACGCGCAATTAATGATGTCAGTCTTCCATTAACTTGCGATAACGTACTCTTTTGGGTTCTTCATAGCCCAAACGTTTCAATTTATTTTCTTCGTATTCAGAGTATGAACCTTCGAAATAGAACACTTCGCTGTTGCCTTCAAAAGCCAGGATGTGTGTACAGATACGATCAAGGAACCAACGGTCGTGGCTGATGACTACTGCACAACCGGCAAAGTTTTCCAACCCTTCTTCAAGTGCCCGAAGTGTATTTACGTCGATATCATTGGTCGGTTCGTCGAGTAGCAATACATTGCCTTCTTCCTTTAATGCCATAGCCAGATGCAGACGGTTTCTTTCACCACCGGAAAGTACTCCACAAAGTTTTTCTTGATCGGCTCCAGAAAAGTTGAAACGACTCAAATATGCACGTGCATTTATGTCACGATTACCCATACGGATAAGTTCATTGCCTCCGCTTACCACTTGGTATACACTCTTGTTGGGGTCGATATCTTTATGTTGTTGGTCAACGTATGCAAGTTTAACGGTTTCTCCCACTTCAAAAGTACCTTTATCCACATTTTCCATACCCATAATGAGTCGGAAAAGGGTTGTTTTACCGGCACCATTCGGACCGATAACACCTACAATACCGTTGGGAGGCAACATAAAGTTCAGATTATCGAACAATAGTTTTTCTCCGTATGCTTTCTGTACACCGATGGCTTCGATGACCTTGTTGCCCAAACGGGGACCATTCGGAATAAATATTTCGAGCTTTTCTTCCTTTTCCTTTACGTCTTCGTTCAAAAGTTTGTCGTATGAATTCAAACGAGCCTTACCTTTGGCTTGACGGGCTTTGGGTGCCATACGTACCCATTCCAATTCGCGTTCCAAAGTCTTTCGGCGTTTGCTGGCAGTCTTTTCTTCCATTTCCATACGCTTGGTCTTCTGTTCCAACCAGCTGGAGTAATTTCCTTTCCAAGGAATACCTTCACCTCGGTCGAGTTCAAGAATCCAACCCGCTACATGATCAAGGAAATAACGGTCGTGTGTAATACAGATTACTGTACCTTCGTATTGTTGTAAATGTTGTTCCAACCAATCAATACTTTCTGCGTCAAGGTGGTTGGTCGGTTCGTCGAGTAGCAACACATCCGGCTTCTGCAACAACAGGCGACAGAGGGCAACACGACGACGTTCACCTCCGGAGAGATGTTTTACCGGTTGGTCTTCGGGAGGGCAACGAAGAGCATCCATAGCTCGTTCCAATTTGCTATCCAGATTCCAGGCATCAGTCGCATCAATAATATCCTGCAATTCAGCCTGACGGGCAAAGAGTGCATCCATTTTATCAGGATCTTCGTAATATTCGGGAAGACCGAACTTATTGTTGATTTCTTCGTATTCAGTCAATGCGTCTACAATGGGTTGAACCCCTTCCATAACGATTTCCTTCACGGTTTTTGTATCATCCAATTGTGGCTCTTGTGCCAAATATCCTACCGAGTATCCCGGAGAGAACACCACTTCACCTTGATAGCTTTTGTCCAGCCCTGCAATAATTTTCAACAAAGTAGATTTACCAGAACCGTTCAACCCGATGATACCAATTTTAGCACCATAGAAAAAAGATAGGTAGATGTTTTTCAGAACTTGTTTATTCGCTTGGAAGGCCTTGCTTACACCTACCATCGAAAAGATAATTTTCTTATCGTCTGCCATATTCTTATAATAGATTAATGATTATTTATTTTCCAATTGTTTTTTGTACCACTTTTGCAAAGATAATTCATAAATCAATAAAATCAATGCGGAAAGAAATAAACTTATGACATATAATGTAGATGTTTGAGTATTGAACATACATTCCAATCCTATCCCGCATCCTATTCCTAATTCCCAAAACAACTGAAAGGTATTGTTCCCTGTTCCTCTTTCACAATGCAGGGCTACTTGTATGATCATTCCATATAGGGTAGTTATACACAATCCTATTCCTAAACCCATCATAACAGCTCCAGCATAACAACCTATGAGTGTGTCAATAAACAAAAAAATAATCATGGATGTCATGACGGACAGAGTCCCTAATTCTATTCGAAATTTTTCAGACCAGTTTACATGAAGATATCTTACCATCATGAATGACAGGAATATTCCTCCCAGCAATAGCAAATAAAACCAGATTATGAACATTTTCATGAACAAAATACCCATGATAGCAGCAAGGACTACAACGAGAGTTGCAGGATATAGAGCCCTGGGTAATAAAAAACGGTCGAATGAAACGATTGAAGATTGAAGAGGTGCCCGAAAAGCAATGCGAACAAAAAGCAGCAACAAGATAGCTCCTCCCATACTCGCTATATAGACTTGTATCACTCTTTCAAAAGATTCATGCGACATGATTCCAATTCCAGCAATAATACCCACTACAATGGCAAAAAGAGTTATCTTGTTTGTTACAACATTGGCCGAAGTACGACGATGGGAAATAGTTACATCAATAACCAAAGAACTTCCTATAGTCATTGTGGCGATACCAAACCATGCACCTTGCACCAAACGAAGCGCCATCACCTGTTCCGGAATATTCATATACGGATACAGATAAGCTGATACTGCCATACCAATCAAGGAAAGCAAACATACATTTTTTCTCTTGAATTGATCTATTAAGTAACTGTTGAATATCCCTGGTAGAAATGCACCTACTCCGAATGCGACCAATGAAAGACAAATCTCACGATAGCCACAAATGGTTTCCTGCATCATCCAAAGCGAAGTTGCGGGCAACAACATATAGGTCGATGCATAAATCAAAAAGTTTATGATGGATAGCAGAATCAAATTCTTTGTCCACAACTTGCTATTGTCATACGGATAGAAAAATTCATGATTCATATCCACACGATTGAGAAGTCCAAGTTAATACTGTTCGCTATCATTGGGGAAATCGCCTTGTTTAACGTCTTCCACATATTGGCTGATGGCATTGGTCATCACCGTATGCAAATCAGCATAACGACGTAAAAAGCGCGGGCTGAATCCATTGGTCATACCCAACATATCGGCCACTACCAATACCTGTCCGTCAACCTTTCCACCGGCTCCGATTCCGATAATGGGAATGGTTAGCTCCTTGGCCACTTTTTCGGCCAACGTAGCGGGTATTTTTTCAAGAACCAATGCAAAACATCCGGCTTCTTCCAACAAATGAGCGTCACGAATCAACTTTTCAGCTTCTTCATCACTTTTGCCACGTACTGCATAAGTACCGTATTTATTGATGGATTGTGGCATCAACCCCAAATGTCCCATAACAGGAATACCAGCTGCAATAATCTTTTTTACGTTGTCTATGATTTCTTCACCGCCTTCCAACTTAATGGCATCTGCATGTGTAATCTTCATGATTTGAATAGCGTTGGTTACTGCTTCATATTCGGAAGTCTGATAAGTTCCGAAAGGCATATCCACTACCACCAATGCTCTCTTTACACCCCGGACAACGGATTTCCCATGGTATATCATTTGTTCCAGAGTAATAGGCAATGTCGTTACATTTCCTGCCATGACATTCGATGCGGAGTCACCTACCAGGATAACATCAATACCGGCACCGTCAACAATTTGGGCGGTGGTATAATCATATGAAGTAAGCATGGAGATTTTTTCTCCACGTTGTTTCATTTCAATCAAACGGTGAGTTGTAACCTTACGGTTGTCACTCGACAAATATTCAGCCATATATCTTATAATAAGTTGTTAAATTCTTGTATTGTAAAATTAGAGAAGTTTTCAATTACGATATCAGCCTTGTCTTCAATCGTCTCGCGTGGATTGGTTGTGCAAAGGCCTACAATTTTCATACCAGCACGTCGGGCTGCTTCCAAACCGTGAAAGGAATCCTCGAATACTACGCAGTTATCTATCACAGTATCAAAGACTTTTGCCCCTAATAAGAAACATTCGGGATTCGGCTTCGATTGGGTGAACATATCGGCAGTGAGAATTCGATCTACTAAAGATTTCAGTTCGGGATGTTCCCGATAAACATTGGCCATTTTCTGGTCATTGGAGCTGGTTACGATAGCAATTTTTACGCCGTCGGCTCTGAGTTGTTTCATGAAATCTACCACTCCTGGCAGATAATCGAATGTCATATTCTTTTCGAATTCGTTCAGATCTTTCGTGATTTGTTGTTGTACTTCCGGCATATCTGCGAAATGTCCGTCGAATATTTGAGTCAAAGTCTGTCCCTTGATACGACGACCGAATTCTTCTATTTCCGGATGATACAATTCACCTTGTCTGTTCCAGAATATACTGTATTGAGGTTCTGTATCCACCACTACCCCGTCGAAGTCGAACAAGGCAGCCTTGCATTTAGTATTATCCATTTTTTACCTTTCTGAAATTTGCTGCAAAGGTAGGAATTATCCTTCAATTATGAAAAAAGTAGCATAATATTCAGCACCGAAACGATGATTGCTATTCCATAAAGCAAACAAGTACTCCATCGGGAATTGGCGTATTCTCCCATTACTTTCTTGGAGGAAGTAAGTCCCACTTGCAAGAAAACAGTAAAAGGTAATTGGATGCTCAATATCATTTGCGAGATAATCAGCCCGTAAAATGGATTGTCAATGAAAAAGATGATAAGAAGAGCGATTCCCAATGATAGCAACACTCCTACTTTGGAATGAATATCCTTGATGTGATAGGATTCTCCGAAGATACCGGCAAAGATAGAACCTGCTGCCATTCCACTGGTTATGGTCGATGATATTCCCGCCATCAGCAGAGCCAATGCAAAGACTATTCCAGCTGCACTACCCAATAAAGGATCGAGTAGCGACTTCGCCTGTTGCAGTTCTTCTACCGGTGTACCGTTTTGAAAAAAAGTAGCAGCGGCAAGTAATATCATAGCACTATTGATAGCCCATCCTACCCACATGGAAAACAAAGTATCATAGAATTCATACTTCAACCGTTTCTTCATGGATTCCGGGTCGCCTTTGTTGTATTCCTGACTTTGAATAACTTCTGAATGAAGGAATAGATTATGTGGCATTACTACTGCTCCCAATACACTCATGATGATGAGCATACTTCCTTGGGGAATGGATGGCGTTACCCACGAACGTGCAGCAAGCGGCCAGTCAATCTCAACCAAAAAAAGTTCATATAGAAATGACAGTCCGATGATGGATACAAAAGCAATGATGGCTCGTTCTATTTTCTTGTAGGTATTCGAAAAGAGCATGATGATTACAAATATGGTCGTAAGTACAGCTCCCCATACTATCGGTATATGAAATAACATTTCCAGCGCTATGGCGCCTCCCAATATTTCGGCTAATGAAGTGGAAATGGATGCTAAAACAGCTGTACCTAATATGGGGCGGGAAAGCCATTTGGGACAATATTTGGTGGCTGCTTCACTCAAACATAATCCCGTAACGATACCCAAATGTGCTACATTGTGCTGAAGAATAATCAGCATGACGGTAGACAAGGTAACTACCCACAACAAGGCATATCCAAATTCAGAACCAGCTGCAAAATTGGACGCCCAGTTTCCCGGGTCAATGAACCCCACAGTAACCAGCAGACCGGGACCGATGTATTTGAAGAAATCCAACCCACCCAAGTAACGTTTGTGGTCGGTACGTTTCAATTCATTAAATATATTTGCCATACTATTATTGAAATATTATTCAAAAATAATAATAAAACATGAATAACCGTTGTTTTGTTTGACAAATCATTGTACTTTCGCATTAAAATACTCAATAATGATGAAAAACAAATGGATTTTAACCGGAGTGGCTGTTTGTTTGTTGGCCGCCTGTTCGCAGATGACGCAAGAAGAACGTTTTCAAAAGATTGCAGAAAACGAAAATTCAAAATGTCCCAAACGTCTGAATTCGACTACTGTATTTGACAGTACACGCTATGATGCCTCTCAAAACTGTGTAAGTTATTATTATACTTTGTCGGGTAAAGCGGATGATGCCGAAAAATACAAGAAGAACTATGATAATTTCCGTAAGGCATTAGACAATACCATCATCAATTCCTTGGAAATGAAAGCATATTTAGAATACAAGACCATCATCAAGTATATCTATTACTCCGATTCCACCAAGACTAAATTAGCCGAGTTTGTCTTTAATGAAAATTAGAATCCCCAACTGAAAGAGACATTGTCCCAACCGGCAGCTTTGTACCAACTGATGGTCTTGAAGTAGGTGTTCCAATGTTCTCTTTCCTTGATTGGAATATACATGCCCATACCACAATAATGGACTTTTTCTATGGTGTAATGCTCTGTATTTTCCAGACAATCTGCATAAAGAACTGTTTTGGTCAATTGGTTCTGGATATTAGTCGGAACTACACCATCATTCAAGTCTTCCATAAACTGTTTCATATCAAATGATATGAATTTGAAATCTGTCGCTCCAGGATTCAATCCATAATGTTGTAATCCTTTGGAAACCGGATTGTACTCATATAGGGCATCTTTTTTACCATTCAGTTGTTGCTTTACTTCTGCTGCCAAAGCTTCAATTTGTTTGCAGTCGTACAATGCGATGGATGCCCAACCACCGGGATAGGTAGCATAGTAATCCACGTACGCTTTACATGCTTCAGTATACCCCGATATAGTACCTTCATATAGATTGTCCAACAAGTAATTGTACGGGAATCCAGGAGCCGGTACATCGAGTGGTGATGTTATCAGATAGTTGGTTGCATCTTTGAAATCATAGCATACTTCAGCAGTACCCATCATACAGGCATCGAAAAGAAGTAGTTCCAACTTGATTCCTGCATTGGTGATAGCTTTTGCCATATCCGATGTAGTGATGGTATTGTTTGTTCTTTCACCATCTTGCCCGAAAGAACGTGCACTTCTGGCTGTAATCGTATTGATCCAGGCACTGCCATGTGAACCGGCCGACATAACAATCTTGCTTTGGGGTGAGAAACTCTTCATGTCTTTCAATATGGAGGTCATCACGTCTTTGTTTGTAGACAGTTGCATGTCGTATTCTTTCACTATTTCACCATATTCAGCAATAGTCCGTAGACTATACGAACTGTCTCTGGCTGCTATTCCATTAATGTTACCGTAACCGTCCGTTTCATATTTCAAGATACATGGTGATGATTTCAAGTAGATATCACTGTTCCCACCATCCCAATATATCAATAAAGTGGCTTTTTTATCCAATTGACTAAGCCCTTCATACATGGTTTTGATATTGTTACGCAAATCTGTTTTGATGTTTGTATCTGCCACCAGATATGACCATACAGTAATAGATGCCTGTTCTTTTTCAGGTTGTGAAGGAGTTGGTATATCGTCCTTGCCATCACAAGCCGTGAAAATCAAAGGAGTCAGAAGGATTACGAACCACTTTTTCATAATTGTTCTTATTCGTAAGTTTCAGCTTTGGTAAATTTAAATTCCGGATCTACCTGACGGATAATGGATTTTCCGTCTTTCTGGTAATCGGCCTTCATTTTCTTGATAGTCTTTTCCAACTTGTTTTTCTTGGTGTCAAAATAAATGAAGCAAGTGCGGTTGGTCATACCTGTTTTGGCTTCCAAGTATGTCTTCAACTGGTAACTGTATTGCTGACGTTGCGGAAGGAGCTTGTTGGCATCCAATTCCACGCTGTCCACCAATTGTACGTCCGTAAAATAAATAAGTGAATCAGAGAATGATGCGGATACACCTACCATGTAGACGTTTTTAGTATCGCCTTTCTTCATGGTGAAAGCCGAACATATCATAAATGCAACCAATAGGATGCTGTATAAGCCAAATCGTTTCATTGTTTTCTTATTTTTAATTATCGTACAAAGTTAGAGATTCCAAATGATATATGCAATAAAAAATGTGTCATTTTGACCGTAGCCCCAATGACACAATAGAAGTTTTTAGAAACCGAACCCTGACTTATCCCAGATAAGACTTGAGCAGTTTACTACGCGAATTTGATCTTAATCTTCTGATGGCTTTTTCCTTGATTTGGCGGACACGTTCACGAGTCAAGCCAAATTTGTCGCCAATTTCTTCTAACGTCATTTCCTGCGTATTAATACCGAAGAACATTTGGATAATTTCCTTTTCTCTTTCGGTTAGCGTAGAGAGTGCTCTGTCGATTTCCTTCGAAAGTGATTCATTCACCAAAGAGCGGTCGGCCATGGGCGAGTCGTCATTCACCAACACATCAAGCAAACTGTTATCCTCTCCTTCCACGAATGGAGCATCAACAGAAATGTGACGGCCGGAAACTTTCAGCGTGTCCGAAATCTTGTCGACTGGAATGTCGAGTTCTTCAGCCAGTTCTTCGGGTGACGGACGGCGTTCATTTTCCTGTTCGAATTTGGAGAAGGCCTTTCCAATCTTGTTTAGAGAGCCTACTTGATTCAACGGAAGACGAACAATACGCGATTGCTCTGCCAATGCCTGAAGAATAGACTGACGAATCCACCATACGGCGTAACTGATGAATTTAAACCCGCGGGTTTCATCAAATTTTTCAGCAGCCTTGATCAGTCCCAAATTACCTTCGTTGATCAAGTCGGGAAGACTCAATCCTTGGTTTTGATATTGCTTGGCTACAGATACAACGAAACGCAAATTGGCACGGGTCAATTTCTCGAGTGCTACGCGGTCGCCCTTGCGGATACGCTGAGCGAGCTCTACCTCTTCTTCGACAGTAATCAAGTCTTCGCGTCCGATTTCCTGCAAATACTTATCGAGGGATGCGCTCTCTCGGTTTGTGATACTTTTGGTAATCTTTAATTGTCTCATTCTCTATAAAACAAATTTGGATGCAAAGATACTAAACATTTTTGGCGAAACCAAATTTTATCAACGCGATTTTTTGATTTTAGTCAGATGTCCTTCAAGTTCTTACAATCTTACAAATGACAATTAGTTGAAAGTCCTTTTAACTCCAAAAGGCTAATAAAAGTGTAAAAATATTTCCATATATCTATATATATAATATATATTATATATATAGATATATGAATGTCATTTTTGTGTAGAAATTCAACATTTATCTAATTGTAATTGTAAGATTGTAAGATTTTTGCATGTTTTCATATACACTTGCCAGTAATAGTAAAGCTACATTTTATACAACAGAAAGTGGCACTTTACATCTCTCAAAGTGCCACTTTCTGTTTCCTGGACAATCTTTTTACCTAATATCCCATTTGTTTATTCTTGAGTCAGATCGACTGCATAATTGGCTCGTTTACCCGATGGGAAAATACCGCTGATGAACAAAACCTGGTCGGTTGAGCGTGTAGCCGACTTCACGATTTCTTCCAACTGGTCGACTGTCTTGATGCTTTGTCCATTAGCCTTCAAGATGATGAATCCTTTGCGTATTCCCGCTTCTTTCATCTTGCCATCAGTAACTCCAGTCACTTCCACTCCCGATGCTAAATTCAGTTGTCTTCTTACATCTTGAGGAAGTTCACGGAAGGCGGCTCCGAGAATGTCCATACCTGCATCTTTTACCACTTTGGTAGTACCTTGTTCGTTCTTCAGGATCAGTTCCACATTCTTTTCACTCTTTTTACGGAGTACCTTAACGGTCACTTTATCGCCAGGACGGTGCTTGGCCAATTCTTCTTGCAGATTAGCAAAGTTCTTCACGCGTTTACCATCGATACCAATGATTACATCATCTACTTCCAATTTACCGAATGCAGAACCGTTTTCGAGTACTTCACCTACCCATACTCCTTCGGTTGCGCCCAATTCTTCCGCCTTCTTCTTCATGGCTTCATCCTGCATCTGACCGTCGTTATCGATTGGGCGACAACTGATACCCAACAAAGCACGTTGTACAGTACCGTATTCTTTCAAGTCGGTTACAACTTTGGTCATAATACTAGTCGGAATGGCAAATCCATATCCTGAATAAGAACCTGTGGGTGAATAAAGTACAGAATTGATTCCTACCAATTCACCGCGTGCATTGACCAACGCTCCCCCACTATTACCCTGATTGATAGCAGCATCAGTTTGAATAAACGATTCCACTCCTTGCTGGTATACACCCAACGAACGAGCTTTAGCACTGACGATACCGGCGGTAACGGTTGAAGTCATGTTGAACGGGTTACCTACAGCCAATACCCATTCACCGATTTTCAAATTGTCTGAATTGCCCACCGGGATGGTTGGAAAATCATCGCCTTCTATTTTAACTAAAGCTAAATCCGTACTAGGGTCGGCTCCGATAATTCTTCCCTTGAATTCACGACCGTCGTTCAGTTTGACACTGATAATGTCGGCCTTTTCAATCACGTGGTTGTTAGTCACGATATATCCGTCTTTCGAAATAATGACACCCGATCCAAATCCCACTCTTTCAGGAGTCTGAACTTGTCGTTGCTGTCCTCCACCTCGATTACCAAACATATCACCGAAGAATTCATAAAATGGATCGCGCACGGTAACTGTTTCAGTCTTTGACTCTTGAGTGGATTTGATGTGAACCACTGCATTGACAGAACGTTCGGCTGCACCAGTCAGGTCAACCGGTTGCGACTGGGTCGCATCCAGAGCGGCCAATGTGTAATTCATATTTTGGGGGAACATCTGTTCAAAAGCCAATGTTTCTTTTTCTTGCGGCTGCATCATGCACGAAGCGGTGAATCCAGCAACGCCTGCACTGACTGCTACAACTGCGGTAGCTCCTAGCAATAATTTAATTGTCTTTTTCATAACTTTATTCTTGTTTATTTGTTAATTATAATCGATTGTTTAACATTTACACCGCTAATGTAAGTACAAATATTATACGATTGTATCCTTTGGCAGTTATTTTTATCGCCTTTTAACAATGTAGTGTTGAACCTTAACAGCACTTAACCGGCCATACTGACAAATTTACATTCGTTAGTGATAGAAGATGACGGTGTGACAGTGTTATTTTCGATCGAAAATGGGTAGACTATGAGGATTATGAAAATTATTCTTTCTATCTTTGCACGTAGAAAAGCAGTCGGCCGGTCTGTCGCTGATGCCGCAAGGCAGAAGAGGAAAGTCCGGGCAACACAGAGCATCCTACTTTTTAACGGAAAGCTATCTGCGAAGGTAGAGTAATGCAGAAGAAAATAACCGCTGAGTTTTTCCAATGAGCATCTCCGGATACTAATGGAATTGCACAGTAAGGGTGAGAAGGTGGGGTAAGAGCCTACCAGCCGTATGGTGACATGCGGGCTGTGCATCTTAGGAGTTGTAAGGTCATGTAAACCGACACGATGAGGGTTGCTCGCCCCACGTCGGAGGGTAGACCGCTAGAGCCTATTGGTGACAATGGGTGTAGATAAATGACAGACGCCTTGCCTGGCAAGGAACAGAACCCGGCTTATAGGCTGACTGCTTTTTTTTATAATGACTACTGACTATGGGCAAATTGAATATCAACCACATCATCAATTTTTTGACCGTTGACATCTGGAGGGTGACAGACGGAGAAGTGAGCCGTTCGCGTGGCATTCTGTATAACATGATCAAGATAGCCACTCTTTCTGTCCGCGAATTCATGCAGGGACGAGTTATCACTAAAGCTTCTGCCCTCACCTATAGCACGTTGTTGGCTATCATTCCCGCTTTGGCGTTGTTGTTTGCTATCGCTCGCGGATTTGGATTTGCCAATTTGCTTGAAACACAAATCAGAGAAGGATTGTCCGCTCATGCTGAAGTGGCAGAAATTCTTCTCTCCTTCATTGATTCTTATTTAAATCATACTAAAAGCGGAGTATTTATTGGAGTAGGTTTGATAATGCTTTTCTATACTATTCTGTTGCTGACCGACAACATCGAACGTACTTTCAATTCCATTTGGCAAGTGAAAAAGCCCCGTACCCTCTATCGGAAGGTGACCGATTATTTTTCGATGATTCTCCTCCTTCCTTTACTGATTATGTTGTCGAGTGGTATTTCCATTTATTTGTCGACCATAGTCAAACACATGGAAGAGTTTGTTCTCTTGGCACCTATCGTGAAGTTCCTGGTAAGGATGATTCCGTTCGTCATCACATGGAGCATGTTTACAGCTTTGTATATCTTCATGCCTAATACAAAGGTGAAATTCAAATATGCCATTTTACCTGGTATCATTGCGGGTAGTGCTTTTCAGGCTTTCCAATATTTGTATATCGGCAGTCAGATATGGGTATCCAATTACAATGCCATTTATGGTAGTTTTGCTGCCATACCCATGTTTTTGTTATGGACGCAGATATCGTGGAGTATCTGTCTGTATGGTGCCCAATTATGCTATATAGCGCAAAACTTACGTAACTTTGCATTCAGCAAGGAAATCAAAATGATCAGTCGCCGTTACCACGATTATCTCTGTGTTCTCATCATGTCGCTTATCTGCAAACGGTTCCAGACAGAAGAATCACCTTATACAGCCGAATTGTTGAGTGATGAATCCAAGATTCCCATTCGTCTGACCAAGAAAATCCTTTATGAGCTGCAAGATTTGAATATGCTTTACGAAACACAGATGGATGATAAGGATGATTCGGTGGGCTATCTTCCTTCCGTTGATATCAACCGGATGAGTGTAGCAATGCTCCTGAGCCGACTTGATGAAGGCGGATCAGAAGCATTTAAAATTGACCGTGAGCGATATAATGCCCCTTGGAAGGCATTGAATGATGCCCGACAAGAATTTTATGAGAATACAGACAAGATTCTTCTCAAAGATCTTTAAGAATTGAAGTGCATCATCCGACTTAAGTATTTGCCGATGATATCGAATTCAATGTTGACCACACTTCCCACTTGGAACGTATGAAAATTGGTGTGTTCGTAAGTATAAGGAATGATGGCTACCTGGAATGAATCATCGGTTGGATTACAGACTGTCAGACTTACTCCATTGACAGTAACCGAACCTTTGTCGACCGTCATATATCCACGTTGCGCCATTTCCTTGTCAAATTTATATTTGAATGTATAGTACCAACTACCTTCTGCATCCTTGATGTCTACACATTCGGCTGTCTGGTCCACATGTCCCTGTACGATATGACCATCCAACCGGCCGTTCATCATCATACTCCGTTCTACGTTTACCTTGTCGCCCACTTTCAATAAGCCGATGTTGGAACGTTCAATGGTTTCCTTCATGGCTGTTACGGTATAAGTACCGTCTTGTATGGATACAACAGTAAGACACACACCATTGTGTGACACACTCTGGTCTATTTTCAGTTCATCAACAAACGAACATTTCATGGTGAGGTGCAGATTTTCCTGGTCTTTTACTACCTTAATTACTTCTGCATATTCTTCTACAATACCTGAGAACATAGTTTATTCTTTTAAATTTTGAATGCAAAGATAGCGATTATTTGCATACGACTTGACGTATGGACATAAAAAAAGGGTCAACGCCTTGACCCAACCTTTTGTTAACCTTAATCTAATACTATGAAAAACACGTTACAAATGTATGGATAATATTTATAATTGCAAGCATTTGGGGTAATATAATTATAAATTAAAACTTTGTTTAACGTTTTAGTGGAAAAAGTTTAAAGTTGTTCACATATAAAGGCGCCCAATTTAACTAGGTTAACATTAGCTTGTTTGCAAAAATAAACGGGAGCCTTACTCGCTTGTAGGCTCCCGAATACAACACAAAAACTAAACTAGACTTAACTAAACTATTTTCTATTAAGTTTCACAACTTATCCACCGCAAATATAGTTATATTTTTATTATATCCAAAAAAAATGAAGAAAAATATTAATAAATATTTAATAGTG
Organism: Bacteroides sp.; assembly: GCA_015060765.1. Classification (GTDB taxonomy): domain Bacteria; phylum Bacteroidota; class Bacteroidia; order Bacteroidales; family Bacteroidaceae; genus Phocaeicola. The sequence continues at coordinate 112,063 of SUXW01000004.1, forward strand.
CTTTTATGATCACCATTATGCAATGATTTACCCTTATAATTGCAAGGAATGCGTGATACATTGTGGCAATTCTTCCTGATAATGCGTAACCATAATCATGGTTTTATTTTTTCTTGCACAGAAAGCTTCAATGATATCCTTTACCAATCGGCGATTCCGCATGTCCAATCCATGAAGTGGCTCATCAAGAATCAAGAGTTCCGGGTCTTTGACAAAAGCTCTGGCCAATAAAACCAATCTTTGCTCTCCACTGGAAAGATGCAGAAAATTGTGATCTTTCAATGAAGCAATACCAAAGATGTCCATCCACCATTCACAAATATGTCGTTGCTCCGGTTGTGGACGTTTGTACAAACCAATGGAATCATGCAATCCACTTGCAACAATATCGATGGCCGGTATATTCTTCAGATAAGCCCGATGCATTTCGGGACTTACATAACCAATGTGCTTCTTGATTTCCCAAATGCTTTCACCAGTTCCTCTTTTCTTTCCAAATAAAGATATGTCGCAGGCATAACTTTGTGGATTGTCGGCACATACCAAACTTAACAACGTCGATTTTCCTGATCCGTTTTTGCCACTTAAAGCCCACTTCTCCCCTATTTGAACTGTCCAATCCAATTCTTTCAAGATAGTACGTTCTCCATAACGAATGCTCACCTTGTTCAGTTGTACCACTTGTTTAACCCCTTCGAGGGTGTGCCTATATGGTAAATGGAGGATGCTATGACGCTTTTCTTCCGTAAGAACCGGATGATGGTAGGATTCGTTACTTGTCTGATATTGGGAAAGGGATTGTTTCTCTCCGCAAACCAAATGATCTACCGGAACCACATGGGTAATGAAAGAAGGTATATCGTCTGTTTTCGACAAGACCAATATGATTTGTATCGACGTCGTCTCAATCAATTGACGAAACAAGTCATGTAGCATATCACGGGTGGTGGCATCCAATCCGATAAAAGGATTGTCCATAATCAACACATCCGGATTACATAAAAGAGTCTTGGTAAGTTGGAATTTACGGAGTTCCCCACTCGACAACAATACAATGTATTTGTCGAGCATGGAATGGATGTCGAACAGGTTAAACAAAATTTCTTTTTGTTTTTCGTCTTTTGCAACGGGCAACAAGTCCCTTACCATGGGAGTAATTTCCCTATCTTGTGAATTCCAGCGTTGCTGATAATAGTAACTGCCGTCTGAATCTCCATAAGAATCTCTGAAAGTAATGTATTTGATGTGGTCGCTGACCAAATCGGATGCTGATGTCAGAAATCCGTACTTGACTTCATTTAACAGAAGCGGCCATCTGCCGGTAAGGATATCCACTAATCTGCTCTTTCCTCCTCCGTTGGGGCCCACAATAGCAACATGTTCTCCTTGAGCAATGTTCAAATTGACAGGTTCTTTCATCCGATAGTCGGGATGGCGGGTTACCCCATCTTTTATTTCGATGATATTTTGCATCTTTAACACAATTCTATAAAATGTTGACAAAGGTAACGATTATCTTTGCAATAACATTATGAATTAAACTAAACTTGAAAAGAAAGATATGAAGTTATTTATTGCGGTATTAATTAGCTTACTGTTATGTTCGGCAGATGGTTATGCAACCACACACGACTCTCACCCCAGAAAGAAAATCGGTTTGGTATTGAGTGGCGGTGGTGCCAAAGGTATGGCACATATCGGTGCTTTGAAAGTTATGGAAGAGGCCGGTATTCCCATTGATTATGTAGTAGGTACCAGTATGGGCTCCATTATCGGGGGACTTTATGCCATTGGCTATACCCCGCATCAGTTGGATAGTCTGGTACGTGTACAAGATTGGGCTTATCTGTTGAGCGATCGTACTCCTCGAAGCGATAAGAATATGTCCGAACGCGAGATGGACGAAAAATACGTCCTTTCCGTTCCTTTCAGCAAAATATCCATCAAGGAAGTGAGAGGTGGATTGATAAAGGGTCAGAATATTGATAATTTGTTCAATCAACTTACCTTGGGTTACCATGATTCCATTGATTTCAATCGTTTGCCTATCCCCTTTGCCTGCGTTTCGGAAGACATCGTAACAGGTAATGAAGTAGTCTTTCATCAAGGGAAATTGACTACTGCCATGCGAGCAAGTATGGCCATCCCCGGTGTATTTACCCCAGTACGTCTGGACAGTATGGTATTGGTCGATGGAGGAACTGTCAACAATTATCCGGTCAATGTAGCAAAAGCCATGGGAGCCGATATAATAATCGGTGTGGATGTTCAAAGCAATCTGAAACCTTCCAGCGAATTGGAAGGTACGGCCGATATATTGGGACAACTCATCAACTTGATGGGAAAGGAACAATACGAACAGAATCTTAAGGAAACCAACACTTACATCAAAGTTGACGTGGAAGGCTATTCTGCTGCGAGCTTTACCAAACACGCCATAGACACACTGATTGAAAGAGGCGAACAAGCAGCCCGTAAACAATGGGATGCTTTCATGGAAATAAAACGAGATCTTGGGTATCCTCCTTCCTTCCAACCGCATTACAATGTTTATCATCCCATCGAAAAGGTTTATATCAGGAACATTCAATTCAATGGAATTGACAAGGAAGACGAACATTGGATTATAGACCGTTGCAATCTTCATGAAGATTCCTTTAATGAAATCCACATGATTGAAGAAGCCACCACCATTATTCGTGCCAACACTAGTTATTCGAGTGCTTCGTACAATCTTTCTAAAGTCAGCGAAGATGTATACGACTTGATTTATACTCTCAATAAAAAGCAGGAGAATCGGGTCAATGTAGGTGTACGGTTTGATACGGAGGAAGTAGCAAGTGTTCTGGTGAACATCACCAAGTCATTCAATTCCAAATTGCCATCTTATGCTTCCGTAACGGCCCGATTAGGTGAACGGTTTGGAGGTAGGCTTGCTTATGGACTTGAAGTGTCACCATTGGCTACGTTAGGGCTTAGTTATGGATTCAACTACAATGATATAGACTATTATCGAGGAGGTAAACGTTCGTTCAATTCCGTTTTTCGTTATCATGTTGGTGAACTGTCTTATGCAAACGTGTGGTTACGCAACATGCGTTTCAACATTGGTTTGCGATATGAACTGTATGATTATGATAAATTCATGTATATGGAAGATACCCCTTCCCATAATGATGTGGAGAAGGAACATTTTTATACTTACTTCGCCAATTTGCATTACGACACCTATGACAAGGCTTATTTTCCTTCGAAGGGGGTAAACTTTAAAGCTGGATATACACTATATACCGATAATTTCACTCAATACGATAACCATACACCTTTTTCAGCCGTTGCTGGTATATTCGAAGGAGTGATACCCGTTACAAGAAGATTTTCCATCCTACCGTCCATTAGCGGACGTTTCCTTATCGGTAAGCATATCCCCTATTCCAAACGGAATACGATGGGTGGAGACATGATAGAGAAATACCTGCCTTATCAATTGCCGTTTATCGGCACTTCGCATGTGGAGATGATGAACAATTCGTTAGTTATCAGTGGAATTAAATTACGTCAGCGGATGGGGAATATACACTATCTGACACTAGGCGCGAACTACGCATTGAGTAGTCGTAAACTGAAAGGATTGTTTGATGAAGAAAGCATGTTCGGTTGTGCTATAACATACGGAATGGATAGTGTGTTCGGTCCTCTGGAGGCTTCTTTGAACTACACTAACCATTCCGATAAAGTAGGATTATATATCAACTTGGGATATAAATTCTGAATCCTGTATTATTTGCTATACATGATGAGAGCAGACTGGGCGGGAACCATTACTTGAGCACCGCTCACTCTTCCCAATCCTGCCTGGTTGATCTTACCGTCTTTGCACACAATAGTATATTGTCCCTGTGGTACTTGGAGCTTGGCAGCTTCCTTGCGGGCATTGAAGGCAACTACTATGTTCTTCCATTCATCACCGTTGGCATTGTCTTTCAAAATGAAGGCAATCAGGTTTGAACCTTCTACCGGCAAGAATTCCATGTGCTTGCGTACCATGTCGGCATCCCCCATACGGAAAGCAGGATGTGCCTTGCGGAGGGCAATCAAATCCTTGATATAGTTGAATACATCCTTGTATACCGCCTTGTTTTTCCATTCGATGGTATTGATGCTATCGGGACTGTTGTACGAATTATGTACCCCCTTCTTGTCGCGCATCACTTCATCGCCGGCAAAGATAAACGGTACACCTTGTGAAGTGAAAACAAACGTTTCGGCCAATTTGTGTAAAGCAGCACGTTCTTCTTGGGTAGCATCGGGTGTAGTCGACTTCAAACGGTCGGCCAGACACATATCGTCGTGACAGCTAACGTAACTGATCATTTGAGTAGGTTGTGCTGCCCATGGCTTTTGGCTGTAGTTTACCGAGTCGTTGATAACTTGCGGGTGTTCAATGCAACCCACCAATCCATACATAATACTCATTTCATGTCCTGGTTCGCCAATCAAGAATGCACCGTCGTGGTCATCACTGAACGGTCCACGCAAACCATCGCGCATTTCATCACTGAATACGGCAATACCCGGCATCTTGTATGCATTAGCTTTCATTGCCAATTCTTCTTGTGGCATTTGAGGTGCACTGGCCGCCCATCCTTCACCGTAAATAAATATACTTGGATCGATCTTGTTCAGTTCGGCACGTATTTCATTCATGGTTTCAATGTCGTGAATGCCCATCAAGTCGAAACGGAAACCGTCAATGTGGTATTCGTTTACCCAATGAAGTACAGATTCAATCATGTACTTGCGCATCATAGCACGGTCACTGGCAGTTTCATTTCCACATCCGGAACCGTCGGCATACTTGCCTTCAGAATTGAAACGGTAGAAATAACCGGGTACGGTCTTTTCAAAATTACTGTTGGCTATATCGAATGTATGATTATAGACTACGTCCAAAACTACTCTGATACCTGCTTTGTGTAAAGCTTGAACCATTTGTTTGAATTCCTTAATACGGACAGCCGGATTGTAAGGATCGGTCGAATAAGAACCGTCGGGCACATTGTAATTCACCGGGTCGTACCCCCAATTGTATTGTGCTTCGTTCAATCGGCTTTCATCAACCGATGCATAGTCGTATGAAGGCAAGATATGTACATGGTTGATACCCAACTCTTTCAGATGGTCAATACCGGTCTTTTCTCCTTCAGCACTCTTGGTACCTTCTTCAGTCATAGCGATGAATTTGCCTTTGTTGTTGATGCCCGACAATTGGTCGATAGAGAAATCACGGTGATGCATTTCATAAATTACGATATCGGCAAAATTCTTTATTTCCGGTCGTACATCGTTTTCCCATCCTTCCGGATCTGTAGTATCCAAATCGAGAATGGCTGCACGTTTTCCATTCACTCCCACAGCCTTGGCCATGATACCTGGAGTATCTCCTAACCATTTGCCGTCAACCTTTACATTAAAGGCATAGAATTTACCGTTCAAATCTTCTTTAATCGAGGTAGTCCATGTGCCATCTTCATTCATTACCATAGGAATGGTATGATAAGCGGAACCTTCATGTCCCGATTCGTATAACAAAACTTTCACTTCTTCTGCTACGGGTGACCACAAAGAAAATTTGGTTTCTGTTGGTGAATATTCCATTTCAGTCAGTTCACCTTCGCGTACCGGATAATCTTCAAAGGCCAGTCCTTCTTTTTTGACCGATTGGCAACTGATAGCCGTAGTGACTAACGAAGCCCAGATTACATTCTTTACGTTCATAGATAGTTCAATTATTAGTTTATTTAATTACTTTACTTGGATTCTTTGCAATAAAATCTTTCCAACTGCTATACGATTTGGTTGTCTGTGGACGACTCATTTGCAGATAATGACAATAAGCAGCCGCCAAAGCATCGGTTGCATCCAAAAACGGGCCGGTCATGTCATCGTTCATCTTCAAGATACGTTTCAACATATCGGCTACTTGTTCCTTACTTGCTTGTCCGTTACCGGTTATCGCCATTTTGATCTTCAGCGGAGCATATTCAGCTATGGGGATGTCTCTTTCCAAGGCAGCCGACATGGCCACTCCTTGTGCCCTACCCAACTTTAACATTGACTGGACATTCTTACCGAAGAATGGAGCTTCGATAGCCAGTTCATCAGGAAGATAAGAGGCTATAATGCCTTGTACCCGTTCATGAATATGTGCAAGCTTCAGGTAATGGTTGGCATATTTACGCAAATCGATGACTCCCAAAGTAATGACCTTCGGTTTGGAATCTACGATTTGTAATACACCATATCCCATCAGGTTGGTACCAGGGTCAATACCTAATATAACTTTATCTTTGATGGGAGTACTCACTTGATCACTTCCATTAAGGTAGGAAATCCTACCACTTTATCCTTAAAGATTTTCATCATTTCTTCATTCAAAGCCATTCCTTGTTCGGTATGCCAATGATGCAAGGTAGCGCTATCCTCCACCTCCCATTGAAGAGAAAAACATTCGCTGTCGGCCTCCTGATGACTCAGAATCTGTGTCAGACGAGCTCCACCTAATTTCCCGTTCTTTTCCACTTCAGGAATATAGCATTCGGTGAGCCAGATGACAAAGTTTCGGGCATCTTTGATGTCAACTTGATAGGTTGTATTGTATATCAACATGGTTTATACGATTAATTAGTGACACAAAAATAATGAAAAAAAGGAAAAAGGCTATGCAAATGAAGAATCTTTTGCATAGCCTAATTTATTTTATTGATTTGTGGAGCATACGAGACTCGAACTCGTCACCTTTAGACTGCCAGTCTAACGCTCTAGCCAGATGAGCTAATGCCCCTTGTTTTATTTCGGATGCAAATATACGTAGTTTTTTGAAAACGACAAGTAAATTACCCAACTTTTTAGAGAAAAAGTGTAAAATATAAATGGCTTTGCTTATCTTTGTTTCGGATAACTATATGTATTATGATGATATGAATAAAATTTTAACAACTCTCGTTCTTTTATTTTCATTGTCTGGTTTCAGTACCATGAAAGCGCAGACCATAGAAAATAGTTTTGTTGCAGAAAAAGGTACCTTCTTGTTAAATGGTGAACCTTTCGTGGTCAAGGCTGCCGAATTACATTACCCTCGCATTCCCCGTCCCTATTGGGATCAGCGAATTAAACTATGCAAGGCACTTGGTATGAATACCATTTGTCTTTATGTATTTTGGAATGCACATGAACAGCGTCCGGATGAATTCGATTTTACCGGTCAGCATGATTTAGCAGCCTTTTGTGAATTATGCAAAGAAAATGACATGTATGTAATTCTTCGTCCTGGCCCGTATGTATGTGCCGAATGGGAAATGGGTGGTCTTCCCTGGTGGTTGTTGAAGAAGAAAGACATCCGTTTGCGTGAAGACGATCCTTATTTCATAGAACGTGTAGCCATCTTTGAAGAAGCGGTTGCCAAACAAGTGAAACACCTGACCATTCAAAATGGAGGTCCGATCATCATGGTGCAAGTAGAAAATGAATATGGTTCCTACGGAGTGAATAAGAATTATGTATCGCAAATACGCGATATTGTCCGCAAGCATTTCGGTGATGTCACTCTTTTCCAGTGTGATTGGGCATCCAATTTTACCAACAACGGATTGGATGATTTGATTTGGACCATGAACTTTGGTACAGGGGCCAATATCGACCAACAATTTGCCAAATTAAAAGAACTTCGTCCAGACAGTCCGTTGATGTGTAGTGAGTTCTGGAGCGGATGGTTCGATAAATGGGGAGCCAATCATGAGACTCGTCCGGCTGCTGATATGATTGCAGGTATAGACGAGATGTTGTCAAAAGGAATCTCGTTCAGTTTGTATATGACTCATGGAGGTACCAATTGGGGACATTGGGCAGGTGCTAATTCTCCAGGATTTGCCCCCGATGTGACATCGTACGATTACGATGCACCTATCAGCGAATCCGGTCAGACTACTCCCAAGTATTGGGAACTTCGCAAGACACTTGCCAAATATATGAATGGCAAAAAGCAGACTAAAGTACCTGCAACAATCAAACCTATTGCCATTCCAACATTCCAAATGACCGAAATGGCTCCTTTGTTCGATAACCTCCCAGTTGCCAAGAAAGACAGAGACATCAAGACCATGGAAGAATACGACCAAGGGTTTGGTAGTATCCTATATCGTACTACCCTTCCTGAATTGAACAGACAATCGGTACTGACGATGGACGCTCACGACTATACTCAAGTATATATTGACGGTAAACTCATTGGTAAGATTGACCGTCGTATGGGTGAAAAGCAAATTACTCTACCTGCTTGTCGCAAGGGTGCCCAACTCGATATCCTTGTCGAAGCAATGGGTCGTATCAATTTTGGACGTGCCATCAAAGATTTCAAGGGTATTGTAGGCAAAGTGGAACTTACTGTAGACATGGGTGGCTATGATTTCGTTTGTGATTTGAAGAATTGGGAAGTGTTTAATATAGAAGATAAACTCGAAACCTATCAGCAGATGAATTTCAAACCTATCCAATCCCTTACCGATGAAAAAGGACAGCGTATCCCTGGAGTATATCGAGGTACCTTCCAGGTAAAGAGACCAAGCGATACTTTCCTTAATTTCGAAACATGGGGAAAAGGATTGGTATATGTAAACGGATATGCTTTGGGACGTATATGGGAAATCGGTCCTCAACAAACACTGTATGTACCGGGATGCTGGTTGAAGAAAGGTGAAAACGAAATTATGGTATTAGATATCATAGGTCCAAAGGAAGTGAAGTGTGAAGGATTGACCCAACCAATGATTGACAACCTACAGATAAAGAAACCATTGAAACATGATGACAAGTCCGTTTTACAAAATATAGATTACTCTAACGTGAAACAAGTGGCCGAAGGTAGCTTTGCACCGGGAAACGGTTGGCAGGAAGTAACATTCAACGAACCCGTAAAAGCCCGTTATTTTGCATTGGTTGCCATGAACGCTCAAGACGGCAAGGAATTGGCTTCCATCGCTGAAATGTATGTATTGGATGATAAGGGCGAACGCCTTTCACGTGAACCATGGACCGTTCTTTATGCCAATAGTGAAGATGTATCCCATGTGAACTGCTCTGTAGATAAAGTATTCGATTTGCAGGAATCTACTTATTGGAAAACCGAAAAAGGAAAGGATTATCCCCATTATTTCATTATCGACTTGGGTAATGAGCATAATATCGGAGGTATGCAGTATCTGCCACGTATGGAGAGTCATGTGCCCGGTAGCGTCAAAGACTACAAGATATATGTGAAGTAACAACTCGTTAAAATATACTAAAATGCCCTCTTGGATAATGATTCAAGAGGGCATTCTTATTACATTTGTGCACAAATTAACGAAAAGTGTGCAATAACTAGCATGGAGAATACTGAACTATCGTTTATTGCCCTTATCGAAAGAAGCATAAAGACTAACTGGAATCTGGACGCACTTACCGATTATAAAGGGGCAACTTTACAATACAATGATGTAGCAAGGAAAATAGAGAAAATCCACATTGCTATGGAAGGAGCCGGTATACAACCGGGGGATAAAATAGCAATCTGTGGCCGTAACAGTGCTCATTGGACGGTTACTTTTTTGGCAATTATTACTTATGGCGCGGTTGCCGTCCCTATTCTACATGAATTCAAGCCCGATCAAATCCATAATATTGTCAACCATTCCGAAGCGCGAGCTTTGTTTGCAGGCGACCAGATATGGGAGAATCTGAATGAAGAGGACATGCCTTTGTTGGAAGGAATCATCGAGATGAAAGATTTTGATGTCGTTGTGTCCCGTTCTGAACAACTTACATATGCCCGTGAGCATCTGAATGAGATCTTCGGACAGAAGTATCCTTGTCGTTTTCGTCCGGAAGACATACATTATCGCCGTGAGGAATCGCCAGAAGAATTGTGCATCATTAATTATACTTCGGGTACTACGGGTTATTCCAAAGGAGTAATGCTCCCCTATCGCAGCATCATGTCCAATGTTCTTTTCTGCCATGAAAAGATAGGAATACGTCCGGGCGACTCTATCGTTTCCATGTTGCCATTGGGTCATGTATTCGGAATGGTGTTCGACTTTCTATATGGCATCAGTTACGGAGCTCATTTGTGGTTCCTTACCCGCATGCCTTCTCCCAAAATCATCATGGAATCTTTTGCCGAAATACGCCCTCGTATCATTTCATGTGTACCGTTGGTCGTTGAAAAGATATTCAAGAAAAGTGTATTGCCCAAGATAGACAATAAATTGGGTAAGCTACTGTTGAAAGTACCGATAGTCAATGACAGAATCAGAGAACGCATCAATCAATATGCCATGGAAGCTTTTGGAGGCAACTTTATTGAAATCATTATAGGAGGAGCCCCCTTCAATGCAGAGATGGAAGCATTTGTCCAAAGCATCCGCTTTCCCTATACATTGGCCTATGGAATGACAGAATGCGGACCTATCATTGCACACGATCATCAGCGTGATATGAAACCCTCATCTTGCGGACGAGTAGCTTCTCGTATGGAAGCCAAAGTCTTGTCACCTGCCCCGTCGGTCATTCCCGGTGAATTGGTTTGTCGTGGTGAAAATCTGATGTTAGGCTATTACAAGAACGAAGAAGCAACCCGTCAGGTGATAGACAACGAGGGATGGTTGCATACAGGTGATATGGCCATTATTGATGAGGAGGGATATATTTTCATCAAAGGCCGTTGCAAGAATATGCTTCTTACTGCTTCCGGTCAGAACATCTATCCCGAAGAAATTGAATCCAGGTTGAACAACCTACCTTATGTATCCGAATCGCTTATCATCCTGAATCAAGGGAAACTGGTGGCATTGATTTATGCCGACAAGGACGATGCATTTGCCCATGGCCTTTCGGAAAAAGATATAGAGCACGTGATGGAAGCCAACCGAATGGAAGTGAACAAGACACTTCCTGCCTATTCACAGATTACTCGCGTAAAGCTCTATCCCGAGGAATTCGAGAAAACCGCCAAGAAGAGTATCAAGCGCTTTTTATATCAGGATTTGAAGGAGTGATTCTTCTTCAAATCCCGATAGAATTGAGCACCCCGTTACTCTATTTTTTCTACCATATCAGTTAGTTTCTTCAGGAATCTGTCCAAGAATTTCGGTTTCTGTATTACAGATTCCGAAGACTCGGTACTTTCTTCTTCAGTGGTATCTTCTATATCTGTCGGGATTGTAACCTCTTCCGGCTTTTCTGTTGGATCCTGCTTTTTACGATTCTGATTACCATAATACATCTCCATCAGCTGTTTTTGATATTCATTTTCCGGCGTGTGATTCTTCTTTATTATTTCGGAATCGGCAAAATCGGTTGCAATCAAAGTCACCTTTACTTGATCACCCAATGAATTGTCCCGATAAGCTCCCCAAAGCACTTCGATGTCTTCAGCCAAATCGTTCATAAAGAATGTTATTTCATTGAGTTCCGACATAAGGACCTGATGTTCGTCGCTCGAATAGATGATGTACAACATTCTACGTGCCTTTTCTATTTCCACATTATTCAGCAGAGGAGATTTCAGGGCTTCAATAAATGCTTTGTATATTCTACCTTCCCCACTTGCATATCCTACCGACATAATGGCATCACCTCCATCCTTCATTACTGTTTGCACATCACAGAAGTCACGATTGATAATTCCACGCATGGTAATGATTTCCGAAATACTCTTGGCTGCTGTCGTCATCACTTCATCCGCTTTGGCCAATCCATCTTCCAGACGCATGAAATGATCCGAATAAAGTTCGCACAACCGTTCGTTGTTGATAATCAATAACGAATCCACATTTTTACGCATCTCTTCCACCCCTTGCAATGCTCTCTTTATTTTCACTTTCCCTTCAAAAGCAAATGGAATGGTTACGACTCCCACCGTCAGTATTCCTCTTTCCTTGGCCAATCCAGCAATAACAGGAGCAGCTCCAGTACCCGTACCTCCTCCCATACCACAAGCGATGAACACCATTTCCGTATCGTCCTCAAATAGGGAGCTGATACTATCCAGACTTGCTTCGGCAGCCTCCTTCCCTTTTTCAGGTTTACCACCTACTCCGAGTCCGTCACTACCCAACTGAATCTTCATGGGGATTTTTGCTTCGGCCAGCGCTTGGCTATCCGTATTACAAATGGCAAAGCGTACATTATGCACCCCTTCCTTACACATATTTATAACCGCATTGCTACCGCCACCACCTACACCAATTACTTTAATGATATTCTTGGTCTTATCCTTATTTGCTTCTGCAAAAGCGAAAGGTATTATTTCGTTTGTTTCCATGATTTTTTAATTTGCCGATAAAGTTAGTAATAATTTGATTATCCATTACTTTTCTCCACAAACTTCTGATAAAACTTCTGCATTACCACTATAAACTCATTTGGCAATCGTTTCAGCACTTCCTTTCTGATATGCTCCGATACACCACCATAATAAGCTTCTGCGATTCCACCTGTAATGGCTCCCATAGTATCAGCATCACCGCCTAATGAAACAGCCAGGCGAATGGCACTTTCAAAGTCTGTACTCTCCAAGAAAGCTATGATAGATTCTGGAACAGAGCCTTGACAAGTTACATCAAAGTCATAAGTTGGTCGTATCTCATCACAAGTCCTACTAAGATTATAGCCAAATCTTTTTTCTATATAATCCTTGATTTCTTGCTTGCTTTTACCTGTGCGAGCCATAAAGATACAGGCTGATGTAGCTTGTGCCCCTTTGATTCCCTCTGGATGATTGTGTGTAATTTCTGCACTTTGCTTGGCTGCTTCCAATGTTTCTTCCAATGTATCGAAAGCCCAACCAACAGGACTAACACGCATAGCTGAACCATTCCCAAAACTATTGTACGGCTTTGGTTCATCTTCTCTTAACCAACTTCTGAACATACCTCCATAACCTGCATGTGGATATCGGTTTCCATAATCCTGCATAACCCCTAACAGACTATCACCTGTCAATAACCAATCAGCATTGGCTACAGTCATTACCGTATCATCGGTAAATTTTGAAGATAGCGTAAACAAATAGAAGTCCGTATTTTTAGTTGTATGCCATTCGTAAACAGAGCCAATTATGTCACCTGCTATAGCACCGCATAAAAACTTTACATTCAACTTACCAAGAATAGTCAAAGTCTTTTCATCTGCCAATCCACTATAATAACGTTCCAAGACTTTACGGAATAAATCATCATTTGACACTTCATTAAACAAGGTCATGCAAGAACGGACTTTCATAGCATCCAAATATCCGAACACATCTTGTGCGTTCTTTCCTACAGAATCTAAGAAGACAGAAGTAATCTCCCGTAATCTTGCACCAAGAACAGGATGTTTCAAATAGGCTCTTGCTTCTTCCAAATCATCTATTCCATAATAATATGAGTTACCACTCATCCCCAATCCCTTCAATTGTGGGAAGATATACCATATCCAATGTGATAACTTCTTTCCACTTTTCACTTCTTCCAATGCTCTTTCGTACATTCGTTCCTGTGCATCGACAAACCTTTCCAAAGAATGATCTTTTCGTTCATGGGATTGCATCATTTTTGAATTATTTTTTCTATAGAGTTTCTTTATCCACTTTATCATAGCATTCCGATTTTGCCTATAAAGTTAGTGATTCTTTCTTATTTTTATTTATATTCTTGCTTATTAATGAATCTTTTGTATTCTTCCATACAGCAAAAGAAAATGATAAAAATACGATAAATCCACCATACATATATAAACTATCAATATATTTAAGTTGATGATACCAATAATCAGTTAAGATTTCATTGCCATATTCAACAGCTATATGATAGCATAAAAGCATTACATACCATATACCTAATAAAAAGAAAACAATCAATTTTATTCTTTCAGACAATATTATTGAAAACCTTTTGAATACTAATTCATATAAGATGTATGATATGTTGATACATAAAGCCGTTACACAAACCACGCTAATTACTACTTCCTTTTTACAAAAAGTAAAATCTGTAAGACACGCTAATATGATTAATATAATCCATGGCATGCACAATAGACCAAGCCATTTCAAACATATATGTAACAATCTTTTCATCTATTTACAAATTTCAAAAATATCTTCAACAAATACCTTTTCCCCTTTCTCTATTTTCTGATTGATCGCTTCCTCTAATCTCTGTAGTTCATTCTCACACATCGGACATGTACCTGTAATACAATCATCTGCAAATGAACAGACTTTGTTATCCACATTCAAGCCATTTAGCTCCGCAATCTTTATTCTAATTTGCTGGAGCGTTTTACACTTTATAGTTCCGTAATTCATAACATCAACTTTTAAAGATAACATAATCATTCCATAGCACCGAGTAATACGTCTTCTAATTTAGAGAATCTACGAGAAAGAATTTCATAAGTGAATCGTTCAATATTTACTACCCCTAATTCCTTTAATAATTTAATATTTTCATCTACATGAACTTCCGTATTATATCCAACTATATAAGGTGCTCTTATCAACATCTGCTCAGCTTTCCCTTGGTTAAGTAAGTATTCTAAATTCCTTTTCATTAATGAGTTATTGTTACCCGTATATCGTTTATAGCGTTTATTATCCATATCCTTTATATCGATTATCCAATAATCAATTATAGGTAAGAGTTTCTTAATATGACTTTGTTTGACGCACAAAGATGTTTCAATTGTCAATTTCCATTTAGGATTACATACTTTCTTGAATTTTACGATGAGGTCGCTATACAGTCCAGGTTCTCCACCACCAAATGTTATTCCTCCTCCAGTAGCTAAGAAATAAAGATTGTCTATCCTGACTTCTTCATATAATTCTTGTGGATTTAATTTCATTGTTATATGATTCATGTCCCACGTCTGGGGATTGATGCAATATTTACATTTAAGCGAGCATTTATGGAAAACCACCAATGTAGTCACACCTTTGCCGTCTGTAGATAGTCGATGCCTGTCAATGGCATAAATAGGTGCCAATCCTTTTAACTTATCATACCAAGTATATGTACTTTTGTTTATACGTTCAATGTAATCTTTATTAATTATTCCCTTTAGAGGCATTAATGCTTGTCCTTTAATATGTTTATCTTGAAAGTCATTTTCTATACTCTTCTGCTGAGGTTGTACTATATTCTTCTCTAAGTTTTCTACAAACAATTGTTTTTCTATATCTTCACTATTCATTTTACTCAAAGAATTAAACAATCAGCTTATCACATTTTCTATGCTCATCGAGAAATAAATCCGTTTCATATCCCCAAGAACCATCTTTACCCCAATCCAATAGACTCCAATCAAAAGATTCATCATTCATATATCCTTATTCTTTATTCTTTCACAAAGATACTTGCATTCAATATAGAAAGACTGTTTTTAAACTACGAATGTTTGATGTAATCAAAATGGTAATTTATTTTTCTCATCTTTCTCCTTTTCCATTTTTCTTATTATTTGAATATCTGCATCATATTCCTCATACATCTTTAGTTTTTTGTAAATCTCGGAACGTATACGATAACATTCTGCTTCTGGTTTTTCATCCAATTCAAAATATCGGTTGGCACATTTCAAGGCCAAGCCATATTCTTTTAAGAAGAACAACGCTTCCGCCTTATTGATAACAGCTACCATCCATAACCATTCATTATGTTCTATCAATATGTCATTATCTGCAATCGCTTCCTTGTATCTACCGACATGAGTATAAAGAATAGCCCTGTCATGATATGCTCTATAATATTTAGGATATTGATTTAAGAAATCTGTATATTCTTCTATCAATTTACCTTTAGGATAAAGTCTCTCATAAAAATGCCTATGCAAAGAATGATAAAGCTCCCCTTGTCTATCCAAATCATTTTCAATCATTTCCTTTTTTTCTTTGGGATCCAATATAGGGATATCTTGAATTTCTTTTGGATACACAACCAGATCTCTTATCAAAGTTATTCGTTTCAACAGGTTTGTATATGTAATACCATTGTTTATGCATTTTTCTCTCTTCAAACAGAGATAATAATTCTGTGCTATGAAATCATCCACTACTTTCAAGAACGCTTCTTTAATTCGCGAACATTTTTCATTGATGGCATTATCCGTTGCATCAACTAACCTCCGAATGGAATGTTGTTGCTTTTCCAAATCTTCCCGATTGGACAATACCTTATAGATAGCCAACAATTCATCATAATAAGCCGATAACATCTTGAATGCAACACCTTCCGGATGGCGAAGATAAAAGATGTACAGTGTTTTTTGTAAAGGAGTCATTTTCACTTCCTTACCATAATCACTTAACATGATTTTATAGTCGGCCGTTATCTCGATCTTACTTAATGATGGGTTCAGTTTTACATTACGCAATTCATTAATCGTTTCATCGCCCAATGTGTGCAATAACAACTCAAAGTAACCACCCTCTTTCAGTTGTTCTATTTCTTTCTTAACATTTTCTGCTATGTCTTTCATATCTTCGGGAAATGTATAATCAGCATAATTTTCACAAGGTTCTCCATGTTCTTCATAAAAATCCCAACCCGACAAACGTCGTTTGGCTGGTACAGAGAAACATGCGCCAATTGGTCTATTTCTACTATCCACTATCATGTCACAATAGTTACGGCAGAACTCCTCTATTGTATCATCGGTTACCCCCTGCATGGAGAAATGGGTAAATCGAGTTTGAAGTAACTCCGTTTTGTACATATGGTCATCATACAGGTAACAAGCAAAATGAAAAATACCGCTATCTATTTCTTCCTTGTCTATATGCAGAGCCTTACAAAGCAGATGAGTATATTCAACCGTATTGATTCTATCCAAGAAACACTTTACCTGCACTTCCTTTTCTTTGGGGATGTTTGCCAAATAAATACTGCTACTATCCGGTTTCCAATTGGGAAGATAGATAAAACGGAATCCATATTCACTGAATACCTTGTTTATCTTATCCAAATTCCTTTCTACACATTGGCTTACTGATTCATTGGGTATGTTTTCCAAATATAGATAGGTATCACGGTCAAAATGAAAAGGAGCCTTACCTTCATAATGAAATCCTTTGATACGACTATCACGCCATATTTCTATCTTGCTCCGATAATCCTTCTTTTTATTCTTTTTAATATGTCGTTCAACTTTTATATATTTCCCAACCCAATTCCCAATTATCTTCCCAATCTCTATGAATCCACACAAGATAGGACTAAAAATGATTAGTGCTATTAAAAAAGGATAAACAATGAAGATAATCAATAATGTCAGAAATATTTTGCCAAAAATATTATCAGACTCTTCTTCTACAATCATTTGATAAGGTTCTGAGAAAATATCAGGCAAATCATCTACACATCTATACCTGAAATCTTTGAAGCACAAAGCTATCAGCCAACTGACTACGATTATTCCTATTATGATAAGTAGTGTGGTATTCATATCGTTATTTATAATTCATGAAATTCCCAACGATTGTAAAAGCTATTCCATTTGTAATAACCTACATGATTTCCATCAGCATCATAAATGTCATAGCGTTCATAAAAGCTGTTCCATTTCTTGGTATATTTCATATTCCCATTTTCATCATACCTTTCCGTCCGGTTGTAGAAGTTATTTTTCTTCTCATATCCTCGGCTGTTCCCATTTCCGTCATTGATGTCTTTCCGATTATAGAAATTATTCTGCTTTTCTGTTTTAAGCAAGTTACCGTTAGCATCATAATATTCCAATCTATCATAGAAATTATTATACTTCGCATAACCTACCATTCTACCTCTACTATCGAAAAATTCTGTACGATCATAAAAACTATTGTATTTCTGCGTCAGTTGTTGAGCATCTACTTGAAGACAAGTCACAATCAACAAGCCCAAACATACTATAAATTTGTAACACTTCATAGTCATCCCTCCATTATTTTAATAATCCAATGAAAATTCACTTAATGAATACTTTAGTTTGTATCCCTCAAAGGTTCCGTAGAAATCCATAAAGCAACAAACCTGTTTACTCTCCGCTTGCCATTGAAAGCCAAACCGACTATATTGACTGGTGTCATTTCGTAGCCCATGCGTCGGTTCTCCATATTGAGAAACCAACCCCGCTTTTATTGTTTCCAATTCATCGGCATTAAAAATAGTTGGATTCTCTTCCGTCGCTTTTACCATTCTTATGGCTTCTACTGTATGCACTTTCCCGTTCTTTACCGCAACTCTTACATAATCCATTTTAATATTAAAAACACTGCAATAATAGGAATTTGTCGTTGTGTATAGGGTAAATCCATTGACTGTCCTTTCATACGTCAGTTTATCAATTATCGAACTAATTGGCATTCCAATACTAATTCCCTTAAATGATGGATTTGTTTCCAACTTCCAAACACTCTGAGCACATACTGTTAATATGCCCACTTGCATAAAAAGCAACATAAAAATCTTTCTTAGCATAATCTTAATTCATTTAGTTATTATACCAACAAAGATATTTATATTGCTTACATGGTTTCAGTTTTTGCAAGGCTTGCAAACGCTATAACAGAAATATGAAATGAATAATTAAATGATGATATAGTTTCAGCGTTATCATATATATTACATCTACTCCATGAAATATGAAGCAGATACCATTCATGAGGTTAATTCACATTTCTCCTAAAATTATTCTTTATATGGTTTATTTTACATTTTTCACAATGTACATATTAATATTACATAAGTTTGATACCGTTTGCAAAAATTAAACAAATAGAACTTATAAATATAATTAATAGTAAAATGGTTACAATAAAATTATAATTGAGTATATTCCTTATATTAGTTAAAGAATAGCTAAATTCATCTGAAGCAATTGCTAATTTTTCTGATGCTGTTTTAACAGATTCAATAGCTTTTTTACTTTCTATTTCAAATGTATTTATTCTTTGATTATAATCTTTTCCGATTAAATCAATTATGATTTGGATTTTTGTAGTGACATTGTTTAAACTATTGACAAATTCGGTAGTACTATTGCTGAGAGCCTCATGAGATGTAACAATCTTTTCTACTTGTCTACGTGCGGATTCAATATTATTTAGACTATCTTCTAATTCTTTGAGAGAATTATTAATTTTTTCATCAATCATAATGCTACATATTTTTGGTTAATTCTATTGACTTTTTCTATATGTTCCTCTAATTGAATGGCAAGTTGCATCTTTTCTATATAATACATATCTTCTATAGGTATAGCTTTATGTTGGACTAACAAATCTGTATATTCATTGAGAAGTCCAAGTTTATCTTGGGACGCATACAATCTCATTACAGCTTTGTAGTCATCGTATAATTCTTGCTCAAGCATCTCATTTTCTTGCTGGTCAAGAAATAAGATACAGAATATATTCAAGAGGTTCAATACCGGGTTCATTTCTGCGATAGCACGTCTAATCAAACGCACAGCACCTTGCAAGTGTTTGATATTGTCTTTTTGAGAATCATTGTTGACAATATCTGGATCAACCACTCTCATGTACTTCTTCACCAGACCAAAGTCAGATATTTCACTCTCATTATGAATATCA
Source organism: Bacteroides sp. (assembly GCA_015060765.1). GTDB lineage: Bacteria > Bacteroidota > Bacteroidia > Bacteroidales > Bacteroidaceae > Phocaeicola. Next base: position 131,717 of record SUXW01000004.1, read on the forward strand.
TAGTTGGTATCATCCTTCAGAGAGAAAGGAACCTCTTGACTAACACTTGAATCGTAGGTAACGAACCCTTCTCTTGCATATTTCGAGTTGAAATAGTAATAGATGAAATCTTTCAGGTCCTCATTTGTCTCCTTCCAATCTTTACCAGAGTTGATAGCCATATTGCAGAACTGCTCCATATCCAATATACCTCTGGCCCTCTTGTCAGCAATGCTCCTATATATAAAAGATGTAAGGTGTTTTAGACAAGCCATAATCACTCCGTCATTATCAGCCATCTGCTTAACTTCATCAATCATAATGTCTACTCTATCCTCTGAGTAGTACTTCCGATAATAAAGACGGAGGTAATCATAATAGTGCGACTCATTTTGACATATAGTAGTTATACGGAATGTCTTTTTAGCATAGTCTTCTGTGAAATCATCTATCAGTCCAATGATACACATCCTGTAGATGGCCTTTTGAATGGCATCTTTATATTCTGCAGATCCATAATCTCGGATATAGCTGAATCCCCGTTCGTTCTTAGCGTTCTTAGCATTCCATGTGCTGAACAAGGGCATTTGCCTTTCTTTCAGATAAGTATTATACTCATCAAGCACATGTTCATTCTCTTCGTATGAAATATAATATGTCAGGGTTGTACCTATAGGATATCTTTTGATATATTGCAGAATACCCTTACTATTTCCATATTTCAGAGAGTCAACACCTACAATCTCCTCATTGCTGATTCGCACATGTAATCCATTCATGAGCAGTTCAATGACATACAGTTCAAACTCCTCACCAAGGAAATTACTATCGTAGAAGAATTTATTGTTTGTGTAATCTGCAGAGAAATGGCTCCATTGGCGAGTTCTAGCATTAATAACGGGGAAAGTCTTAGAGGAATACATGATTGTTGCCAAAGCCATTTTCTTGTCACGCCCAGCACGTCCAGCCTCCTGAACAAACGACTCCAAGGATCCAGGATAGTTCAAATGTACGGTTATACGCACATTAGACTTGTCGATACCCATTCCAAAAGCTTTTGTGGCCACCATCAGACTGGTATCTCCTGCAAGGAACTCATCCTGACAGGACGTATCATCACCTCCCTTATATGTCGATATTCGGTTGATGTTGTGCTCTCTTAATGTATTAGCTACAGTGGGGACACTAAGTCTTACATCAGGCTTTCCTTCTTTGTTTGCACGAATGCAAAATACAATACCAGCTACATCCGTATGCCTTTCAGTATACCAATCCTCTTCTACGTCTGTATAGAGATCCGTTGAGTTAATTTCGGCAATTTTACTCTCATCGGATATATTTTCCCTTTCTAGGAACCGTTTCTTAATCTCGTCAATATTACCTTCATTCTGTATTTCCTGAATTTTCTCTGTGGCATCATTGATGGCATTGAGAACCATGTCTTCCTTTAGTTCATCAACCATTCTAGCCTTTGCTACAGCAGACGCATCTACGGGATATACATAGTACTGTAACTCCAGTCGATTTGTATTCTCATACCTGACAATTGCGTCATCTTCTAATGAATAAGTGTTACTGCCAGACAATTCGCGTTCCACATCTGCGAGCACGTCAAACGAAGCCGTTGCCGTCAGTCCAAACAGGGAAATATGGTTGTCTGCACTTTCTACTTCTTTAGGAAGCACATAGTTGTACAGGTTTCTTCCTAGATGTAGATAGGCCAATCTGAAGTCATGTCCCCACTCAGAAACACAGTGTACCTCATCGATTACACCATAGGCAAAGAATATATCCGATTCTCGCATAGATCGCAGAACCTCTCTGAACCTGTGTATGCTCAGCCGTTCTGGCGATAAGAACATGATTTGTATTTGAGCTCCTGTAAGTGCATCCTCCCTTCGTTCTCTTTCTTCTCGGTTTTTGGTTATATCACTATTGATGTACGAAATACAGTCCACACCCGTTTTGAGCAAACCATCATACTGGTCTTTCATCAGGCCTCTCAATGGATCGACAACCAAGGTTACTCCAGGCTGTAGCATGGCAGCCAACTGATAGGTAAGAGATTTACCTCCACCTGTTGGCAAAAGTCCAATGACACTCTTCAGTTGCAAAGCACGGCTAAGGATAGGAAGTTGGCCTGGTCTGAAGTCTTCTTTTCTGAATATAAGCTTAAGAAAATATCTCAGATGCTCACAAACCTCTTCGATATTGTGATAATTGCCCTGCGTGTCCCTCTCAACAAGAGGCTTATATTTAATTCTTTCAGTTGTATAGAGAAACCTCTCTGCATAGACAGTCTTTGATGACCGAACAATGAAGTAGCAGTCGTTGTTAGCCTTATATTTCGAGAACACAACCTCTTCTGGATTACAAATCTGGTCTATAGAGACATCAATGATAGCATCATAAGTAATCTCAGTCCTTGCCTCCTTTTTGCTATGAACGTTGATGGCGGGCAGAGTCATTCCACTGTAATCCTGTGTCATAGCAACGATATGATGATATAACTCAGCAAAATCATCAAGAGCAAGTTTTGCCACCGATGTGTCATCTTCAATGATAAGAATCTCCCAAGAATCCTTCTTCAAATCCAAACGCTCTGATATAATCGCCTCTACGAAGGTCTTTTGAATACGTGCTACTGCGTTAAGACTCTTCGCCTTATTCTTAGGACTGACGGCATACAGCACCTTCTGGCTTGCTATTGTTGGACAGCCTCGTGAAATAAGGTTGCTGACAAGGGCAAAAACAGGACAGAGATTTTTGTGAGCCGTCATATCAAACGGAGCTAGAACTTCAAATGCGCTTTGTAATAATGACCCTTGTAGGTCAGTGTCTGAATATGAAGCAAATAACTGGATTGGGGCAAAGTAACTGTACTTGTGGAGAATGTCCCTATTGTGTGTCAGACTATATGTAAAGCTCTTTATCAGGCAACCATAAGCCTTTCCGTTAGGATGACGACCAAAGTTCACATCCCGGAACTCAGTAAATATGCGAAGACCTTCTTTCCTAAAATAGTAACTGAAAGTGTTGATTCGGCTTTCATTAAGATTTGCAGGACCTATACAGAGGGCTATATGCTGAGATCCAGAAGATGTAATCATCTTTGAAACACCTTTGAGACTGACCGCTTCAATATCAAGGATATTCGAGAATATATGTATGGCACATGGTTCATGAACATCAATTTTCGTGATAGAATTGCTATTGTCGCCATAATCTGAAGGAAGATAATAGGGAACGTCAGCAATCTCAATATTTTGTCCCCCTAATGCTTGTTTGACATGTAATACAGCTCGTTGTCTTGCAACATTAGATGGTTCTTCTAAAGTGACTTTTTTCAGTTTTGGCAACCAACCAAACTGCCGTAGTTTTTCAATGATGGCAACAGTACCTATTCCCTGACCACATCCCCAATCATAAATCTCCACGCCATTGCTCAGGTTTTTATATGGAAATTCATTCTCATCTAAGGCACGCATTAGCTTGTGATGATGCATTTGTCCATAAGCAGCCATGTATGCGCAGCACTGTTCTTCTGTTTCAAGGATAGCCGTACCATGGTTTAAACCTGGATATTCCCAAGGACAATTGGAATATTGTGAAGGAATATTATCTCTTGCAATTTTTATAATGTTATCTACTGTAAGATATTCTATTTGCCTTATATCTGTTTCGTATTTTGATAAAATATCCCCTTTTTCGTTAATCAAGGTTTCTTTACTGCCTACTTGAACTTTACATGTCCCATTTTCCCATTTTACAATATGCGAATATTCTTCAGGTCGCCAACAAGCTCCTTTCCATGTATGTATCTCCCCTACAAAATCAAATTGTGGTTGTATGACAATCGAAAAGAGTGAATCAACAAATCCCCATTTTCCATTAATCTTAACTGGACATAAACCATCATTAAAATCCCAATGGAATTCAATACCTAACGGTGTACCTTCCCTTGATTCACCTATTTCCTCATACTTTAATGGTAAATCAATTATTTCTTCCTGAGTACCATCAAAATATTTAATGTACCAAGTGGCTTCATTCGTATTAATAAAGCTTGCTACTTTTTTCATCACTTACCAGTAATCGTTTCAGATTCTTTATTTGTCAAATGGTGTTTCCAATTCCTCACAGCAATTTCCTTGCTTGAATTGGCATAGCAATATTCACACAAATGAGGGCAAGTATTATATTCACCGATATCCTTGCTTACTATACATCCACAAAATTGTCGTTGTCCTTTATCCAAATTATCACCATGGGTGGCATAAGTATTATTAGGAAGAATAATAGCATCTTTAGGTATTGTTTCAGTTCTTCCAAATAAATCAGATGATGGCAATGGGAATATCTTAACTTTTAAAAAGTCCATTAATACCTTGTCTTCATATGCAAATCTTATAATGAGTTTGTCGTCCACACAATGATTATGTTCTATATTAAATTGCTGTAAGTCTACCTTCTCCCCACAAGTCGCAAGTGTGTAGTTCCATTTCTTGTTGAGAATAGCCAACCTTTTTGAAAATTCCAACATTTTTTGCTCTGTCCAATCATGATATGGAATATTACTCTTTTCAAGATTTGCTTTTACCTTTCGATATGTAATAATATCAGCAAAACTAAATACAAGTTTCTCTGTATAGCCAATCAATTGGTCTCCAATATTTTCTATTTTTACGAGTAGTTTATCTATATCAATATCATCTGTCAATACCAAAGGATCAAAGCGCCAAATGACATGTCCCTTCCCTAATTTATCAACAAGTTTTTTGAATGTATCTATTCGTTGTGTAATTGATGGAACTCCTTGCTCAAGTTTTTCTTTTTCATAATCATTGAGAGTATATTGAATATAACATCCAATATTCTTTTCCTTCAAATAATCAAGATGATTGAGTAATGGCTGAGGATTCTTCGACCAAAATACGATAAATCGAGTATTTTTATAGGAAACATAAGACTTTACACCATTAAATGGATTTGTCCATGCGGAATAACCTATTTTTAATCGATGAAAGAACCAATCCGTATAGAAAGCTGGTATATCCGTACTACGACTTGCAGATATAATTTCAGGAGTTTGTGCCAATACTTTTCTCCCATCTTCAATAGTTATTTCAGTTTTCTTCCAATTTGCCATATCAATTCTTTTAAAAAACAAAATTAGAAAGTAAAAGTAAAAAAAGAAAGAAAATATTACGAATTTTTGCAAGGCTTGCAGAACATATATTCATTTAATGCGTTATAGATTAGTATGAAGCTATTAAATTTAAATAATATGAATAGAAATTATCCAATTGACATTGAAAGTATGGTTAAGTTATTGTTACAACGTAATGGAGCATTTCGTCCGTATTTAGATATGTTGTCAAGGGTGAAAACGTTGTCAACGGCTGACCAAATATGTAGTTGTAGAGCTTATTATGAAAACTTGATACATATGGTAGCATGTCATATGTTTCCGAAACTTTCAAATGAAGAGTGTAATCGGGTGGTTCATTATTCCCGTCATCAAATTGAAGAATGTGATAGGGCTTTAAGGAGATTGAGTCAAGATGCTTTGCGTGATGAATTGATAAAAGCAGCTATGAAAAGGTGATGAATTGAGAATATAATTAAAATAGAAAAGCCCTTAAATGCCTTCTGATGTGATAAATATGAAACAAGCGGGCGATGTGTAGAGATGGATGAGTTAGTCAACATTTTATCGCAACTCTTCCAATATATTTTCCACAATGTAATAATAATAATCAATAAAAGCTGGGTGCTATGAAATGGTGAGACCATGATTCTACATAAATAACTTCTTCTTTTAAAGCATCGCGAAAATTTTCAAAACCTTCATAACTACAATCAGAATGAGCAGAGCTAATTGTATCATTGTTTAAAACAATGTCAAAATATTCATAGAATGTACAACTTTCATCATCCTTACCAGTCTTTTTGTTGATGACATCATTCTCGAAAATCAAATAAGATTGTACGACCTTGTCTGATATTCCGAATCCTATCACCATAGCAGTACCCTTTTTCATTGTCCTCCATCCTTTTTCCATACGATATTCACATCTTAATGTTTCATTTGGACTTTCATGAAATATCTTATATGTTTCTTCAAAAGGGCCTAATTCACAATAATGTCTATAATTGATAATCTTAAGAGTATCGCCATTATTTAGTTCATCAAAAAATTGACTTCCTTCAATGGTATGAACGTCATTATCTTTTGTAATGATAAGTTCTTCTGATATGTAACTCTTATTATTCTTACAAGCAATCAAGAACAATGGAAGAAGTAACAATAAACGTTTCATAATAGGATGGTATAAATTATTGTTATTTACAAACTTACGAAATAGTTTTAATATTTGAATAGTGTTTTGCAAATTTAACATCATAATGAATAAACCCCAACCTATCCATATCTATTCTATAAAAAAACGGCCTCAAAAACCAAATCCGCGTCGCCGATTCTGTAATCAGCGACGCGGATCAACGAATCGGCGACGGCGATTGCGCAATCAGCGACGCTGATTTGGTTTTAGTTCACTATTCTTACTACTTTAAAGGCTTTCGTTTACTGTTTTATACTTGCACAACGGATATTTTCATTCGCAAGTCTATCGGGAGTATCAATGTTTTTAGTAACTTTGTAACAATTGACTGGAAGATTCAAACTTATGACAAAAACATCCCAATTACTTGTATACAAAGCATCGGCCGGATCGGGTAAGACATTTACCCTGGCGGTGGAATATATGAAGATGCTGATCCGTAATCCAAAGGCGTATCGGAATATCCTGGCGGTGACCTTTACCAACAAGGCAACCACCGAAATGAAAGAACGTATCTTGGGACAGCTATACGGCATCAGTACAAACGACAAGGACTCCAAACCTTACTTGGATAAGCTGGTGGAAGAACTGGACATGGATGTGAATGAAATCAGACAAAGGGCGGAACATGCGCTTACCTTGATGATTCATGACTATAGCCGTTTCCGGGTAGAGACTATCGACTCGTTCTTCCAATCGGTCATGCGTAACTTGGCGCGTGAACTGGAATTGGGGGCCAACCTGAACATAGAACTGGATAATGAGAATGCGTTGAGCGAGGCGGTGGATTCGATGTTGGAAAAAATCGACCGGCATTCGCCTGTGCTCTATTGGATACTCGATTACATTGAGGAACGGATTCAGAATGACAAGCAATGGAAGGTGACCAGCGAGATCAAATCTTTCGGCAAGGATATCTTCAAGGAAGAATACGTAGAAAAGGGGGAAGCGTTACGAAAGACACTGGAGGACAAGGATTGCATCAAGAATTACCGGAAGATACTGAATGCTTTGGAAGAAGAGGCTCTAGAGCAGATGAAGGGTTTCGGGCAACAGTTCTTCGATACGTTGGATATGAACGGTCTTTCGCCCGACGACCTTGCCAACAAGCAAAGGGGAATTACCAGTTATTTCAACAAACTGATGAATGGTGCCCTGGACAACAAGACTTTCAACGCTACGGCCGAAAAGCATCTGAATGATAAAGAGAATTGGGTAAAAGGAACTCATCCCCAACGGGAGGATATCCTCAATTTGGTGGAACGTGAATTGCTGCCCTTGTTGACGGAAGCGGAAAACTATCGGAAGAAAAACAATTACATCGTCAATTCATGCCGGCTTTCGCTTCAACATGTAAACAATGTACGTCTGCTCACCAATATCAATGAGGAAGTACGGGAACTGAATCAGGAAAAGAATCGTTTCCTTTTGTCCGAGACCAATGCACTCCTGCATCAAATAGTTCGTGAGGGCGACCCTTCGTTTGTATTCGAAAAGATTGGTGCCAACATCCATCATGTGATGATTGATGAGTTCCAGGATACATCGAGGATGCAATGGGGAAATTTCAAGCTATTGCTATTGGAAGGGTTGGCACAAGGAGCCGACAGCTTGATAGTAGGCGACGTGAAACAATCCATCTATCGTTGGCGCAACGGTGATTGGAGTATCTTGAACCAGTTGAATGACAAGATAGGACCGTTCAAGGTGGAAGAAAAGAACTTGAAGACCAACCGCCGAAGCGAAGCACGTATCGTCAAGTTCAACAACGATTTGTTTACCGCGGCCAGTCAATGGTTGAACGAAAAATATAAGGAAGAACAGCATCAGGATTGCGAGGAACTGTTGCAAGCCTACAAGGATGTGGAACAGGATACTTGCAAAGACGACGAAAAAGGATACATCAAAGTGTCTTTCTTGGGAAAGAAGGAAGAGGTGAGCTATGAGGAAGACACCCTCCAACAATTGGCTTCCGAAGTGGATAGTTTGCTACAGAAGGGAGTCAAATTGAACGATATGGCTATCTTGATTCGCAAGAACCGTATGATTCCCAAGATAGCCAGTTACTTTGAGAACCATACCTCCTACCGCATTGTATCCGATGAGGCTTTCCGCTTGGATGCTTCGTTGGCCATCTGCATGATGATGGATGCTTTGCGCTATTTGAATACGCCCGACAACCGCATAGCCAAGGCGCAATTGGCGGCCGCCTATCAGAATGAAGTGCTGAAGAAGGATATCGATATGAATACCTTGTTGTTGCACGAGGTAGAAGCCTACTTGCCTACCGCCTTTATCGAACAGATGAATACGTTGCGCCTGATGCCGCTTCATGAATTGTTGGAGAAGTTGTTCAAACTCTTCCAATTGTCGCTCATCGAGGATCAGGATGCTTATCTGTTCTCTTTCTTCGACAAGGTGGACGAATACCTGAAGGAAAATTCATCGGAACTGACCGCCTTTATCCAACATTGGGAAGAGACTCTTTGTGCGAAGACTATCCCATCGGGTGAGATCGAAGGTATCCGCATCCTCTCCATACACAAATCGAAAGGGCTGGAATATCCTACCGTACTCCTTCCCTATTGTGACTGGAAGATGGAGAACGAAATACAATTCCATGTGTGGTGCGCTCCCGCACAAGCACCTTTCAATGCACTCGATCTGGTACCGGTAAGTTACGGCGCAAGTATGAACGAATCGGTTTACCACACTGATTACTTGAATGAAAGGCTTCAGTTGTGGGTAGATAATCTGAATCTGCTTTACGTAGCCTTCACTCGTCCGAAAACCAATCTGATAGCATGGTGCAAGGGAGATAAATCGGATGGAACAGTATCCGAACTGATTCGAGCGTCCATCACTCATACCTCATGTCAATCCCATGAAACAGAAACCGGAGACAGCTGGTATGAATGGGGTGATATCTGTCCATCGAAGCGTAAAGAGGAAAAGGAAATAACCAATAAATTGTTGGTAAAACCGGAAGGAATCAACGTTTGCATGGAAAGTATGGAAACGCCCATTGAATTCAAGCAATCCAACCGTTCGGCGGAATTTATCAATGGAGAGGTAGCAGAAAGCGAAAAGTACATCCAGCAAGGGGAACTGCTACATCATCTGTTTGCCTATATCCGTACATCCGAGGATATTCCTTCGGCATTGAAAAGATTGCGTATGGAAGGTGTCATCACCTCCGATGAACAGGAGAAGGAAATACAGAAATTGGCAACCTGGGCATTGGGACATCCGCAAGCAAAGGATTGGTTCTCGGGCGATTGGGAATTATACAATGAATGTAGCATTATCTGCACGAAAAAAGGAGCTGTCATTACCCAACGTCCCGACCGTGTGATGATGAAGGATGGACAAGTAATCGTGGTGGACTTCAAGTTCGGTAAGAAAAGTGCGGCCTATAACGAGCAGGTACGCAATTACATGAGTCTGTTGGCCAGCATGGGGTATTCGAATATCCGAGGCTATTTATGGTATGTATTTAATAATGAATTGGAAGAAGTAAACTGATATATGGAAACATTCTTGAAATTAGTGGCAACTGATCTCTACGGACGTGTGAATGGGAACATGGCACGTACGGCCGTGGTATTTCCCAATAAACGGGCCAGTCTGTTCTTTAACGAATACTTGTACAAGGAAGCTGGAAAACCGATTTGGTCGCCCGCATATATTACCATTAGTGAGTTGTTCCGTAGTTTGTCCACCTGGGAAGTGGCCGACCCGGTGAAGTTGGTATGCGAATTGTATAAAGTCTATCGGGAAACGACAAAGAGCACTGAATCCTTGGACAATTTCTATTTCTGGGGAGAATTGCTTATCAATGACTTCGATGATGCCGATAAGAATCTGGCAAGGACAAGCGACCTCTTCAGCAATCTGAAGGAACTGAAGAATATCATGGATGATTTGTCGTATATGAATCCAGAGCAGGAAGCTGCTATCCAACAATTTTTTCAGAACTTCTCCATCGAAAGACGTACAGTGTTGAAAGAACGTTTTATTTCTCTTTGGGATGTGTTGGGCGAAATCTATACACAGTTCAAAGGGAATTTGAAACAACAAAACATAGCTTACGAGGGGATGCTCTATCGGGAAGTTATGGAAACGTTTCAAGTAGAGAATCTACCTTATGACACTTACGTTTTTGTTGGCTTCAATGTTCTGAACAAAGTGGAAAAGGAACTCTTCAAGCAATTGAAAGATGCAGGGAAAGCATTGTTCTACTGGGATTACGATGAGTTCTATCTCTCGAAAGAACATCATGAAGCAGGGGTATTTATCAAACAGAACATAAAGGATTTTCCCTCTCCGCTCGATCCCTCCTGTTTCAATCACTTGAATACACCGAAGGAAATTCATTATATTTCTTCGCCAACAGAAAATGGGCAGGCTCGTTATCTTCCTCAATGGATTCGGAAGAACTTGACTGAACATGAAAAGGAAACTGCTATCGTGCTATGCAATGAGTCGTTGTTGCAACCGGTACTTCATTCATTGCCCGAGGTAGTGAATCATGTGAATATCACCATGGGATTCCCACTATCGCAAACACCGGTATATAGTTTTATCAATGTTTTGCTTAATTTGCAGATACAGGGATTCAATCCGGAAAACGGACGCTTCCTTTTTGAACAAGTTATTGCGGTATTGAAACATCCCTATACCCGTCAGCTCACTACCGAAGCCGAACAATTAGAAAAAAGTCTCACGAAGGATAACCGCTTCTATCCATTGCCCAGTGAATTGAAAAAGGATGAATGGTTGGGGGCTCTGTTTACTCCGGTTAGCGGCAATAGGCAACTGACCGATTATCTGTTGCAGGCTTTGGAACAAGTGGCAATTATCTATCGTAAAGATACAGAAAATAAAAAGGAAGAGACATTCAACCAACTCTATCGGGAATCGTTGTTCAAGGCTTATACTACCATCGGAAGATTTCGCACTCTCCTTGAAGAAGGCGAACTGATACTTCAACCATCTACATACAGAAAATTGATAATCAGAGTTCTATCTTCGACTAATATTCCTTTCCATGGAGAACCGGCCATCGGTCTGCAAGTGATGGGAGTACTCGAGACACGTAACCTTGACTTCCGACATTTGGTATTGCTTTCTACCAATGAGGGACAACTTCCGAAGAATGGAGGTGACTCTTCGTTTATCCCTTATAATCTACGGAAAGCTTTCGGGATGACCACCATCGAACATAAGATTGCGGTCTATGCGTACTATTTCTATCGTCTGTTGCAACGGGCAGAGAAAGTGACGTTGATGTACAATAATTCATCCGACGGTCTGAACCGAGGGGAATGGAGTCGGTTCATGCTTCAATTCCTGATTGAATGGGATTACCCCATCATCCAACAGACTCTTCAAGCCAAACAATCGCCACAAAGCCGTACTGCCTTGACCATTCCCAAAACGGAGGAAGTAATGCGCAAGATGATGCGTCGTTTCAGTATGGAATGCAATCGGGATGCCCTACTCTCTCCTTCTGCCTTGAATTGCTATCTGGATTGTACGCTCCGTTTTTATTTCAGATATGTAGCGCATCTGAAGGCTCCTGAAGAAGTAAGTGCGGACATTGATTCGGCCACCTTCGGAAGTATCTTCCATCAGGCTGCCGAAAACATTTATAAAGACTTGACGACCCATGGGAAAGTAATCAATAAAGAAGCTGTAGAATCGTTGTTAAAGAATCCAGTCAAGTTGGAGGCTTATGTGGACAATGCTTTCAAGGAATTGTTTTTCCATATACCGGATGAAGAAAAACCGGAGTATAATGGTACGCAACTTATCAATTCGGCGGTTATTGTACGATATTTGAAACAATTGCTCAAGCACGATTCTGCATACGCACCTTTCACATTCGAAGAATCGGAAATGGAAGTATACGAAGAAGTAACCGTTCATTCACCTGTAGGGGACTTTACTACCCGTATCGGTGGCTTTATTGACCGGATGGATAGTAAGGATGGTGTTTTACGCATTGTAGATTACAAGACGGGAGGAAGTCTTGATGCTCCTAATAACTTGGATTCATTGTTCGTCCCTGACAAAAAGCGGTCGGGCTATATTTTCCAGACTTTCTTGTATGCATGTATCATGAGTAAGATAGCTCCTCAAAAGATAGCTCCTGCTCTGCTTTACATTCATCGGGCTGCTTCGGATGATTATTCGCCCATTATCAAGATAAAGGAGGATAAAGCAGTAGAAGAAGTGACCGACTTCAGCATTTATGAAGCCAGGTTCAGAGAAAAGCTACAGGAACTTCTGGATGAAATTTTCCATCCCGACATTCCATTTACCCAAACGGAGATAGAAGAGAAATGTACCTATTGCGATTTTAAGGCAATGTGCAAAAAATAATTCATATTGGGATGAACAAAAGAAAAACCTGCCGTGTTATATGGTAGTGTTTTTCATGTAGTAGATTAAGATCATTCCAGTATGAGCTTGTGAAAGTGCAATACGGAAAGGGCAATGGAGATTGCCCTTAAAAGAATAAGAGGTTGCTTACTCAAAAGCAACCTCTTGTCTTATTTCTGCATTTCTCTTAATGCTTTGCAAAGTTGGTCGGGACAAGAAGTGGATCGGTATCCACATCGGATGCCTTCCAGTTTGTTAATGACATCCTCAACCTTCATTCCTTTTACCAATCGGCTGATGCCTTGAAGGTTTCCATTGCATCCACCCCAAAAAAACACTTCCTTGATGATGCCCTCTTCTACCTCCAGCTCTATATGAGAACTGCATGTACCCTGTGTCTTGTAAGTCAGCTTCATAAATTATTCTTCAGCTGGCTTCATGTTTGTATAGACAGTCTGTACGTCGTCAAACTCTTCCAAACGTTCTACCATCTTATCGATAGTCTCACGTTGTTCAGGAGTAACATCCTTAGTATCGTTAGGAATATAAGTAAAATCACCACCTACTTCTTCGAAACCAGCTTCTTCCAAGTATTTTTGAATGGCAGCATAACTCTTCGGGTCACCATAGATTGTAATAGTACCTTCTTCTGGATCTTCATCAAATTCATCTTCTACGTTGAAATCAATCAATTCCAGAATCAGTTCGTCCATATCAACATCGTCTTTCTTCTTGAATGTGAATACACACTTGTGGTCGAACAAAAATGCCAACGAACCGGTAGTACCAAGATTACCACCAAACTTATTGAATACCGAACGGACATCAGCAACAGTACGAGTAGTATTATCTGTCAATGTATCAACAAAAACGGCAATACCGTGAGGACCATATCCTTCATAAGTCATACCTTTGTAATCACTTTGGTCTTTACCAAGTGCATTCTTAATGGCACGTTCAATGTTGTCCTTCGGCATGTTTTCACGCTTACAAGTAGCAATCACACCACGAAGTGTAGAGTTGGTATCCGGATCCGGACCGCCTGCCTTTACGGCAATAGCAATTTGTTTACCCAGACGAGTAAATGTCTTGGCCATGTGGCCCCATCTTTTCAGCTTAGCAGCTTTTCTATATTCAAACGCTCTTCCCATGGGAATAATATTTTAATTTGTTATACTTATTATCTTAATTTGGCATCCAACTTGTTCTGCAAATTGGTAATCAATTTCTGCATAATCTTGTCAATCTGCTTGTCGTTCAGCGTAGCATTTTCGTCTTGAAGGGTAAAGCTAACCGCATAACTCTTCTTACCTGCTTCAAGGTTCTTTCCTTCGTAAACATCGAACAAAACCACTTCCTTCAATAGTTTCTTTTCGGTTTCGTAGGCAATCTTTTCGATTTCGGCAAACTGTACCTTCTTGTCGAGCAAGAGAGCCAAGTCACGCTTCACAGCCGGGAACTTGGTGAGTTCCTTGAAGTTCACCTTCGAAGTCTTGATAGCCTTCATCAATTCATTCCAATTGATTTCTGCGTAATAGATTTCGTTGTCGATGTCGAACTTCTTCTGGATTTTTTTGCTTACAATACCAAATGTTGCAAGTAACTTACCACCACGAGTATGAACGGTGATAGCTGTTGCGTATACATCGTTGGTCAGATTACCGAACACTACGGTTCCGTAATTCAAACCCAAACGAGCGAAGATATTAAGGACGTATGCCTTGAGTTCGTATACACTAGATGCTTCATCGGCATGTGCCCATGAATTACTTACGCGCTTACCGGTTACCCACAAAGCCAAGTGATATTCTTCTTTGTATGGTGATAATGCCTTTTCTGCATTACGCTTTTCTTCGTTGAAGAAGTAAGTATTACCGAATTCAAAGAACTTCAAATCGGCATTCTTGCGGTTGGCATTGTGCTGGATACTTTCCAAACCACCGAACAGAAGTGTCTGGCGCATTACATTCAGATCGTTACTCAACGGATTCATCAAGTGTACGAGGTTAGCCGGAGCAAATGTTTCCAAACCTTCGTAATAACCGGCCGCGGTCAACGAGTTGTTCAGGATTTCATTGAAACCGCAACCTACCAATTGTTCGGAGATGATGTTCTGCAACTTGTGTGAATTGTCCACTTCGCCCTTGGTTGTCAAGCTCGATTTCAAGGTAGTAGGAATTTCCACATTGTTGTATCCGTAAATACGAAGGATATCTTCCACCACGTCACAATCACGTTGCACATCCACACGATATGCGGGTACTTGCAAAGAGAGGCCTTCTGCAGTTTCGTTTACAATCTTCATTTCGAGGCTGGTCACAATACTCTTCACGGTTTCTGCAGGAATTTCCTTACCAATCAAAGTATTTACTTTGTTGTATGTCAATTCTACTTCGAAGTCTGCTATCGGGTTAGGATAATTGTCCTTCACTTCAGATGCAATGGTTCCACCGGCCAATTCTTTAATCAAGAGAGCTGCTTCCTTCAAAGCATAAAGTGTACCGTTCGGGTCGATACCACGTTCGAAGCGGAACGATGAGTCGGTGCTCAAACCATGACGACGGGCAGTCTTACGTACCCATGTAGGATTGAAATAAGCCGATTCAATGAACACATCTGTAGTCTTTTCTGTAGTTCCCGAATCTAACCCACCGAATACACCTGCAATACACATCGGCTCTTCGGCATTGCAAATCATCAAGTCTTTATCGGAAAGTTTACGTTCCACTTCATCGAGGGTAACAAACTTGGTACCTTCGGCACAAGTTTTTACTACAATCTTGCCACCCTTGATTTGATTGGCATCGAAGCAGTGTAACGGTTGTCCGTATGCATGAAGGAT
Organism: Bacteroides sp.; assembly: GCA_015060765.1. Classification (GTDB taxonomy): domain Bacteria; phylum Bacteroidota; class Bacteroidia; order Bacteroidales; family Bacteroidaceae; genus Phocaeicola. The sequence goes on from SUXW01000004.1 coordinate 147,269, forward strand.
GTAGTTGGTAATGTCCACAATGTTATTGATAGGACGAAGACCAATTAAACGTAATTTATTCTGCAACCATTCGGGACTTTCTTTAACGGTAACTCCTTTAATAGCTACACCGGCATAACGTGGACAAGCTTCGTTATTTTCAACTACTACATCGATATTCAATTCATTATTTTCTACTTGAAAGGCATCAACCGACGGGCGCTTCAATTCAGCATGATAACCATTCTGAATCAAGTAAGCATACAAGTCGCGTGCTACACCGTAGTGTGAACAAGCATCAGCACGATTAGGAGTAATGTCCACTTCGAGCACATATTCGCTCTTGATGTTATAGTAATCCTTGGCAGGAGTACCCGGCACAGCATCAGCAGGCAATACGATGATGCCCTCGTGACTGGTGCCTATACCTATTTCGTCTTCGGCACAAATCATACCGTTCGATTCAATGCCACGAAGTTTCGATTTCTTGATGGTAAAGCAATCGTCGCCATCATACAACTTGGTTCCCAAGGTTGCTACCACCACCTTTTGTCCAGCTGCTACATTGGCAGCACCACATACAATCTGTACAGGTTCACCTTCTCCCAAGTTTACGGTAGTAACGTGCATATGGTCAGAGTTGGGATGCGGTTCGCAAGTCAGCACTTCGCCGATGACAATACCTTCCAACCCACCTTTAATGGTTTGGACTTCTTCTACGCCCCCTGTTTCCAATCCGATGGAAGTCAATGCAGCAGCTACTTCTTCCGGAGTCAAATTGAAGTTGACGTATTCTTTCAGCCAATTATAAGAGATATTCATATATGATATATTTTATGTATTTCTATAAAGACTTGCAAATTTAATGCTTTTTTTTCATCCATGCAGTATAATTGAGCGTAAATATAAAAACAAATGCAATGTATATAAACAATAAAAACAGACCTAATTTATCTTTAAGTCTGTTTCAATGAATATTGCAGAAAATATATTATACTTTCAGCTTGACCAACTAAATTTTATTATTTAGAATGGTAAAGGACCATTGGGAAGTCCTTCAAATGGATTAGCCTCTTGTGGAGGATATGCAGGTGGAGGTGGAATACTGGAGGAATCATTATTAATCCGAGACTTGAAAGTGCCAGGTTCTTCACCTGGTGCTGGAACAATCATATCATCATCCGGATTTTGGAAACGAGCAAATTCGCCACGGAAACGAAGAAGTACGTCTCCCACAGCACCGTTACGATGTTTTGCTATTATTATTTCGGCCATTCCCCGAAGATCTCGATTTGATTCGTCTTTATATATTTTATAATATTCCGGACGGTGGATGAAACATACCATATCGGCATCTTGCTCAATGGCACCCGATTCACGTAAATCACTAAGTTGAGGACGCTTACCATCAATACCTTCACGACTTTCGACTCCACGATTCAACTGACTCAAAGCGATGATGGGGATATTCAGTTCTTTGGCCAATCCCTTCAATGAACGGGAAATAGTACTAACCTCTTCCTGACGACTTCCGAATGACATTCCAGATGCATTCATCAACTGCAAATAGTCTATGATAATAATTTTCACACCATGTTCACGTACCAAACGACGAGCTTTGGTTCTTAATTCAAATACGGAAAGAGAAGGTGTATCATCGACATATAAAGGCGCATCATACAATTCCTTTATTTTATAATCGAGTTGACCCCATTCATAAGGTGCCAACTGTCCACTTTTGATTTTTTCACCTGGAATTTCGCATACATTGACGATGAGACGATTTACCAATTGCACATTACTCATTTCCAGTGAAAAGAGAGCTACAGGAATCTTGGCTGTTACTGCCATATTCTTAGCCATAGAAAGAACAAAAGCTGTTTTACCCATTGCAGGACGGGCAGCAATAATTACCAAATCGGAATTCTGCCAACCGGATGTCATCTTGTCAAGTGCATAAAATCCACTTTCGAGCCCACTCAAACCATCCGTACGAGCTGCAGCTTTCTGCAACATTTCATAAGCTTCCTGAATGACCGGATTAATTTGAGTATAATCCTTCTTCATGTTCTTCTGTGAAATCTCAAAAAGTTTTCCTTCAGCTTGTTGCATCAATTCATCAACATCTTGTGTCTCATCGAAAGCCATTGTTTGAATGTTACTGGTAAAAGTAATCAATTCACGAGCCAAAAACTTTTGGGCTATGATACGGGCATGGTATTCTATATGGGCAGAAGATGCTACTTTCCCACTCAATTGAGTAATGTAAAAAGGACCTCCCACTTCTTCCAAATCACCGGTAGAACGTAATTGTTCAGCAACGGTAAGAATATCTATGGGTTGTTGGCGCATTGCCAAAGTAGTGATAGCCTTATACAACAATTGATGTCTTCGCTCATAAAAGGATTCGGGACGAAGTATTTCACTTATAATTGAATAAGCATCTTTTTCAATCATCAACGCTCCCAAGACCGCTTCTTCAATCTCAGGTGCTTGCGGTTGCAGATGTCCATATTCATCTACAGGTTTCGCTTTACTGACCGTTCTTACAGAACGTGTATTTCTTCTTTGTTCAGCCATTTTATACTTTTAAAGAATGCAAATATAGAACTTTCCAAAATAAATTCTTTATATTTGAGCGTTATTTTATTGACAAATAATTAACTTATTTCATTAACAATATGATTACATATCCAAACGCTAAAATCAATTTAGGACTGAATATTACAGAAAAACGTCCTGATGGGTATCACAATTTGGAAACGGTCTTCTATCCTATTCCACTTCAAGATGCATTAGAAGTCAAACCGTTAGATGGAGAAAACGAATATCTCTTGAAAATAGCCGGTACACAAATAACCGGTGAGCCAGAAGATAATCTTGTCATCAAAGCATATCGTTTACTTAAACAAGACTATCCTCATTTACCTTCTATTGACATTCACATGTTCAAGCATATACCTACCGGAGCCGGATTGGGAGGAGGGTCTTCGGATGCAGCCTTTATGCTTAAATTATTGAACGAAAAATTCAGTTTACATATAAGTGTTTCCCAATTAGAGGAATATGCAGCGCGATTAGGTGCAGATTGTGCTTTCTTTATTCAGAACAAACCCGTCTTTGCTTCAGGTATCGGCAATATCTTTGAACCGATAGAATTGTCATTAAAGGGATATTATTTAGTTTTGGTTAAACCGGACATATTTGTTTCAACCAAAGAAGCATACGCATTGGTAAAACCTCAAAAGCCACAACTATCATTAAAAGATATTATTCATAAACCAATAGAAGAATGGAAAAACACAATGGTAAATGATTTTGAGAAAAGTGTGTTTCATAAATTCCCGGAAATAGCCGCCATCAAAGATAAGCTATACGATATGGAGGCTATATATGCTTCAATGAGTGGATCTGGTGCATCTGTATTTGGACTTTTTAAAGAACAAGTTAAATATGTAGATGAGGTGTTCTATGGATGTTTCTGCAGACAAAGAATATTAGAATAAAAAAGTTATCCCCCTACTCACGTAGAAGGATAACTACAACACAAACACAAAATAAAACACGACAAAACTACTATGCGAAATCTGTCTGTACAACGATTTGTACAACTTACCTTTTCCACATATTCACATACACACAAAAGGTTGCAGATCTCTGCACTAATTTAACGCCTTTCAGCGTTAATTGTTCAATATATCTTGAATATTCAGTTACTGAATACCTTCTTCTCTTAATTTTTGTTGCCAAGCCCAAGCTGAACGTAACGTATCTTCTATCGTTGATTCTGCTTTCCAACCTAATACATTATTTGCACGATCAGGATTGGCCCAAACTTGTTCTATATCACCAGCACGTCTTCCTACTATCTTATAATTCAACTTTACACCAGTAGCATTTTCAAAAGCATGAATCAGTTCTAAAACTGAAAGCCCCTTACCCGTACCAATATTAAACACTTCTACCGGCTCTACCTGCTTTTGTTGCATAATGCGATCCATTGCTATTACATGAGCTTTAGCCAAATCTACAACATTAATATAATCGCGAATACAAGATCCGTCCGGCGTATTATAATCATCTCCAAACACACTCAATTGCTCACGAATACCAATAGCAGTTTGAGTAAGGAATGGTATCAAATTCTGTGGAACTCCATTAGGTAATTCTCCCAATAATGCAGAGGGATGAGCACCTATCGGATTGAAATATCGAAGTAAAACAGAACGAATCGGAGCGCCAGACTTTACGTAATCACGAATAATCTCTTCATTAATCTGTTTGGTATTCCCATATGGTGATTCTGCGACTTTAGTAGGTGCAGATTCCGTTACAGGAAGTATATCTGGTTGTCCATATACCGTACATGAAGATGAAAATATAATACCTTCTACTCCATGCTTTGGCATTAATTCCAACAAATTAATAAGCGAAACTAAATTATTACGATAATAAAGCAAAGGCTTTTGAACAGATTCACCCACAGCTTTACTTGCTGCAAAGTGAATAATTCCTTTTATTCCTTTATGTTTAGTAAACAATTGATTCAATCCTTCATAATCTAAACAATCCAATTGCTCAAATATAGGACGAATACCAGAAACCTTTTCTATATTATCAACCACATCAGCACGTGAATTAGATAAGTTATCTACAATCACGACTTCGTAACCACTATTCTGTAGTTCAACCACTGTGTGTGATCCAATATATCCGGTTCCTCCTGTTACTAAAATTTTATTCTTCATTTTGTTGAACTTCTATTGTCGTTCCTTAATTTCGTTGCAAAAATAAGTATAATAATTGAATTATATAGTCTTTTTGGCAAATAATTTTAATAAAAAAAGTCTGATACTTGAACATCAGACTTTTATAAATATCAATTTGCACTATTTATATGCCAAATAATTGCGCCAATCCTTTGTCAACCCCGGAAAATCCCATGAATGCCATAGCCAACAAACCAGCTGTCACCAAAGCAATAGCCATACCATCCATTCCCTTTGGAATGTTTACCAAGCTCAATTGTTCGCGGATACCTGCAAACAAAATCATCGCCAAAGCAAAACCAATAGCTGTAGCGAAAGCATAAATGACACCAGTCAGTAAATCAAAATCATTCTGGATAACCAAAATAGCAACACCAAGAATACAACAGTTAGTAGTAATCAAAGGAAGGAACACACCAAGTGCTTGATAAAGAGCCGGCGACACCTTCTTCAATACGATTTCTACCATCTGTACCAATGCTGCAATAACAAGGATAAAAGCGATGGTTTGCAAATATTGCAAGCCAAACGGATTGAGTACATAGTGCTGAATCAAGTAAGTTACAATAGTAGCAATAACTAACACGAAAGCAACGGCAGCACCCATACCCGTAGCAGTTTCAACTTTCTTGGATACGCCAAGGAACGGACAGATACCCAAGAACTGTGACAACACGACGTTGTTCACAAAGATAGCGGTAATAAATATCAATATATATTCCATATTCTTTCTGTTTTACGGGTTATGCTTTTCTTAACTTATTCACAATAGCTATTAGATAACCTAATGCTATAAAAGCACCAGGCGCAAGAACAAATACCAACATACCATATTCTTCAGGCATAATAGCTACATCAAACAATTTACCTGTTCCCAAAAATTCGCGTACACCTCCAAGAACAGTCAAGGCAATGGTAAAACCAAGACCCATACCCAAACCGTCTAACATAGAAGCTACCGGACCATTTTTGGCTGCAAATGCTTCAGCACGTCCCAAAATCAAACAGTTCACAACAATCAATGGAATGAACAATCCCAATGTAGCATACAAATCGGGGACAAATGCCTGCATCACCATCTGTAAAATAGTTACCAATGAAGCTATAACTACAATGAATGACGGAATACGAACCATATCTGGTACTATATTCTTGATACAAGAAATCACAATATTGGAGCAAATCAATACAGCCATGGTAGCAAGTCCCATACCCATACCGTTAATGGCTGATGATGTAGTACCCAACGTAGGACACATACCCAAAAGGAGTACAAACGTAGGATTTTCCTTAATAATCCCGTTCATCAAAATCTTAAAGTTATTCATAATTCTGTTCTCCTTTCTTTATTATTCATGATGATGACCACATTGGCCTGTACAAACTTTTGTCGAATCGTTTTCGCACATTTTCACTTCTTCAGCAGGTTCAGCAGACACTTGTTGAGTAGCACCACTGGTAGAATCAACATTTTGTCCACTATAAGCAGCATATGCATTGTTTACAGCTTTCAAAAATGCACGAGTGGTTATGGTAGAAGCCGTAATAGCATCCACATCACCCCCATCCTTGTTTACAATCAATGCAGCCTTACCAGGATTTTTACCGGTAATATCACCCTTTTGGTCTTTCTTGAACCAGTCAGCTGCCTTTGAGCCCAAACCAGGAGTTTCCGCATGGCTCAACAAAGAGTAATCAATAATATTACCTTCCTTGTCGAAACCAACCAAAACATTCAAAGCACCACCAAAGCCATTGGCTGATGATTCAACTGCTGCACCTATAAACTCACCACCTTTGGTAGCTTTATATATTTTATAGGTAGTACCCTCTAACTCAATCGTTTCAGGTGTTTCAGCCGGATTATTGTCAAATCCAGGTACAACTAAAGCTATAGCATCACTCAAAGCCTTAGCATTAGCTTCAGCGATAGGACCTTTGGTCAGTTCATTCACATAACCCAATAAGGCTCCGGCTATAACTGTTACGCCTGTAAGTACAAGCGCCATATTCTTCAAAGATGATTCTAACTTTTTCATTTCTTCACCTCCCCGAATCTTTTAGGTTTGCAATAAGTATTAATCAACGGAGTAAATGCATTCATGATGAAAATAGCGAACGACATACCTTCTGGATAAGCACCAAAGTTACGTATAACTACTGTCAAGAAACCGATAGATACACCATATATAATCATACCCTTGTGAGTCATTGGCGATGTTACATAATCTGTTGCCATAAAGATAGCGCCAAGCATTAAGCCACCAGTGAACAAATGTGCCAAAGGCGAAGCGTATACTTCAGGATTAGCTAAATGTAAAAGACCTGCAAATATCAATACGGTAGCAATAATGGACACTGGAATATGCCAGGATATTATTTTCTTCCACAACATATATACCAAACCAAGCAACAAAGCTAAAGCACTGACTTCACCAATACATCCAGGATTGTTACCCAAGAACAAGGACAATGTATCCGGCAACTGGCTCAACGCTTCTGTATCTCCATTTACAGCCATCTTCATCAGTGCTAACGGAGTAGCTCCTGTTTCAGCGTCAGTATAGCTTGCCCATTGTTGTACAACTGGCCAAGAGGTCATTTGTACAGGAAAGGAAATTAACAAGAAAATACGACCAACCAATGCTGGATTAAATGGATTACAACCTAAACCACCAAATGTCATTTTACCAACACCGATAGCAACCAAAGCACCGATAATAATAATCCAAAGAGGTAAGTTAGAAGGCAAGTTAAATGCCAGTAACAAACCAGTCAAAGCAGCCGAACCATCACAAATGGTACAAACTTCTCTCTTCAATATGAACTTAGTAATGGCCCATTCGAAGAACACACAGGCAGCAACCGATGTTAAGGTTACTACAACAGCTCCCAAACCGAACATATAGAACGATACCAGCAATGCAGGTAATAAGGCAATAATTACACCATACATGTTCTTTTGTATGGAATCACCACTATGTACGTGGGGCGATAAAGATACAATCAATTTATTTGCCATTGTTTTTTACTTTTTAGCATTACGTGCTCGGATGATACCTCCTACTGTACCCTTACCCAAACGGATATAGTCTAGCAAATAGCGGTGTGACGGACAAGTAAACTGACACGATCCACATTCGATACACGACATTACATCTTCTTTTTCTACTCTCTCCCAATCATTCTTAGCCGATAATGTGGCTAATAAGAATGGTTCCAATCCCATTGGACAAACGCTAACGCATTTTGCACAGCGGATACAAGGATTTTCAGTGGCACGGGCTGCTTCCTTATCATTCATCAAAAGAACCCCCGAGCTACCTTTACAGATAGGCACTTCGATGTTAAGCAATGCCTTACCCATCATCGGGCCACCACCAATCACCTTACCTGTATCCTCAGGCAAACCACCAGCTGCTTCAATAAGCTGACTCATTGGAGTACCCATACGAGTAAGGAAATTAGATGGATTCTTCACCGACTTACCTGTTACAGTTACAATGCGTTCAAACAACGGTTTGTTCTTCTGTACCGCTTCATAAACAGCATAAGCTGTACCTACATTTTGTACCACTGCACCTACATTGATAGGAATAGCCGGAGGAGCAGGTACCTGACGACGGATTACCGCATCAATCAATTGCTTTTCACCACCTTGTGGGTATTGTACTTTAAGTGGAACAATTTCGATATTCGGATATTGAACTGCCTTTTCGGTCATCAACTTGATGGCATCGGGTTTGTTGTTTTCAATACCAATGTAACCCTTTGTAACGTTAACAGCCTTCATCAGAATGCTAACACCCACCAAAATTTCGTCAGCCTTTTCAAGCATCAACTGATGGTCGGCAGTAAGGTAAGGTTCACATTCAACGGCATTGATAATAACACACTCTGCCTTACATCCAGGAGGAGGTGACAATTTCACGTGAGTGGGGAAACATGCACCACCCATACCTACTACACCTGCATCCTTGATTTTAGCAACAATTTCTTCAGGTTTAAGGTTACATTCCTTAACCAATGTTGTACTACGGTCAATTGATTCTTCCCATTCATCGCCTTCTACATCAATAAAAATAGCAGGTTTACGATAACCGCTTGCATCCACAATGGCATCTACCTTATTTACTTTTCCTGATACGGAAGAGAAAATGGCTGCAGAAACAAAGCCTCCAGCTTCAGCTATCTTAGTACCAACCTTAACCACATCGCCTTTTTTAACTATAGCTGTGGCAGGAGCTCCAATATGCTGAGACAAAGGAAAAACTGCTTGCTTGGGAAGTGCAAGAGTTTCAATGGCTTTACCTGCTGACAATTTATTTTCTGCTGGATGTACTCCACCAATTCTAAATGTCTTCACTGTTATATCTTTTTTATTTTTACTTACTAATTAATTATGCATCAGCCTTAGGCGCTTCAACAGTTGTAGCTTCTACCTTTGGCTTACGTGGAGGAAAATTTACTGCGTGGATTGCTCCTTTAGGACATTCCGGTTCACACTTACGGCAAGATTTACACTTGGTTGGATCGATATATGCCAAATTGTTTTCCAAAGTAATAGCTTCGAAAGGACAAACTTTTACACATTTACCACAACCGATACAACTTACTTTACATGCCTTATTTGCTACCGCACCTTTGTCTTTATTCACGCACATAACGACCATCCGACGATTGTTTTTCCCTTTAGGACGAATTTCAATGATGTTACGCGGACAAGACTTTGCACATGCGCCACACGCTGTACATTTTTCCTCATCTACTTCGGGAAGGCCTGTTTCTGGATTCATGTGAATGGCATCAAACCGACAAGCGGTAACGCAATCGCCACAACCCAAGCAACCAAAAGTACAAGCGGTTTCACCACCACTTGTTACATGCGCTATGGCGCAAGACAATGCTCCATCGTATTTAGCAATACGAGGACGGTTTTCACAACTACCGTTACACCTTACTACTGCAATTTTAGGTTCTGCTGCAACGGCTTCCATTCCTAAAATGGCGGCAATCTTTTCCATACAGGCAGCACCGCCTCCTGGACATAATAATCCTTCCAATGAACCGGCATCAGCAGCTTTTACACAAGCACCAGCAAAACCGGCACATCCAGGATAACCACATCCACCGCAATTCGCTTGAGGAAGCACTTCTGAAACCTGAGCGATTCGCGGATCTTCGTAAACAGCGAACTTCTTCGAAGCAACATACAAAATAACAGCTGCTATTAAGCCTATTGCTCCTAATGAAATTACTGCAATTAGAATTAAATTCATAAAGCTTTTAGTTATTAATTATTATAGGTTTTACAGTAAACGAGAATTTTTTGCTCAATTTATTTCTAAAAAGAAATATGGTTAAATAATAAGGCAACAATGATAATATGGCTACAATAGCAGAAATAAATTCATTACCAGTCAATTTAATAGTTGTAAAAAGTACGACAAATAAAACAATAAAAGGTACGCCAAAAGCTAAAATTACTGCTTGCATACCCATTGATGTTGTCCCATAAATCATTACATCTTGACCAATTTTATATGCCGAAGCTTGCATATCATATACATCTATTATCTTTTCTTTACTTTCTGATGCATTACAGTGTCCTTTAATACTGCAAGAAGAGCAAGCAGAAGTTTGAACAATCCGTACTTTCATGTACGAACCGTTAATGCTTTCTATAGTACCTTGATGTTTAATAATATCAGACATTTTTGCAAACTCCACATTACAAAATATGTGCAAAAATAATATAATAATCGGATAACATAAAGTTTTAATCAAAAAATTATCTATAAAAATAAGCTTGCAAAGTATTCAACAAACGATCTGAGCAAACATTCTATAGGGACATTTTTGATATCTTAAAACAAAACGATATTGTTTTAAGAATATCACTCACTTTATGACAACAAAACGTCTTATTAATAAAAATAATGGAGAAAATGCATTGTAACCCGAAACTCTTTCTTATATTTGCTGAATAATCTATATTTTACGTAAAAGATATGAAATTAATCAAATTATTATTGATAGTAATCCTTTCAATATGTTGTAGCCAACATACCAAGGCTAAAGAAGATAAAGTATATAATATTGCTGTCATCCATTCTTATCAAGAAGGATATTCCACTGACACAAAGACGCAACAACTATTTATAAAAGAATTAAAAAAGAATCAATTGAATTGTAGTATTCGGCATTATTACCTTAATTGCGAACTATATGATGACATTGAAGAAGAAAGACGCATTTCATTGATGATTGATGATATAATAAGTTGGAAAAGTGATTTGATTGCTGTCCTTGATGACCAAGCAACTTATTCATTAATGGCATGCAAAAACAACAAAATTAAAGAAATACCAGTAGTATTCAGTGGTGTCAATTATCCTAATATTAAATTTTTAAGTCAATATCCTAATATTACAGGATTTATCGATAAACCAGACTATTTAGCCACATGTAAGATGATTGAAAATATTATGGGTAAAGTCCGTATTCATATTTTAGGAGGAGATACATTTATAGACCGTACTACATGGAAAGATATGCAAGCTCAACTTAAAGGAGAGAATATTAAGATAGAACTTTGGAATGATATGATGGATTTAAATATGCCCGACAGCACACATGCATATAATCCCGTCATCGATTATATGCATGTAGATACAACTTGTGTCATTCGTATCAATGCCGATTCCATATCTACAAAAGGATTATTATGGATGGCCAATGAATCCTTCCATTATTCTCTATTTTTATTTACCAAACGTGATTTTACGACTTTGCGTATATCGAATTTATTTAATAATCCTGGATTTGAAGCAATCAACGAGGGATTTGGTGTAAACGACTATATGTTAGGTGGTTATTTTGTTACTTTGGAAACACAAATCTCCGATATGGTTAGGGGTATAAAAGAAAGACTCCAAGGTAATATGCCCAAAGAACAGTATGCACAAAGCACAAAAGAATATGTTATTAATTGGAAGGCATTACAAAAGTATAATATTCCAACAAGTAAAATACCTGATTATTACAAAATCATGTATATGCCGTTCTTTGTAAAATACCATACTCTTATCGTTATTTTCTCAAGTATTATCTTACTATTTATTATTACTACTATTGCATACTTGTTTTATATCTATAAAAAAGAAAAAAGGCGGAAGAAAGAAGCTCTAATAAATCTTAAATATGAACACGAAAATATGACTCTTGCCATTGAAGGTGGGAAAGGATACACTTGGAAATTTGATGGTAAATATTTCTATTTCGATCATGCTTTTTGTGAATTGACAAACCGAGCTCATGAAGAATTCGGCACAAAAGACATGTTGAAATTCTGTCATCCTGAAATGCGGGAGATTTTGAAGACTAACATTCTCTCTATATTTAAGAAAGAAGATCGTAGAGGAGAGTATTTATTGAATCTGACAGGCAATTATGAATGGTGGGAATTTAAGTACAATATCATCGTTCATGAAAAACAACAAATTGTAACAGGTATATTACAAAATATACAAGAAGTAAAAAATAAGGAGGAGGAATTGATTCAAGCACGCAGATTAGCTGAAAAAGCAGAAATGAAGCAATCATTTTTAACAAACATGAGCCACGAAATCAGAACTCCGTTGAATGCTATTGCTGGATTTTCAAATGTACTTGTCTCAGAAAAGGACTTATCAGAAGAAGAAAAACTGGAATTTGCGCAAATCATTGATTCAAACACGTCCCAACTCATTAAATTAGTCGGAGATATACTGGAATTATCCAGCATGGAATCAGGCAATACATTTTTTAATATGGAAAAACAAAGTGTTCACGAGCTGATGAATTCTATATATACTTCTTATAATGGACATATCAATGATAATGTAAAATTCATTAAAGATTTCCCTCAAGACGATGCTTATGTAATAATTGACAAAATCAGAATGACTCAAGTACTCAACAATTTCTTAAGTAATGCCATTAAATTCACTGAAAAAGGGTACGTCAAGATGGGATATCAAATTGATCGAATCCATAAAAAGGTATTTATGTATGTTGAAGATACTGGTAAAGGAATAGAAAAAGATGAACAAAAAATGATATTTGCCAGATTCTATAAACATGATGAATTTGCCCAAGGTGTCGGATTAGGCTTATCACTTTGCCAATTGTTTGTAGAGAAGATGAATGGCGATATTGAATTGGTTAGTGAAATAAATAAGGGCAGTCGATTTACTGTCGTACTGCCCTTGAAATAAAGAGGGATTAATCTAATTTTAGAACTGCAAGGAACGCTTTTTGAGGCACTTCAACATTACCGATTTGTTTCATGCGTTTCTTGCCTTTCTTTTGCTTTTCAAGCAACTTCCGTTTTCGGGATACATCACCACCATAACATTTGGCTGTTACATCCTTTCGTACTTGTTTGATGGTTTCACGTGCAATAATCTTTGCACCTATTGCTGCTTGGATCGCAATATCAAATTGTTGCCGAGGTATCAATTCCTTTAATTTTTCACACATACGACGCCCGAATGTCTCTGCATTATCAACATGTGTCAAAGTAGAAAGAGCATCAACAGGTTCACCATTCAATAAAATATCCAATTTTATTAATTTAGATGGACGGAATCCGTTCATATGATAATCGAATGAGGCATATCCTTTAGATATACTTTTCAATTTATCATAAAAGTCAATCACAATCTCCCCTAAAGGTATATCATAAAATATTTCAACCCTATTGCCTGATATATATTCTTGTTTAATCAACTCACCTCTCTTTCCTAAACATAAAGTCATAATAGGACCGATATAATTAGTTGTTGTTATGACTGATGCTCGGATATACGGCTCTTCAATATGATCAATGGCTGTAATTTCAGGCATTCCTGAAGGATTATGAACTTCTTTTGCCTCTCCATGTTTGTCGTATACCATGTACGATACATTGGGAACTGTAGTAATAACATTCATATCAAATTCACGATCCAAACGTTCTTGTACAATTTCCATATGCAAAAGGCCTAAAAAGCCACAACGGAATCCAAATCCTAACGCAACAGATGATTCAGGTGTAAATGTTAGAGAAGCGTCATTCAATTGTAGTTTCTCCAAAGATGCACGAAGGTTCTCATAATCTTCAGCTTCAATTGGATATACACCGGCAAACACCATTGGTTTTACCTCTTCAAAACCTGCGATGGCTTTTTCACAAGGTTGGGCTATATGTGTAATGGTATCACCGACCTTTACTTCTTTAGATGTTTTTATACCTGAAATAATATATCCTACATCACCTGTTCTCAATTCATTACGAGGAATCATATCCATTTTCAGAACTCCAATTTCATCTGCATCGTATTCTTTACCAGTATTATAGAATTTTACTTTATCACCTTTTCGGATAATACCATTTTCAATTTTAAAATAGGCTATAATACCACGAAAAGAATTGAAAACTGAATCAAAAATTAAAGCTTGTAATGGAGCATTTTCATCACCTTTTGGATGGGGCACACGTTCAACAACAGCATTCAATATCTCTTCGACTCCTAAACCTGTTTTCCCTGAAGCACGAATAATTTCTTCTCTCTTACATCCAAGTAATTCTACAATTTCATCTTCTACCTCTTCAGGCATGGCACTATCCATATCACATTTATTCAAGACTGGAATAATTTCCAAATCATGTTCTAATGCCATATATAAATTTGATATAGTCTGTGCTTGTACTCCTTGTGATGCATCTACTACTAACAATGCACCTTCGCATGCAGCGATAGAACGTGATACTTCATATGAAAAGTCAACGTGTCCTGGAGTATCTATCAAGTTCAATACATATTTTTCACCTTGGTATATGTATTCCATTTGGATGGCATGACTCTTGATGGTTATACCCCTCTCCTTTTCCAAGTCCATGTCATCCAACATTTGACCTTCAGTAACTTTGATGGTTTGAGTAAATTCCAACAAACGATCGGCCAAGGTTGATTTACCGTGGTCAATATGTGCGATGATGCAAAAATTACGGATATGTTTCATTTTATTTATCAATTTAAGCGCAAATATACAAAAAAATGCGTTGGAAAACAGATTAACGAAGTTCCAACGCATTTTTTATTACGTTTCAATAAATTGCTTAAGCCAATTTAACGAAGATTTCACCTTCAATTTCAGAAACAATCACTTTGTCTTCTCTCAACAACCAACCCAAACCAAGGAAGAAATCCTTATCAGCTTTCATTTTTGCAACTTTCTTGATTTGTTTCTGAGTTAAACCTTCTGTTTCATTCAATGCTACCCAGATTTGTCCGGCCAATACGCCTGCTTTTTCCTTTAACATCTTAAAATTTGATTTTAGTTAAAAATAATGTTATTCGATTAGCGAATCTCAATTGTTTTTATCGAGTGCAAAGATAACACTTTTATGTTATTAAACATATTATCAAGCTCGTAAAGATTATTTTTTTATCTTTTTTTTAATTTTTTATCCTATTTTTCATATAATCAGACCAAATTTTAGCTGCTTCTTCGACCATTTTGGCACATGGACGTTTAGAATAATATTGGGAAGTTCGAGCTTCAGGAGTTGAAACAATCGGTACATTTGAGGATAATCCTAATAAATCCGCACACTTCAATGCACCATTTCGTTTGATAAATTCTTTTGCCAATTGTTGCACAAGTGCATAATTAGCGGCTTTCCCTTCTCTATCATCTCCTTTTACGGCACCAGTCTCAAAGCCAGCAAGCATAAATAGACCACATGCCGCGCCACATGTTTCTCTCATTCTACCAATACCTCCTCCAAATGATGCCGACATTTTTAAAGCTTGTTCTTCAGTAAATCCATATTGATCAGCAAATGCAGCTACTACCGATTGTGAACAATTATATCCTTCCTTAAATAAAGATACAGCTCTTTCTATTCGTTCTTTATCCATGATTTTTACTTTGCAACATTATTAATAATTTTTCCTGCTATAAAACTTTTCAGATTATCAACCGCAATATTCATCAATCGGCAACGTGCTTCCTTGGTTGCCCATGCGATATGGGGAGTGATATAACAATTCTTTGCTGTTAATAATGGATTATCATCTGTTGGAGGTTCCAAGGATAACACATCCAATCCTGCTGCTAAAATAACACCTTTATTTAAAGCATCAGCCAAATCTTTTTCATTAATCAATGCACCACGTCCCGTATTAATTAATATTGCCGTAGATTTCATCATTTTCAAACGGGATTCACAAACCAATTCTTTCGTATCAGTTGTTAGCGGACAATGTAAACTCACCACATCACATTGACTGAATATCTCATCCATAGTCATCCGCTGAATACCTTGAGGAAGTAAGAACTGCGGCTTGGAACTGTACACACAAACTTGCATTCCCATTGCAATAGCAATAGCAGCAGTAGCTTGTCCTGTATTACCATAACCGATCAATCCTATTTTTTTTCCATATAATTCTATTAAAGGAGCATCCCAATAACAAAAATCTGAATTTTTCGACCATCTTCCATTTCGATTTTCTCTAGCATAATATCCCACTTGTTGAGTGATGTTCAATAAATGAGCAAAAACCATTTGAGCAACAGAACGAGTACTATAAGCAGGAATATTGGTTACAACAATTCCCTTCGCTTTTGCCGCTTTAATATCAACAACATTATAACCTGTAGCCAATACACCAATATATTTCAATGTAGTTAATGCTTCCATGTGTTGGGCTGTTATTACGGTCTTGTTAGTAATCAAAACATCCGCATTTGCACCACGTTCTAAGACCATTTCAATTGGAGTACGATCATATACTGTAAAATCACCCAATTGTTCCATGTCGGTCCATGATAAATCACCTGGATTCAAGCCATAACCATCAAGTACTACTATTTTCATAATTATTAAACAATTCTATTTTTTGAAACGTTCACCCCATAGTTCAATCATCCTATCTTTGATTTTTATTTCTTGAGCATTGTTTTGAGGATACCAAATTCGATTATTCTTCAATTCATCGGGTAAAAACTGTTGCTCTATAAAATGATTCTCATATGAATGGGCATATTTATAATCTTTACCATATCCTAATTGTTTCATAAGTTTGGTAGGAGCATTTCGTAAATGCAAAGGAACCGGTAAATTACCAGTTTGTCCAACTAATTCCAAAGCATTGTTTATGCCTTCATATGCAGAATTACTTTTGGGACTAGTTGCCAAATAAACAGTTGCTTCGGCTAATGGTATCCTACCTTCAGGCCATCCAATTTTCATGACAGCATCAAATGCGGCATTTGCTAATAATAAAGCATTAGGATTAGCCAGCCCAATATCCTCCGAAGCTGATATTACAAGTCTTCTGGCTATAAAAGCAGGATCTTCACCTCCTTCAACCATTCGTGCTAACCAATATAAAGCCCCATCCGGATCACTTCCACGAATTGATTTGATAAAAGCAGAAATAATATCGTAATGCAGTTCGCCATCCTTATCGTATGCCAAAGGATTTTGTTGCAAACGTTCAACCACCTTTTCATCTGTAATAATTATATCCGAATCACTATCCGCTTCTACAACCAATTCCAGAATATTCAACAATTTACGGGCATCTCCTCCAGAGTAGCGTAACATAGCATCCGTTTCCTTCAATTCGATTTTTTTATCCTTCAAATATATATCATTAGAAACAGCATTATGAAGAAGTTCCAACAAATCTTCTTTTTCTAATGATTTCAACACATATAGCTGACATCGTGACAACAAGGGACGAATCACTTCGAAAGAGGGATTTTCGGTTGTTGCACCAATCAAAGTTACAACTCCCTTTTCAACAGCACCCAATAAAGAATCTTGTTGAGACTTACTGAATCGATGGATTTCATCAATAAACAGGATTGGACTAATCTGATTGAAAAAACGATTATTTCGAGCTTTTTCAATCACATCACGTACATCCTTCACACCGCTTGTTACTGCACTTAAAGTGTAAAAAGGAGTATCTAATTTATGAGCAATGATTTGAGCCAATGTTGTTTTACCAACCCCAGGAGGTCCCCATAATATAAAAGAAGAAATACGTCCCGCATCAATCATTTTACGGAGGATAGCTCCTTCACCCACTAAATGTTTCTGACCAATATAATCATCCAGTTTTTGAGGCCTCATGCGTTCAGCCAAAGGTTGTGCCATAATTTATATTATTTAAAATGTCATCATAACCATGAAACGGATACCCCATTTGTTTACATCTGGGTGATATTTATAATTTATACGACGTACATAGTCTATATGTAAGATTTTAAAAATATTGTGAACTCCGACAAACCATTCCATATATGGCTTATTTTTATCCATCACAAAACTAGTATAATGTCCGTCGCGCATAGGGAATACAAACAAATCGCCATCATTTGGATGTAAGAATGGATTATTTTTATCTGTTAATTGTCCATACAACATCTTAAAGCCAATAGCTTCACGCCATTTCAACTTTTTCAACAATGGAATACGATTGAAAATTTTACCATTCATATCCCATGAAATATCCAATGACGCATATCGGTCATTTAGGAATTCCATATTGTTTATCAAATTGAATGTTTCACGTTGAAGGATATATGATAAATTGGCTGCTGGCATAATCAACAAAGGAAATGGAACTTTATTCCATTGAGCCCCACCTTTAACATGAAGGTCGATTTTTCCCCACGAGGAGAACCAGAATCGTTTATAAATACCCAATTCCGTTAAATTATAATTGTAATCTCCACCTAAAACTCCCTTAAATCCTGATGTATGCGACAAAGTAAATACGGGCGCATCGAAAGATACAGGTATACGTCGTTGTTTGGTATTGATAAATGTTTCTCCTGGTGCATAACGAAAGGTTAATGATGCTTCCGATGTAGTAATATCAGGAACAATGGTCTTAGCATCATCATTGCGCATATATACAAGTTTACCAGTAGGTTCATCATTGGTATTTTTCAACTGAATAGTTGTCTTAAGACCATATTCTGTTTCCAGTTCATATTTTAAAGATATATTACGTACATACATCATTTGATCTACTGTGGTAGTCTTAAAGGAAGTAAATACATTATCTTTATCAGTTTTCAGGAACTTATCTGTAGGAGCCATTACATCATATAAGAAAGTACCTGTAATCGAGTTCTTAGGGAATTCACGAGGAAGATATTCTTTTTTGTTGAATGAATATTCCACTTCAGCCATACCTTTAGAACGATGGTCCTTAAATCCATATGCATAATAACCTTTAAAAAACAAATGTGGATTAAGATTGGCAGTTGTCTGCGCACTGGCTCTCAATCGTAGTCCGTCAATATAATTACTTGAAATCATAGTATTGATTGGACCGATATCCACTTTACTCGGATGATCCTTGGTACCTGTTTCCACAAAATTTTCTATAAATGCCTTTAGTACAAAAATCACATATTTAAATCCTGGCATTTGCTCCAATCGTTTTACCAACAAATCCATGGAACTTTCAGTTTCTGTTAGAGGTACCTGCCGATACTGATTCCAAAAATCTTCTCCCCTCATCATAGCATCCGCTTCTTTAATCTCCTTTCCTTTCCGTTTGAATAATTGTTCAGGAAGTTCATCAAAAGCATAGTCACTATAGCGTGTTGTTCGTCTAATCTGAAAACCTTGCATTACTTTCATAACTGTCAGTTCTACAATCATATCATCAGTTTTCAACACCCACTCGCCATTAGGTAATTCTTCGAATTCTTGGATGATGTCCATGTTATCTACAAAATTCACACCACTTTTCTTAGGTAAATTCATGGTACACTTCTTTACCCGATAAGTAGAATCAGCCATAATATATAAATGACCCGTAAATCCAAAATCTTGTGAGTTATTAGGAACAAACGTCAAATGAAAACATTTGTCACGCTCTACATAAGTCGTATCCATTATGTAATAACGATAAAACGAAATTGCATCACTTGAAGATATGGGACTAATAAATGGATATTGAAGTAAACGAATATCATTATCATATATATTTACATCTGTAAATATATCTTTCAATAAAGTAGACAGCATATCACCTGTAGCGAACAATTCATTCACACCTGTTGAACTGATACCTTTTATAATGGTCTTCTCACTTTTAGGATTCTTTCTATAAATCTGTTGGGAAGCTGTTTCGTCTACCGAGATGGGTAAAATCAATTTCTTGGTTTCTTCACACAATTCAATCTGATCTTTAAGAAAAGGCATTTTCTTATACACTCCTTTTTCCAACATTTCAGGAGTAACTTCATTCAAAGACATTGTAATCTTTTGATAACGATCATATTGATAATAATCATTTTCTTCCAATCGTGTTTTCTTCTTAGCTGCAATCACTTTTTTCATCATTTCAACCGCAGGATTATTCTTTCTAGAATATCTTTCCCTTTTGGGTTTGACTACAACTTCTTGCAACATAATATCATCTGGACGAAGTTTTACATTCAGCGTATTAGTTACACCTGGAACTACTTTTATCAATTTAGGCAAATATCCAACAGCCGAAAAAGTCAATTCAGTCAATCCATTTCTCGAATCAACAGTAAACTTACCATCAAGATCTGTAATTGCACCTATTCCTGTACCTTTGTAATAAATAGAAATATAGGGTAATGGTTCATTGGTTATTGAATCGGTTACAACACCTCGAATCTGTTGAGAGTATGCTGAATTGCAACATCCCCCTAATAAGAGAATGAAAAAAAGAATTAATTGGTTATATTTTATCATCATCCTTATTTTACCTATAAAATCGATTGCAAAGTTAACAATTAACCTAAAATAAAGTTGCAAAATTTAGCTAATTATAAACAAATATGTCATTTGGAACAATTTTAAAGCTAAAATAAACAACAAAAATAGGATAGATTTGTTACAAAAAAAGGAATCTTTTCACAAAGACTCCTTTTTAGTTTTCAATAGGTATTAGTTTTTTTAAGGTAAAAAGATTGTTTTCAGGATAACGTTGCAAAGATGCAGGCTTTTTTTAATGTGACCAAATAAAAAAATATGTCATACAACATGTTTTTTGATAATTCTATCATTTTGTAGCTTTTTAGTGCGAATAACTCATGCATCTTCCCAATTCCATTGACAAAGTTACACAATATTTTGACATATACGATATTTACTTCGTAAAAATTACACTTTTTGTTTGATTCATGGTCAAATAATAATGCATATAATAAAAAGAATATGTAATTTTGTAGCATTATTGAATAAATAGATCATATATGACAAATTTGAATACTACAGAAACAACAGAAAAAAAGAGCCTGAATTTCATAGAGCAAGCTGTTGAAAACGATTTGAAAGAAGGTAAAAATGGGAATAGAATTCAAACCCGTTTTCCACCAGAACCGAATGGTTATTTACATATAGGCCATGCAAAAGCCATTTGTCTAGATTTTGGTATTGCAGCCCGATATGGAGGTGTATGCAACTTGCGTTTTGACGATACCAATCCCACCAAAGAAGATATGGAATATGTCGAAGCCATCAAGGAAGACATCCAATGGCTAGGATTCCAGTGGGGTAACGAATATTATGCATCCGATTATTTCCAAGAATTATGGGATTTTGCCATCCGTCTTATAAAAGAAGGAAAAGCATATATTGATGAACAATCTTCTGATGATATTGCAGCCCAGAAAGGTACTCCTACCCAACCAGGTATTGAAAGTCCATACAGAAACCGTCCTATAGAAGAGAGCCTTGCTCTTTTCCAACAGATGAACACTGGTGAAATTGAAGAGGGGAAAATGGTTCTGCGTGCCAAGATTGACATGACCAGCCCTAACATGCATTTCCGCGATCCTATCATATATCGTGTTGTCAAACATCCTCATCACAGAACAGGCGATACATGGAAAGCTTATCCTATGTATGACTTTGCTCATGGACAAAGTGACTATTTCGAAGGAGTTACCCATTCATTATGTACGTTAGAATTTGTTCCTCATCGTCCTCTATACGATTTATTTGTTGATTGGGTAAAAGATGGAAAAGATTTGGATGATAACCGTCCACACCAATATGAGTTCAACAAATTGAATTTGAACTATACATTAATGAGTAAAAGAAATCTGTTGATATTGGTTAAAGAAAAATTAGTGAATGGATGGGATGACCCCCGTATGCCAACTCTTTGTGGTTTCCGTCGTAGAGGATATTCACCCGAATCAATCCGAAATTTTGTAGATAAAATCGGTTATACAACATACGATGCATTAAATGACTTTGCCTTGTTGGAAAGTGCAGTCCGTGAAGATTTGAATGCAAGGTCTACTCGTGTATCAGCAGTCATCAATCCTGTCAAGCTCATTATTACCAACTATCCAGAAGGGCAAGTGGAACAAATGGAAGCTATCAATAATCCTGAGGATCCTAATGCAGGTACTCACATGATAGAATTCAGTCGTGAACTGTGGATGGAACGTGAAGACTTTATGGAAGATGCACCTAAGAAATATTTCCGTATGACTCCAGGACAAGAAGTTCGTCTAAAAAATGCATATATAGTAAAATGTACCGGATGCAAAAAAGATGAAAATGGAAACATTACAGAAGTATATGCAGAATACGATCCCGATACCAAGACCGGTATGCCAGGTAGCAGTCGTAAAGTAAAAGGTACTTTGCATTGGGTTAGTTGCAATCATTGCTTAAAGGCAGAAGTCCGTTTATACGATCGGTTATGGAAAGTTGAAAACCCACGTGATGAAATGGCAACAATTCGTGAAACCAAGAATTGTGATGCATTGGAAGCAATGAAAGAAATGATCAATCCTGATTCATTGAAAATATTAAATGAATGTTATGTTGAAAAATATCTTGCAGACGCCAAACCTCTGGATTATTTGCAATTCCAACGAATCGGATATTTCAACGTTGACAAAGATTCCACACGTGAACATTTGATTTTCAATCGCACCGTATCATTAAAAGATACATGGAGCAAAATCAATAAGTAAATCTGCAACAATAATGAACCGAGAATTATCTTCTTATTTTGAAGAGCCGGAATTCAAGGAAATTTTGAATAAGTATAAGGGTATGGTTGAAAGCCATACCCCTACTTATTTTGAAGCCGATGAATTGGCTGATTTAGCGGACTATTTCATCCATATCGGTGATGAAGAAGAATCAGACAAAGTTATTGATTACTCCCTAAAACTTCATCCCAACAACATAGATGCTCTAATATTCAAGATACGTTCACTATGCTATAAAAAAGAGAAAGAAAAGGCCTATCAGTTGTTGGACCTTATTGATGATTCAACAGACAGAGAAGTTATGTTTTTAAAGGCAGAATTACTCATAGACGAAGGACGTTTGAAAGATGCCGATCAAATTTATCAGACTTTAGCTGAAAATGAAGATGAATCTTTGGATGTTTTATGCGACATTGCTGCATGTTATATGGATACCAACAACAAGCAATATGCCTTAAAATGGTTATTATACCTAAAAGACAAAGGATATAAATGGGAAGATAATCAAAAATACAGAGATCTTTTGTGCGATTTTCACATTACATTGGGTAATCCGCATGATGCAGAAGAAATTTTTAAATTTACATTGGATAAACATCCTTACTCCATCAAGCATTGGAACGGATTGACAAGATGTTATTTACTACAAAATGATACTCTACACGCACACGAGGCGGTTGATTTTTCGTTAGCTATAGACGAACATGATCAGGAAGCGATTGAGCTCAAAGTTTATTGTTATACGAAGGAAGAAAATTACTCCATGGCAATAGACATGTTGAAAAAGCTACTTCCTGTTGAAGACATTAATAGAGAACGTATTTATGCACTGTTAGCGCAATGTCATACCCTATCCAACAACAATGAAGAAGCTTTAAAATACTATAAGTTGTGGCTACTTAATGGGAAATTGACCGATTATGAAAAAGCAGAATTGTATGCATTGATTGCCATGTGCTATTGCAATATGGATAAACCTCAAGAAGGTATGCCATACATTGACATGACATTAGACATAGATTCACTTAATTACGGAGCCATTATCCAAAAGGCTACCATACATATGCAAATGGAAGAAAATGATATTGCAGAACAACTTATACAAAGAGCACAGAGCATCTGTCCTGATGATGAAAAAGAGGAATTGTTATTAGCCATTGCTAACAGTCATTTTTTCTTGAAAAGATATCAGGATGTAATAAAATGGTGCAAAATAGCGATGGAAGAATATCCAAGCTGCAAGGGAAAAGCCTCGGTACTAATAGGATATAGCTATCATGAAATGAGCAATGAAATCATGGCACTGGCTTATATTCTTGAAGCGCTGAATCAATATAAAGATCAAATAGAACAAGATCCAAAGACTAAAGAAATGCTCGACGCCCTAATTTTGGATATGAAAGAAAAGAACAAGAATTTTAATTTAGAAGATTATTTATAGTATTATGGAATCTGTAGCTTTTATACAATGGTGTCTTGAACACCTGAATTATTGGACCATTACTTTATTGATGGCCATCGAAAGTTCATTCATTCCCTTCCCTTCAGAAGTGGTTGTACCTCCTGCAGCATACAAAGCAGCTGGTGGTAATAGTGATTTGAATGTATTTTTAGTCGTATTGTTTGCTACGATTGGAGCCAACATTGGTGCTATTATCAACTATTACTTGGCCTATTTTGTCGGTCGCCCCATTGTATACAAATTCGCCAATAGCCGTTTCGGTCACATGTGTCTCATAAATGAAGAAAAAGTCAAGCATGCAGAAGAATATTTTGAAAAGCATGGTGCTCTTTCAACTTTTGTGGGACGTCTCATTCCTGCAGTCAGACAATTGATATCCATTCCTGCCGGTCTGGCAAAAATGAAATTATCAACTTTCCTCCTTTACACTACTCTGGGTGCTGGTATATGGAATATAGTATTAGCTGCTATCGGATATTATTTGCAATCCGTTGTACCCGAAGAACAATTAATGGAAACCGTAACACAATATAGCCATGAATTAGGCTATATTTTCATCGGTTTGGGAATCCTTATCGTCGGATACTTAATTTACAAAGGGAGAAAATAACAATCACTCTGCCGAAAATTCTTTGATGCGCTGCTCTTCTGTCAACCGACAGATAAGTAGCGTATCATCTTTTTCTGCAATAATGTATCCATCCAATCCTTGAATCACCACTTTCTTTTCCTGCGTAGTATGAACCACACAATTTCTGGATTCATACATCTTGATATTTTTACCTATCAATGCATTACCATGAGGATCTTTGGAAGAATTGGCTAACAACGAGCCCCAAGTACCCAAATCACTCCATCCAAAATCGGCAGGGAAAACAAATATTTCATCCGCTTTTTCCATGATAGCATAGTCGATCGAAATATTTTCACATGTAGGAAATTCCTGATTGATAAGTTCCTGTTCCTTTTCTGAAAAATAGTAAGGCAACAGGCGTTCAAATACCTTTGAAATAGACGGTTGATATACCCTTAATGCATTGACTATGGTATTGACATTCCAAACAAAGATACCCGAATTCCAATAAAATGAGCTCTTTTTCACATAGCGCTCTGCTGTAGCCAAATCAGGCTTTTCCTTGAAAGAGTCCACTCTATATATCTCTTTGTTGTTGGTCGACGGATAACTCAAATCCGCTTCAATATAACCATATCCCGTTTCAGGTCGAGTCGGTTTCATGCCCAAAGTCAAAATTGCATCCGAAGAATTGGTGAATTGCATAGCCGACCGTATCACTCGTTGGAACTCTTTGACATCCATAACGATATGGTCGCTTGGAGTCACTACCATATTAGCTTTGGGATTGATCGATTTGATTTTCCAGCTTACATATGCAATACATGGGGCTGTATTTCTACGGCATGGTTCACGAAGAATATGATCATCTGCCACTTCCGGCAATTGCCTCTTAACTTCTTCCGCATACTTTTCTGAAGTGACAACCCATACATTTTCTGCAGGACAAATACCTTTAAAGCGATCAAAAGTCAATTGGATTAAAGTTCTTCCACATCCCAACACATCAATAAACTGTTTGGGATAATCGGGCGTGCTCATAGGCCAGAAACGACTGCCTACACCACCAGCCATAATGACAAGATGATTATATTTTACATTCATATAGGTTCAATATTGAATAATGGAACAAAGATATGGAATATTTTTTATTATTTCATTTTATTTTGATTAATATACATTATATTTGCATATAGTTAATATGAAATTCATTTAAAAGCGTCAAAATATGAAAGGTATTGTATTAGCTGGAGGTTCTGGGACTCGTTTGTATCCTATAACTAAAGGTGTGTCCAAACAATTATTGCCGGTTTTCGACAAACCGATGATTTATTATCCCATATCTGTCCTAATGCTTGCAGGTATACGGGATATTCTCATCATTTCCACCCCGCACGATCTACCGGGTTTCCAACGTCTGTTGGGTGACGGAAGTGATTATGGAGTTCATTTTGAATACGCAGAACAACCTTCACCCGATGGGTTGGCACAAGCTTTCATCATCGGAGAGAAATTTATTGGTAACGACTCTGCATGTCTGGTTTTAGGAGACAACATTTTCCACGGGAATGGTTTCACTTCCCTATTGAAAGAAGCGGTCCGTGCTGCGGAAGAAGATAATAAAGCCACTGTATTTGGTTATTGGGTGAGTGATCCGGAACGTTATGGTGTAGCTGAATTCGACAAAGAAGGCAACTGCCTCTCCATTGAAGAAAAGCCTGCCCAACCGAAATCCAATTATGCTGTTGTCGGATTGTATTTCTATCCCAATAAAGTAGTGGAAGTAGCCAAAAACATCAAGCCGTCTGCACGCGGAGAACTGGAAATCACAACGGTCAACCAACATTTCTTGAATGACAAGGAACTGAAAGTACAAACATTGGGAAGAGGTTTTGCCTGGTTGGATACCGGAACACACGATTCATTGGCCGAAGCAAGTACCTACATAGAAGTTATAGAAAAAAGACAAGGTTTGAAAGTAGCCTGTCTGGAAGGTATTGCCTTACGCAAAGGATGGATTACAGCCGATAAGATGAGGGAATTAGCCCAACCGATGTTAAAGAACCAATACGGCCAGTACCTATTGAAAGTAATCAAAGAATTGGGATTGGAATAATGGAAGTTATCAAAACTGAATTAGAGGGGGTAGTCATCATTGAGCCCCGTATATTCAAAGATGCCAGAGGTTATTTCTTTGAAAGTTTTTCTGCTAGGGAATTCAATGAAAAAGTATGCAATACTACCTTTGTACAAGATAACGAAAGTTATTCCAGTTATGGTGTGCTCCGAGGTCTGCATTTTCAAAAGCCTCCCTTCACACAAAGCAAATTGGTTCGCGTTATCAAAGGTGCAGTATTAGACGTTGCTGTCGACATCCGCAAAGGTTCCCCCACTTATGGAAAGCATGTAGCCGTTGAACTGACAGAGGACAATCATCGTCAATTGTTTATACCCAGAGGGTTTGCTCACGGGTTTGCCGTACTCAGTGATGAAGTCTTGTTTCAATATAAATGTGATAACTTTTATGCCCCTCAAGCAGATGGCGGCATTGCATGGAACGATCCCGATTTGAATATCGATTGGCTCATTCCTGCCGATAAAGTTATCCTTTCAGAAAAAGACACCAAGCATCCTCGTCTGAAAGATTACGACTCGGATTTCGACATCCAAATACCATTATACTAATTAAAAACGTTCCTAATCGTTTAGTAAAACAATTAGGAACGTTTTATTAAAACATACGTATCATTTAAAAAAGATACGTATGTTTTTTTTAATGCTTATTAGCAATACATATTCAAGATTGCTTCGTACAATTCTTGCTTACCGCTTACTTGCTTAGGTTCGCCAACTTCCTTACCGTATGCATAAACATCTTCCAAAGTCAACTTGCCTTCTTCAAATTCCTTACCCTTACCTGCATCGAATGAAGCGTAACGGTCTGCCAACATCTTCTTGTATGGAGATTCTTCAAGCAACTTAGCTGCAGATTCCAAAGCACGAGCCATAGCATCCATACCAGCAATGTGAGCGATAAAGATATCTTCCAAATCAGTTGAGTTACGACGAGTCTTCGCATCGAAGTTAGTACCGCCATTACCCAAACCACCACCACGGATAATCTGCATCATAGCCTGAGTCAATTCGTAGTTGTCAATTGGGAATTGGTCAGTATCCCAACCATTCTGGTAGTCACCACGGTTAGCATCGATAGAACCAAGCATGTCATTGTCAACAGCTACAGCCAATTCGTGTTCGAATGTATGACCAGCCAATGTAGCGTGGTTAACTTCGATATTCACCTTGAAGTCCTTTTCCAAACCGTGAGCCTTCAAGAAACCGATTACAGTTTCTGTATCAACATCATATTGATGCTTGGATGGTTCCATTGGCTTCGGTTCAATCAAGAATGTACCAGTGAAGCCTTTTGCACGAGCATAGTCACGAGCCAAAGTCAACATCTGTGCCAAGTGTTCCTTTTCACGCTTCTGATCAGTGTTCAAAAGGCTCATATAACCTTCACGACCACCCCAGAATACATAGTTAGTACCACCCAATTCAATGGTAGCATCGATAGCGTTCTTGATTTGAACAGCTGCACGAGCAACTACATCGAATTCAGGATTTGTAGCAGCACCATTCATGTAACGTGCGTTACCGAATACGTTAGCTGTACCCCATAACAACTTGATACCAGTTTCAGCTTGCTTTTGCTTCAAGTAAGCAACCACTTCCTTCAAGTTTGCTTCGTATTCTTCTACTGTAGCAGCTTCTTCACACAAGTCAGTATCATGGAAGCAGTAATATTCAATACCCATCTTCTGCATGAATTCAAAACCAGCGTCTACTTTATCTTTTGCAGCCTGTACTTTGTCAGGGTTACCATTCCATGGGAACTTCTTGGTACCACCACCAAATTGGTCACCACCTTCAGCACACAAAGTATGCCACCATGCCATAGCAAACTTCAACCATTCTGCCATAGTCTTACCCATCACAACCTTATTGGCATCATAATAACGGAATGCCATTGGGTTACGGCTTTCTACACCTTCAAACTTGATTTTTTCAATTCCAGGGAAAAATTCTTTTGCCATAATTTTTTTATTTATAATTGATTAATTGGTTAGTAATTCGTTATTTAGATTATTATTACCCTCGCTATTACATTTTTTCAAGCAATTCTTTCCAACGATAATAAGCTTCCGAATATTCATCCAGATGTGCTGTATCCGGTTCAATGACAGCCAATTTATCTAATGTAGCGAATGCTTCATTGTTATCCTTATAAATACCAGCACCCATACCGGCACCTTTCGCTGCACCTACAGAACCATCAGTGTCATACAATTCGATGGTAGCACCAGTCACGCCAGCCAATGTATCACGGAATATCGGGCTCAAGAACATATTGGCATGACCAGCATGGATTTTTTGTACAGGAATACCCATTTGTTCCATAATGTCGATACCATATTTGAAAGAGAATACAATACCTTCTTGTGCGGCACGAATAATATGCTGTTTGCTATGAATATTAAAATTCAAGCCATTGATAGAACAACCAATCTCACGGTTTTCCAGCATACGTTCTGCGCCATTACCATAAGGCAAGATACTGATACCGTTACTACCGATAGAAACTCTGGAAGCCAATTCGTTCATTTCTCCATAGGAAATACCTTCAGGAGCCACAGTACGTTTTACCCATGAGTTCAAGATACCTGTACCATTGATACAGAGCAAAACACCCAAACGAGTCTGATCGATACTATGATTAACGTGTGCAAAAGTGTTGACACGAGATTTAGGATCATAATTCACTGCACCGTTCACCCCATATACTACACCCGATGTACCAGCAGTAGATGCAATTTCACCCGGATTGAATACATTCAACGACAATGCATTATTGGGTTGGTCACCGGCACGATAGCAAATCGGAGTACCTTCCTTCAATCCCAAATCCTTAGCAGCCCAAGAATTTACTCGTCCTTGTTCAGAGAATGTAGGTTTGATTTCAGGAATCAATGAACTGTCAAATCCATAATAATCCATCAGGAATCCTGCCACTTCATTCTTTTGGAAATCCCAGAACATACCTTCCGACAATCCCGAAACAGTAGTACAGATAGTACCACTCAATTTCATGGCGATATAATCTCCCGGAAGCATTATCTTGTCAATCTTTTCATAAATTTCCGGTTCATTTTCCTTTACCCAAGCCAATTTGGATGCAGTAAAGTTACCAGGAGAATTCAACAAATGAGACAGACACAGATCTTCTCCTAACGTATCAAATGCTTTTTGTCCATAAGGTACAGCACGTGAGTCACACCAGATGATAGCCGGTCTCAACACATTTTGGTCCTTATCCACACAAACCAATCCATGCATTTGATAAGAAATACCAATAGCTGATACATCTTCGGCATTAACACCACTCTGCACCATTACATATTTGGTTGCCAATTTCAAATTGTCCCACCAATTCTGCGGGTCCTGTTCTGCCCAACCTGGCTGAACAGCCGTAATCAAGGCTTCGGTCTTTGGATAGAAAGCGGAAGATACACACTTGCCTGTTTCTGCATCGACCAGACTGGCCTTAACAGACGAACTGCCGATATCATATCCCAATAAATACTTACTCATTTTAATTATTAATATTAATGATTAATTAATTCCTATATACTTTATTATAAATAGTACGGTCGAATTTATAATATCGTGCAGCTCTATGCGACACCCCAACTTCCTTTTCATCCAGAGGTACGACATAACTCATTTGCACAATCTTTTTATGAAAATTCCTCACATCAAACACCTTATTATATATAAGCTGATACAAAGTGCGCAATTGTGATTCTGTAAACTTTTTAGGCAACAAATCAAACAACACAGCCGGAGTATTTTCCACATAATGCTTGATGTACGCCAACGCATCCTGCATAATCTGATAGTGGTCAAATGCCAAATTCTTCACTTCATCCACCGGCATCCATTGTGCATCGTATTTGGTAGAAAGTTTTTCGAACGACTTGTCTATTTTCACTAATGCCAAATAAGCGATAGTAACAATCCGGTCTATTTTCTTTTCATCCAATCGATGGAACCTCTCCAGCCACAACACGTCTTTCGGATTTCTTGTACGGTTCTTTGAACCATAGGCCTTGAATTGTCTCATCTTCACGTTCTTCAAACCTGTCAATTCGCTCAATACCCTTTTGGCCGCATCATCCAAATCTTCGTCATCATAAATCAGACTTCCCGGCAACTTCATATCATTCATGGCAGAATCGAAAACCTTTCCGTATTGCTTTACCAACAGCACACGGAAACTGTCACCATCAAAACCTATCAACACACAGTCGACCGACACATGAAGATTGATATTCTGCTCCAGTTGATACATATTGTATATTTTACAATTACCATGCAAAGGTAAATAGTTTTTCTTACATATCACTAACTAATCTTTATTTTTATTCATGTTATACAACATCATTTTTGAAATAACCTGTAACATATAGCAATCAGTAAACCGGTAGGCGTTTCATTCATACAGGATGGTGAATTGTTCATTATTATCATTTTTATCATCAATTATAACATTTTACACCCCAAAATATGCCCTACAATGTGTTATATAAGGAAAAAATTAGCTAATTTTGCAACAATGAAAAACCACAATTGAAAAATTATGAGAAAAAGAATCTTAGTTTTGGATGATAAGGAAACGATTGCCAAGGTACTTTCCATCTATCTGATGAGTGATTATGATTGTGTATGGTTACCCAACGGAGTTCAAGGAATGAAGTGGCTTCAAGAAGGCAATATACCCGATCTCATTATATCCGATATACGTATGCCCGAAATGCGAGGTGATGATTTTCTGGAATGGGTAAAAGGAAATGAATTGTTCAAGCACATTCCTGTAATCATGTTAAGCAGTGAAGACAGTACCAGCGAACGTATCCGTTTGCTTGAAGTGGGAGCATCCGACTATATTGTCAAACCATTCAATCCAATGGAATTAAAAATTAGAGTCAAGAAAATTATAGATTAACAAAAAACAATGATCACTCTTCTTTATATAGGTAATAATAAAGAATACTTGTCCAAGTTCAGCCAGATAGAAGAAGTCCGGTTAATTCAGGCTATGGATTATCAGGAAGCCATCACTATCTATTCTTCCGAAGCAAAAGCGAACAACAGTTGCAACATTGTCATCTACGAACAAGGCAACTTGAACGAAGACATCACCAAGATTACCAAGTTCCGCAAGAAATTCTACCAGGTATATTTCGTATTAATTACACATGGATTAACTAAAGAAGAGAGTGCCACCTACTTGCAATGTGGGATCAACGACACAATCAATCCCGACATTACAGCCAACGAATTACAAGAAAAGATTGAATTGATTAAAAAACGGCAGGAACTATTATACGCCAACGACCGCAACAAGAAAGAAGTGAAGCGGTTTATCCTTCCTACATGGAAGCGTATCTTTGATATCGTATTTTCATTAATAGCACTGATTTTATTTCTACCTATTTTTATATTAATTGCCATCGCCATTCGCATCGAAAGTAAGGGCCCCATCATTTACAAGTCCAAACGAGTGGGAAGCAATTACACCATTTTCGATTTTTTCAAATTCCGGTCCATGTATGTTGATTCGGACAAGCATCTCAATGAACTTGCATCCCAGAACCAATATCAGAACGATACGGAAGAGCCCATACAAGCCCAGCAATTTTCACAAGAAGAATTGGGAAATCTGATGATTGGAGACGATGGTGTCATGTTGATTTCGGATGACTTCATTATACCCGAAGAAGAATTTGCCAATGTACGCAATTCCGACAATACCAGCGTATTCGTCAAGATTGAACACGATCCACGTGTAACCAAAGTGGGACGTTTCTTGCGCAAGTTCAGTTTGGATGAACTTCCCCAATTGTTCAACATCCTTCGTGGAGACATGTCCGTGGTAGGTAACCGTCCCCTCCCCTTGTATGAAGCCGAATTGCTGACCAACGACGACAGCATCGACCGTTTCATGGCTCCTGCAGGCCTTACCGGTTTGTGGCAAGTGGAAAAGCGGGGCGATTCCGGCAAATTATCAGCCAAAGAGCGAAAAGAATTGGATATTAGATACGGAAAGGAATTCTCTTTCTGGTACGACATAAAAATCATATTAAGAACATTAACCGCCTTTGTCCAGAAAGGCGACTGCTAAAAAAGAGAGAACAGCTATGAAGAAATGGTACATAACTCTGTCGCTGTTGGTTGCTACTCTTACCATGAGTGCCCAACAAACAGAAGTACAGATGGTAGAGACCACCCCAGGTGATAGCGTGTCTATCAACCTCAATGTAGATTTTGCGACTTTGCAATTGCCGCCGCTCAGTGTATTGTATGCCAATGCCACCAGCAACCCTACCGTCAAGATGATGGAAAAGGAAAGACAATTGCAAAAGAAACTGTTGGCCAAGGAAAAGAGAAGTTGGCTAAGTTTTTTTACAGCTCGCGCTGGGTATACCCATGGGGTAACCGACAATTATGGAACCATTACCGATGTCACCACTCCTATCTTTTACCAATACAGCGGTGTGGAACAGGACTATTGGAATGTAGGGGGTAATGTCAATATTCCTTTGGAAACTCTGTTCGATTTGGGTGGAAAAGTAAAACGTCAACGCATTATAGCCGAAAAGGCTGAATATGCCAAAGAACAGGCATACGATCAAGTAAAACAACAGATTGCTCATCTGTATGTTTCCATTATATCTAATATCGAAACCTTGAAACGTTCTGCAGAACATTTGGCCCTATACAAAGGTGCAACTGCTATGGCTGAACAGGATTATCGTAATCGTAGAGGGTCCATTACCGAATTAGCGGAATTAAAAAGAAAAGAATTTGAAGCGAACAAAGGTTATGAAGAATTAAGAGCAGCCATCAACGAACAATTGTTGGTGCTGGAAATCATTTCCCATACTCCTATCCTTACTACCATTAATGAAACTACCACTTTAGAAAACAAATAAATTATGGAATTATTCAGATACATTGTCCGTTTCTTTTACCGTATTCGTTGGTGGATGATTCTACTTCCACTGATTGCTGCCATCATTGCCTGGTTCCTTACTCGGAACATGGACAAGTCCTACGATGTAAAGACTACCATCTATACCGGTATCATCACGGGATATAATGTAGATGTCAGTGATTCACGTAATGCCCATGTACATTTAAGTAACTTGATGAATATCATCACTACCGAACGTACGTTGAAGGCCGTATCCTTGCGTTTGCTGACCCGTTGCTTGATTTACGGTGATTTAGAAAAAAATACTTCCTATATCACTGCGGAACACTTCCAACAATTGGATGCTATAGTCCCTCGTGAAGTAAAGGCGTTGATTGACAAACAGAACGAAGAAAAAACGTTGAATAACCTTATCGCTTACGAGCGTCCCAATGCCAGTAACTTTATTTATGGTTTGTTGAATTACGACCATCCTTATTTCAGCGTACCTATCCTATCTCAAAAGATTAAAGTAGTACAATTAGGGAACAGTGACTTGATTGAAATTGGTTATTCAGCCAATGATCCAGGTATTGCCTACAACACCTTGGAAATTTTGAATGAAGAATTTGTGAAGCAATATCGCGACCTCCGTTACGGTGAGACCAATAACGTCATTGAATTCTTCCGTCAGGAATTGGCCCGTCTACATACCCAATTGACTGCAGCAGAAGACTCTTTGATTCAGTACAACATTGAACATCGAATCATCAACTACGGTGAACAGACCGAACAGTTGACCGTTATGGATGCCCAATATCAATTAATGGATAACGATTTGTTGGTAAATTCTTCTACCAGTCGTGCCTTGATTGACTTCTATGAATACAAGTTAGGTGATTTGGCCAAAGCCATGCGTACCAACAACGAGTTCATGGATAATTTGAACAACATTTCCAAGTTGAATACGCAAATCTCCACTATGGAAATTACCCCTGATAAGGATAATTCTGATTTAAACCAAAAGAAAGAACAATTGGAACAAGCCGAAAAGAGCATTTCCGAATTAGCTATGCAGTTGAGTGAAGAAGTTGCTTCCACCAACAATGTAAAATACGAAGATTTGGTAGATCAATGGTTGGAACAAGTGGTTATTCGTGAAAAGACTCAAGCTCAGATTCAGGCACGTGATATTATGCGTGAGAAATTGGATCGTGACTTCCTTTATTTCTCTCCGATTGGTGCAACCATCAGCCGTAAGGAACGTAACATTAATTTCGTGGAAGGTAACTACATGGAAATATTGGAAGCATTGAACGCTGCCATCCTTCGTCAGAAGAATTTGGAAATGACGGCTGCTACCTTGAAAGTGATGAATCCGCCGTTATTCCCGTTGACTTCCTCACCCACTGCCCGACGGATGATTATTTTGGCCGTCTTGTTAGGTACATTATTATTGGTCATCGGTTACTTCCTCATTATCGAGTTGCTCGACCGCACCTTACGCGACAAGATGCGAACCGAACGTATCACCGATAGCAAGGTATTGGGAGCCTTCCCACGCGAAAGTAAGTTGCGCTACCGCCGTTACAACAAAGCTATCGACGAAATGGCTATCAAGCAGTTGAGTACTAATATTCTGCCCTACTTCGACGGTAAAGAACAACGCATCATCAACTTGTTGAGTACCGAAGATATGGATGGTAAATCCCACTTGGCCATGGCTTTGGAAGAATATTGGAACAGCATCGGTTTGAATGTCCGTCGCATCACTCACGACGAAGACTTCTTGAGTGAAGACAGTCAATATGTACAAGCCAACAGTGTAATTGATATCTGTCCGGATTTGAGTGATGATGAAATTGCCATTGTTGAATATCCCGTATTGAAAAACAATCCGTTGCCGCCTTCTTTGTTGAACGAAGCATCCTTGAACTTGATGGTGGCCAGAGCTAACCGTACTTGGAAGGATACCGACCAATTGATGTATAAACGTTTGCTCGATGTCAAGGACGAAAAAGTACCTTTGTTATTCTGCTTGACACAAGCTGAACGTGATACGGTACAAGACTTTACCGGTCAATTGCCTCCTTATACACCGTTCAAGAATTGGGAATACCGTATTTTCCAATTGGGATTGACGGCAACCGAACATATCAAGCGATGAATCGAACATTCAGCATATTCAAAGAAAGAGGTATTACTATGGCTATCATGGTCATAGTAACTCTTTTATGTATATACGCCTCCCTTTATATACAAACTGGTATAGGCTTAGCTATAGGTCTTGTTCCATTTATTCTGATATTTACATACATCTGTATACAGTATCAATATGTATCATTAATTTTATTGGCAACTGTCAATTATTTTATTATGGGATTAGGCAGATATGTAACTTTACCTATTCCTATTTCTGTTACTATCGATATAATATTCGGATTGATATTTTTCACCACCATGTTGCGAAATTTGGAATTCAAGCACAATACCCGTAATGTGTTCAATCTTTATTTTGCATTCATGGTCATTTGGTTCCTTTACTGTTTTATCAATGTAGGGAATCATGCAACCGGTACCATTCATTTTGCTGCATGGTTAGGAAATATACGTGTTATTTCATTATATCCTATCTTATTATCTGTTGTGATAGCCATTTCAGCCAAAAACTATAAATTCATTCATGCTTTCCTTATGCTATGGGGAATTTTGGCTTTATTAGCTGCAGCAAAGGCTTATTGCCAAAAGAATTATGGATTTGATGCAGCAGAATGGGCTTGGGTATCAACCAGAGGTGCCAAAACTCACTTACTTTCAACCGGAACCCGATATTTCTCATTTTTTACAGATGCAGCCAATTTTGGTTGTGGCATGGGTTTCACCATGGTCGTTTTTTCTTTAGCCTCCATCTATACATCACATAAAATTCAAAAAATATTTTATTTAGTTATAGCTGTGGCTACAGGATATGGCCTTTTGGTTTCCGGTACTCGTGCATCCTTGGCTGTTCCCATTGCAGGCTTTGCTTTATTTATTTTTATTTGTAAAAGTTGGAAAATTAGTGTTGCTTCCTTATCTGCTTTGTTAGTTGGAATTTTTTTCCTTGCCTTTACTAACATAGGGAACGGCAATCGATTGATACGTCGTATGAGAAGTGCTTTCAATACGAATGATGCATCCTTGAATGTCCGTTTTGAAAACCAAAAAGCATTGAAAGCCTATATGTCTGAAATACCTTTTGGTATCGGTTTAGGAGTGGATGCAGAAGAAGTTTCCCCCCAAAATAAATTCTATTTTGTGGCAACGTGTCCTCCCGACTCCGAATTGGTATACATCTGGATTCATTTGGGACAGGTAGGTCTGATTGTTTATTTGGTTATACAAGTCATTATGTATATCTGTGCTTGTTGCATCTTGGTATTCCGAGTCAGGAACCCGGAAATACGAGGGCCGCTGACCGCCATGCTATGCGGTACGGCGGGTATGTTGGTAGCCTCGTATGCCAATCAGATCTATTTCCAGTTCCCTAACGGACCGCTGATTTATACTTGCCTTACCTTGGTGTTCTTGGCACCCTATTTTGATAAACAATATTCAGAAAAACATGGAATCCAACATACCTGACATATCGGTTATCAGCATCAATTACAACGGATTGAAGGATACCTGCGAATTCCTTGATTCTTGGATCGAGCAGATTCATTCCGTCAGCTACGAATTGATTGTGGTGGACAATGCTTCGAAGAACGACGAAGCAGCTGTCATCGAGAAGCTATACCCACAAGTACAAGTTATCCGTAGCGAAAAGAACTTGGGTTATGCAGGAGCCAACAATTTGGGAATTGATGCAGCACAAGGAAAATATTTGTTTTTCCTGAATAACGATGTGTTGATGTTGGACGATCAGATTCCCGCTTTGATTGAGCGGTTGGAATCCGATAAGAAGATAGCCGGTGTTTCACCGTTGATTTTAGATTACGAAGAACCGCATGCCATCCAGTATGCCGGTTATACTCCCCTATCTACCATTACCATGCGTAATCGCGCCATTGGTGAAGGAGATACTAATAAGGCCGCCTATCCGGCCTGTGAGACTCCTTATCTGCATGGTGCTGCCATGCTGATCAAGCGGAGTGTCATCAACCAATTGGGCAAGATGCCCGAAGAGTACTTCCTCTATTATGAAGAACTGGACTGGTGTACCTACATGACCCACGAGGGATATACC
This sequence comes from Bacteroides sp., assembly GCA_015060765.1. Taxonomy (GTDB): domain Bacteria; phylum Bacteroidota; class Bacteroidia; order Bacteroidales; family Bacteroidaceae; genus Phocaeicola. The sequence continues at coordinate 185,372 of SUXW01000004.1, forward strand.
CTGTGGTACGACCCCGCCTGTGAAATCATTCACAAGGGTAGTCAGTCGACCGGTGCCGACAGTCCTTTGAAAGCCTTTTACATGAGCCGTAACCGTTTGCTTTATGCTTATCGCAATAAGTTCGACTTTACCTTCTACCTCACCCAATGGTACTTGTTGGGAGTGGTATTCCCGGTACAGGTATTGCGAGCCAAGTTTCACAAACAGAAAGACATCGCTCAGGCCCATGTAGACGGCGTGAAAGCATTTTTTGAACTGAAAAGAAAAATTGACAGGCCATGAGTGCATTTGATTTGATAGAAACCATATTATTCGCATTAAGTGCGTTTACTGTAGCCTACCATTTGTTCTACTCCATTCTTGGCGGTATGACCAAACGGTCGGACAAATATACCCAATCCCGTAAGAAACATCGTTTTGCCATCGTCATTCCTTCCTACAAGGATGATGAATACATCTTGAAGGCAGTCCAGTCGTTCCTACAACAGGATTATCCGATCGACTGTTTCAACATCATTGTGGTTTCGGAACAGATGCAGGCATCAACCAATGCCCGTCTTGCCGAGTTCCCCATCACTTTGATGCAAGCCAATTTCAAGGGGAAAGGTACCAAGATGAAATCGGTGAAAGCCGCCATCAAGCAATTGCCCGACGGATTGTATGACATGGTCTTGGTGATGAATGCCGACAATGTGGTCAATCCGGATTTCCTTGACCAGATGAACAACACCTATGCCAGCGGATCCAATGCCATTCAGGCACACCGTATCCGCAAGGAACGAAGCAACAACACAAGTATGTTGAACGCTATTTTCGATGAAATCAACAACTCCATTTATTGTTCAGGCCATGTCAACATCGGACTCTCCTCATCCTTGAACGGTTCGGGTATGGCATTCGACTTTGCCTGGATAAAGCGCATTGTCGACCAATTGAACGACGAAGACGATGAAAAGGCCATCGAAGCTCTTTTGTTACGCGACCGCATGTATGTAGACTATATGGATCATGTACATGTATATGCCACCCGTAAGGAAGGCCGAAGAAAATTCTACAAGCAACGTGGCCATTGGATCAAATCCCATTACCACTCCTTGTTCAGCAATATCCTGCATCTGCCGGGTGCTATCTTCAGCGGCAATTTCGATTATGCCGACCGTATCTTGAATTGGATGACCTTCCCTCGTACCATCCTGCTCTTTATCATAGGATTGATGGGAGTACTTTCCTCTTCCTATAACTGGTTGGACGGTTTGAAATGGTGGGCTTTGTTATTGATACTGCTCTTCTCCATGGCTTTAGCCACTCCCGACTATTTGGTCGACAAGCAATTCAACAAAGCCATCAAGGCCATTCCTGGAATGGGAATCGGCATGATTCTCAGTGCATTGGGCATTATTAAGAAAGAAAAGGCTGAAGCATGATTACGGTCATCCAGCTCATAGAAACCTTATTGTATGTCTACCTGTTCTTTAGTGTAGGCTATTTGGTTCTGTTTGCTGTAGCTTCTCTGTTTGCCGTTAAAAAAGATCTTCTTGCTACCGACCGTTGCCATCGTTTCCTCGTCCTTATCCCCAGTTACAAAGAAGACAAGGTGATAGGCGATACAGTCCAAGCCGCCCTTTCCCAGCTGTATCCACAGGAATATTTTCGTGTCATGGTCATATCCGACCAGATGAACGAATCAACCAACGACCATCTTCGTTCTATGGGTGCCGAAGTTTTGGAAATCCATTACGAAGAAAGTTCGAAAGCCCTTGCCCTGCAATCGGCCATCCGTTCCTGTCAGTCGGATGCTCCATCCGATTACGTTGTTATTTTGGATGCCGACAATATCATTGCTTCCGACTATTTGGAGCAAGTCAACCGTTACACCCAACAGACGCAGTGCAAGGTACTTCAAACCCACCGTACAGCCAAGAACCTGAATACCTCTACGGCCATTCTTGATGCCGCCATCGAAGAGATGAACAATTCCATCTTCCGTTTGGGACATGTACAATTGGGCTTTTCTTCCGCCCTCATCGGTTCGGGTATGGTAATGGACTATATCTGGTTTGCTGAAAATATTTTCCATACCCATTCAGCAGGCGAGGACAAAGAACTGGAAGAACTCCTGCTCCGTCAGCACATCCACATCCATTATGCTGATTCCATCCGTGTATTGGACGAGAAAGTACAACAGAAAGAAGCCATGGGCAGGCAACGCAAGCGTTGGATAGCCACCCAATTCTTTTTGGCCGGACTGATGTGGAAACGGGTACCTCAAGCCATTTTGAAAGGAAACGGAGATTATTTACTCAAAGCCTTTCAGAGTATCATCCCTCCCCGTAGTATCCTGATGGCATTACTTTTCATGTTGGCCATCCTTACAACCTTTATCCCCTTCCTTTCTTGTGAAAAGTGGTGGGTGCTGCTCATTGCCTTATTGGCAGGTATGTACATTGCCATTCCTACCTCCATGCGCAACAAGCAATTGTATCAGGCTTTGAAAGAAGTACCCTATTTTGTCTGTTCCATGGTCGTGAATCTGTTCCGCAGCAAAGGAGCTTCCAAGAAATTTATACATACTTCCCATGGCTAAGATATGGGAATAAGAAAAATAGAAGCAAAGTCAAAGAAACAATCGAAATTTATTGGTAATAACTGATAAAAATGTATCTTTGCATCAGATTGAACTATTTTGTTCATTCCATTGAACATTCCTCATCATTCTATTGAACATTTTAAACGATGGTTTATAAAAGAATTCAATATCAAGAAGTTCTGAATCGTATTAACGAACCAAGAAGCAGAATACAAGTAATTGTCGGCCCCCGTCAAGTTGGAAAATCAACATTAATCGGACAAGTACTTGAAGAATGTACTTATCCTTTTGAAAGTCATTCAGCAGATGATGTAACAGGTGTATCAGCCAATTGGTTGTCTCAAATATGGGAAGCCCAACGATTAAAAATGATTACAAGGAATGAATCCAAACGACTCCTGATAATTGATGAAATTCAGAAAATCCATAATTGGAGTGAAACAGTCAAAGCCGAATGGGATCGTGATACCAGAGAAAAACGTGAACTCATAGTCGTTTTACTCGGTTCTTCACGTATGCTGATTGAAAAGGGATTGACAGAATCGCTTGCCGGTCGTTTTGAATTGATCCGACTTTCTCATTGGACTTTTACAGAAATGCGTGATTGTTTCGGATGGACACTTCCCCAATACGTTTATTATGGTGGATACCCTGGTGCAGCCAGATATATCAACAACGAAACACGTTGGCGAAATTACGTAAAGGACTCGTTGATTGAGCCTTCCATTTCAAAGGACGTATTGATGGATACAAAAATCATGAAACCACAACTTTTGCGCCAACTCTTTGAAATAGGGAGCAGTTATAGTGGTGAACTTCTTTCTCTAACCAAAATAGCCGGCCAACTTCAAGATGCTGGAAATGTAACCACTCTTGCCGGATATCTACATTTGCTTGATGAATGCGGCCTTCTTTGTGGACTCCAGAAATATGCCGAAGATGATGCCCGTAAATACAATTCTGTACCTAAATTTCAAGTACACAACAATGCATTACGCAACGTATATGTTGACGATGATTTTTTAGAAATCATAGAAAATCCTAAAGAGTGGGGTCGATATATGGAATCGGCTATCGGTGCATACCTTGTCAGCCAAGCCCGAATATACGATTATAAGGTGTTTTATTGGAGGAATAAAAATGAAGAGGTAGACTATATTCTTGTCCGAAACAAGAAAAAAATAGCCATTGAAATAAAAAGTGGAAGAAGAACGTCTAATGAAGGACTATCCAAATTTACTCAAGCATACAAGCCACACAAAGCATTTGTCGTAGGTTCCGGTGGTTTGTCGTTTGAGGAATTTCTTTCCATGGATTTGAATTTATTATTCAAATAAAGTATATCTTTATAAGAGTATGGGAATTAAGAACTACATACAGCCTGTCCTTGCTCTACGTGTTGCAGAAGCAGGTGTATCCACCTCCCCCATTACCATCAATGACAATGTATGGATTGTTGCCAATGCTGTCATAGCAGCAGGTGTTACCATAGGGAAGCATTGTGTAATTGGAGCTGGTAGTGTAGTGACTAAAGATGTTCCTGACTATTCGGTTGCAGTAGGCAATCCGGCTAAAGTGATCAAAACATTGAAATAGAAGTATGAAAATAGCAATACTAACATCCGGAATACTTCCAGTTCCTGCCGTATTGGGAGGAGCCGTTGAAAATTTAATTGATTATTACATCGAATACAATAATCAAGAAAAGTTGCACGACATCACCGTATATAGTATTGCTCCACCCCAATCTTCCTCCATAGCAGATACAGCAAATACCCATTACCACTACATCGACACCACTTCATTTTGGGGACGATTGAAAAGACATATCTATGTACGTACCCACTCATCGACATACTACAATCCATATATCGAGTATTTTCTGCACGAATCCTTAAAGGACATTGCCCGAAAAGAATATGATCTCATCATCTTGGAAAACCGACCTGGTTATGCCATTCCTGTATCCAAAGTCAGCAAGGCTAAGATTATTATCCATCTTCATAACGACCTGTTGAACAAAGATAGTAAGAATGCTAAAGAAATTTGTCAGGTGTGTCATAAGGTAATAACTGTTTCTGACTACATCAAAGGCCGAGTAAAAACAATAGGATCCAACATTCCCATAACAACCGTACACAATGGAATTGATTTGGAACGATTCTATCGCGCTACTCCCATTGATAGAAAGTCTTTAGGCTTCAAGGAAGATGATTTCATTGTGGTCTATAGCGGAAGACTCATTAAAGAAAAAGGAATAGAAGAACTGATAGATGCATTCAACCAATTAAAAGACTATCCTCAAATCAAATTATTGATATTAGGAGGAAGTTTTTATGGCTTGAGTGCTAATAATACATTCCTCGACACGCTAAAGAAGAAAAGTGAAAACATAAAAGATTCCATTGTTTTTACAGGATTTATACCCTATGAACAATTACCACGTTATTTGAAAATTGGTGATGTGGCAATTGTACCTTCCATGTGGGAAGAGCCTTTTGGATTGACCTGCATAGAAGCAATGGCTGCAGGATTGCCTTTAATTACAACAAACTCAGGTGGTATTCCTGAAACTTGTAAAGAGAATTCCATTATCATAAAAAAAGAATACATGCTTAATCAAATTCCCAAAAGTATTATTAATCTATATGAAAACAATAATGAAATTATGAAAATGAAAATTAAAGGCAAAGAGAAAAGTACAATTTTCAACAAAAATGAATATTCAAAATTATTTTTCAATTCAATTAAATAATGTTTTAATTTTATATTTAATACGATCCTTCCATCTATAATATAAAGTAACCCAAGATCGATTTCTAGAATACCATTTAATTCTACACAATGAAAAAGATTTAGGATAATCAATTATCATGGTAGGTGTTATCAAGAAATGATTATAGCCATTTTTAACAACATCTTTCATAAACCCTCTATGTTGAAAATGAGCATATAATGATTCTTTTTTAACAATCTTCCCATTTTCTACTTTAATCATATATAATTTGTTATTTATATATTCAAACAAGACTCGTTTCCAACCTCTTGTTAAACTAATGAAATGAAAAGACTGTTTTGGTTTTGATACATTATCAAAAAATATTTCTAACCAACAATCTTTTCTCCTAGTTTCTTTCCATTTATCTGAAGTTCCCTTATGGTCATATTCATCAAAAAAAGTGATTTTTGAAGTTGTATATGCATCTTTATAAAACTGATACCCATCAATACGCTTCATAAAATAGGTATTTGTATCATAGTCATTATGATATAAAGTCAAATGTCCCCAACCTAAAAACATTTTATATTTATTCAATATGTCATCTGTTAAAAAAGAACGTATATCACCATATACTAAATCTAAATCTCCAAATCCCCAATAATCATAACCTACAATATATTTTTGAAGAATATAACCATAAGCTGGTTTATATTCACATAATTTATATGGACGATCCAATACAATTGGAAAATCAAATGATGATTGTACTATGTCAACAAATTCCTTAAAAGAACATTTTATAACTTCAATATTAGACTCACTTATTATATCGGCATCTGTAAAAAAAAGGAAATGAATTGTTTGATTGTTTAATGCAGAAATCCTCCACATACTATATTGTATAGGCATCTTACCGAAGTAAGGAAAAATTAAAACAATAGATTTCATTTGAATTTTCCAATAAAATAATACAAATATATTATAAAAGTTAATTTATATTCGGCTAACCAAAATAAAATACGTTCTCTATAACCATAATTAAATAATCTCCATGATGAATTTGCTTCAGGAAAATACTTATAATATTTATCCAAATTAAAATATTGTTTATTAATCAAATAATTTTGTTTACTCATAACCATCCGATATAATAATGCATTTTTATATTTATCATAAATATGATTATCAATTAAAAAACGTTTAACCTCTAATACCGATTTAATTTTATCTGTATTAAAAACATCAGCTTTTTTTGTTATACTTCGCTCATTATCAACCGTGTAATAATAAAAAGATGATTCTATATCAATTATTTTCTTTGAATAAAAGAATAATTTAATTGTCATTATATAATCTTCACATACATTGATAGTCGAAGGAAATAATAAAGAATTTTTAACAAATATTTCTCTTTTAATAAATAATTTCCATAATGAATCTATACTACTAACACTTTTAATAGCATATTCTACATATGAATCATGATTAATAGGTATTATATTGGTTTTTAAAGTAACACAATTGTTTTTACATTCATAATAATTACTTCTAATAATACATGCTTTTGTTTCATTTACTATACTTACAAAAGATTCAACAGCATTTAATTCTATATAATCATCACTATCTACAAAATAAATATAATCACCTGTTGCATAACTTAATAATTTATTCCTAGTTTTGCTAATACCTAAATTGATTTCATTTAAATATAATTTAATACAATCGAATCTATTTGGGTAATCATTTATTACTTTTTTAATAATGCTAACACTTGAATCAGAAGATTTGTCATCAATTAAAACATATTCAATATCTTTATACGATTGCTCAAAAACGGACCGTAAGCATCTCTCAATATAACAGTCGGCATTATAAATAGGTATTAAAATGGATACTTTCATTTTCACAATAATAAATATTCAAATAAAACACAATAGCATTAATGAGCAAAATTAATCAATTTTACTAATTATGTGAACTAATATATATAAATGGTATCCACCATTTCATATTAACGTTACTAATCTTCAAATTACATAAATTTGAAATCTAATTTATATTAAGTGATATATTCAAAGTTTATTTTCACATTTCAAATTCTTTATTCGTAAAATAATTTCCTTGATACCAGGAGCAAAAAAATATAATAAAGTAAGATTTATTATTAAATATGATATTACAATTATAATAGCATATCCAATAAATGACAACCAACTATTACTTAAAACTAATGAATACACCCCATTCAATTGATTAATAAGTAAAAATGATACACCAAATATTAAATAATATTTTATTGTTCCAGTCCAATAAACAGATATAGACAATTTAAAACCAGATGTAAACAGATAAAAGGGTTTCCAAAATACGACAATTAGGAATATGCTAATAATTTTACCTAACAATATTCCTATAATTCCATAATAATAACCAACTATCAGTGTAATACTTACATTCAATACTAATTCAGTCCATGCAGACCAAGTATCTGCATAAAGTCCATGAGCATAAATAAATGTATCAACTACTCCTCGACTTTGCATCATATATATATATATCAAAAGAAGAATCAAAATACTCTGATCTAAAATATAATCAGGACCTAACCATAAAGAAATAAATGATTCTATTAAATAATATGGAGAAATAAATAATAAACCTGCAATGAAATGACGGATAGCCATCAATTCCCAAAACACTTTCATCATATTATTTTTATTACCTTCAGCAACTAAATTTCCAACACCAGGACCTACACCATCTAATACATAAACAAATAATTGAGATACTTTGTTAATTATCATCGTATAGTTGCCATAATAGGCAACCATCTTCAATGAAACAAAAGCAAAAATAAAGAGTTCATCACTTTTACTCAACAAGAAATCTTTTATTTTATGAATGAACACTTGTTTAGTGTTTGTTATAATAGTAGGATATTTCTTTAAAAGTGCTTTACCATTTCGTACATTACTCTTGAGCCAAGGGTATTCTTTATTAATCTTTCTATTCAATACTATACATCCAATGATGCCAAAAAAGAATTCAATTGCTACCCAAACAAACAAATTTTTATAAGTATAAGCCAAAAATATCTGAAGTGCTGTTTTTACCAATCCTGCTGATTGAAAATAAATTGCAACCAAATAATTTTTTTGATCTGCTGTTAACAATATTTGACGGTAATTGATGAAATATCCTATCAAGGATGATCCTAAAAAAGAAAAGAATGAAAAGTAAATTATTCCAAGTCCTAAATTTGAATTACCAAAAATACAAGGAAAAAACAAACTAACTATGATACCACTCACGAGTATAAATTTTCCAATTTTCTGATAAATATAACCAAATACAGAAACTATTTCACATATTCCTTCATGGTTTTGAATTTGCAGAGGTTTATAAAGAAAAATACTGATAGCAGCACCTACCCCTAATTCTGCCAAATTTAAGTAACCAAGGATATTACCTAACGTACCAGTCAGTCCGATAAACTCCGCTCCCAGACAATCCAAGAAAATCTTTCTGGAAAAGAAGGAAAAGAACAACGAAAGGAAGTAGAATATCAGATTTACTTTCGCATTCAACAAACTTTTATGTACTCTATCGGCCATGTAGAATATCCTCCATCATTTCTTCCCACTTACCGGCAATATACCCAATATCAAATTGGGAGGAATATGCCAATGCACGTGTACTCATCGGTTGCCAGTCTACTTCCTCGGCCATGTGGTGCATCTGTTGTGCCAATTGATCTGCCTGTTCGCTTTCAAAGAAGACAGCTACATCTCTTCCATCCAAAAGTTCTTCGGTTACCGGCAAACGGGAGGATATAATGGGCAGTCCGTGCGACATGGCTTCTACCAACACTAATCCGAAACCTTCCCAACGGGAACTCAACACATAGACCGATGCGGCAGCATAATGTTGCTGTATATGGTCGGTAAACGGGCAGATCTTTATCCGCTTACTCAATTTGTAATCGGTTATCATCGAACGATAAAGAGGTTCTTCCGGTCCCTCTCCCACCAATTCCAAATTCCATTCCTGATTGGTTTGGGCAAATTGGGCAAATGCTTCAATCAAAATGTCAAAACCTTTGTGGGCATGTGCAAAGCGACCGACTGCCAAGAACTTCTTATGTGATGCATCTCCTCGTCCATCGGGTTTTACCGTCAGCGGATTGTATATAACCAACGGATTCAGTTTCATTTCCGACTGGTAACGATCAGTATCGGCCTTACACAACACCACCATCTTATCGAGAACCGGCATCCTGTGACGGAAAAAATCCTTCAGTCCGGGAAGGTAGGGCTTCTCCTTTTCAAAGAATGCTTGATAGGAATTGTGCATCCAACCGACGGTCTTTGCCTTGATATGCGACTTGATGGAAGTGAGATGAAGGGACAGATAAGCATGAACACCTATAACCACATCGTAACCGCCATCATTGATGACACGGATCAATTTCCTGCGATAGGAAGGAAGGAAAAAGCTCTTTCCATAAAGCCAGGAAGTCAACCGGTTCTTGGGCAGGAATGACTTGTATAGGTAACTATACGACTTACATATAAACTTCTCTAAACCTGATGGTTGTGAATAATCAATAAAGTGAAACTTTATACTCGATTCATGGTATCCGTACATCGTATAATCCTTCCGCATATCGGTAGTGAGTATACTTACCTCGTGCCGTTTGGAGAGTTCCTTGGCAAGTTCGGCCAATACACGTTCCACTCCACCGTAACCAAACACTGTATCGCAATAGAAAAGTAACTTCATGCACTGATCGGATTATTTTCACAAAAATAAGTCATATTTTCAATAAACCCTAAAAAAAGGAGAAAAAACAATCAGTCGAACAGTTTACCGCCATCATTCTTTTTCTGTTTCTTGAACTCCAGATAGGCACGATCGGTCTTGCGCCAATCTTTCTTGTCGCTTGCGGAGGACGACGAGAGTTGTTCCATGATCCACTCCTTGGGTGGTTCGTATTCGGCAAAACGGGTCATGCTGTCGTTGTGACTGAGGTAAACCGTACCGGTGCGGCCGTTTCGGTTCTTCTCGATAATCAACATCAGTAGGTTGGGCGTGACGGGATAATGGGTTTCGGGAACCGTCTGCAACTGGGTTTTATAGGGATGGAACAACAAGCCCACCATATCACCGTCTTGTTCGATGCTACCCGATTCACGCAAGTTCTCCAATTTCGGTATCTGGTATTGGTTGGTCTTGACTTCACGGTTCAGCTGACTGAGGGCAATGATGGGAATCTCGAGTTTCAAGGATAGAAGTTTCAGCATACGACTGTTGTGCGCTACTTCCTGTTCGCGCACTCCGTTGGTATGACGGTTGGCCAGCAGTTGCAGATAATCCAGTCCCAACAAATCGCACCTGCCTTGCACATGCAGCGACTTGACCACACTACAAATCTGTTCCACACTGATGTTCCCCCGATCGAAGGTCACGATATGCAGCAGCTTCAGTTCTTCCGATACCCTTCGGGCTTCCTCCCACTGTTCGGAAGTGATGTGTCCGCGGTTCCAGTCGTCGGCAGGTATCTGCGTACAGGCCAACATCCATCGTTCGGCCAATTTCTCGGCCGACGATTCCAGACTGATCAAGCAAACCTTCTTCCCCTCCTTGGCTGCCGTGAGGAGAGTATGCATCAGGAATGCGGTCTTTCCTTCACCCGGACGTGCAGCAATGATGTTCAGCGTACCCGGCTGCCATCCCAAGATCAGTTCGTTCAGTCCCTTGGAACCCGTATCCGTTCCAATCAGTCCCCCATCCTCCTGCTCCATCCGCTTGCGCAGGTTCTGCATCACCTTCTCCATCACTTCGGGCATCTCACGAAGGTCGTTGTTGATGGGATGGTTTTCGGCCAACGCTTCCAATGCCCGTTGGGCATCGACCAACGTATCTTCGATGTCTACGGTCATATCCGCTGCCTGACGGTCGAACGTGAGCAATATCTCGCGCAACTTCCGGCGCATGTACAGTTGCTGCAGCACCAATATGTGATATTCCACATGAGCCGACGAAGCCACTTTTCCGGAGATGGACGTTACGTTATAGGCACCTCCTGCCTCTTCCAGCACACCGTCCTTGGCCAGTTGCGAAGTAACCGACAGGATGTCGATGGGCTGATCGGCCTGATGCAGGTTCATGATAGCCCGGAATATCAGCATGTTGGTCGTATCGTAGAAATATTCCTCTTGGATACGCGACAGATACAATTTGGCAGTTTTGGGCTCGGAAAGCAATACGCTGAGCACCGCTTCTTCCATACTCTTGTCGGATGCCATCAATCCATGGTCCGATGATATGATTTTCTTAACGATTTTCTCATTCATCACTCTTTGATTTTATAAGTTTTGTCCTTCAAATAATTGCAGGCCAACTTGGCATGTTCTTTCTTGCGGAGGCTCCGATTGTATTCACTCACATTCCTCATGGCTTCCTCTTTCTCTTCCTCATTCAGTTTCTGCCATTCCTTCCAAGCCTTCATCCGTTCGGATTTCGGAAGTTCCAGGTTGTAATGGTAGTACTCAAAAAATGTATCGAAATCCGAATCCTGGAAACAATCTTCATCCTCCGGCTGCTGGATTCTGGCGACATTCCGTTTGGTTTTCGTCGACTTACCGGAACAATGCTTTTCGTAGTATGGCAGGAAGTACAAACTTTGCCTGTCTTTTCGGACGACCAGTCCCTGTCTTTTCAATTCATTCAGCATTAAATACACTTTGGAGCGTCCACATTTCATGAATTCCATCAATTCCTCTATGTCCAACTTCACCCATCCTTTGTCGATCTTCATGCCATCCACTATAAAGTCATCTTTATAGGCCGCTTTCAACAGCAGATAGGTGTAAAGCGTTGCGCCATTGTGATTGTTTACTTGCCTTATGAGTAGCAATAAGGCTTTTTTTGATAAGGGTAAGAACCCGTCTCCATCAGTGGAGAAATACTCTTTCAATTTGTCCATTGCATGTCGTGGAAAAAATATGGAAAACAAAATCCTCCATAATTAATTAAAATTCAGGTTATTATATATAGCTCGTGGACTACGATTGCAAATTCAACTAATAAATGCAACGGAATTATCGGTTTGAGATAATTTCAGTAAGCAGAGAGGAAAATTCCCTCCCTTGCTCTACTGAATGGGATAAAAGTGCTTACTTTACTCCGTCAAACCT
>SUXW01000018.1 GCA_015060765.1 Bacteroides sp.
TAGCCTTCAAGTCAGCCCATGCTTCATCAGAGCAAGGCTTGTTGTCGTTCTTGTATTCTTCAGAAGTCCACCAAACGGTATCTTCGCTGGCTTCGTTCTTTACGAAGAACTTATCTTTAGGTGAACGTCCGGTATAGATACCGGTCATCACGTTTACAGTGTCAAGTTCAGTCAACTGACCTTTTTCAAAACCTTCGAGACCAGCCTTAGTCTCTTCTTCAAACAATACTTCGTACGAGGGGTTGTGAAGGATTTCCTTCACGTCGGTAATTCCGTACTTACTTAAGTCCAAATTTGCCATTTTTTATAAAATAATTAAGTTATATATTATGTTATTTCATTCTTAAAATCTGTACCACTCCAACAAGTCCAACAAAGCCCTTGTTCAAGCCGATACAAAATTACTGCTTTATTTTAAAATAGAAAAGATATTAGAGAAATAATTCCGTAATAGGCGAATATTTAAATTTGTGTAACAAAAATGCAATTCCCACTTTACAATTTTGAATTATTTTTGTTTCTTTGCATCATTACTATTAATTCGGTATTATGAAAATCATCAATTTCAACGAGGGAAATTCCCTGCTCAACCAATATGTATCCGAATTACGGAGTACAGACATTCAGACCGACCGCATGCGATTCCGGAAGAATCTGGAAAGAATAGGAGAAATCATGGCTTACGAAATTAGCAAGAAATTGGATTATTCCATCAAAAACGTACAGACTCCTTTGGGTGTTGCTCCCGTCAGTACGCACGATGACTCCATGGTCATAGCTACCGTATTCCGAGCAGGCCTGCCTCTTCATACCGGCTTCTTGAATATGTTCGACCGTGCCGACAATGCTTTTGTTTCGGCCTATCGCTATTATAAGGATAAGGAATGCCGACAACTGGATGTCCATATCGAATACATTGCCTCTCCCGACCTGAATGACAAGACATTGCTCATTGTCGACCCCATGCTTGCCACTGGCGAGAGTATGGAATTGGCCTGGAAAGCTTTCCTGACTAAAGGTACTCCCAGCAAGCTACACATAGCCTGTGTCATTGCCAGCCAACAAGGAGTAGACCATCTTGCCAAACTGTTCCCCGAAGACGATGTCACTTTGTGGTGTGCCACCATCGACCCTGAACTCAATGAACGTTCATACATTGTTCCCGGACTGGGCGATGCAGGCGACCTGGCATTTGGTGGGAAACTATAAGTCGCCATTTTTGGGTAGTACCCGTTAGTGACGGCTATTAGTTGTTAGTTGCGAGCTATTTCTTGATATTCGCAGCTAGTGGCATCAAGTTGCAGAGAAGGACACAAAATTACATCGAAATTTATAAGGAATTATAGCATTACATGTTTTCTGATGGAAAACTTGACTATTCCTAAGCGGACTGACTTGTTGTCGGGTACCAGCTCCCTTACACATGCCAGCATGTAGGTAAGTTAAGGGCTTATAAAATAAACGGTCGGTTTGCGGGGAAGAAACCGTCGGTTTACGGCCGCTAAACGGTCGGTTTGTTTTTCTCTTTCCGTACTGCTTCGTCAAGTTCGTCAAGTTCGACGGCTGTTTTATAACTTTTATTTGTGTATTACATATTTAAAATATATTCAATTACAAAAATTATATATCATTATAATGTATATAAAAAGTTTCGCCAAGTCCGTCGAACTTGACGAACTTGACGAAATCAACTTTTTAAAGTTCCAGTTTGCTTTGATCTGGTCCACTTCTTGGTCGGTCATCGTCACGATTTTCTCCAGGCATATCAGTCCCGACAGACGGGTACAGTCCTGGGGTAAGCATCCGATAAAGTACATAATTAGCCGCCACTAACAGGTAGTATCCGTTAGTGGCGGCTATTAGTATGTTAACTACCCATGAAGATTATTTCACCTCCCAAGTATCGTTGGTCAGCAACAATTCTTCAAAGTTATGGTAATTCTTTTGGGATGAAATTTCTTCCAATTGCGCATACACACCGTCATCGTAAGTAGGAGCTTCTACATCGCGGATAACACCGAGTGCTATCGGGAAATCAGGACCCTGCATCAAAGCCAACTTCAATTGGAGGGTATTGTCTTCGCAATGAGCATCGTGTACCAAAATATCCTTTTCAGTAATACCGTTTTCGCCCAACTTCACTACCTTCAAACCGAAACCTTCCTGCATCAAACCGAACTCATTGTTCTCGCCGAACAACATCGGTTTACCGTGTTCCAGATAGATAGCGTTCTTGGCACGACCTTCCTTGGTATATACCGATTCGTGCGTACCGTGATTGAAGATGACACAATTCTGCAAAATTTCACAAACCGATGCACCCTTGTGGTTGTAAGCGGCCTTCAGGATGTCCACTGTACCGGCTGCATCCGTCGCCACGGCACGGGCAAAGAAGTGACCGCGTGCACCGAAGCACAATTCGGCTGGACAAAACGGATCTTCTACTGTACCATAAGGAGACGACTTGCTGACAAAACCACGCGGAGAAGTCGGCGAATACTGTCCTTTGGTCAAACCATAGATACGGTTATTGAGCAGAATCATGTTCAAGTTAATGTTACGACGATTGGCATGGATGAAGTGATTGCCACCGATAGCGAGACCGTCGCCATCGCCCGACACCTGCCATACGGTAAGGTTCGGATTGGCTACCTTGCAACCGGTAGCGATAGCTGCCGAACGGCCGTGGATGGTGTTCATGCCATACGTATTCATATAGTGAGGCAAACGGCTGGAGCATCCGATACCCGAAATGACGGCGATATCCCAAGGAGCCACACCGATTTCTGCCATTGCCTTGTGCAGTGAAGCCAAGAAGAAGTGGTCACCGCAACCCGGACACCAACGAGGTTGTCCTTTCTTATAGTCTTTTGCTGTAAATTCGCACATACGCTTTCTTTTTATTTGTTCAAGATTTCGGTGAAGGCACTTACCAGTTCGTTTACAACAAACGGCTGACCCTTTACTTCATTATATTGATAGGGAACGAAACCATCTACCTTCATACGCAAGTAGCCTGCAAACTGTCCCATGTTCTGTTCGGCAACCACTACCTTCGGATACTTCTTCATCACTTCGGCTGTATTCTTGGGCAACGGATTGATGAATTTGAAGTGAGCCAATGCTACCTTCTTACCTGCAGCACGCATTTCGTCCATCGCAGCATGGAGGTGTCCGTATGTACCACCGAAACCTACAATCAGCAATTCGGCATCATCCTTATCGCCTTCTACCACTACATCGGGTACCTGAATCTTGTCAATCTTCTGTTGACGGAGTTGAGTCATCAAATGATGGTTCTCTGGATTAGTCGAGATAGCACCGGTTGCATTGTCTTTTTCCAAACCACCGAGGATATGGGTGAAACCTTCCTGACCAGGGATAGCCCAATAGCGTACACCGTCTTCGTTACGCTGGTAAGGTGTCCATGTACCTTTCAATTCGACAGGGACATAAGGAGGATTGATAGCTGGATAGTCGGCCAATTTCGGAAGTTTCCATGCAGCCGAGCCATTAGCTACAAACGCATCGGTGAGAAGCACCACCGGAGTCATGTGTTCGAGTGCCATTTTTGAAGCTTCGAAAGCGGCTTCAAAACAATCGGTAGGCGATGTAGCTGCCAATACCGGCATCGGACTTTCACCGTTACGACCGAACAATACCTGCAACAGGTCGGTCTGCTCACTCTTGGTAGGAAGACCGGTAGCCGGTCCACCACGCTGTACATCGAGCACCACCAATGGGAGTTCCATAATCACAGCCAAGTTCATGGCTTCCGATTTCAGACAGATACCTGGGCCTGAAGTGGAAGTCACCGCCAAAGCACCTGCATAAGAAGCACCTACGGCCGATGCACAACCGGCAATTTCGTCTTCACACTGAACGGTTACCACACCCAAAGACTTGTGTTTGGACAGTTCGTGAAGTACATCGGTTGCCGGAGTGATGGGATAAGAACCCAAATAAAGTTTCAAACCAGCCTTTTCAGCTGCAGCGATGAAACCGTATGCAGTAGCCTTGTTACCCGTAATATCCATATATTTACCCGGGTTCACGGTCTTGCTTTCTATTCTATAGGTATGAGCTACACTGGAGTGTGTATTGTGACCATAGTCATAACCGGCATGAATTACCTTGATATTAGCTTCGGCTATAGCCGGTTTCTTGGCAAACTTCTCGCGCAAGAAGTTTTCGGCAATAGTCAGATCGCGGTTGAACAACCAACATACCAACCCCAATGCAAACATGTTACGGCATTTCAGCATCGACTTATTGTCCATGCCACTATCGGCCAAACAATCCTTCACCATCTGCGAGATAGGTGCAGCAATCACATCATTCTTGATACCCATCTCTTCAATGGGGTTGTCAGTCTTGAAAGCGGCCTTTTCCAAATCTGATTTCTGGAAACAATCTGTATCAATGATGATGCAAGCGGTAGACTTGGCAAACTTATACTGAGTCTTGAGTGCAGCTGCATTCATAGCCACAAGTACATCGCACTGGTCGCCTGGAGTAAAGACTTTATCGGCACCGATATGTACCTGGAAACCCGATACACCTGTCAACGAACCTTGCGGAGCACGGATATCTGCCGGATAATCGGGGAATGTACTGATGTCATTTCCCACCGTAGCCGAAATTGTAGAGAAAAGATTACCGGCCAACTGCATACCATCTCCCGAGTCGCCGGAGAAACGAACCACTACCTGGTCCAGTTCCTTGACTATCATTTTTTCTGCCATAACTTATAATTTAGTGTTATATCGTTAATATTAATGCCACAAAGTTCGCAAAGTTCCACCAAATAAACAAATATTCTTGCAATAAAGTAGTATATTCTTATATAAATATGCAACAATACGAATATTCATCTATTTTTTATGCTCTTTGTTGGCAGATAAAACAAAAAGGAGTACCTTTGTGTCGCTTTATATAGGCGGCCTTGTAGTTCAACGGATAGAATAGAAGTTTCCTAAACTTTAGATAGGGGTTCGATTCCCCTCGGGGCTACAAACGATAGGTTTATCTGTTCAAAAAGATACGTATCATTCAATCAAATAACACGTATCTTCTTCAATTAATTCTATCCCAATACCATACTTATTGGATTACCCCAAGCT
Source organism: Bacteroides sp. (assembly GCA_015060765.1). Taxonomy (GTDB): domain Bacteria; phylum Bacteroidota; class Bacteroidia; order Bacteroidales; family Bacteroidaceae; genus Phocaeicola. The sequence continues at coordinate 5,124 of SUXW01000018.1, forward strand.
CCTTACCTACTTTAATAAACGCGGCAATGGCCTTGTCCAAATGTTCGCGTTCGTGACCAGCCGAGAGTTGCACACGGATACGGGCTTGTCCCTTCGGAACTACCGGATAGTAGAAACCCGTTACATAAATACCCTCTTCCTGCATCTTGGCGGCAAAATCCTGCGAAAGCTTTGCATCATAAAGCATCACGGCACAAATGGCACTTTGTGTGGGCTTGATATCGAAACCAGCAGCCAACATCCGATCGCGGAAATATGCCACGTTTTCCATCAACTTATCATGAAGAGCATTGCTCTCCTTCAGCATCTTGAACATCTCAATGCTGGCGCCCACAATGGAAGGAGCCACTGAATTGGAGAACAGATAAGGACGGGAGCGTTGGCGAAGCATGTCGATGATTTCTTTTCTACCGGTAGTGAAACCACCCATAGCACCACCAAAGGCTTTACCTAATGTACCGGTGAAGATATCCACACGTCCGTATACATCAAACTGCTCGGCCACACCGTGACCGGTAGGACCTACTACACCAGCCGAGTGCGACTCGTCTACCATTACCAATGCATCGTACTTTTCAGCCAAGTCACAAATCTTGTCCATTGGAGCTACATTGCCGTCCATCGAGAATACACCGTCGGTCACAATGATGCGATGACGTTGTGCCTGAGCTTCCTGCAAACATTTCTCCAGTTCGGCCATATCAGCATTAGCATAACGATACCGCTTGGCCTTGCAAAGACGCACACCGTCGATGATGGAAGCATGGTTCAATGCATCCGATATAATGGCATCTTCTTCGGTAAACAAAGGTTCGAACACCCCACCATTGGCATCAAAACAAGCAGCATACAAAATGGTATCCTCGGTCTTGAAATAATCTGCGATAGCCGCTTCGAGTTGCTTGTGCAAATCTTGTGTACCACAGATGAATCGTACGGACGACATGCCGTAACCGTGACTGTCCATTGCCGACTTGGCAGCCTCAACCAAACGTTTATTGTCGGCCAATCCCAAATAGTTGTTGGCACAGAAATTCAACACCGGTTGACCGGCATTCACCTTGATATCGGCACGCTGGGGAGTTGTAATGATACGTTCGTTCTTGTACAACCCAGCTGCTTTGATATTTTCGAGTTCCTGCGCAAGGAACTCCTTCATTTTACCATACATAATTCTTATGTGATTTTATGATTATTCCCAATCCAAAATTACTTTACCGCATTGTCCGGATTCCATTACGTCGAAACCTTTCTGAAATTCGGCTATCGGGAAGTGATGAGTGATAACCGGCGACAAGTCGAGACCCGAAATCAGCATTTGCTGCATCTTGTACCAAGTTTCCCACATTTCGCGGCCATAAATTCCCTTGATGGTCAGCGCCTTGAAAATGATTTCACTCCAGTCTACCGTTGTAGTTGGGGGAAGGATACCCAATTGGGCTATCTTGGAACCGTTGTACATATTAGCCACCATATCGCGGAAAGCTACCGGCGAACCCGACATTTCCAATCCTACATCGAAACCACGCATACCCAATTTCTCCATAGCACCGGCAACGGTTTCTCCTTTTGCTGCATTGACCGTAATAGTAGCACCCATCTTCTTGGCAATGTCCAGACGATAGTCGCTGAGGTCGGTCACCACTACATTCTTGGCACCGGCAAAGCGTGCAATGGCAGTAGCCATCGTTCCAATCAATCCGGCACCGGTAATAAGTACGTCTTCACCAAGTAACGGAAAAGAAAGGGCTGTATGGGTAGCATTACCAAACGGGTCCATAATAGCAGCCATATCATCCGAGATACGGTCGTCCAACTTTACTACGTTCGATTCGGGAATACAGAGATATTCGGCAAAAGCACCATCACGGTTCACCCCTACACCGATGCTATTTTCACAAATGTGTTGCAAGCCACGTCGACAGTTACGACAATGCCCGCAGGCGATGTGTCCTTCACCTGTTACACGGTCGCCCACCTGAATATTACGCACACCCGGTCCTACTTCGGCTACTACGCCCACATATTCATGACCGATGGTCATAGGGGTCTTGATGGTTTTCTGACTCCATTCATCCCACTTGTAAATATGCAAGTCGGTACCACAAATGGCCGTTTTCTTGATCTTGATGAGTACATCGTTCACTCCCACTTCAGGAATTGGAACATCCTGCATCCAAATGCCCTTTAGAGGCTGGGTCTTGACTAAAGCTTTCATACTTTACAATTTAACACAAGTCATTACTTCGTTAATTCTATACTAACGGACAAATATACAAAAAATCGATTATATCTTTTATTTTACCGTACATTTTGTAAATAAAAAAGGCTTCCCTCAATTGAGAGAAGCCCTTCTATAATTAAAATGACCTTGAATTAAGCCTTTTCTTCTTCTTTAATCTTATTGCCCATAGTCAAATAGGCCACAGGAGCAGCGAAGAACAAAGAACCGCATGTACCGAATACTACACCAAGAATCATAGCGAATGCGAAGCTGCGGATGCTGTCACCACCAAGGATGAAGATACACAATAACACGATCAATGTACTTACGGATGTATTGATAGTACGAGCCAATGTAGTGTTCAATGAATCGTTGAACAACTGCTGGCGGTCGCGCTTCGGATACAAACCGAAGAATTCACGAATACGGTCGAATACTACCACCTTATCGTTGATAGAATAACCGATAGCCGTCAAAATAGCACCGATAAATGTCTGGTCGATTTCCAAAGAGAACGGAGCCCATGTATGGCACAATGAATACATACCCATAATCATCAACACTTCGACAACCAATGAAGCTGTTGCACCAACCGAGTAAGCAATGTTACGGAAACGCAACAAGATATATGCACCGATAGCAATCAAAGCCAATACGATAGACCATACAGCTGAAGTTTTGATATCATCAGCGATACTTGGACCTACCTTCTGTGAACTGATGATAGAACCACCGGTACGGTTTTCACGGTCAATGAATATTTCCAATGTAGTACCTTCACCCAACAATTTACCTTCTTTCAAAGCATCGTAGATGAATGCTTCCACTTCAGAATCGATAGTAGCCGATTCTTCATTGATACGATAGTTGGTAGTGATACGGATAGTCTTCTTGTCTGTTCCCAAAGCGATAGCTTGTACATTGTCTTCAGTAATCTTAGTTCTAAGCAAATCGCGTACTGTTTCAGGTTCTACCTGCTGTTCAAACTGAACTACAAAGTTACGTCCACCAGTAAAATCAATACTCTGTGCCAAACCACGAACGAAGAAAGATACGATAGAAATAACAACAATAGCACCGAAAATAGCGAATGAACGCTTGTAGCTACCCATAAAGTTATACTTAGTACCCTGCATCAAGTTCTTGGAAAGACCTGTAGTAAATGTCAAATTCAACCACTTATCCTTACCCATACGCCATTCGTATACAATACGTGTCAAGAACACAGCTGTAAAGAATGAACAGAGGATACCGATAATCAAAGTAGTGGCAAAACCACGGATAGGACCAGTACCGAAGTTGAACAGGATGATACCGGTAATGATAGATGTCAAGTTAGAGTCGAAGATAGCCGAGAACGCATTGGAATAACCATCAGCCAAAGCAGCCTTCACTGTCTTACCAGCTCTCAATTCTTCCTTGGTACGTTCGTAAATCAACACGTTGGCATCCACCGCCATACCGAGTGACAACACCATACCGGCAATACCCGACATAGTCAAAGCAGCCTGAAATGAAGTAAGGATACCTAAAGTAAAGAAGAAATTCACGAACAATGCACAGTTGGCTACCATACCCGGAATAACACCATACATAGCGCACATGTAAACCATCAACAGAACCAAAGCCACTACGAATGAGATAATACCTTGGTTAATAGATTCCTGACCAAGTGACGGACCTACGATGTCTTCTTGAACGATACGTGCAGGAGCCGGCATCTTACCAGACTTCAATACGTTGGCCAAGTCGAGTGTTTCTTCCGGAGTAAAGCTACCAGAGATTTGTGAGTTACCACCAGTGATTTCACCGTTTACGTTCGGAGCACTGTATACATAGCCATCCAATACGATAGCGATAGCACGACCGATATTGTTCTTAGTCAATACAGCCCAACGACGAGAACCGTCTGTGTTCATAGACATACCCACACAAGGATTGTTGTATTGATCATACTCATTACGTGCATCAGTGATTACATCACCTTCCAATGGAGCCTTACCGTTGCGTTCTGTTACCTTGATGGCATACAATTGGAACAATTGACCGGCCTTATCCATAGCTTTAACATCCCATTTCAAGCTGAGGTCTCTCGGAAGGATAGCTTGAGCTTCCTTCATGGCCAACAACTTGTTCACTTCTGCTGTATCTCTATGGTTAGCAACACCTACCACTGCACCATAGCCACCAAACTGAAGAATGGAAGCCAACGGATGTTCCTTCTTCATTTGAGCCAAAGCAGCTTCGTTATTCACTGTTTCGCCCTTTAAGGCAGCTGTCAAACTATCGGTAGCCGAAACAGATTCCGCAGCAGTTTCCGTTTCAACTGCTTCTTCATCTGAAGCAACAGCCAACACTTCACGCAATTTGCTGTCTACCGCCTGCAATGACGGAACAATTTCTTCTGAATTATAAGTTTCCCAAAATTCAAGGTTAGCGGAACCTTGGAGCAACTTACGTACACGTTCGGGTTCTTTAATTCCCGGAAGTTCTACCATGATACGTCCCATGCTTCCTTCCAAAGACTGGATGTTCGGCTGAGCCACACCAAAACGGTCAATACGAGTACGGAGTACATTGTAAGAGTTGTCGATAGCAGCTTTAACTTCTTCACGCAACACCTTTTCCACTTCAGCATCCGTACTGCGAGTGTTCACCTTGTCCTTCAATTGTTGAGTGGCGAACAATTCAGCCAATGTTCCTTGTGGAGCCTGTTTCTTGTACTCATTGACAAATAAAGTAATGAAATCGTCTTGACTGGTTACAGCTTGCTTGGCAGCCGTTGATACTGCGTTGTTGAATGCTTCGTCACTCTTGTGGTCTGCCAATGCTTTCACTACATCAGGAACAGATACTTCCAAGATAACGTTCATACCACCTTTCAGGTCCAGCCCCAGACCAATTTCCATCTCACGACATTGTTTCAGTGTATATGCACCCAACCAAACCTTTTCATTCTGTACAGAATCAAGGTAATGTGCTTCTCCCTTCGGATCTTCTGCAGCCTTGTTCATGTGATGACGAGTCACAAAAGAGAACGAAAGATAGAACAAACATACAAGGGTCAGTAATACAGCGAAAACCTTTACAAATCCTTTGTTTTGCATCTTGATTTAATTTATTATTTTATAGTTTATTTGATTCCTAATTTATACAAGGTTGCAAATATAGGATTTTTTTCACAAACCAACGGAAATTAAAGGAAATATTTAACTTTCAAGAAGGAAAAATAAAGGTAAAAGAAGAGTTTCAGCCCTATTTCACTCCTCATTTAAGGATATATAGCACCAAACGGGATAGTGATCTGAAGCTTTGATGGAACGGTCGACCACACAATCATAGGCTTTTAGATTGGGGCTCAACAGGATGTGGTCAATACGGAAATAGAAACGGTTGCGGTTATAGGAAATGCCCAATCCATTGCCCGATTCTACAAATGCATCATTCAAATTTTGGGTAAGCACTCTATGGGAATAAGAAATGGGAGAATCATTGAAATCACCACAAACAATTATTTTTTTTCCGGCAGATTCATTGATAATGGAAGCCAATGCATCGGCTTGGGAAGCACGAACCACAGAAGCTTCTGCCAACTTCTTCAACAATTGCTTGCCGCCCGAAGTCAGGTTTTGCTTATTGGGATCGTCCAACATATTGGAATATACTTCCTTGTCGACCTCTGCTATTTTATTCGATTCCAAATGATTGTTGATTATCAGCAACGTATCTTCATTTACTTTGACCTGATAGGCAATAGCACCATTCGTTCTGCTTCCCATTTTGATGGGAGTAGCCGATAGAATGGGGTAACGTGAAAAGATGCCCAATCCATTCAATCCGTTTGCAAAAGAATGGTAATGTCTGTATTTATAACTACGCAATGCATAAGTAATGTCCTGCTGTTTCAGTTTCCCACCCCAAATGTACTCTTGCAGACAAATGATATCAGCCTTGCTGTTCAGCAGATAGTCCAAGACTTCATTGGAAGATTCCTTCTTGTGTGGTTGCCTTTCGGCAAAAGCCATCGTATTGTAAGAAAGGAATTTAATGGCTCCATCCGGTTTTTCTTCGGCAAATAGGTTCAAAGGAGTATAGGTACGGATACTCCCCCAACAACAAACAAAAGCCAATATAGGAAGAAAGGCAAATTTTCGATATATCAGCAACCAGAAGAACAAGAACAATAAATTGGCTGCAAGAAAAACAGGAAAAGCAAGTCCGGCGCAAGACAATATGGGAAAAGATGATGGATTCAAATAAGGGCTATAAGCCGACAAGAGCATCAATCCTGCTACAACAGCATTGATGCACAACAACATCCACCCTAGCAATCTCCCTATATACTTCATAAATTATCGTTTACTTGCATCAAACAGGCGTTTCTTTTCCTCGGTAGTCAAGCTCTGATAGCCCGATTTTTTCAATTTATCCAAGATGCGGTCTACTTCCTCATCCTGTTCTTTTTTACGGGCATTGTACTCATAATCTTTCGCACGACCTCCATAATGAACTTCCATTTTAGGTTTCTTGGAGACACGTTGTATTCTAAATCCACCCGAAATCCAGTCAATGGCACCATTTATCCATTTCGTTACATCAGTACCCTTGCGAAGACCGGCGGCAAACCACCACCCAGCCAACGCACCTCCCAAATGAGCGATGTGTCCTCCTGCATTGTTCGAAGTGACAAACAATAAATCGGTTACAACCATAACCAACGCCAAATACTTCAACCGGACCTGACCGAACAGCAACAAGTTTACCCTATATTCCGGATTACGGACCGCTGTAGCAATGACAATGGCCAAAACGGAAGCCGAAGCACCCAACAGATAGGAACCATACAAATAAGATTCAAAATAGGGAAAGAAGTTATAGGCAACCATATATAACAAACCGCCACAAAATCCACCCAAGAAATACAACCCACGGAAATGGCGAGCAGAAAAAAACATCAGGAACAACTGTCCGAAGCTGTACAACCATAACATATTGAACAGCAAATGCAGAATTCCCGCATGAAGAAACATATACGTCACTATCGACCAGGGTTGCTTAATAAATTGCGGCAACCAGGCCGGAAGCTCCAGCCACTCCATCCATGAGCTCTTGCCTACATTAAACAACATACCCACAATAGCCACCAAAGCCGTTACTACAAATATACCTATATTAATATAGATAAATTGCTGGCTGATGCTTCCTCTACGGAAATCGTTTTTCAAATCAGTAATAAAACTGCCCATTGTTCTTTTTCCAATATAATATCAATAACAGTCCGAATAACATTCCACCCAAATGAGCGAAGTGTGCAATTCCATCACCGGCTCTACTCATACCCAACAGCAATTCTATGACAGCATAACCGATAACAAAATACTTGGCTTTAATAGGGAACGGTATAGGAAATACGAACATCTGGCTATTAGGGAACAACATGCCGAAAGCCAAAAGAATGCCATAAACCGCTCCTGATGCACCTACCGTATTCATCATATTCAAATAATCCGACATCGGTATAATGCCAAATCCAGTATCAACCTGCTGATAATCCTGCAACACCATTACATATTCCCCATATTGTACCAATTCTTGTATCAATCCCGCACCGATACCACACACCATATAATATATAAGGAAACGCTTACCTCCCCAAACATGTTCAAGTGTACGACCAAACATCCATACAGCAAACATATTGAAGAAAATATGTTCCAAATTGGCATGCATGAACATATAAGTTATCAATTGCCACAACTTAAAATCGGATGCCATGAAGAAATGCAGCCCACAAATCCCATTAAGATCGAAACCGTATTTTTCTCCTACAACGGCACCGAAGAAGCACAACACATTGATAATTAGCAGATTTTTCGTTACTGTAGGTAAATTATTCATAAATAGTCCAGTTTATTAACATTACGGATGCAAAATTACAATTTTATTCGGTTATTGAAGAGCATTGGCTACTTTCTTGCACTTTTTAAACAATAATTCCTCCTCCCAATACCATTTCTTCCTTATAAAAGACTGCCGCCTGACCGGAAGCTATAGCCGTAAGAGGCTCTTGTAAGGCGACCGACAATGTACCATCCGGCAGCAACGTCACCCAACAACGGTTGGCTTGTTTCCGATAGCGTATCTTTACTATCACATCCTCTTTTTCCAACAACAAATCCGGACATACAATGTTCCAGTCTTTCAGTGTCATTCCCATTTTTTCCAACGATTTCAAATCACCCAATACCACCTTATTTTCATTGGGAACAATCTCCTTGACAAATACAGCACGGTTCAAATCAATGCCCAACCCTCGCCGCTGACCAATTGTATAAAAGGGATATCCTTCATGTCTGGCTATGTAGTTTCCCTGTTCATCGTAAAACTTACCGGATTGGATAAACCCTTCAGGTACTTGCTTCCGCAAAAACGAACGATAATCCATGGGGCAGAAACATACACCGATACTGTCCTTTTTACGAGCGGCTTTCAAGAACCCCCGTTCCTCGGCTATTTCCCGCACTCGGGTTTTAGTGAGTTCGCCCATGGGAAGAATCATACGTTCCAAGATCGTTTGCGAAAGTCCCCAAAGGAAAAAAGACTGGTCTTTATCGGAATCGGCTCCTTTCGTTATGTAATATTTATCTCCAACATGCACTTTCTGCACATAATGCCCGGTAGCAACGTAATAAATCCCCCTTTCATCGGCCATTTTGACCAACAAAGGCCATTTCAGACGATTATTACATAGCGTACAGGGTACGGGAGTATGCCCCGACATATATTCCTTTACAAAATAATCAATGATTTGTTCGCGGAACATTTTCCTTGCATCATACACCAAATGGTCTATACCCAACCTTTCACACAGTTCACGCGCATCATCCAGATAACTTCTATCCTCATCCTTTTCATAGAAACGAAAAGTAATACCAGTTACTTCGTATCCGGCATCCTTCAATAGGAGGGCAGCCACCGAACTGTCTGTTCCCCCACTCATTCCCAATAGCACTTTATTGTTTGGTTTCATCAATGTACAAAGATAGACAATTTATATTCACAACCTCCATAGACTGGAAGTTATATCAATAAAAAAGGAGATTGCGATAAGCAATCCCCTCTTTCAATGTTTATTTCCTGCGATTATTGCACTCCTTCTGATGTCATAACCATCCGCTTAATGGTGCCGTCTTCGTTGTAATACAACCGGTCAGCACAAATGGAACGACGAAATCCACAACCATCCGGATTGATTCCTCCATTGTGATAAATGAAATACCATTCACCATTGAATTCAATGATAGACTGATGATTGGTATTTGAATTTCCCGCAATTTCATTCAGAATACCTTTGTATTCCCACGGTCCATTGATATTTTTGCTCATGGCATAACATATTTTTTCAGGGAATTCCGAAGCAAACGACAGATAATACCAATCGCCCCGTTTATGAATCCAAGGCGCTTCGGTAAAACGAGGAAGATGAATGGGTTTGATAGGACCTTCCAATTCTATCATGTTCTTTTTCAGTTTGGCATAATAGCACTGGGTATTCCCCCAAAACAGATAAGCCTGACCATCATCATCAATCCATACAGTAGGGTCGATATCATCCCAAAAGATTTGAGTATACTCGGTAGTCATACTATTCGTTATCAGCGCAGATCCCCGTGCATCCTTAAAAGGTCCTGTAGGAGAATCCGACACCGCCACTCCAATGGATTTTCCTGGGTCAGTCTTATGCTCTACGGTAACATACCAATAAAACTTACCATCCCGTTCTATCACTTGGCTGGCCCATGCTTCCCCTTTGGCCCATTCAAAACTTTTGGCTTGCAATTTGTACGAATATTCTTGAAATGTTTTCATGTCTTTGGTAGACAAGATACACCATTCATTCATCAGATAAAACTGTTTGGGAGCCGGACATTCATCGTGACCTGCATAGATATAAAGTGTACCATCGTGCACCAATGCAGCAGGATCACCCAGATATTTATAATTTACTATCGGATTGCCTTTGGCTACAAAAGTCGTATCTACTTGAGCGGCGACCGATACAGTCGCCGCCAACAATAGAGTAGTAAACAATACCTTCATCTTATTCTTTAGTAAATTTATAGATAGCAAATGTCTTGGCACCCAATTCAACATTGAATTCATTACCCTCAATATTTACAGCGCTTTCCTTCGGAAGAACAACATTCGGATGATCTACCGTATTGTCGGCTTCCAAATTATCTGAATGGAAAACGATACACTTACCATGAGTCAATTTGTTCTTTTTCTTCAAACCGGCGAAATTCAAGCTAATTGGTTGCACTTTATCGGAAGTATTGATTACTTTCACGATGTATTCCTTTGTATTGTTGTCCCAAACAGCACTTGCGAACAAGCCATCCTGTCCTTCCTGACCACCAACTGGTTTCTTGTCCATTGTCAAAGGAATGACATGAGTACCTTTGTTGTGTGAATACAATTGTTGTACATAATAGCTACAAGTACGGACAGATCTCAAATTGTCAAACCATATCATATCCGGTCGCCATTGCCAACCTTCCACGTGAGCAAAAAGAGGAGCATAAGTAGCCATATGCACAATGTCGGCATTGCGTTCAATGTTTGTCATAAATGCAGCTTCCAACAAGGCAGCATGGAAATGATTCCATTTCTTACCCTTACCGTGACAAGCGTATTCACCGGCAAATACCTTCGGGCCTTTGCGGTCGTACTTGTCGTAACGCATACCTTCGGCAAGGAACCATGATTCAGGACGATAGAAATGTTCGTCAACCAAATCTACTTTCAGTTTCTTCATTTCCGGCCACAAATAATCAAACTGGTCGCCTTCCGAGTTAGGGCCGGAACTACCAATGATATTCATCTCTGGATATGCTTTACGAATGGCATCTACAAATGGCTTGAGATGTTCAGGATATTCAGGACCCCATTGTTCATTACCGATACCGATAAACTTCAAATTGAATGGTTCCGGATGTCCCATTTCTGCACGCAGTTTACCCCAAGTAGTATTGATGTCTCCATTGGCAAATTCAATCAAATCCAATGCATCTTGAATATAACTACCCAAATCGCATACCTTCACATGAGCTTCTTCGCTTTCGTTCTGAAACTGACAAGCCAAACCACAACTCAATACCGGCAATGGTTCTGCACCGATTTCTTCCGACAACAAGAAAAATTCATAGAAACCAAGACCGTATGATTGGAAATAGTCAGGGAAGAAACGGTGTGGGAAAGTATAATGCCAACGGTTTTCATTCAACGGACGGTTTTCAACGGGGCCTACTGATTTTTTCCAATCATAGCGGCTTTCAAGATCTGTACCTTCAACGATACAACCACCGGGGAAACGGAACACGCCCGGTTTGATATCACGAAGTGCTTCTACCAAGTCTTTACGCAAACCATTTTTACGACCTTTCCAGGTATCAATAGGGAACAAGGAAACATGTTCCAAATCGACGGTACCTGGAGATGCAAGGAAGATACGCAGATGAGCTTTAGGTTCTGTAACCGGAGCTTTTAGCACCACTTCATACTGTTTCCATTCATTGGATTGGATATTCACGTCTGTAGCAACCAGTACTTGAGTTTCTCCCATAGAATCATTGTCTATGATTTCAACTCTGATCTTCTGGTTTGCACCACGCGCCCATACAGAGAAACGATAGTCGGCTCCTTCTTTAATAGCAATACCAAAAAAACCTTCATTTTCAATACCTGTACGCTTATGAGCATGTCCCGGATCATTCAAACGGACATAATGTGGATTACGGTCGAAAGGACCGTCGTCCATCAATTTCACTTTACCGAAAGTAGCCCATCCCATGAAGTTCTGTGGAAATTCAAATGAACGGTTCTTGACCATTTCAGCATAAAGACCACCGTCGGCTCCATAGTTGATATCTTCAAAGAAAAGTCCATACATGGTTGGCTGAATTTCAGCTCCCATTTTATTGGTTTGTACAACCATCTGATGAACATTTTGTGCATTCAACATCATCCCAGCCGACAAGGCGAAGACAGACAAAATTGTTTTATGTAATTTCATGGTAATATAATTAGTTAATATTAATTGTTACAAATATCAGACTATTTACATAAGCCTAAGAGGACAATAGTGCATGAATGGTGGACAATTAGCACAACATTCATAAAAAGAGAAGATTCATTTCTTACAAATACAATAAAAAATATAACTTTGTCCAATAATTATTGGTCAAATCTACGAAAAACAATGAAGACAAACAAATATTATTTGTTACTATTTTTACTATTCGTTTCAATCGGTACCAAAGCAGGTAATGTAACCCGCAAATGGTCTGAAAGGTACAACATTACCCATATCACAACCGACAATGGATTACCCCATAACTTTGTAGACGACCTGTTCAAAGACAGTAACGGATTCCTTTGGGTAGCCACCCGAGGAGAAGGGCTGGCACGCTACGATGGATATGAGTTCATTTCCTTCAATATGGCAACTCCCCAAGCCAAGCTTCGCAGTAATTTTATTCATAGTATGACTGAGGACAAATTTCAACGTCTATGGATAGCGAGTGAAATGGGGATTGATCTACTTGACCTTCAAACCTTACAAACATTGGACTTATCTTCTTCCGAACATGCAATTTGCCAAATACAGAACCATCCCGTAAATTACATTCACCATAGCCGAAACGGAAATATATGGATCTGTTCCCTAAACAAACTGTTCAAAATTATATTGGCATCCGATGGAAATATCGAAGACATCATCACTGTATGTGAAAACAGCAATACCCAAACATTCCGTACATTATGCGAAGTAGATGATTACATCTGGATAAACTACAACAACGGCATATACCGCATCAAAGAAAATATAACAAAAGCACAAGAACCATTATTGGTTTCTCAGGCATTGCAGTTTACAGATACTCCTTTTTCAGTCATCCGTCAACGCTCCAATGAAATCTGGATGGGAAGTTCCCGAGGATTGTTGCGGTATAATATGGATACCGAGCGAATTAAATATTACATTTATGAAGAAGACAATGAAAATTCATTGTCTCAAAATATGATCACCGATATCGCTATCACCGATGACCATAATGTGATTGTTGCAACGCTCAAAGGAGTCAATCTCTATAGTGAAATCACAGATTCATTCGAACGTATCAATCGGGACTTTACAGGAATAAACGAACACAATGCGTTGAATTGTGACTTTATCAATTGCTTGCTGACCGATGGAGACATTGTTTGGGCAGGGACAGAAATTGGAGGTATCAATAAAATAAGCAAACGGACACTATATGTACAGAATTATTCTCATAGCAACAACCAATCTGGAAGCATTTCACGCAATCCGGTGAATGCCATATTCGAAGATACTTACGGAACACTATGGGTAGGTACAGTTGAAGCCGGTTTAAACCGAAAAGAGCCCAACATGCATACATTCACACATTATACAACCCAGCCACCTACCCGACTGACCCATAATTCAGTCAGTTGCTTCACTTTGGATAATGAAAACAGACTCTGGATAGGCACATGGGGAGGTGGATTCGGTTGGATTCACCTAAAAGATGAAAACAAAGTATTCCATCATATAGAATCCCCCGATTTCAACGATGCTTCATGGGGTTTCATTGGAGCGATATGCTACGACTCTCTGAATCAAGCGATATGGGCTGGGAGCAGCGAAAACTTATATTTATACGACTTGGAATCAAAGAAAATTTCCATTCCGTTCCAAACGGAGAAATTGGGAGGTATAGACGGATGTACCGGTTATCTGAATGAAAGCGGAAACTATTTATGGATTGGTCTGACTAAAGGACTATGCCGTATAGATTTACAAACAATATCCGAGGGGAAACCTTCTTTCCAATTATGGGAATATAAGCTGGATGAACCAGAATCCCAGTTACCAGAGAGAGTAACAGACATCATACTTTCTCATAATGGAACTTTGTGGATAGGTAGTAACGGATATGGTATTTACCGTTCCGTCGCAGACGAAAAGGGGAACTATACATTCAAGGGATATACGGTAAAGAACGGATTGGCGAGTAACACAGTCAGAGGATTGGAAGAGGATAACGAAGGCCACATCTGGATTACCACCACCAATGGACTTTCTTGTTTTGATCCGGAAAACGAGACCTTCCATAATTATACTCGTGAAGACGGTTTGTTGTCCAATCAGTTCTATTGGAATGCTATAGGCAAGTCGGCAAACGGTGACATTTTTCTGGGGAGCATCAACGGATTGACTGTTATCAAGCCATCCATCAATGACTATGCCCCCATGTCTGTACCTGTGGCCTTTACTCACTTGCGTATCGACGAGCAGGAAATCAAATTGACCAATACCGAAATACACATGCACGAACGGGACAAATCTCTATCTATCGAATTTGCTGCATTAGACTACCAATCTTCAACTCTTACTGCCTATTCGTATCGCTTGAAAGGATTCGACGACAAATGGAAGAGAGTTTCCGCCAACCAACGTATTGCAACTTATACGAACCTTCGGGCTGGAGACTATACATTCGAATTACGATATGCTCCCGACGGCACACAATGGTTAAAAGAGAATGCCACTTTGCACATTCACGTGGAGCCTTATTTTTATAAGACTTATTGGTTTATAGCCTTAATCATCCTATTGCTTTCTTTCATTATCTATCGATACATGAAATGGAGAATACATTCCTATCAGCAACAACAAATATTGCTGCATAAAAAGGTAGAAGAACGTACACGTGAACTACAAGAACAAAAGCAGGTATTAACAACACAAGCCAATGAACTGTATAGTCAGAACGAGTTGCTAAAACAACAGAATATAAAAATTCTGGATCAGAAAGAGAAACTTGTTGAAATGTCGAACAAGATACAGGAACTAACCATCGACAAACTTGCTTTCTTTACCAACATAACACATGAATTCCGTACTCCTCTAACATTGATTGTGGGCCCCATAGAGCGCGCATTGAAACTTAGTTACAATCCTCAAGTCATCGAGCAGCTTCATTTTGTAGAACGGAATTCCAAGTATTTGCTATCGCTTATCAATCAATTGATGGATTTCCGAAAAATAGAATCCGGTAAAATGGAAATTGTCCCTAATCCCAACCATTTCGACCGTTTTTTGTCCGATGTGATTTTACCGTTTGAAGCGTATGCAAACGAACATCAAATAACACTTAGGAAACTGACCAAAATATCCAGTCAATCTATCATGTACGACGAAGACGCCATGCACAAGGTTTTGACCAATCTCTTGGGTAATGCCATGAAATTTACCCCCAAAGGTGGAAAGATAAACATCTATGCAAACTACATGAACAAGAATGGCAAAGACTTACTGTATCTTTGTGTACAAGACAATGGACCTGGTATCCCTGAAGAAGAACAAAATAAAATATTCACCCGATTCTATCAAGCCAACAATCAGGCCAATACTTCAATCAGTGGACAGAGCGGAACCGGTATCGGACTTTATTTGTGCCAACAGATTATCCAATTGCATCACGGAGAGATTCATTTCCGAAACAATCCTTCCGGAGGTTCCTCGTTCCGTATCTTATTGCCAATTACCTATACAACTATCAACGATACGGACCATGCAATTATACAAGAAGACGAGCAAGAACAAGAAAATTCCATGCTTTCTTCCAACAATCACCGTTTGAATATTCTGGTGGTAGAAGACAATGCGGACATGCGAAGTTACATCCGTTCTATCCTGGAAGAATACTACAACGTAAGCGAAGCCACCCAAGGAAAAGAAGCATTGGAAATCTTATCCACACAAAATATAGACTTCATCATCAGTGACCTGATGATGCCGGTAATGGACGGTGTAGAACTTTCCAAACGGGTAAAGGCCAATTTCAACTTATCGCATATCCCTTTCCTGATGCTTACAGCCAAAACTTCCAACGAAACACGTATTGAGAGTTTCCGCATCGGAGTTGATGAGTACTTACTGAAACCATTCGATGAAACCTTGTTGCTTGCACGTATCGCAAACATTCTGGAAAATCGCAGACGACTACAACAAAAATTTTCTTTCAATATGGATTTGGAAGAGCTCAATATTGATGAAGAATCGAGTGACAAGAAATTCTTGAACAAGGCCATGCAAATTGTGAAGGAAAACTACAAGGATTCTTATTATGAAGTAACAGATTTCATCGAAGCGATGGGAGTAAGCAAAAGTTTAATGAACAAAAAGATGAAGAACCTTACCGGACAGTCGGTCGGACAATTCATCCGCAATTATCGTCTGAATATAGCGCGTGAACTTATCCTGAAAAACAAAGCCACGCGAAACAAAAACATTTCCGAGATTGCATACGAAGTAGGATTCAATGACCCCAAATATTTTACCCGCTGCTTTACCCGACACTTCCACCAAACTCCCAGTTCCTTGATGGGGACTACAGAAGAGCATGAGAATTCGATAGAAGATGTCGATGAAATGGAGGTTTTTCAATAATTATCCAATAGAAATAACATGATATAGCCTCAAGAATACACGAGGTTACTATCTATCATGTAACAATTTTCATCACCCTATTGAAACAACTTTCATTTTCGGGTATGATTGCTATCGCCAGATAACGAAGTCACTCTTGCCTTTTATCCACGTTAAGTGTGTTTTTGTCCACCTCATATTTCATAACACTTTTTAAATTTGCGACGTGAACAATAGTTCTAAATTTAAAAAACCTAAAAATCTGTATTATGAAGACCAAGGAATATCCAACTTCGTATCGTAGCACAATGGCTATCCTTTGTTTTCTTTATATGCATTTTTGAATTGATTATTGGTTGAAGTTATTCAGAGTTAAAAATAACTATATAAATTATTATCCATAAATCTAAAATCAATTACAATGAGAAAACATGTATTATTCTCTGCAATGCTATTTTGGGGTACAATGGTAGGTTTCACAGTCTGCCCTACTCCTGCAATGGCAGTGGTACAACAGGAACAGACCATTAAGGTCAGTGGCCAGGTTGTCGATCAGAATGGAGAGCCGCTCATTGGTGCAACCATTAGATTGAAGAGTGCCGAAGGTGGTGTTATCACCGACTTTGACGGTAACTTCTCTATTGATGCACCAGCCAATGCTACTCTCGTAGTAAGCTATGTAGGTTACAAGGACCGTGAAATCGCAGTCCGCGGCCGTGCCGTATTGAATCAGATTCAATTGGAATCCGATGTTCAGATGCTCGACCAAGTGGTAGTTGTTGGTTACGGTGTACAGAAGAAGGCAGACTTGACCGGTTCTGTAGCTGTAGTTAATACCGACGAATTGAAAAGAGTTTCCAATTCCAATATCTCCACCATGTTGGAAGGTAAGGTGGCTGGTGTGCAGATTACTTCCGACGGTCAGCCGGGTGCCGACCCAACCGTACGTATCCGTGGTATCGGTTCATTTGGTAGTACCGCACCTTTGTATGTAGTTGATGGTGTTCCTATGGGAACCACTATCCGTGACTTCTCTCCGAATGATATCGAAACCATTCAAGTGTTGAAAGATGCTTCGGCAGGTGCTATTTATGGTTCTCGTGCAGCTAACGGTGTGGTTATTATTACTACTAAGAATGGACAGAAGGACCAACCTTTGAAGGTAGATTATAAAGGTTATTTGGGTGTAGACCGTATCAGCAAAGGTGTATACGATGTAATGGATGCCAACCAATATAGCACATATTTGGGTCAGGCTTGTACCAACTCAGGTACACCGTTGCCTGGTGGATACAGTTTGGTAAGTGGTTCAGCCAATCAATATCAGTTTATGGACAATACCAATACCGATTGGTTCAATGAAGTGTTCAAGACTGGTATCCGTCAAAACCATAACGTAAACTTCAGTGGTGGTAGTGCCAATAGTACCTATAATATTGGTTTGGACTATTTCGACCAAAGAGGTACTCTTGAAGGTGCAGGTCCTAACTACGAACGTTATACAGCCCGTGTAAACAACACAATGGATGCCAAATTCATCAAATTCCGTACCAGCCTTGTTTATTCACACTCCAATCAGGATGGTATGGGCTTGTCAAACGCATCAGAATATGTACAGGGTCTTTATGGTGATGTTACCAATGTACTTCGTGGTACCTTGTTGATGCAGCCTACCATCAAGGCATACGATCCTTCTACATGGGTACTCGATGATAAGGTAGGTTCTGCCAGCAGCTTTAACTACGATGCGTATGGTTTCGGTGTTTATTATGATACGATTCATGGGGATATTTCCGCTTCCAACCCATTGTTGGTTAACACCTTGTTGACACGTAATACCATCGTTGACCGTTTTGTAGGTTCTGGTTCTGCTGATGTAGACCTTTTGGAAATGTTGGGTATCAAGAGCAAGAATCATAAGTTGACTTATAAAATCAACTTGTCTTACAGTAAGACTCATGCCAAGGACAAGACTTGGATTCCTGCATGGATTCAGAGTAACCGTGTATATTTGGACAAGAGTAATGAAAGACTGACTATTAACAACCGTACTTATACCGATGCGTTGATTGAAAATACATTGACATACGACGGTACTATGGGTAAGCACCATGTAAACCTTTTGGTTGGTCAGACTTATCAGGAAGAAAATACTCAGACCAATTCCGGTTGGGGTGTGAACTTCTCTGAACCTTACTTCCTGCAACTTCAAAATGCCAACGATACTTATTCTGATTCTTGGGAATACAAACATGCATTGGCATCTTACATAGCCCGTTTGAATTACGATTTCGATGGTAAATATTTGATTTCTGCAGTTGTACGTCGCGACGGTAGTTCTCGTTTGACAAAGGATATTCGTTGGGAAACCTTCCCATCCGTTTCTTTAGGTTGGCGTTTCGACAAGGAAAACTTCTTCCCATTCAACCGTGATGTAGTGAACATGTTCAAGATTCGTGGTAGCTACGGTGTACTTGGTAACGAAAACATCGGCGAATACATGTACCAAGCTACTTTAGCTCGTAACAATATGACCTATAGTTTCGGTAACAATGTAGTGACCGGTTCGGCTGTTTCTACTTTCGTGAATGAAAAAATAGCATGGGAAAAGAAGAAAACGGCTAACGTGGGTATCGATTTGGCATTCTTGAATAACCGCATTGAATTTACTGCTGAATGGTATAAGAATACTTCAGAAGATTTGCTTTATAGTGTTCCTGTTCCTGCCAGTGCCGGTGTTGCCAATACATCTGTTACTATGAATGCCGCTTCTATGGAAAACAGTGGTTTCGAATTCTCTTTGACTTATCGCAATAGCGATCATCCGTTGAAGCATCAAATCAGTGCTAATGTTAGTACACTGAAGAACAAGGTTACTTCTCTTGGTTTCGGAACCGAAAAATACATTACAGGTGCCTATGCTACTTATGTTGGTGAAGAAATTGGTCAGTTCTACGGTTGGGTTTACGAAGGTATTGCCCGTACACAAGCCGATTTGGACAATCATCCAACTCAGGAAGGTGCCAATGTAGGTGACTGTCTCTATAAGGATATCAACGAAGATGGTATTGTGAATGGTGATGACCAAACCGTACTTGGTAGCGGTTTGCCAAAG
Source organism: Bacteroides sp. (assembly GCA_015060765.1). GTDB lineage: Bacteria > Bacteroidota > Bacteroidia > Bacteroidales > Bacteroidaceae > Phocaeicola. Next base: position 24,966 of record SUXW01000018.1, read on the forward strand.
ATTAACTTCGGTTTGAGCGCACACTTGGAATACAAGAACTTTGACTTGAGCATTTCTACATTCGGTGCTTTGGATTATCATGTAGCTGACGACATTTATAACAGCTTGAACTCTTGCTATGGTTATGGTAACAAAGATGTGGCCATGTTGAATGCTAATCAATGGGATGGCGATACTTACATTTCAAATATTCCACGTACTTATGCTGCCAATAACGCAACTTTGGCTTGGAACGACCTCTTCAGCAGCCGTAAGATCCAGAATGCAGCTTATTGGAAGATTGCCAACATTGAATTGGGTTATAACTTCCCAGACCAATGGTTCCGTGGTTATGTGAACAATGTACGCCTTTATGTCTCAGCTCAAAACCTTCATACCTTCACTGGATATAAGGGTTACAATGTGGACTATGCCGGTGGTACATTTACTCCGGGATATAACTTCTGTTCATTCCCAAGTGCACAGAGCTTCATGTGTGGTGTACTCTTCTCATTCTAAGAGCACGTAAGTATACATATATATAAATAAGAATAGAATATGAAACTATATAAATTTTCTTTCGCCCTTTTATTGGGCCTCGGCACGATGATGATGTCGTCGTGTGAAGGTAAGCTGGATTTGACTAACCCCAACCAGCAGACAACCGGTACCTTCGGATTGACTACCGATGAGTTGGAGGAAACAGTTATTGCAGCTTATAACCACCTCCGTATGGAAGGAAGTTATGCCCGTGTAGGTTATAACATTGACGTTTGTCGTGGTGATGAAGTTTGGAACGCTTCACAGGTGTGGTACATGCCTTTTGATGATTTGAACGAACCTATTACTGATGAAATCGGTCAATGGTCTTGGCGTGAATGGTATTATACCATCAATGTATGTAACTACATCCTTTCACGTTGCGGTGAAGACGATGCTCAACTTTCTACTCAGATGCAACGTATTAAGGGACAAGCCCTTTTCATCCGTGGCTTGGCTTACTATAACCTTGCCATGTATTATCAGAATCCTCCGTTGATTACTGATTATAGCCAATATTCTTCATTGGATGGTCTTTATTGTTCAAATGGCGCTGTTGAAGATCCTAACGCTCAATTTGATTTGGTGCTTGACCAAGTTGAAGCCGACTTTACAGGTGCTATGACATTGCTCCCCAGTCGTGATGCTGGTGGTGAATGGTCTAAAGGTCGTGCAACTTGTGGTTCTGCAGCCGGATACTATGCCCGCGTTTTGATGCAACGTCACAAATACAGCGATGCTCTCCAAGTATTGAAGGATATCATTGGTAAAAAGTATGGTTCTTATAAGTTGATGGCTAACTATGGTGACAACTTCCGTGAAGGTGCTGCTTACGAAAACAATGATGAAAGCTTGTTCGAAGTACAATTCCTGGATTATGGTACTCAAGGTACTGATGACGAATGGACACCGGTTAATACCAGTCCAAATGCAACACAAGGCCATGCTATTGAAAGTAACTTCGGTCCTGGTGATTGTGGTGGATGGGCTGACCTCTCGGCTTCACCTTGGCTTTACAACTTGTTCAAGGCCGAACGCACTACAAGCGGAAGCCTTGACCCACGTCTCTATTGGACTATCGGTACTTACGAATCAGAATGGGATGGCTTTGAATATGGTAATGTAGCATACACTCAACCGATGACTGCTGACGCATTTGTTGTAACCAACAATGGTTATGGTGGTCTTCCTATTGCTAAGTGGACTAATCTACGTACAGGTCTTTATGATAAGGTCGTAACCGGTTTGAAATGTGGTATCAACCTTCGTATGATGCGTTATTCGGATGTATTGCTTCGTGCTGCTGAATGCGAAAATGAAGTGAACGGTCCTACACAACAAGCTATCGATTGGATTAACGAAGTTCGTAGCCGTGCTGGTTTGGCTGGTTTGCAACTTGCTAACTTCAACTCTAAAGACAAATTGTTCGAACAGATTGCCAATGTAGAACGTCCAAAGGAATTTGGTTGTGAATTTGGCCGTGGATGGGACCTCATCCGTTGGGGATTCTTCTATAGTGCCGACCGTTTGCAACAAATTAAGGAACACGGTGCATTCAATTTCTGGACCAAGACAGGTACTTACGACTATACTCCTAAGGATGCAGTAGACTATGCTACATGTAGCAAGAGTAGCTATGATTCATGGATAACCGGTCATGAATTCTTGCCTATTTATCAAGGTACTTTGAACGATAATCCTAACTTGGTAGGTAATTCTGCCAACTATAGTACAAGCAATGCTAACTATTTTGCAGCTAAGGGTTGGACTATTCATCCGGTAGTCGATTTGAATAATTAAAAACAAACCTATTAAATCAAAAGATTATGAAACATTTGAATAAAATGGCATCCTTTTTTGGTGCTGCTGCCTTTGGGCTATTGGCTTTGACCAATTGTGAAGGAGGCGAGCTATATAGCGTGGATGCTCCCGATTGGATCGCAGAAAAAGTCGATTCTATCAATAATGCAAAACCGGAGCCTGATAATTCTGAAATAGAAGGTTTGGAAGAAGATGTGTATACCGTTGGTAATACAGACTATTCTACCGGATGGTGGGCTGTTTTTTCCAAATATTATGTGATTCCTGACGGCGAAAAGTGGATTGCCCAATTCAACTTGGGTATTAATCCTTCTGCACCAAATACTTATAAGAACTTTGCTCTTATTCTTTGTTCTGACGATGATCGCGGTGGCGCTGGTTATGCGGAATATGGTGCTATCCGTTTCGACAACCAACCCAGTGGTAACTCGGAATGGGGAGATCACATTGACCGTAGTTGCGTGGAGAGTACACTGACATTTGCTACCGATACCGATGCTGGTGTAGAAAAATTGGGTGGTAAGGTAACTCTGACGGTAGACCGTACGGATCCAAGTGGCTTCTCTGTGACTATGACTAATGGTACTGTTACCAAAACTTATAAGGCAAAAACTCCTTTGACTAATTTGAATGCCGATGCAACCAATACCAATATTCGTGCATTCCTTTGCCCTGAAGGTTCATATATTAACTTCTTGGGTTCAACCATTGAACCGATTGGTGGCTTTACTTCTGCAGAAGACAAGTTGCCTCTTTCTATGGAATTGGTTGGTGTACCTAAAAAAGTACTTCAAGGTACAGAACTTGCTGATGCTTTTGCAAACATTTCTGCAACCGTACATTTCGAAACAGGTGTTACGAAAGCGGTGACTGCTGCTGATTTGACATTCGAAGCTATTCCTGATATGGCATCATTGGGTACAAAGACATTGGTTGTTGTATACAATAAGACTTATAAGGGTGAAAATAGTCCTCAACCGATTATTGCTTATTCATCATTTGAAGTGGTTGACAAGATGTACACATCTGTTGGTGCAACAGATAACTCTACTGGATGGTGGGGTGCTCATTCTGAAAACATCAAGGTTGGACCGGGTGAAACTTTCGTTTCTACATTTACCAATTACGGTAGTGGTGTATCTAACTGGAATAACTTTGTAATAGTACTTTGTGCTGCTGATAATTCTGAATACGCTGTTTTACGTGCCGACAACTATGGTTGGGGTGCTGGTTACGATGGTAACGCTGATTTGGTTACCAGCGGTGGTCAGACTGACTGGGCTACATGGCTTGCAGCAATAAATGGTGGTAAGGTTACTGTATACGTTACCAATAATGGTGATGGTACTGCTGACGTTAAGACAGTAATGTTGGGTACTGATGGTAATACTTATTATCAAGATTACTTAGGCATTAATACAATCAATCCAGATGATTTCTACTTCCGTTATACAGTAGATAGCAGCCATCTTGAATTTGACAATGTGGTCGGTGCAGAAGATAATTCAACTGCATTCTGGGGTGCACATTCAGAAATGATACAAGTACCTGCCGGTGCAACTTATACTACACGCTTCAGAAACCGCACAAGTGCTTTGTCTAACTGGAATAACTTCATAGTAGTTCTTACTCGCCAGGACAATACTGAATATGCAGTAGTTCGTGCTGATAACTATGGATGGGGTGACAGTTATGCTGCATGTACTCCGAGCGGTGGACAAGCAGATTGGGCAGCATGGCTTGCAGTTATGAACGAAGCGTTGGTTACCGTTTCTGTAACTAACCATGGTAATGGTACAGCCGATATTAAGTCTGTGATGGTAGGTAGTGATGGAAATACTTATTACCAAGACTATATTGGTATCAGTCCGGTTGATGAAGGAGATCTTTATTTCCGTCTGACCGTTGATGGTTGTCACCTTGTATTCGAATAATAAGGTATTTGCCAATTAAACATTAAAATCAAAGGGGGCGGACAGCAATTGCCCGTCCCCTTTATTAATCACTATAAACTTTCTGACAATGAAGCGAACATCCTTTTTACTACTGACTCTTGTTTTATGTATGGTCTTACAGGCCCAACAACGGAGACGTTTCCCGCGTGAAGTGTTTACAACAGATACACCCATGTTGCACGATCCCGTTATGGCATACGAAGACAGTACCTATTATATCTTTGCTACTGGTTTAGGCATCCAACAGATGACTTCGAAAGACCGTCAGACATGGAACGTTTCACCAAATCCCGTCATGTCTGTCATCCCTACATGGGCACAAGACAGTGTTTCAGGTTTTCGTAATCATGTGTGGGCACCCGATGTAATTAAGTGGCACGGTAAATGGTGGTTGGCCTATAGCTGTTCTACCTTTGGCAAGAACGGTTCTGCCATCGGCCTGCTTTCCAACCGTTCCCTTTCCTTTCCTGTTTGGGAAGACGAAGGATGTATTGTCAGTTCGCAGGAAGATCGGGACAATTGGAATGCCATTGACCCTAATTTTGTCATCGACGAAAACGATCAACCTTGGATAACATGGGGATCGTTCTGGGATGGTATCCAAATAGCTCGACTCGATTCAACCATGCACATCGCTACAGGTGAAAAGCCACGCACCATTGCCCGTCGTTATCCCGTCAAAGAATCCAAAGATAATTTGCCAAAGAACCCCACTTCACAATACGCAGGGCCTAATGCCATCGAAGCTCCTTTCATCTTCAAGCACGCCGGTTATTATTATCTTTTCGTATCTTGGGATTATTGTTGTCAAGGCAGCAAGAGCACTTATCGGGTAGCTGTCGGTCGTAGTAAGTCCGTTGATGGTCCATACTTAGACCGTGAGGGTATCGATATGCGGGATGGAGGTGGTGTACCTTTTATCGAAGGAGACAAGAAAAATTTCGATGCCATAGGACACTGTGCAGTCTACCATATGGATGGTGAAGACATATTCATCAGCCACGGATATAGCATTGCGCACAAAGGTTCCTCTATCCTGATACAAAGACCTATCAAGTGGACTACCGACGGATGGCCCGAACTTTAACTGAACTTAAAAACAGAAATCATATGAAACTTAACAAGTATCTTCTCTATCCTATTTTGATGTTAGCTGCCTGCTGCATGAATGTATCATGTAGCGGAGGGGATGATGATGATCCTACAGTAGAACCCATTATTCCCGACAAGCCAGAAGTAAAACCAGAGAACAACGGACTTGAAGATTATGTCCCTCCTACTTATGCCGACAATTATACAAGCATATCCAGTTGGAACAAACGTTCTCAATGGAATCTGGCCAATGTCCATGACCCTACAGTCGTACTTGCCGAAGACGGTTATTACTATATGTATCAAACGGATGCTTCTTATGGAAACGAGCATACCAAGGGAGGCCATTTTCATGGACGACGTTCCAAGGATCTGGTTAATTGGGAATATTTGGGTGGAACAATGAAAAGCCTGCCCGACTGGGTAATCCCCAAACTGAATGAAATCCGCAAAGAAATGGGATTGCCCGAAGTCAATCCGAATAAGAATGATTTCGGTTATTGGGCACCTTGTGTCCGCAAAGTGAAGAACGGACTTTACCGCATGTACTATTCCATCGTCTGTCCGGGAACCATAAACGGTAACGGTACCTGGAGCGAACGTGCCTTCATCGGATTGATGGAAAATACAGACCCTTCCAACAACAACGGTTGGGTGGACAAGGGATATGTCATTACCAATGCTTCAGACAAGGGACTGAACTTCAAGGTGGCTGCCAACGATTGGGCAAACTGCTACTTCCGATGGAATGCCATCGACCCCTGTTACATCATTACACCAGAAGGAAAACATTGGTTGGTCTATGGGTCTTGGCATAGCGGATTCCCTGCCATTGAAGTAAGCGCCGAAACCGGAAAGCCTATAGGTACTCTGCCCAATCCATGGGGAACAGTCAAGGAAATTGCCCCTTACGGTAAGTTGATTGCCACCCGTCAGATGGGTAACCGCTGGCAAGGTTCCGAAGGACCGGAAGTAATCTATAATCCAAGTACCGGATACTATTACCTGTTTGTAGCCTACGATGCACTGGATGTTCCCTACAATACCCGAGTAGTTCGTTCCAAAAATATAGACGGCCCTTATGTAGGCATAGACGGTACCGACGTAACGAATAAAGGCGGTGAAATGTACCCCATCCTGACTCATCCATACAAGTTCAGTAAAGGAGACGGTTGGGTAGGCATTTCGCATTGTTGCGTATTCGATGACGGCAAGGGAAATTGGTACTATGCTTCACAAGCAAGATTCCCTGCCAATGTCCCAGGTATCAATGTAAGTAATGCCATCATGATGGGACATGTACGCAGTATCCGTTGGACCGAAGACGGTTGGCCGGTAGTAATGCCCGAACGCTATGGTGCCGTTCCTCAAGTAGCCATTACTGAAGCCGAACTGGTAGGCAATTGGGAACACATCGACTTGAGTTATGATTATGGTAAACAAAAGAAATCCAATGTGATGACATTGGGTGCCGACCATAAGATAACCACAGGCACTTGGAAAGGAGGCACTTGGAGCTACGATGCCACCAAGCAGATACTGACCGCCAACGGTGTAAAACTTTATATACAACGCGAGGTGGATTGGGAAGCCAGTCCACGCAAACATACCATCGTGTATGTAGGTCTGAACAACCAGAAGACATATTGGGGAAAGAAAGTCGATTAATGTCTGTTTAAGCAATCGTGTCATCCTGAGCCAAACTCAGGATGACATTCTTTTTCTTTTTTATCTCTTTCCATCATGCTTTCCTCATAATTATTTATACCTTTGCACTTCAAACAGAAAGCATTATGGAAAATCAATTACTCATTTACAATACATTGACCCGCCAGAAGGAGCTGTTTGTTCCGCTTCATGCTCCTCATGTGGGCATGTATGTTTGTGGTCCCACCGTATACGGCGACGCACATTTGGGACACGCCCGCCCGGCGATTACTTTCGATATTCTTTACCGTTACCTCACCCATTTGGGTTATAAAGTGCGTTATGTACGCAACATTACCGACGTGGGCCATCTGGAACACGATGCCGATGAAGGCGAGGACAAGATAGCCAAGAAAGCCCGTCTGGAACAGTTGGAACCAATGGAAGTGGTACAATACTATTTGAACCGTTACCACAAGGCGATGGAAGCGTTGAACGTACTTCCTCCTAGCATCGAGCCTCATGCATCGGGACACATCATCGAACAGATTCAGTTGGTAGAGGAAATCATGAACAACGGATACGCTTACGAAAGTCAGGGCTCGGTTTATTTCGATGTAGCCAAATATAATAAGGACTATCGCTATGGCAAACTTTCAGGCCGTAATCTGGACGATGTACTGAACACTTGGCGCGACCTGGACGGACAAAGCGAAAAACGCAATCCAGCCGACTTTGCCTTGTGGAAATGTGCCCAACCCGAACACATCATGCGCTGGCCTTCACCTTGGAGCGATGGTTTCCCTGGTTGGCATTGTGAATGTACCGCTATGGGTCGCAAGTACTTGGGCAGTCACTTCGATATTCACGGAGGAGGTATGGACCTTATCTTCCCGCACCACGAATGTGAAATCGCACAAAGCGTGGCATCGCAAGGCGATGATATGGTACACTACTGGATGCACAACAACATGATTACCATCAACGGCCAGAAGATGGGCAAGAGCTACGGTAACTTCATCAACCTGAGCGAATTCTTCGAAGGCTCGCACAAATTGTTGACTCAGGCTTATACCCCGATGACCATCCGTTTCTTCATCCTCCAGGCACACTATCGTAGCACCGTAGACTTTGGTAACGAAGCTTTGCAGGCTGCCGAAAAGGGATTGGCCCGACTCACCGAAGCCGTTAAGGGACTGGACCGCATCACTCCAGCCAAAGCAACTACCATCGAAGGCATCAAGGAGTTGCGTAGCAAGTGTTACGATGCCATGAACGATGATTTGAATACGCCGATTGTTATCGCCCACCTGTTCGACGGAGCACGTATCATCAATACACTGCTTGACAAGAAAGCCACCGCAACTGCCGAAGATTTGGAAGAGCTGAAGAGTGTATTCCACCTCTTTATGTATGAAGTGCTTGGTTTGAAGGAAGAAAGTGCCAACAACGAAGCCCGCGAAGAAGCCTACGGCAAGGTAGTGGACATGCTGCTCGAACAACGCATGAAGGCCAAAGCCAATAAGGATTGGGCTACCAGCGACCAGATTCGTGATCAACTTGCCGCTCTCGGATTCGAAGTGAAGGATACCAAAGACGGATTTACCTGGAGACTAAACAAGTAAAAGGATGAATAAATATAGAATGAATGCAGGCTGAAAGAAAATTCAGCCTGCATTCATTTTATATTTAGATGTCCCAAAATACAATCTATTTTATACAGAGAAATCTACGGTTTCCTATCGAATCGGTCAGCTTTTTAAGATGGATTACGGTAATATACAACCTATCTGTTAACGGAAATTTCCTCCTTCAAACGAATGTCGGCAGAGGAAGAACCGATTTGCAAGATAATCTTTCCAGATTCTACTACAAAAGCTTGTGCTACCTCATCCCAATAAGCCAACTCCGATTTGGGAACCGTCCATTCCACTTCAACGGTTTTTCCTGCCTTGATCGGAATACGACTGAAAGCTCGGAGCTGCTTGGATGGTCGATCTACCTTCGATTCGGGATAGCTTACATAAAGTTGAGGAACTTCCTCACCATCTATCGCACCTGTATTCTTGATACGTACCTTTATATATAAATTGTCCTTATCTTGCTTTAGCTGGCTTATCTTCTGATATTCGAAAGTGGTATAACTCAATCCATAACCGAATGGATAAAGCACCTCTCCCTGATGATACATGTAGGTACGGCCCTTACGTATATCATAGTCCATCATATCAGGCAATTGAGTGATATCCTTTACCCATGTTTGTACGGTACGACCGGCCGGATTTACTTGACCGAACAATACATCGGCCAATCCGTTGCCTTGTTCCTGACTACAATGAGTGAGATGCACTATAGCCGGTACATGCTCCTGACTCCAATTAATGGTATAAGGGAAACTGCTTACCAAAGCCAAGATGGTATTCGGATTGGCTTGATATACCAACTTGACCAAGTCCTCATCGGGAAGCATCAACGACTGGCGGTCTACCGCTTCGCGTCCGTCACTGGGAACGGGACAGAATTTCCAATCGGTACGGGTACCATAAGGATGATTGCCCACACAGACAATGGCTACATCAGCATCGGCCGCAGCACGGACAGCCTCACCCATGCGGTTGTTCAACGCATACACCACTTCCACTTCACTACCCACAGCATTTCGGATACCTTCTAAAATAGTCACTTCATAAGGAGGAGTACCGCTATACCAATCCTGCACAATCTGGTCGGCATAAGGACCAATGACTGCTATCTTACGAAGTTTCTCTTTACGAAGAGGTAGCAGCTTTTCACCTCCTTGCGCTTCATTCTTCAATAACACCACCGACTTGGCTGTAATTTCACGAGCCAACTGTTGGGAAGATTCCTTAAGAAACGAAGGTTGTTGATGATCTCTACCTATATTTATATAAGGATTGGATGTTTTCTCGCCATCCAACAATCCTAATTTTAAGGCTACATACAGATTTCCACGAATGGCTTTATCTATATCCTGTTCGGTTACCAACCCCTTCTCAAGCCCCTCACGGATAGCCGCATCATAATTATCAAGAAACTGTCCGATAGTGGCTTTCACCGCTGCCGATGCTCCCTCGGCCAAGGTTGGGTATGCTTTATGTGCATCGATCAACAACTTCAAAGCACTTCCATCTGTACAGATAATACCTTTCGTACCCCATTGTTTGCGAGCAATGTTTTCCAGACAAGGATGTACCATCATCACCGTACCGTTCCATGCATTATAAGCTGCCATAAATGAACTGCTTCCTCCTTCCATAATACCTTTACGAAAAGGATAGGCATAATATTCATGGAACAAGCGGTTATCGAAATTGGACGAGGTACTGTCACGACCGTCTTCATTGCTGTTCGCAAGGAAATGCTTCATAAGCGAAGCGGTCTTCCAATAACGGGGATGGTCCCCTTGCAATCCTCGGATATGAGCTACGGTCAGTTCCCCTGTTAAAAAGGGATCTTCACCGAAACTTTCTTCTGTACGGCCCCAACGGGGATCGCGTGCCAAATCAGCATTCGGCGCACGCATCACCAACGCATGTTGTTTACTGGCATCGCTCTGCATGTAATAACGGGCTTCTTCAGCAGTCTGCTCACCTACCTTTTGAAGCAAAGTCCTGTCCCAAGTGGAACCCAATCCGTATGATTGTGGAAAAACAGTAGTAGGCAAACTCTTTTTTATCCATTCTCCCTCAGGAGTACGTTCTCTGTCTCCCCAACCACCGGAACCACCTCTCGTCAGACCATGCAAACCTTCATAATGTCCACAATGTGGAATGCCCAGACGAGGTACCCCCAAATCGGTGGACAATAAGGCTATTTTTTCATCCAATGTCAATACCGACATTAAATGTTCAATACGTTGATCGTCGGTCAAAGTAGTATCACGAAATTGATACAGTGATTGCGCTTCTGCCATCATCCAACCGGAGAGGCAGAAGCTAATAAGAAAGAGAACTTTTTTCATCATCAAAAACTAACTTTTTGTAATTTACCATCGGATGGCAAACAAAGCAGACCGTTGGTAGTCTTCTTGTCGGCCTTGTATTGCTTCCATGTAATCTTATCCCATTTCAATAGGTCGGTACACTGTGCTACCGGGATATGCGGTATAGCCGAACCATCCTTTACCATAATTACGATAGAAAGTTCACCACATTCCACATGGTTCCATCCGGGATTATACACTTTGCCTGTTTGATAATCAATCCATTTATCCTTACCTGGCAGATACACATCGCGGCTTGTTCCGTCTTCCAACATGGGAGCAACCAACAGGTTATTGCCAAACAAGTATTCGTCTTCTACCATCCAAGCACCTGGATCATCGGGATATTCAAACAACAAGGCACGCATCATAGGCCAACCGTTTTCGGACGATTCCTTGGCTTGTGCATAGACATAAGGCATCAGTTTGTATTTCAATTCCGCACACTTACGAAAATAGTTCAAGAAATTTTTGTCGTTATACAACCATGGCTCAGTAGGAGGCGCACCGTGCAAACGACTATGCGATGTCAAGAAACCGTATGGCAACCAACGACGATACAGATTCTGGGGAGTGGAGGTTACAAAACCGCCAATATCGTTGCTCCAGAATGAGAAACCACTCAAACCAATGGAAAGACCGGCACGAACAGTACCTTGGAAACCGGTATTGGTGGTAGCGGCATCGCCTCCCCAATGCAATGGATAGCGTTGGGAACCTGCCCAAGCCGAACGGGCCCAAATGATGTTTTCGTTATGAAGCTGGCGGGTGATATCGGCTACCGCTTTGTTGTAACGCAATGGATAGAGGTTGTGTTCATACAAACCCGAACGACCGTTGGCGTAAATGGCATCGACCGGTGCACCTTCGCCAAAATCTACCTTGATGGCGCCTACACCCATCTCAATCAAATTACCCAACTTTTCCTGATACCACTTCACGGTTTCGGGATTGGTAAAATCGAGCACCACATCTTCGTAAGGCAACTGACCCTTACCGTTCTTTACATACAATCCCTTCTCAACAAGTTCGGGGAAGAACTTATTCTTCGGCGTAAAGTAGGGCAACTGCCACAAACAAGTACGGAAACCTTGTGCCTTCAAATCATCGAGCATCTGCTTGGGATTGTCAAAGCGGTCGGCAGCAAAGGCATAGTCACATTGCCAGTCCACGCCAAACCAACCGGTATCGAAATGAATCACATCACTCGGAATCTTGTTGGCACGGAGCTGCTTGGCCACTTCGCGTCCTTCGGCTTCACTGAAATAAGTGATGCGGCTCATCCAAGTACCGAACGACCACAACGGCGGCATTTGCGGACGACCTACCAATGCTGTATATTCACTCAAAATATCCTTCGGCTCACCAAAGAAGATGAATATATCCATGGTTTCATCGGCCATGAACAACTTGGTCGCACCTATATAACTCTGACCAAAATCGCATGTCACCGGTGCGGAAGTATGCATGAACATACCATAACCCCGATTGCTGAAGAAGAAAGGAATGGGTTTGTACATATCGGGACTTTCGGGACCTTGCGGGTCGGTAACAAACAAGTTGATCTTCTGTCCCGCCTTATTCAAGGAAGTGGGCGATTCACCGCAACCATAAATTTTTTCACCCGGTGCCAAACTGAACACAGGATTGATGCTGCGCGAATTGTCCGAACCACGTTTGATGAAGCTGAACGGCGGGACCTTGATCTGTGTCGAATCGTTGTCGCTCCAACAACGGGTATGAGTCAGTTCCTTACCGTTGGCATCCTTCAAGACCAAACGCCATGGATAATTTTCGATAGTCAGACTACCGTATTTGGAAGCATAAACCGTCCGATTACCGTCTTGGGAAGTTTTCCACAACGAACGTCCGTCGGCAGGTTGGGACACCAACATCATGGAAGGCTCATCCTTGGGAACAACCGGAGTAGTAAGCATACGGATACGGAGGGTCCGTTCATTAACCGGTTCAACAGTAAACTGCAACTGGGGGTCTTGATCGTAAGCAGGTGTCGGGAAATCCAACGACTTCAACGGTTGATGCAAGAATGTGTTGGCATTGAAAGCCTGTCTCGGCTGGAGTTGGTGACGTTTCCATTGAACGATTCCTTTCCCCGTAGCCGGATCCATAGAAACAAGACTGTCTGCAAAGAAATAAGTGTTACTGAAATCAAGAAAATCCTGACTCATATCCTTAGTTTGAGACAACAAATAAGCCAATCCGGCATTGGTCTTCTGTTGGGGAAATACAGAAACAGAAGATAGGGCAAATAAAGTCAAAGCTGCCCCTTTCAATAAATTTTGTTTTTTCATGGTTAACTATTATTCAATGTTATTTCTTATAAGGTGTAAAATTAATGAATTCATTCGTTAATGAAAAGAAATATATGTTTCGGTTATAGGTGCCATTTGTTTTTTCTTCTATTCTTTACTATCTTTGCGCCCGTTGAACGTTTAACGAAACTATATTTTCATGAAGCAGTACAAGTTAGTGAACAACCTGACCGGTTGGCTCGCTTTTATAATTGCAGCCATAACGTATTGTATGACTGTAGAACCGACAGCCAGTTTCTGGGACTGTCCGGAATTCATCACTACTGGATATAAACTCGAAGTGGGACACCCACCCGGTGCACCTTTCTTTATGCTTACTGCCAACTTATTCAGCCAATTTGCCAGTGACCCCAGTCAGGTGGCTTACATGGTAAACATCATGAATGCCTTGATGAGTGCCGCCTGTATCATGTTCTTGTTCTGGAGCATTACGCATCTGGCCAAGAAATTGGTATGTCCCGATGAAAACAACATGACCACGGGACAAATGATAACCATCATCGGCTCCGGCTTGGTAGGTGCATTAGCCTATACATGGAGCGATACCTTCTGGTATAGTGCCGTAGAGGGAGAAGTATATGCTTACTCCAGTCTCTTTACAGCTGTAGTCTTCTGGTTGATTCTGAAATGGGAAGCGGTAGCCGATGATGTACATAGCGACCGTTGGCTGATTCTCATTGCTTACCTCATGGGGTTGAGTATTGGTGTACACCTATTGAACCTGCTCTGTATCCCAGCTATTGTTTTGGTCTATTACTTCAAGAAAAATCCGAATGCTACTCTAAAAGGCAGTCTGCTTGCATTGGTAGGTTCCGGTGCCTTGGTTGCTGCCGTATTATATGGTATTGTACCGGGTATTGTAAAAATAGGTGGCTGGTTTGAATTACTGTTTGTCAACAACCTGAGCATGCCGTTCAATACAGGTTTGATTGTCTATATCATTCTGTTGGCAGCTGCCATTATTTGGGGAGTATACGAAAGCTATACCCAAAAGAGCCGCAAGCGCATGAACATCTCTTTCCTTACCACTGTCGGTATGACCGGTATTCCGTTCTACGGACACGGTGCCATGAGTATTTTCATTGGCATTGTGGTACTTGGTGCTTTGGCATTCTATTTATTTGCCAAGTTGGATGCCAAATGGCAAATCAGCGCCCGCACGTTGAATACAGCCCTTCTCTGCATCATGATGATTGTAGTGGGTTATTCCTCCTATGCGCTGATTGTAATCCGTTCTACAGCCAATACTCCGATGGACCAGAACTCTCCAGAAGACATCTTTACGTTGGGCGATTATTTGGGACGTGAACAATACGGTACCCGTCCTTTGTTCTACGGACAGACCTATGCTTCCAAACCGGCTTTGAAGGAAGTGGACGGCGGATGCATGTACGATGTCATTGAAGGTGCGCCTGTATACCAACGGAAGGAAAAAGCTTCGGCCGATGAAAAGGACAGCTACGAAGTGGTACGTAATAAAATGGAATACAAGTATGCACAAAACATGCTCTTCCCTCGCATGTACAGCGAAGACCATGCCGAAGCCTACGAAAACTGGTTGGGCGGTATCGAAGGCAAGCAAGTGCCTTACGACCAATGTGGCAATATGATGATGGTAAAGATCCCTACCCAATTGGAAAACATCAAGTTCTTCTTCTCTTATCAGGTAAATTTCATGTATTGGCGTTATTTCATGTGGAACTTCGCCGGTCGTCAGAACGATATCCAAGGACACGGAGAAATGGAACATGGTAACTGGATTACCGGTATTCCGTTCATCGACAACATGTTGGTTGGCAATCAGGAATTCCTGCCATCCGATTTGAAGAACAACAAAGGACACAACGTATTCTTCTGCTTACCGTTGATTCTCGGCCTCATCGGTCTGTTCTGGCAAGCTTATAAGGGCGAAAAGGGTATCCAACAATTCTGGATAGTATTCTTCCTGTTTTTCATGACCGGACTCGCCATCGTACTTTATTTGAACCAAACTCCTTTACAACCTCGTGAACGCGACTATGCATACGCTGGTTCGTTCTATGCCTTTGCCATCTGGATTGGTTTGGGTGTAGCCGGTATCTCCCAATGGTTGGAAAAGAAGATTGGCGAAAAGCCAGCTGCTATCTTAGCCACTGTACTCGGTTTGTTTGTACCTGTACAAATGGTCAGCCAAACTTGGGACGACCACGACCGTAGCGGACGCTATACTTGCAGCGACTTCGGAAAGAACTATTTGAATACATTGCCCGAAGAAGGTAATCCGATTATCTTTACCAACGGTGACAACGACACCTTCCCCTTGTGGTACAATCAGGAAGTGGAAGAATATCGTACCGATGCCCGTGTATGTAACTTGAGCTATCTGCAAACCGACTGGTACATCGACCAGATGAAGCGTGACGCTTACGATTCTCCGGCCGTACCTATCGATTGGAAGCGCTTGGAATATGTATCGGGACATAACGAAGCCATTGCTGTTCGTCCGGAAGTGAAGGAAACCATCGACAACTTCTACAAACAGAATCCGGAAGAAGCTGCCAAGAATTTCGGTGATAATCCTTACGAACTGAAGAACATCTTGAAGTATTGGGTACGCGAGGCCAAAGACGGATTGCAGATGATTCCTACCGACAGTATCGTCATCAAGATAGACAAGGAAGCTGTGAAGCGTTCGGGCATGATGATTCCGGATTCACTCCATGGCGAAATTCCTGAATACATGCATATCTCGCTGAAAGGAAAGAGCCGCTTGTACAAGTACGAATTGATGATGCTCGAAATGTTGGCCAACACCAACTGGGAACGTCCTATCTACATGGCTATCACAGTAGCTGCCGAGAATCACATGAATTTGGGCGACAATTTCATTCAAGAAGGATTGGCCTACCGCATCACTCCGTTCAATACTACAGCCTTGAATGCACGCATCGACAGTGAAAAGATGTACGACAACCTGATGAACCGTTACAAGTTCGGTAAGATTGATAATCCCGACATCTATTTAGATGAAACAGTGATGCGTATGTGTCATACCCATCGAAGAATGTTCGTACAATTGGCCGGACAACTGATTAAGGAAGGCAAGAAAGATAAGGCCAAAAAGGCTTTGGATTACAGTTTAGAGGTAATCCCCAGCACCACTGTGCCTCATCAATACATTGAAACCGCTTCAAAAGAGATGGCCGACCAGTACATCAGTTTGGGAGATACGGTTACTGCCCAATCCATCTTGAGCGAATTGGCCAATAATTCCGTTGAATACCTGACTTGGTATTTAAGCCTGAACGACACTCAATTGATGAATGCATACGAAGAGACTGTCCGCCACTTCCTGATGCTGGAAGAAATTGACAAGAGTCTGGCCAAACTTTCTTCGTATGAAGGAGATAAGGAAAAAGAAGAACGGTCTTCGGATATAGCTTTGCATTATGCCCAAAAATTTGATGAACTCTATCGAATGTTCAACGAACGGATAGGTAAAAAATGATAACTCCCCATGTCCTGATGGATGATTGTTTGAACAAATCATCCATCAGGACATGAGTCATTAATAGAAAAGATGCTGATTGAACAACCTCCCTTGATATTACGCTGGATGTATCCACGTGCCCTTTGGCGGATGGATAAGAACGTGAAGGCTGTATACCTCACCTTCGACGACGGTCCAATTCCTGAAATCACGCCATGGGTACTCGATCTATTGGATCATTACCACATCAAAGCTACCTTTTTTCTGGTGGGTGACAATGTACGCAAACATCCCGAAGAATTCAAAATGATTATAGAAAGAG
The DNA here is from genome assembly GCA_015060765.1 of Bacteroides sp. GTDB lineage: Bacteria > Bacteroidota > Bacteroidia > Bacteroidales > Bacteroidaceae > Phocaeicola. The sequence continues at coordinate 42,127 of SUXW01000018.1, forward strand.
GACATCGGGTCGGTAATCATACCTACAATCATATTCAGGGACTCAAATATCTAAGCTACAACTATTTGGAGAACACAAACAAAGCCGACGAACTGATTCAAAGCAATCTTTTCCGTCCACCTCATGGATGGATGCGTTGGGCACAGTACATGGTATTGAGAAACAGATATACCATTGTGATGTGGGACTTGGTTACCCGCGATTACAGTAAGCGGTTAAATGGGAAACAAGTATTGGGAAAAGTAAAGAAATATGTCCGCAACGGCTCCATCATCACTTTTCATGATTCCATCAAATCCGAAAAGAACCTGAAATATGCCTTGCCCCGAGCCATCGAGTGGCTATTGGAACAAGGCTATGAGTTCAAAGTATTCGACTGATAATCATTCCAGATTCACTTTCAATGGATTGCGTACTTTCTGTGCAAAGGATTTCATGTATTCATTCCATCCCTCTATGGTAGTTATATCTGCCTGATCCCAAGCAAATCCCCAATAATACACATATTCGCTATCCGGTTCATAATCGCTAACGGCCAATACATGACCGAATGCATGGTTACGTTGTTTTCTTTCTTCTTCTGAAAACAGAACCTTTTTCACTTCCTCTACATTGAAAGGAAAGGCTGCCCCCATAAATATCTTCCCTTGTCCGGGACCGGTTGTAGGATCCACGTATGTCATATATCCACTGGATGCGTCCATCATAACCGAACCATCCGCATCGTGAAGTACAATACCTGTCACAACGGGTAAAGATTCCTGTACATGACTATAGGATACAGCAGTACGATTGAGGTACGAACCTGTATCCAATGTAATGACACGAGTTTCGACTATTGTAGAATCACCTTTCACCACTTGGGGATGGAATGTAAGCTTCACAGTAAAACGCAACGGACCATTATCCAATATTTCGTATTCTTTATAACACCATGGATACAAAATGCTATCGTCGACCATCAAGGCTGCTACACCTGCTCCTAAAGTAGGTCCCACTGCATAGCAATCCATACCATAACCATGATCTACATGATAAGTAATGCTCTTATGCAATTCTTCTGCAGCTTCAGGATTTGTCTTTTTCAGAGCATTGATTCTATTCCAAACCTCCTGATCTGTTTCCATGGCATACATGGTCTCCAAAACCGGTTCATCGGTATTCCGCTTGACAAAGATATCGTAACCAAACCCTTTTTCTCCACGGATCTGTAGAGCAGGTCCATAGGCACGGCAGCCAATCAAGTCATTTTCCCAAGCAATATCATCCAGACGCTCCGGATACACTTTACCGCAAGCCTTTACACTAACCTGTTCGGGAGTACCTATTTTAATAGTATATCGACTCATACCTTCCGCTTCCACGGAAGCCGGGAAAATCAGATTTCCATCATAAGTTATCTGATAAGGCACTTCCACCCCATCGGCATCCCACACCACCACCTGTGATGTATCCGCCAATTCCAATCCTTCGAACACCTCACTCATGGAAACTTCCACCATTTCCCCCTGACGGACAAAAGACAATGGATTACTAACCGTTACCGTCATGGTTTCCCTTCTTTCATTGCAAGCCGACAAACCAATCAAAAACAACAATCCTATAAACAGTTTTTTCATATCCAATCCAAACATAGAAACGGATAATCAAGGTATCACATTCCTCAATTATCCGTTTCTACACTAATTCATTCAACGATTAGGGTTGCTTGCCAATGTAAGCCAAGATACCACCGTCTACATACAATACGTGACCGTTTACTGCATCCGAAGCCTTAGAAGCCAAGAATACTGCCGGACCACCCAATTCTTCCGGATCCAACCAACGACCAGCCGGAGTCTTAGCACAAATGAAGCTATCGAATGGATGACGGCTACCATCAGCCTGACGTTCACGAAGAGGAGCTGTCTGAGGAGTAGCGATATAACCCGGGCCAATGCCATTACACTGGATGTTATATTCACCATATTCAGAACAAATGTTACGTGTCAACATCTTCAAGCCACCTTTTGCGGCAGCATAAGCCGATACTGTTTCGCGACCCAATTCAGACATCATAGAACAGATATTGATAATCTTACCTTCACGACGTTCCATCATTTCAGGGATAACAGCGCTTGCACAAATAAACGGACCTACCAAGTCGATATCGATTACCTGTTGGAATTCAGAACGCTTCATTTCATGCATAGGAATACGCTTGATGATACCTGCATTGTTTACCAAAATATCAATCTGTCCTACTTCAGTGTGAATCTTTTCTACGAGTTCCTTTACAGCCACTTCGTTAGTCACGTCGCACACATAACCGTGTACGTTTTCAATACCTGCTTCCTTATAATTAGCCAAACCTTTAGCCAATGCATCTTCATTGATATCATTGAAGATGATGTTCTTGATACCTGCCTGTACAAAAGCCTTGGCAATGTTGAAACCAATACCGTAAGATGCGCCTGTAATCCACGCATTCTTACCTTCCAAAGAAAAAATGTTCATAATACAATGATTTAAGAAATGATTAATATCTTTATTTATCTCTTATTTCAAATCCGTAATGGCAAAGAAATCCTGATCTCCGTAGTCCAGATTTTCTCCACCCATTCCCCAAATGAATGTATAGTTGTGAGTAGCCGCAGCACTGTGGATAGACCATTCCGGAGAAAGCACAGCCTGTTCTCCCTTCATCCACAGATGACGGGTTTCTTGCGGTTCACCCATAAAATGACATACGGCATGTTCCTCGGGAACTTCAAAATAGAAATAAGCCTCCATCCGACGGCTATGCAAGTGCGCCGGCATGGTATTCCATACACTACCTGTCATCAGTTCGGTCATCCCCATCTGCAATTGGCAAGTGGGTAGAACCTGATTCACCAACATTTTATTGATCCGACGGTCGTTCGATCCTTCCAAAGAGCCCATAGCGGCCACAATGGCATTTTCCTTTGTCACTTTCTTGTCCGGATAAGTGCAATGGGCAGTTGTGGAGTTGAAGTAGAACTTGGCCGGATGAGCAGCGTCCTTGCTTTCGAATGTCACTTCACGGTCTCCGGCACCCAAATAGAGTGCTTCTTTATAATCGAGTTCGAATACGGCATCACCTGCCTTCACAACACCCGGTCCTCCTACATTGAAAATACCCAATTCACGACGAGAAAGGAAATGCGGAGCTTTCAACGGATCGATGGCTTCCAAAGGCAAAACTTCCTGAACAGGCATAGCCCCACCTACTATCATGCGGTCGTACATGGAATATACCATATTTACCTCATCAGCACTGAAGACTGTTTCAATCAGAAAATCACGGCGAATTCTACCCGTATCATAATTCTTCGCATCTTCGGGATGCGCGGCATATCGAATTTCATAATTCGTTTTCATAATGAGATGTTTTTATAGTATTCTTGATTATGTTCCTCTTTTGCAAAGTTACAAAACTAATTTATTTTTAAGTACAATAATCGTTCAGAAATCATGTAAAATTTGTTTCAAAACATGCAATAATTGATTTATTGACTAAGAATTGAACAAACCTTGTCCTGAAAATCGCGTGCCTGTTTCAACTTCATCACATTTTGGTTGATGATAACAAAACCCAACCAATGTCCATTAGCCGCCTTTACATACCCCGCCAACGAACTGACTCCCGTTACCGAACCCGTCTTTGCCCGTACATTCCGATAAGCCGGTGTCTTCTTCATCCGATGTTTCAATGTACCATCTATTCCCGCAACAGGCAAGGCTTCATAGAAAGGCATAAAAACTTCCCGATGATAATAGGCATACTTCAAATATTCCAACAACAAACGGGGCGAGACATAATTATACAAAGACACCCCACTTCCATCGGCTATCCGATAATATTCTGGGTTGAATCCCAACTTTTCTTTCATGAACCGGTTGATAACCTCACTTCCATCTTCAGCCCCTACCCGACCGGAAGGATGGTTCTTCGAAGCCAGATGATAAAACATAGACTCCGCACAGAGATTGTCACTTTCCTTCAAGGCCCGCATCAGGACTTCCCCTATAGGTCTATGGATGGTACAAAGGACAAGCGCACTATCGACCGGACTTTCCGACCATACGGATTGACCTATATTCACTCCTTTATTTCTTAAACGTTCCGCAAAGACATGAACAAAAAAATGCTGCGAAGGATACATGCTGACAGACGTCGTCTTTTTCCGATCCACATTTCCAGAAACAATTATTGTATTCCCATGTCCCAACCAATTTCGGGTAATTTGAAGTTTTCCGGCCTCGGGATGCCGACTGGCAGTCCGATTGATTGTTGCATAAAAGTCAGAGACCGGTTTACATTCAATTGCAGCCAACGAATCCTTTTGAGAAGGAAAAACGGTTACATCCACACATCCCCTGTTCAGCATCAGCGGAGAAAGATAAGGTTGGAATGAATAAGGCGCATCGTCCCACGACCAACCGGGCCCCCAGTACACCGAATCCATCATGGAAACATCGGCTACCAAAGTATCTACGTATTTTATACCCGTCCGCACCACGGCGTCTACCAAGGTATCCAGGTGCTCCTCCATCAATTCAGGATCGAATCCGCCTATCAGATACAATTTATCCAAAGTATCGTTGCGTACCACACCCGTATGACACAGACGGGTATCCATGGTATACTTTTCACCCAACATAGCCAATGCCGTAACCGAAGTCACTATTTTTTGGATGGATGCAGGACGATAAAGCTTTTCATCCTGATACTGGTAGACCGATTCACCGGAAGTCAGATCGAATACCGTCACCCCTACTTCCGATGTCTTCAGCACCGTTTCATTGAGCAAAGCATCCAACCGTTCGGCCATGGTTTGAGCCTTAAGGTTTCCCCAACAGAGACCTGTTAATAATATAAGGAATAAATGCTTCATTCCAATTCCCTGAATATTTCTCCTACCGTAGGATGTGGGAAAACATATCGTTTCCACTCTTCCACTTTCTTCCGGTCTTCTATGGCCATGCCTGCCAACACAATCAGTTCCGAAGCAGGATTTCCCAACATACTTGCTCCCAATACAACCCCCTCTTCGGAAACCAGAACTTTGCATACTCCGTTCACACCTTCATTTTCGGCAACAAACCGTCCGGAGAAAGCCATCGGGAGTTTGATAACTTGATAAGGCGTACCTTCCTTCTGCAAAACCTCCTCGGAAGCACCTACCGAAGCAATTTCAGGATTGGTATAGACAATGCCGGGAATAGCCCGATAACCCATGGAGTCCTCTTTACCCAAGATATGATGTACCGCCACTTCGGCCTCGCGCACTGCTGTATGAGCCAACAACGACACTCCGTTCAAATCTCCACATACATACACGCCCGGTACCGACGACTGTAGATGCTCATCCACCTTGATACATTTCCGTTCCGTCAACTCCAGATTCAGATTCTCCAATCCGAACCCACTCACCATCGGACGACGGCCCACGCTCAACAACAATTTTTCGGCTATCACGCTTCCTGCCCCTTCAGCATTTTCGTAAGCCACTTCCGTCCCGTTTTCATCTTTTCGCAAGCCGGTCACCTTGGTACCCAACAAGAACTTGATTCCCTTCTTGGTATATTCCGTCCGAAGCAAGGCAGCCAATTCCTTATCTATGCCACCCAGTATTTCATCCATCATTTCTATGACAGTGACCTTCACGCCCAGACTACAGAAGAACGAGGCGAACTCCATACCAATCACCCCTCCCCCGACTATGGCCAGCGATAAAGGCAATTCCTTATTGTCCAACGCATCCCGATGTGTCCAATAATCCACGTCCTCCACTCCGGGTATAGGAGGTATAAAGGTTTCGCTACCCGTACACAACATCAAGTTATCGCATTCGTACACCTCTTCTCCACACTGAACCCGGTTCTTGTCCAGCACAACCGCTTCCCCATTCACTATAGTAACCTGATGGGCCGTCAGTTTCGCCTTGATTCCCAAAACCAATTTGCGGACCACTTTCTGTTTACGTGCAATGATTTTCGGCAAGTCGAATGAAGCTTCAGGTACCGTTACTGCATATTTGGATGCATGTTTGGCGTAATCATACACTTTTGCCGAATAGAGCAGCGTTTTAGTCGGAATGCATCCCTCATTCAAGCATACTCCTCCCAAGCTGTTCTTTTCAAACAATACCACCTTCAGGCCCGCCTTTCCTGCAACTTCGGCAGCCGTATATCCGGCAGGACCTCCACCTATAATCGCTAATTGACATTTCATGGCATTTATCTTTATCTTTTTCCGCTTGCAAGATAAGAAAAGATTCGCATCCATCAAAAAAAATAGCGCACGATGAACAATGAATACAAGAATTCTGTACATTTGCAACCACATAAAGCATCTCATTATGGTAAGAAAATTCGACTTCCTTGTCATCGGTTCCGGTATAGCCGGTATGAGCTTCGCTTTAAAGGTAGCTCACAAGGGAAAGGTGGCTTTGATTTGCAAAGCCGGGTTGGAAGAAGCCAACACATATTATGCTCAAGGAGGGATTGCTTCGGTAACCAACTTGAAAGTGGACAATTTTGAAAAGCACATCGAGGATACGATGATTGCCGGCGATTGGATCAACGACCGTTCAGCCGTAGAGAAAGTAGTGCGGGAAGCTCCATCTCAAATTGAAGAACTGATTAAATGGGGAGTTGATTTCGACAAGAACGAAAACGGAGAATACGACCTTCACAAAGAAGGCGGCCATTCCGAATTCCGCATCCTTCACCATCAGGACAATACGGGTGCCGAAATACAGACAAGCCTCATCGAGACAGTCAAGGCTCATCCCAACATTACCATTTTCACCAATCACTTTGCAGTAGAAATCATAACCCAACACCATTTGGGCATCATTGTAACCCGATACACCCCTGGAATCAAATGTTACGGTGCATACGTACTGAATGAAAAGACAGGCGATGTAGATACCTTCCTTTCCAAGATAACGGTCATGGCTACCGGAGGATGTGAAGCCGTTTATCGCCAGACAACCAATCCACTGGTGGCCACAGGAGACGGTATTGCCATGGTATATCGGGCCAAGGGTGTGGTGAAGGACATGGAATTCATCCAATTCCACCCCACTGCCCTCTATCACCCGGGCGACCGCCCCAGCTACCTCATAACCGAAGCCATGCGTGGTTACGGAGGAATCTTGAAGACCAAGGACGGAAAGGAATTCATGCAGAAGTACGACCCACGCCTGTCACTGGCACCACGCGACATCGTAGCACGTGCCATCGACAACGAAATGAAACTTCGCGGTGAAGATCATGTATATCTGGATGTCACGCACAAAGACCCCGAAGAAACCAAGAAACATTTCCCCAACATCTATAAAAAATGTCTCAGCATCGGCATAGACATTACCAAAGACTACATCCCTGTAGCACCTGCTGCACACTATCTGTGCGGGGGAATCAAGGTAGATCTTAACGGACAAAGCAGCATCGGACGCCTGTATGCCATCGGCGAATGCTCGTGCACCGGCTTGCATGGAGGCAATCGTCTGGCATCCAATTCACTCATCGAAGCGGTGGTTTATGCCAATGCAGCAGCCCAACATGCATTAAGTATAGTGGAACGTTACGACTACAACGAAGACATTCCGGAATGGAATGCCGAAGGCACTATGAATCCGGAAGAACTGGTACTCATCACCCAAAGTATGAAGGAAGTGAACCAGATTATGGAGGCCTATGTAGGTATTGTTCGCAGCAACATCCGCCTCATCCGCGCTTGGAACCGTCTGGATATATTGTATGAAGAAACCGAACGCCTCTTCAAGCGCTGCAAGGCTTCACGCGAATTATGCGAATTGCGTAACATGATCAACATTGGTTATCTCATTACCCGTCAAGCCATGGAACGCAAGGAAAGTCGTGGATTGCATTACACCATCGATTATCCGCATGCAACAGAAAAATAAAAAAAGTGAGACTATTCTCGTCATCCGGGAGTAGTCTCACTTTTTTTCATCCATCAATCAATAATTGTTTTTCTTCACTTCAAAATAAGCTTGTGGATGAATACATGCCGGACAAACTTCAGGAGCTTCTGTACCTACATGGATGTAACCACAGTTGCGGCATTGCCATACAGTTTCTTCCGCTTTCTTGAACACGGTACCGTTTTCAATGTTGGCAAGTAAAGCCAAATATCTTTCTTCATGTCCCTTTTCGGCAACAGCGATGTTGCGATACATGGCAGCAATAGCAGGAAAACCTTCTTGTTCGGCCACCTCTGCAAAATGAGGATAATCGGTGCTCCATTCTTCATTTTCACCGGCTGCAGCCGCTTTCAAATTTTCAGCGGTAGTGCTGATGATACCTGCCGGATAGGAAGCGGTAATTTCCACCATGCCCCCTTCCAACCACTTGAACATCTTCTTGGCATGTTCCTTTTCCTGGTCGGCCGTTTCTTGAAAGATAGCGGCAATTTGTTCGTATCCTTCTTTTTTAGCGACACTTGCAAAATATGTATAACGCATTCTTGCCTGTGATTCACCGGCAAACGAAGTCAACAGGTTCTTTTCAGTCTGAGTTCCTTTTACGCTTTTTTCCATAATAAAAATGATTAGTTAATAATATTATCTTTCTTTATATTCGTCCAACAAACTTAATTGTTTTTTTTCATTTCAACATCTTTACATTTGCTTTTTTAATTTATTTAATAGTTCACGAATGTCCACCTAACAAATAACTCTTGGTTTTGGTTTGACCCAATTCGACTATTTTTATCAAAAGTACCCAAAAATATATTATAAAACATAAAAAATGACTAATTTTGCAGCCTATTTCAACTATCCATTAATTATAGGAAACAAATGAAAGCATTTGAATTCAAACCGAAACTCCTTACCACTTTCAAGAATTATTCCAAAGAGAGTTTCATGACCGACCTGATGGCAGGTATCATCGTAGGTATTGTTGCACTTCCCCTTGCTATTGCTTTTGGTATCGCTTCGGGCGTTTCACCCGAGAAAGGTATCATTACCGCCATTGTAGCCGGTTTCATCATTTCCTTCTTCGGAGGAAGCAAAGTACAAATCGGTGGACCTACCGGAGCCTTTATCGTCATCATCTACGGCATCATTCAGGAATATGGTGTCAGCGGGCTGACCGTAGCTACCCTGATGGCAGGTATACTCCTCATATTATTGGGTGTATTCAAGCTGGGTGCTGTCATCAAGTTCATTCCTTATCCCATTATAGTCGGATTTACCAGTGGGATTGCCGTCACTATTTTCACCACTCAAATCGGTGATATATTGGGTTTGACAGAAACCGTTCTCGATGCCAACGGACAAGAAATACTGGTTCCATTGAAGACTCCGGGTGATTTCATGGGCAAATGGGTAACCTACTCCCAACATTTGGAAAGCATCAATTGGTGGAATACCCTTGTGAGCATAGTCAGTATCCTCATCATCGCCATTACACCTAAATTCTCCAAAAAGATTCCCGGTTCATTGGTGGCCATTATCGTAGTGACCCTTGCGGTCTATCTGATGAAATTGTATGGAGGCATTACTTGCATTGACACCATTGGCGACCGCTTCACCATCCAATCCGAATTACCCGACGCAGTGGTACCCGACTTGAATTGGGAAGCCATCAGGAATTTGTTTCCTGTAGCCATCACCATAGCCGTATTGGGAGCCATTGAATCCTTGTTGTCGGCAGCCGTGGCCGATGGGGTTATCGGCGACCGCCACGACTCGAATACCGAATTGATTGCCCAAGGTATAGCCAATGTCGTAACTCCCATTTTCGGAGGTATCCCTGCCACAGGAGCCATTGCACGTACCATGACAAATATCAACAACGGCGGACGGACTCCCGTTGCAGGAATCATCCATGCCATTGTATTGTTGCTCATCCTGTTGTTTTTGATGCCGTTGGCCCAATACATCCCCATGGCCTGTCTGGCAGGTGTATTGGTCATCGTATCCTATAACATGAGTGGTTGGCGCACCTTCAAGGCATTGCTGAAGAATCCGAAGTCGGACGTATCCGTACTGCTCATCACCTTCTTCCTCACGGTTATCTTCGATTTGACCATAGCCATCGAAGTAGGGTTGGTCATTGCATGCGTACTCTTCATGCGCCGTGTAATGGAAACAACCGAAATTTCGGTTATCAAAGATGAAATAGACCCCAACAAAGAGTCGGATCTGGAACTTCACGAAGAACACCTGATGGTACCGGCCAATGTAGAAGTCTACGAAATCAACGGCCCCTATTTCTTCGGTATAGCCACCAAATTCGAAGAAATGATGTCGCAATTGGGCGAACGCCCGAAAGTACGTATCGTGCGTATGCGTAAAGTACCTTTCATCGATTCTACCGGTATCCACAACCTGGCCAATCTTTGTGAGATGTCGCACAAGGAAAACATTGAAATCGTTCTTTCGGGAGTCAATGAGAAAGTAAACAATGTACTGGCCAAAACCGGTTTCTACGAAATGCTGGGAAAAGACAACATTTGTCCCAACATCAATGCTGCATTGGAAAGAGCCAAAAATATCCTGGAAAAATAATATATTAGGATATTTTCTTATCTTTGCCTTCCAAAACAATCTTTAAAGAAAGGATACAAAGTGGCAAACGATGTGGTACTGACCCCCATGATGAAACAGTTCTTTGAACTGAAAGCAAAACATCCGGATGCAGTGATGCTCTTCCGATGCGGTGACTTTTATGAAACCTATTCGGAAGATGCAATCGTAGCATCCGAGATATTGGGGATTACCCTGACCAAACGAGCCAACGGACAGGCCAAGCATGTGGAGATGGCCGGTTTTCCTTTTCATGCACTCGATACCTATCTGCCCAAACTGGTCCGGGCCGGTAAACGAGTAGCCATCTGCGACCAATTGGAAGACCCCAAGCTCACCAAAAAACTGGTAAAGCGAGGCATTACCGAACTGGTAACACCGGGGGTAGCCATCAATGACAACGTCCTTTCTTACAAAGAAAACAACTTCCTGGCAGCCGTACACTTTGGAAAAAGTTCATGCGGTGTATCTTTTCTCGATATCTCTACCGGCGAATTCCTCACTGCCGAAGGACCATTCGACTATATCGACAAGCTGTTGAACAACTTTGCTCCGAAAGAAGTACTTTTCGAACGCGGCAAACGAGGTATGTTCGAAGGGAACTTCGGAAGCAAATTCTTTACCTTTGAACTCGAAGACTGGGTGTTTACAGAGACTTCCTCCCGCGAGAAACTGCTGAAACACTTCGAGACCAAGAACCTCAAGGGATTTGGTGTAGAACATCTGAAGAACGGTATTGTGGCATCGGGAGCCATTCTGCAGTACCTCGACATGACGCAGCACTACCAGATTGGTCATATCACCTCGCTCTCGCGTATCGAAGAAGACCGCTATGTGCGCCTCGACAAGTTCACCGTCCGTAGTCTGGAACTTATCGGGAGCATGAACGATGGAGGAACCAGCCTGTTGGATGTGATAGACAAAACCATCAGTCCCATGGGAGCCCGTATGCTGAAGCGTTGGGTAGTTTTCCCATTAAAAGACGAAAAGCCCATCAACGACCGTCTCGATGTAGTGGAATACTTCTTCCGCGAACCCGATTTCAAGGATTTCATCGAAGAAAAGCTACACTTGATAGGCGACTTGGAACGCATTGTTTCCAAGGCGGCGGTAGGACGCATATCACCTCGCGAAGTGGTACAACTGAAAGTGGCCCTACAAGCCATCGAACCCATTAAGAATGCTTGTCTGAATGCCGAAAACGATAGTCTTCACCGCATTGGCGAGCATTTGAACCTTTGCGAAAGCATTCGCGACCGCATTGCCCGTGAGGTGAAGAACGATCCACCGTTGTTGGTGAACAAAGGAGGCGTGATAGCCGATGGCGTATGCCCCGAACTGGATGAGCTCCGCCAGATAGCCTATTCGGGCAAGGACTATCTGCTCCAGATGCAACAACGCGAAAGCGAGCGTACCGAAATACCGAGCCTCAAGATAGCCTATAACAATGTGTTCGGCTATTACATTGAAGTACGGAATACCCACAAGGACAAGGTGCCGGCCGACTGGATTCGCAAACAAACGTTGGTCAACGCCGAGCGCTACATCACTCAGGAATTGAAGGAATACGAAGAAAAGATATTGGGTGCCGAAGAGAAGATACTGGCTTTAGAGACCAAACTATACAATGACTTGGTCATTGCCTTGGCCGAATACATCCCTGCCATCCAGATCAACGCCACGCAGATAGCCCGTCTGGATTGTCTGCTATCCTTCGCCAATATAGCCAGAGAAAACCGATACATCCGTCCGGTTATAGCAGACAACGATGTACTCGATATCCGTCAAGGCCGTCATCCCGTTATCGAAAAGCAATTGCCCATAGGCGAAAAATACATTGCCAATGATGTAATGCTCGATACCGACAGCCAACAAATCATCATCATTACCGGACCGAACATGGCCGGTAAGTCGGCCTTGCTCCGCCAGACAGCCATGATTACCCTGATGGCCCAGATAGGCTGCTTCGTACCTGCCGAAAGTGCACACATCGGTTTGGTGGACAAGATATTCACCCGCGTAGGAGCCAGCGACAACATCTCGGTGGGCGAATCCACCTTCATGGTAGAGATGAACGAAGCCGCCGACATCTTGAATAACCTCTCTCCCCGCAGTCTGGTCTTGTTTGACGAGTTGGGCAGAGGTACTTCTACCTACGACGGCATTTCCATAGCCTGGGCCATTGTAGAGCACATTCACGAACATCCCAAGGCCAAGGCCCGTACCCTTTTTGCCACCCATTACCACGAACTGAACGAGATGGAGAAATCCTTCAAGCGCATCAAGAACTACAATGTATCCGTGAAGGAAGTGGATGGTAAAGTCATTTTCCTCCGCAAACTGGAGCGTGGAGGTAGCGAACACTCCTTCGGTATCCATGTAGCCAAATTGGCCGGTATGCCCAAAAGCATTGTAAAGCGTGCCAACAGCATCTTGGGACAATTGGAGTCCGACAACCGTCAGCAAGGCGTATCCAAGCCTACCAAGGAAATAGCCTCCACCCGCGACGGCATGCAGCTCAGCTTCTTCCAGTTGGACGACCCGGTACTTTGCCAGATTCGTGATGAGATTCTCAACCTCGATGTGAACAACCTCACTCCGCTCGAAGCGCTCAACAAGCTGAACGACATCAAGAAGATAGTGAGAGGGAAATAAACGCTTCTCCCAAAACATGCAGTACCCTATCATAGGCAGAGGGTGCATATTCCTGCACATAATGCAGCACCTTGCCGTAGCAGTGCACCTTCACCTCCTTGCCACGCAGCATCTTGTAGTAGGTAACATCGCCTATGCCCACCTCGGTGCAGAATTGGCGTACACTCATTCTCTCAAACTCCTTGCGGGCATCTTCCACCCATTGTCCCCTGGACAGCTCTTTTTTTTCATACGTCTGTTTTTTAAGATCCCTCGCCCATCAGTTTCTTTATATACAACAACAAGAAATGGTCGGGAATAGCGAACGATGCATTCTCTACAGTAACCAGATCCAGATCAAGAAGTTTTTTCATGGCAGCTTGTACAGAGCTGGCCGATAAAAGAGCATGTCTTTTAATAAAAGCTCCGCTCGTTATTTTATCGGCTTTCCCTTCTTTGGCAATGGCATATAGTAATTCCTTCTGCCTTGTAGGTATTTGCGATAATATACGGCTATATGCATGGCTGTTGTCTTCTATGATATCATTTATGGATTTTTGAATGATGTCCGATGTGCAGACTTCATCAGGAGAAGTGTTAACAAATGCTTCGTGAAAAGTCCGCTGCATGCAATAAGTATTACCTTCGAACAACCGGTATACTTTCTGTATATCTTCTGTTCCAATCTCTTTCCCGTATGCTTGGAACCATTTGCTCACAAAGGGAATATATTCTTCGGGTACAATGGGATAAAGCTCCATTTGTCGTGTACTGTTATAGAAAGGTTTTGCCGATGAGAGAAACATTTCAGAAATAAGATGCCGCTCACTTCCTGCAAAAATGAAGTTTACATTACCCAAATGTTGGATATGCGAACGCAACAACGCTTCAATGTTCTTTTCCGGATATCTGCATATCTGCTGGAACTCATCAAAAGCCACAATACAAGGGCGGTCGGCTTCTTCCAGACATTTGAATATTTCATTCAATGTGTATTCGGGACGTACAATATCGCCCAACTCGATGCTGAAGGTAGGCATGTTACTACCGGGATCAAAACCAAACTTTGCATTCAGCGACTTTAATCCCTGAATAAATGTCCTTAACATCTTTTCATTGCGGGAGCGTAATGTTTCGAATATCTTTTGTCCGAATACATACGTAAATTCAGCCAAACTGCTGGTATGTAGAATATCTATATAAAAGGTATAATACTTATCATTCAGTTCCGGTTTGTCGTAACAGAACTGGATGAGTTTAGATTTCCCCATACGACGCGAAGACATCAAGCAAATGTTGTCACCGTTTGTGAGGGAAAGTATTATTTTTTGTGTTTCCAACTTCCGGTCACAAAAATATTCTTCCGGTATTTTTCCTGTTATGATAAAAGGGTTCTTCATAAGCCAACTTTGTTTGGCACAAATATAATTATTTATTTTGAATTATTCAAATTCAATAATTCGATTTGAATGATAAGCATACACCATATAGTTTACTTGTTTTTTCATACGTCTGTTTTTTAAGATTTTTTATACCTCCTGTACTTAGACATGACTAAGTACAAAAGTAAATAAATATTGCGTTAATTTGTACGTCTATTTTATTTTTAAAATAAAGCAATGACACTACTATGCCTTTTCTCCAGGGGGCACCGGGATACCGTGCCTCAGGAGGCCAGTGTAGAGCAGCTGGCTCAAATGATTGCTCATGATGAATCGGTCAAATCCTTTACCGGACTATGCCGCCATTACCTGAACCAAGGCGACGGAAAACGCGCCGCGGAGTTCAAGTCACGGATTCCATGCTTCAGTGTGGCGGTAACGTTCAAGGGCGGCAAGAGTGAGAAGTGCATCACAGGATGTACTTACCTCAGCTTGGTGGACGTGGACGATCTGGATTCGGCCGAGGATGTTCACCGTCTGTGGCGCATAGCCATGGACGACTCTCATACACTCCTTGCCTACCCCACCGCCTCGGGGCTGGGACTGCGCATCATCTTCCCCTACACGCTGGAGGGGACGGATACGGATCTTGACGAACTGTTCCGTACCGACCGCCAACGGGCCAAGAAGATGTACGGGCAGGTCTTTACACAAGGCAACGAGTATTACAGAAAGCTGTTGGGCGTAGAAACCGACACCCAATGCAAGGACTGTACCCGTCTGTCGGGACTGGCCCACTGTGCCAACGTGTACTACAACCCACGCGCCGCACCGCTCGCCATTACCCCGACGGAAGAGAAAGTCGTAAAGCGAAGCCGTCACCACTCTACGGTAGCCAAGGCTGTGCCCGTGGTAAAGGGTATCTTGACCAACCGTGGTGTGGAGTATGTGGAGGGAAACCGCAACAACTACATCTGTCAGGCTGGATACCTGCTGAATCAGTACGGAGTAGAGCTGGCCGATGCCGTGGAATGGGCGGAAGAGGAGTTTGCCGATTACCGGGACAAGCCTTCCGTAGCCGACATCATCCGTTCGTGTTACCACAAGACCGATGAGCACGGAAAGGAAAAGCTTTCCCGCAAGGAAAGTGTACCCAAGTATGCCACGGTAAGCGAGATAGAGGCATTCCTTACCGGTGAAGCGGATTTCCGTTACAACGAGATTACCCGCATGAACGAAATCCGCTGGAAAGGAGAAGAAACCTTCCGATCCATCACCGACCGCGACGAAAGCACGTTGTGGCGGCGCATGAATCGGAGTGAACGGCCCGCGCGGTTCAATGACCTGCGCCTGGTACTCTCATCGGAGTACGTGCCTTTCTTCTCTCCCTTCAAGGACTACTTCTACCACCTGCCTACGTGGCAGGAAGGCGACACCGACTACATCCGCTTACTGGCCGATACGGTAACGCTGGCCAACAGTTCGCCTGAGGCGAAGGCTACTTTCGAACACTGCCTCAAGAAATGGCTGGTGGCAATGGTGGCTGGATTCCTGAGCGACCGGGTGAACCACGAAATACTGGTATTCATCGGGCGGCAGGGCATCTACAAGACCACATGGTTCCACTATCTGCTTCCACCCGAACTGAGGACGTACTACGTTGCGAAGACCAACACGCGCCGCATGACCAAGGACGACCGCC
Organism: Bacteroides sp.; assembly: GCA_015060765.1. GTDB lineage: Bacteria > Bacteroidota > Bacteroidia > Bacteroidales > Bacteroidaceae > Phocaeicola. The sequence continues at coordinate 58,416 of SUXW01000018.1, forward strand.
TGCTAATGGCGGAGTCGGGACTGATATGCCTGGAGGAAATCGTGACGATGACCGACGAGGAAGTGGACCAGATCAAGGCGGCGGCTACATTGCCGCAGATTGTAGAACGGGCTGCTTATGCACGCAACAAGGAAGTGCGTCCGCACCTGGCTTCGTTCTGCGGCACGGGCAACCATGTGCAGTTTCTTACCGACACGTCGGGCAACCGCCGATGGCTGCCTTTCGAGGTGACCGACATTCTCAGTCCCTACAGTCACCCCATCGAATACACAGGTCTGTATAGCCAAGTGCTGCACCTGTGGAAAAGTGGTTTCGTGTACTGGTTCGATACGGACGAGATTCGTTCCCTGGAACGGCATCTGGAACAGTTCGAAGCTCTTTCGCTCGAAGAGGAGCTGATACTGAAGCATTACCGCAAGCCAGGTCCTACAGACCATGCCGTGTTCCGAAGCACGGCCGACATCCTGCTCCGCATCAATACAGGGTTGAAGCAGCCGCTGAATGCCATAAAGATAGGCATCATCATGAAAAAGATGGGCTTCAAACAGATGCGTTTGGGAAACGGAAAACGAGGTTATCGGTTGATAGAACTTTCTTTCGATGAAATAGCGAGAGAGGGAATAACCGATGCTCCACCAGTAGAACGGCAAAGCAAACTGGAATTTTAAAAAGTTGATTTCGTCAAGTTCGTCAAGTTCGACGGACTTGGCGAAACTTTTTATATACATTATAATGATATATAATTTTGTAATTGAATATATTTAAAATATATAATACACAAATAAAAGTTATAAAACAGCCGTCGAACTTGACGAACTTGACGAAAGTAACAAAAAAGAAAAAGAATCACGGTTCCCCCAACGCCTCCACAATATACTTTACCTGTATGGGAGTGAAACTTTTCGAATGTTCCGTCAGTCCCGAGGCATAAAGAATCTCTACCAGGCGGGGCTGAAGCTCTATCCACTGCATGAGTTTGCGTCGTGCCGCCGAAGTGCTCAAATAAGGGCAGTACAGCTGTGCCAGCTCGCCCTTTCCATAAGTGCGTATCTTGAATCTATCCATCTTTCCGTTGTATTCCATTTGATACAAATTTACTACTTTCTATCCACATTATCAAGTATTTACACTATTTTATCGTGCAGAATCGTGCAAGATTATGCAACATTACACACCATCGGCCGGTATCGTGCAGAATCGTGCAGAGCGTGGAACGGATGGTGTATCTTCGCAGTACGGAAAGGGAAAACAAACCGACCGTTTAGCGGCCGTAAACCGACGGTTTCTTCCCCGTAAACCGACCATTTATTTTATAAACCCTTAAAAATGTAAAGAATTATGGCAAAAGGAACATTAAAGTACAAATTGTATCAATGGAAAGACAATCGGAACATCAACTCGGAACCCATGTGGCATGCACGTGCCGCCAAAGGGACTACCATCGAATTCGAACAACTGGTAGAACACATGAGCGAACACAATTCACCTTACTCCAAAGGAGTTATCAAGGGAGTACTTACCGACATGCTGGCATGTGTAAAGGAGCTGGTACTCGACAACAAGTCAGTCCGCTTAGGCGACTTGGGACTCTTCTCCATCGGCATCCGATCCAAAGGGGCACTAACCAGCAAGGACTGGAAGGTGGCAACGCATCTGCGCGGAGTAACACTGAATGTACGCAACACCAAGACATGGAGCAACACCGAATTGAGAAACAATTGCAACATTGAGGAATACGGTGAGTATACCGTAGAAGACAACGATGCAAAAGATGAAGAGGAAGAAACGGTTGAACCATGAGAAGGATAGACCATATTGTGGTGCACTGTAGCGCCACACGGGAGGGACAGCATCTCCCTCCCGAAATCCTCGACTGGATGCACCGTGCCCGTGGATTCAGCGGTACAGGCTACCACTACTACATCCGTCGTAGTGGAGCGGTGCACAACGCACGTCCCATCGCCCAGATAGGGGCACACACCCGGGGGTACAACCATCACAGCATCGGTATCTGCTACGAAGGCGGACTGGATGCACGGGGAAACCCCACCGATACCCGCACCCCCGAGCAACGTGCCGTGCTCCGTCTGCTGGTGGAACAGCTCAAGCGGAAGTTCCCCGCCGCAAGGGTATGCGGACACCGCGACCTGAGTCCCGACACCGACGGCGACGGAGTGGTGGAACCCCACGAATGGCTCAAGCAATGTCCCTGCTTCGAGGTGGAGACGGAACTGTAAATAAAATTATCAAACCAAAAAGAAAGGAAAAATTATGAGTACAGGAAACAAGAAGAAGTCCACCTGGGACTTAGTTTTGAAAGTGATTATCGCCGTAGCCTCGGCCCTGGCCGGTGTGCTGGGCGCCAATGCCATGAACCTCTGATGAGGTAGTATTCTTCACCACAGAGTACACGGATGAACACAAGTTATTCGGATCGATGTTTCAACATCAGGAGTATCCGTAAAATCCGTGGAATCTGTGGTGATTCTTTCATCGTGCATGGTGCCTATACAAGGAATTATAGCATAACATGTTTTCTGATGGAAAACTTGACTATTCCCATAGCCTGTATATTGACTATGGGCAATTCCATGGGTTCGTGGTTCTGGTTGTAGCTTACCAAAGTAATGTATCCTTCTTTTTCCGAACGCTTTACATACTTGACCGTCAGGTAGTCGTCGCCATCCAATTGGAAGGAGACCAGATAAATCTCACCGAAGATAATGTTCTCCACATTACCTATTTCCTTGAACCCTACAATGTCGCCCGACTTCAACAATGGATACATGCTGTCTCCCGTAATGCGCAATGCACCGTCGCATGCCGGAATATTGGGTATCAGTATCCTGCCTTCAATATATTGGTTCTTGTTGGTGAGTATCGTCCGCAGATTTGCCGCCGCATGGATATTATAGAGTGACACATACCTGTCGTCCATCGGCTCCCGGCTCTTGGGATGATGTATAATTTCCACTTCACGGCCGTTTTCGTCCGCTGTCCTTCCCTCCGGTTTTCCCTTTCCCGTCAGCAGCCAGGTATAGTCTATATGCTTCATTTTCTCCAGAAACAGCGGATAGTCTATGCTGTTCCTTCCCATCCAGTTGCTTAACGTCGGACGGGATATGCCCAAATATTCTGCCAGTGCGGCATCCGTCCTGAAGTTCATCACTTCTTTCGCACGTTTCACAATATCCTGTACGTTCAATAACGGTTCATTCATAATCGCAGCCTTTTAAAATTACGTTGCAAAATTAATACCAATGTTTTAATTACGCAAATTAATTATTCATTATTTTCATTGGAAGGCATCCTTCCCTTCCAATGAAATCCATATCAGTGAAAGATTTTTCTAAATTAATAAGGTGTAATATTTTAATTAATAAAATTATTTGGTTGAAAATATTTCGTCGCGACAATTTTTTACGCTTGCTTTAAATGGCTTATTATCATATATATACAAACGTATGATTGGGATTTTGAAAAATAATCGATAAAAATGTTTTCATTTACATTTGCATATATAAAACTTAATGTTTATGTTTGCAAACAGTTAAGCTTAACAACGAAAACTGTTTATTATTGACAACCAAAAACAAACTGGAGATTATTTTATGAGAACGATTGACTTGATTGTGGTACATTGCAGTGCCACCCGTGAAGACAGGCGTCTTCCTCCTGAATCCTTGAACCGGATCCACCGTAGTCGCGGATTTCTATGTACGGGTTATCACTACTATCTCCTCCGCGATGGCGGAGTGGTAGTTACCCGTCCGATAGCACTTCCCGGTGCCCATGCCAGAGGTTACAATAAAAATAGCATCGGAATCTGCTACGAAGGCGGGCTTGACAAACTGGGCCGTCCTTCCGATACCCGTACAGACATGCAGCGTATTTCGCTCCGGAATCTGGTAGCCGGACTTTTGGAAAGGTTCCCCCATGCGAAAGTATGCGGACACCGCGACTTGCCGGGAGTACATAAGGACTGCCCCTGTTTCGATGTAAAGACTGATTTATGATTTTAAAACTAAAGGAGACTTGATTATGACTACAGAAAACAACAACGAAAGCAAGAAGAAGTCCACTTGGGACTTGATTCTGAAAGTGATCATCGCCGTAGCCTCGGCCCTGGCCGGTGTGCTGGGCGCCAATGCCATGAACCTCTGATGAGGTAGTAAAGGGAAACTCTCCCTTGTGTCATCCTGAACATCTCTTCCCTTGTGTCATTCTGAACGTAACGAAGTGGAGTGAAGAATCTGAGGACGTCAACTTTATGCATACAGTTCCTTCGTCACTGCGTTCTTCAGGATGACACGGAAGGGAGGATGACATTAAAAAAGAATCTTAATTATCCAATGATTTTAATTTTTGAACTATATGAAAACAACGAATATCTTTTATAGAGCACTGTGCCTGGTGCTGATGGCACTATGCAGTGTGTGCGGAATGGCACAGAGTGAGTTCGAAGTACTCCGTCCCGACATCCATGCCCAACAGTTTCTTTCTGCCGTTTCCACTGATGTGGCATTGCATACCGGCCAACTGTCAGTGAACATACCCCTCA